>NZ_CP013987.1:2852964-3513428 GCF_001518815.1 Pseudomonas oryzihabitans
GATCTGCGCAAGCGCTACGGCACCAACGCCTGGCTCAATGCGGGTCTTGGCGTGGCCGAGGATTGCATGGCCGTATCGCTGGGCAATGCCGGGTTGCGTCGAGCACTACAGGATTGCTAGGCCGAAGGTTGCACGCTGCTCGCAATCCGCACTTCGGTCCGGTCTGTCCAGTACGACGTAGGCGGCCAGACAGGACCTGTCAATTCATCGGTATCGCTTTCACTGCATAGCGTCCCGTGGTGAAGAGACCTGGCTCTTCTGCTCGAATGGCGACGAGCCAGCGTCCCTTGAAAGCTGGGCAATCACACCTTGGTCAAATGTTATGGGGTACGAAGACGCTCATCCGCCAGCATCGGTACCTGGCGGGAGCTGGAAAGTACGCGCCCATTCGAGCAGATCATTTTCTTCATCGGTACGATCGTCTGCACCAGATTCCTCAAGCACGGCCACTAGCCGATTCATGAAGGCTCGATCAGCGCGAGCCTGATCGATGATCCTGTTCAGGTTCAATTGACCGAGCCGCTGGAGAGGAGCCTGAAATTCATTGTCTTCCATGCGAGGACGTCTGTTCCTAGAAGCACGGCTGCCGATTGCCGACTGGCCTATTGCCATCATCTACCAGGAAAGTAGCCGGCCGGAATTGGTTATCGCAAAAAGTGTCGAGAATGATGACTGAACCGCAGTCGGTAGCTGGCTTGGGGCTGTTGCCCTAGGCATTGCATAGCTGTTCGTCAATGGCAGGCGAATCCTAGCTCGCCTGCCCCGTTCTTCCCGCTAGCGTCGCTCAGACGCCTGGCAGGCCAAGATCCCTGGCCCGTCACGCAGGCACCGCACGCATGCCCTCGAACATCAGGCGCGTGGTGTTGCGGACGTTGGCGGCATGCCCTTGCCGATCCATCTGGTCACTGGCCGTCAGGCGAAGCAGCTGCAGATGGGAGTAGTCGTTGAGCAGGAAGGCGGCCAATTCCACATCCAGGTCGGCGCGCAGCTTGCCGGCGGCCTGCAATTCGCGCAGCACGTTGGCGATCTCGCCCTGTAGCCCCCTATTCATCTGCCGGTAGGCCTCGGGCAGACCACTGTTGCCACCTACCAGCACCAGTGGCAGCAGCTCACGCCAGAGCGCGGCGGGCAGCACCTCGAGGGCATAGCTGACGAGAAGGTGTTCGAGGTGGCAGAGCGCATCGACGGGATCATCGAATTCGCGGATGCGCTTGCGCACATCGATCAGGGCGCGGCGATCGGACTCCTTGATCATCTCCAGGATGATCTCGTGCTTGCTGCCGAAATACTTGAACACCGTAGGTGCCGAGACACCGGCATCACGAGCGATCTGCTCGACGGTGGTCTCGCGAAAACCCTGGCGTTGAAACAGTGCCACCGCCGCTGCCGAGATGGCGCTTCGGCGTAATGCCTTCTGACGTTCGCGTAAGCCGCTCACCGTCGCTCCTGATTTCTGGGATAGCGGAAAGCATAGCTGCCCCGGTTTGGTCGAGAAAATATTTTATTGACTAAAGAAATTAACAGGGTTAATTATTTTCCCGTACCTGCTCGACGCAGGGCAACTGCCAGGATGAGTCTGATGAACCAGATCCTCGACCGCTCCCTGGTTTCCCGAAATCGGGAAGTCAGCGAGATGTACGACCAACAAGAACAAGAGCCCGTACTGATGCAGGGTTTCCCTGCCGAGCCGGAACAGCGCGTGACCTGGGCCAACTGGATGTCGCCGCCGTTCAATCGCTGGGGCTTCCGCAACCTGGCGCGCCTGCGCCCCACCATCGACGTCGCCGCCGGCCCACGCCCCGACGCGGTGCTGGCCTATGCGCCGGTAGCCCTGGAAGGTCTGACGTTCGAGAGTTCTTGCGGCCGCAGCGTTACCGCCCTCGACCATCTGCTGGCCAGCAAGACCGACGGCTTCCTGGTGCTGCACAAGGGGCGCGTGGTGTACGAGCGCTACTTCAATGGCCAGGTCGCCACTGACCGTCACATCATGTTCTCGGTCACCAAGTCGCTGATCGGCGTACTCGGTGAACAGCTGGTCCACCAGGGCGTCCTCGATCCCCAGGCGCAAACCCGGCACTATGTGCCGGAGCTGGCTGGCAGTGCCTTCGGCGACGCCACCGTGCGTCAGCTGTTCGACATGGCTGTGGGCGTTCATTACACCGAGCTGTACGACGATCCGACGTCGGAAAGCTCCCAATACGGCTACGCCTGCGGCTTCAAGCCGGCACCCCCCGAGTACGCCCAGTACGAATCCCTGTACCAGTACCTGCCGGCGCTGCGTAAACGCTGCGAACATGGCGGGCTGTTCCATTACGTGACGGCCACCACCGAGGTGCTGGCCTGGGTGATGGAGCGCGCCAGCGGCGTGAGCTGCGCCGAGCAGTTGCAGGCGATCTGGCAGCAGCTGGGCTGCGAGCGCGACGGCCATTTCATGGCCGACCCCTGGGGCCGCAGCGTCGCCGGCGCCGGTTTCAACGCCACCCTGCGCGACATGGGTCGCTTCGGCCTGATGCTCGCCAACGGCGGCCTGGTCGAGGGCCAGCAGGTCATCGCCCAGGCGGTGATCGACGCCATCGCAGGCGGCTCGGACCCTGCCATCTACGCCGTGCACAAGGACTTCTCCGAGTGGACGCCGGGCGCGTCCTACCGCAGCCAGTGGTACGTCTTCAACGACCACAGCCCGGCCATCATGGCCAGCGGCATCCACGGCCAGTACCTGTTCGTCGACTTCACCTCGGACGTGGTGATCGTCAAGCAATCGTCGCTGCCCGATGCGGTCACCGAACTGGATATCGACACCGTGCGCCTGCTGCGGGCCATCGCTGCCCAGTTGCACGGCTGACCGACACTACAAGATCCAGGAGCGCCGGCTCGCCAGCGCTCCTACCTGCTGCGTCAGGTATCAGGTGGCCGCCTTGGCGCCCTTCACTGCCCTGTAATAAAAAAAATTAGACAGGAGCTTCATATGTACGGACTCAAGCGCTGTTTCCGCGCGCTATTCGCGCTCGGCGTTCCGCTGGCCAGCCAGCCGGCTCTGGCGGGCTATCCGTTCCAGTACGAGAACCTCACAGGCGAGGTCAACCTGACGGTTGGCGGCGCCTCCATCACCACCCGCGGCGTCAACTTCGGCACCGGCCGCGTTGACGTGCGCAGCGGCGAGAACGACGGCAGCAAGATTGGCTGGCAGGAGTTCTACGTCAAACCCGGCGTTACCCTCGATTACTCGCTCAGCGATACCGTCCGGCTGCTCGCGGGTGGTTCGGTGGTCGCCGCCACCACCTTCGGTGATGGCGATGCCGGCGGCTTCACCCGCAGCTCCGACGGCCGCGTGGCACCTGAAGAACTCTATGCCGGGGTGCAAGCGGGTGACTGGACGCTCACCGTTGGTCGCCAGAACTACCTCATCGGCACCGGGTTCATCGTCATGGACGGCAACCTCGATCTGTTCGGCGATGGCGCCTATTGGCTCGGCCCGCGTACCGCCTTCAGGGACTCGGCGATCCTGGCATGGAATCCTGGACCGATCCAGGCACAGGCCTTCACCCTGCGCACCGACGACCACTACGGCGATTTCCGCCTGAGTGGCGTCAACCTGGACTACGACCTCGACGGCCAGGTAACGCTCGGTGCCATGGCCATGACCGTCGACACCCTGGCCAGCAGGAGCAGTACCGCCGTGCGCCGCGATGGCATGCAGGTCTACAACCTGCGCGCCCTGCGCGGCCACCTGCCGGGCGTGCCGAACCTGACCTTGAATGGCGAATACGCTGTGCAGCGCGGCGGCGACGGCCCCTTCACCTACGACGCCAACGCCTGGTACGCCCAGGCCGACTACCAGTTCCAGGACCTGCCGCTCACCCCCACGCTGGGCTACCGCTACGCCGTGTTTTCCGGCGACGACAACCCTACCGACAACCGCCAGAAGGCCTGGGACCCGCTCAGCAAGGGCTTCACGGACTGGAGCAACTGGCTGGTCGGTGACGTGGTGGGCAACTACCTGCTGTTCAACAGCAACGAGCGCGTCCAGCAATTCTCGATCAAGAACCGCCTGACCGACACCTTCACGCTGGGCGCCATTCACTATCAGTTCTGGCTCGACGAGAAGAACTTTCGCGGCGCCGCGGTGAGCGACCGACGCTTCGCCGACGAGACCGTGGTGTACCTGGACTGGACGCCGAACAAGCACTTCTACAGTTCGCTCTCGTACAACTGGGTGCAGGCCAAGTCCGCCGCCAAGCAGGCGTTCGGCGATAACGACCGCTTCAGCGCCCTCGAGCTGTATTTCACCTATCGCTATTGAACCCGAGTCACAGACGCCCCTCGGGGGCACAGGAGTGCGTGATGACAACGACGACGCAAACCGGACTCGGCGTGCCGACTCTGGAATGGGTAATGAGCATCCATGTCGCCATCGCCGTCGGCGATGGACTGGGCGCCTGCACGGATGGCCAGCGCCGCAACTACCGGATACTGGGTGGGCATTTCGAAGGCCTGAACGTTCGTGGCGAGGTGGTCGCCGGCGGCGCCGACTTTTATCTGCAGCGCAGCGATGGCGTGGGTGAGCTGGACGCGCGCTACAGCCTGCTCAGCGACCGAGGCGAGTGGATCAACATTCACAATACCGGCCTGATCGTGCTCAGCGACCAGGGACGAGAGCTGGAGGCTCAGGGCATCTGGCCCATCGCCGAAGAGGAATACCGCTGCCACTGCTCTCCACGCTTCCAGGTGGCGCGCGGGCGGCTCGACTGGCTGACCCGCAGCGTGCTGATAGGCAAGGTGAGCTATCCCGCCGCCGACCAGGTCGCCATTCACTGCTATCGACTCGCCTGACCGGCCTCCCCTATCCCCAGGCATGCTTTCCACTGAAGCGGCCGCCACCCCGTGGCCAGGCCGGCAGGTATCGATCATGACCCTCGCCAAGCAAACCGTCGTGCGCGCCGCGTGCATCCTCATCGCCGCGGCCTCCATTCTCGTCATAGGCGTGCAGCCGATCTTCATCGGGCTGCTGACCGAGCGCCTGACCCTAAGCCTGGCCCATCAAAGCTGGACCATGTCCGTCGAAATGTGCGGTTCCATCGTCGGTACGCTGTTGTACCTGCCGATGATCCGCTACCTCGGGCCACGCGCCATCGCCCTCAGCAGTGCGCTGTTGCTGCTGTTCGCCAACGCCGCCACCGCCAGCATCACCGCGCTCGATCCGCTCCTGGTGCTGCGCTGCCTGTCGGGCCTCTGCTCCGGCGTGCTCTATTCCTATGCCATCTACTGGCTGGGCAGCATGAGTGGGCAGGACAGGTCCTTCGGCATCCTGCTGTTCGTGCAGACCGCGCTTTTTTCCAGCAGCGCGGTGATCATGCCGATGATCGCCGAATGGCGGGGCTTCGCGGGGGCGATCTACTACCTGTCGGGCTGGTTCGGGCTGGTCTGCCTGCTGTGCTTCTGCCTGCCGGTCAAGCAGAGCGCGGATCAGCAGCACCGCTCCAGCGAGCCACTGCTGTCCGGGCTGACCCTGGTCGGCGTCTGCTCCCTGCTTGGCATGCTGTTCCTGCAGCTGTCGATCTATTCGCTGTGGGGCTTCGTCGAAGGCATCGCCAGCGATGCTGGCGTGGCGCCGGTGGAGATCGGCTGGGCGATCAGCATCGGGCTGCTGGGCGGCCTGCCCGGAGCGGCCCTGCCCAGCGTGGCAGGCCGGCACCTGGGCCGGGTACCGATGATCCTCACGGGCTCCCTGGCCGTGCTCGGCGCCATCTACCTGCTGGCGGCCCGTATCCACACGGCGTCGGACCTGATGATCGCGGTATTCCTGATGAACTTCGGCTGGAACCTGGCGCTGTCCTACTACATGTCTTCGGTGGTGACCCATGATCCGACCGGTCGCCTGACCAAGCTGGTCGGCGTGGTCCAAGTGGCCTCGGCCGCCGCGGCGCCGACCCTGCTGAGCCTGTTCATCGAAGGCAACGACCGGCGCAGCATCTTCGTCCTCTCCTCGGGCGCCATCCTGATCGGCTGCGTCCTGATGGTCGTCATGCTGTCGTTCGGGCGCCGCAAAGTGCCTGGCAAGGCCCTGGACTACTCGGCCTGATCCTGGAAACTGAACGAGCGGGACGGCGGTGGGCCCTGTCCAGGCTCCCCTGCCGTCCTGCGCAGCAAGGGGGTGCCCGGTCAGGGATAGCGCTCCTGCCTGGATCGAGCGCCTTGCCTTCCCACCGTGATGCCCATCTACGGTCACTTACCGCCAGCTCTCGACCTGATCGAACGGAAGCCTCTAACGCCGCTGTCATATGCCGCGGGTTAGCTCGCTGTCCGCTTGCTTGACGCTGGCTTTGGGCGGACAAACCGTCTATCAGCCAAGGTCCTTCTGCGTTAAGGATTATTGCACCACCTAATCCGTGGAGGCATAGTGGCCATACGCCACCTTCCAAACCCAGATCTCGAGTGCGTGCATGTCCAGTGACAACGACATCCAAGTCCGCGAAGCCTTGCTGGCCCTGCATCGTCAGCTCCAGGAAAACGTCGCCCAGCTAGGTAGCATCGATTGCGAGGATTCAGGCGCCCGCGCCATGATCGACGCGATCAACGCCCTCAATGAACTCGCAGCGACGCTGGTGGTAGAAGCGTCCCTGCTCGTTCCCTTACCCGCGCTCTGAGCAGGCTCGACCAACAGGTACCTGGGACCACGTCTGAATGACTGGCTGGCATCGCCCCCCGCCCTCTCTGTCCCTGATTTCGTATGCCCTTATGTCGAACCTTGCGCTTACGGGAGGGATTCGCTGGCGATGTACGGCAGGCCTGCACGCGCGAAAACGGCCGCGAGAATGCACCAGCGCAAGACCGTGATAGGAACTCTCATTAGACATCGCGATCATAGTTAGCATGAGTGCTCCAACCCTCATTAACTTTAGCCCCGCCTTACCGCGGGGCTTTTTTTGTCTAGCGAAAGCGCACGATGACGGTTGTAGGGCGCCACCTCTGAGGTGCTGACACAGCGGTCAGCCCCCTTCCTCACCACGAGAACCTTGCCATGCGCCCTCTGTTGCTACCCCTGCTGCTAGCGCCCGCGATTCTGTTTGGCACTCCCGCGTTCGGCCAACAGGCGTTGGAAACGGATAGCGACTACCTTCAGCAGCGCGCCGCCTCTCTGAATGAGCGCATAGATACTGCCGTGAAGGAGCGCCAAGTCTCCAAGCCAGAGGCAGCGAAGCTGCATTTGGCCGTGGGGCAGGTGCAGACCCTGGCGGGGCATCTGCAAACGCGCAACGGAACCATCAGCCGGCCGGATGCGGACGCGATGAACCAGAAGCTCACTGACGTCGAAAGGATCCTCACCCACCAGCCTTGATGGGCAAGGCGATCGCCGACCGTCACTCAAGACGCGCACGCCTGCCTGGCGCAGCGGCGTTGCGAACGGCGGGCTGGGCAGCGAGATCGAACCCGCACCTGAAGCCAAAGGAGCGCCCGTTGCTCGATTCGACAAGGATCTAGCTGACTACGCCCGCCGTGCTCCGGGCAAAAGCTATACAATTCGGCGCCCTATTCGACCTGTGAAGATTCATGCGCCTTTTGCTCTCGCTGCTCCTCGCCGCTCCGCTGCTGGTTACTTCCGCTTACGCCGCGCCGCCTGACACCTTCGTTGAAGCCAAGGTGATCGCCAAACAGAAAGTCTATTTCGACCAGAACACGAGCGCCCAGGGTGATCTGTACTGCGGTTGCAAATGGGAGTGGGTAGGCAAGTCCGGCGGCCGGCTCGATGCCTCGTCGTGCGGCTTCCAGGCCCGCAAGCAGGAAACCCGCGGCGAGCGTACCGAGTGGGAGCACATCGTGCCGGCCTGGACCTTCGGCCATCAGCGCCAGTGCTGGCAAAACGGCGGACGTGAACACTGTGTCGCCGACGATCCCGTGTTCCGCGCCATGGAGGCTGATCTTTTCAACCTCTACCCCGCCGTGGGCGAGGTGAATGGCGACCGGGCCAACTTCAACTACGGCATGGCTCAGGGCGTACCGTCGCAATATGGCCAGTGCTCGACCAAGGTCGATTTCCAGGGGCGCACCACTGAGCCCCGCGATGACGTCAAGGGCCTGGTGGCCCGAGTCACCTTCTACATGTTCGATCGATACGCGCTGAACATGTCCCGTCAGCAGCAGCAACTGCTCATGGCCTGGGACAAGCAGCATCCGGTGACCGCCTGGGAACGCGAACGCGATCAGCGGATCGCCGCCGTGATGGGTTATGGCAACCCGTTCGTGTCCGGTGAGCGCCATTGGACGCTGGGCTACAAGCCGGTCGGTGACGGCATCGTCAGCCCCCTGCCGGCCCCGAAGACGGCGCCGGTTGCGCCAATGAAGAGCGCCAGCCCCGTGAAGGCTGGCCAGGGCGTGATCATCGGCAACCGTAACAGCCATGTCTATCACCTGCCCGAAGGCTGCCCCAGCTACACCCAGGTATCGCCCAAGAACCAGGTCAGCTTCGCTTCCGAAGCCGAGGCAAAGGCGGCAGGATTCACCAAGGCCGGCAATTGCGCGCCTTGAGCTGAAGAGCGCATCCGGACAGCAACCAGCCGCCTTGCACCAGGCGACGGCGTGGTCCTGCTGTCTGGTATCCGGGCGCTCCTGTTTCAGGACCAAGGCGCTGTCCGCGAGCTTCCGTCCAGAAACGGCCACCGCGGCCCACCCAGCACCACCACGGCTCACCGATAGCCATCATCGACTGGGTTTTCCCTGGCTGATGGCCCCTCGACTCGGTAACCTAGCGGTGCACTGTTCATGGATTCTTTCCCCTACATTCCCCAGACATAGGGAAGGCAATGTTCGAGCTGGACAACGTCGGCTTTTCGCTCAACGGTCGTGCGCTTCTGCATCCGGTGACCCTGCAACTGCCTCGCGGCCGGATCATCGGCTTGATCGGACACAACGGCTCGGGAAAGTCGACGCTACTCAAGCTGCTGGCGCGCCAGCTCGTACCCTCCAGCGGGTCGCTGACCTTTGATGGCGAAGCCCTGGCGACCTGGAAAACCCAGCGCTATGCGCAGCAGGTGGCCTATCTGCCGCAACAGTTGCCAGCGGCCGAGGGCATGACCGTCCAGGAACTCGTCGGCATGGGTCGCTATCCCTGGCACGGCGCCCTGGGTCGCTATGATCGCCAGGATAGGGAACACGTCGAGCGGGCGCTGCGGCTCACGGGCACTGACCGCTTCGCCCAGCAACTGGTCGACACCCTGTCCGGGGGCGAGCGTCAGCGGGTCTGGCTGGCTATGCTGCTGGCGCAGAACACCCGCTACCTGCTGCTCGACGAACCCACCTCTGCGCTGGACATCGCCCACCAGGTCGAGGTGCTGCAGCAGATCCAGACGCTGGGTCGACAGCTGGACCTCGGCATCATCCTGGTGCTACACGAGATCAACATGGCGGCCCGCTATTGCGATCACCTGATCGCCCTGCGGGCGGGCCGGGTACTGGTGGAAGGCAGCCCCACCGAGCTGATGAACGGCTCGACGCTACAGGCCATCTATGGCATTCCCATGGACGTCCTCCCGCACCCCCACGATGGCACACCGCTCGGTTTCCACTGCTAGCCCGCGGCCGTGGGCTGCGGGTCCTTCAGGAGCGGGCAGTTGCTGCAGAGTTCTTCTTCCGGCAAGCGGTAGCGGATGCAGCACACTCGCCGCTGCCGCCACTGCCAGGAAGTTCCCTCGACGCCACCCGCCAGGGGTAGCTCCACATAGATCACCGGCTTGAATAGCGGATTGCGCCCGCCCTGAGCGTCGCACGGCTGCTCGAGCCAGTGCTCGAAGGGTGGCAGCGATCCGGGCTGAGGCCGGACCTTGCGCAATTCGCCAGCGAACCATTCCAGATAATTGCCCGCATTGCTCCAGAGCACCTTGGGCGACAACCTGATCTGCGCGCAGGCCCCTTCGATGAAGGGACGCAGATTCTCCCGCACCAGCGGTTCCAGGAGGTCCGAGTGGTCGTCCGCAAAGGCTTCACCGCCATGGGGCAGCACGAAGGCCGCTGGGAGCCGGGCCTCGTTCAACACCAGCCCCAGTTGGTCGACAGCGATCGGAAGCCGCCAGCGCAGCAGCAGCGAGGCCGCCACCACCGGCGGAATCAACCGGGAAAAGTAGTACTTGGACCAGACCGAGAGAAGCGCGCGGCGATCCAGCCCCGGATCGCCGCCATAGCCCTCCAGCAGCTCTGGCAGCCCTTCTTCCAGCAACCGGCCAAGCGGCATCACCGCCGCCTCCTCCGCGTGCAGCCGCAGCACCGAAGCGAACGGCTGGAGGGGGCCGGTGAACAGGGGTGCCAGCGCAGGAATCATCAGCCGGGCGATCCGGCAGCAAGAAGAGCGGAATTCATCGGGTCACCTCAGGTCGTTGTCCCGTACGGGCCCAGTGCAGCGGCGGTGCCTCTCTCATGCCAACACGCAACGGTCGAAGAAACGTTCGCGCTCCAGCAGCATGAGCGCGGCGCGCTTGTGAGGAAAGTCAAAGTCCTTCTGCCGGTAGAACCCCTGGCGCTGCAGGTAGCCGATCATGCGCTCGTTATCGGCGCGAGGCTCGGAGACGATACGGCGGGTGCGTGGCTCGTCCAGCAGCAGATAGTGCACCAGCGCTGGCAGCCAGCACGCCACCCGCTGCGGGCCCCGCAGACGCTCCTCTCCTACCAGCATATGGATGCCGCGATCATAGTCGTCGACCGCGTAGAAAGGGGCGATACGATCCTCGGCCGCCCAGTAGGCTTCGAAATAGGCGAAGGGCTCGTCATCCAGGCTACCGACCAGGGTCAATACATGAGGGTCGGCGGCCTGTCGCTGCAGATAGGCACGGTGCTGGTCGAGGCTGCCCTCCTCCTCCCAGAAGGTCGCCACGCGCGGCTGGTTCTGCCAGCGATGGAACAGCGGCAGATCGGCCTCCAGGGCCAAGGCGCGCAGGCTGATCCAGGCGCCGAGCCGATGATCGTAGCGACGATAGACGTCCCCCTCCGGCTTGGGCGGACGGCAGGGGTGACGGCGCTGGCCGGTCAATTGCGCCAAGGCGGGATAGCCTGCGCTGCTCACCGGGCCCAACCAGGGCTGGGGTCGTTGCCAAAACTGGGCGCGCCAGCTGCGTAGGCCGCCCTCGATGCCCTGGGTCAGCAGCCCCTGGCGCAGCGCCTCAGGTAGCGCCGGCAAGCCTTCCCAGAGCAGCGCCGGCGCCTCGGGCTCACGCAGCAGCAAGGCCAGGGCGAGCGCCGCCAGACGCTCGGTGGTCAGGTCAGAGCAGCCACCCGAGACCTGCACCCTCAGCCCCTCGGGCGTGGCGTGCTGGCGACAGCGCAACCAGAGTTCATCACCCACTCGCCAGAGGCTCTCACCATCGAGCTCTTCGTGCACCAGGCGCAGGCCACCCGGCAGTTGGACGACAGACGTCATATTGGGATCTCCCGGGGCAAAGGGTCTTCATGGCGGCCTTCGGTCATGGCCACCACCACCTTGCGCGGCCCCTTGAACGGGGCGCGGCCGTGGGCGGTGAGCATGTTGTCCAGCAGCAGGATGTCGCCGGTGCTCCAGGGAAAGAGGATGCGACTCTCGTCGAGCACACCGCGAATCTCGTCCAGCGCGCTGTCCTCCAGCGGCGTGCCATCGCCGTAGAAGACATTGCGTGGCAGGTCATCCTCACCGACCGTCTCGAGCAGCACCTCACACATCTCCGGCTCCAGTGCCGAGACATGGAACAGATGCGCCTGATTGAACCAGACCCAGTCGCCGGTACGCGGGTGCTGGGCCACTCCCTGGCAGAGCTGGCGGGTCCGCAGTTCGCCGTCCGCCTTCCATTCGCACGCGATACCTCGAGCGGCGCAGAAACGCTCCACCGCCACGCGATCATCGGTGTCGAACACCTGCTGCCAGGCCACGTCCAGACCATTGCCATAGTTACGTATATAGCTCAGCCGCTTTTCGGCAAACCGCCGACGCAAGGCCGGATCGATGCGGGCGAACACCTGACGACTGTCGGCGATGGGCGTCTCTCCCCCCTCCTCCGCGGCCTGGGCGCAATAGAACCAGATGCGCATGGGCCAATCGCAGGTGTAGGCCTGCTCGTTATGCAGTGGAATCCACTGACGCGCCGGATATTCGGTGGAGGTGTAGACGCCATCGGCCGTCACCCGGCTGCGCGGCGTGGAGCCGAACTCGTAGTTCAGCAACGGGTGGCCGAAGCGAGTCGCGAAGGCCTGGAAGCCGGCGACGTCTGGATTGGCGAAACCGTGCAGGAGAATCCCACCGGCCGTTTCCAGATGCTGCTCGACCAGCGCGTGCAGCGAGGCGAAGACATCCTCCAGCCCGCAGCCGGGTGCGCGCGGAGACAGGCGCAGTGGCAGACCAGGCTCCAGCTGCAGGAGATCCGCAGGTACCGTCGTCATTGAGGCCTCCGGTCTAGTTGGCCATGGCCTGGCGCAGGCTCAGGGGACGCATGTCGGTCCAGACCTGCTCGATATGGGCCAGACAGGTGGCCTTGTCGCCGCTGAACCCGATGGCGGTCCAACCGGCCGGCAGGGCCTTGTAGTCCGGCCAGATCGAATACTGCTCCTCGGCATTGATGACGACCTGGAACTGAGTGGTGTCGCTGTCGAAACTCATGGCAAACCTCCTGCAGAGCGACCGCCTTGTGCGGCTTTCCTTCTAGAGGACGAACGAGGTGCCCTGCTGTTCAGCACCTTCATGGCGCCGCTGGCAGTCCACGCAAGGCGGCGGCAACCTGGCGCGCCAGCAGCGCCACGCTGGCCGGCCCGCCAAAGGTCCAATAGGGGCTGGGCAGGCTGGCGTATCGACCGCTGCGTGCCAGCGGCATGGCCCGCCAGAGGTCCGAGCGAAAGAAGGGATGCCCGGTCTGCTCGCCGACGAACAGGGCCGTGAGATCCGGTACCGCGGCGATCTCCTGTACGTCATGGTAGCGGTGCAGCACCCGCTCGGAAGCCAGGGGCCAGGGGTCGCGTCCTCCCAGGCGGCGGACCAGGGCATTGATCAGTACCCGCCGGTTGAGGGCGATGAATACCCCCTGCTGTGGCAAGGGAAAGAGCACGGCCAAAGGTCGACCGACGACACCTGCCGCCTGCGCGGCGGCCTCGGCATCGGCCATGGCGCTGGCGGCCTGGAGATTCACCGTGGCCGCCGCCGGCTTCCGTCCAAGCCGCTCACCCAGGTCGGCGAGCAGCGCGCTGGCGCGAGCCACGGCGTCATCATCCCCCGTCTCCAGCCCATATCGATAGAGCAGCGTCGGCGCCAGGCTTTGCAACCGGCGGAACAGCCCCAGATGCAGATAGCCGGAGCCCAGGATCAGCTGCGGACGCAGTCGGGCGATGGCTTCCAGATCCGGCTGCTGAACGCTGCCCAGTGGCTGGCTGGCTTTCAGCAGATCGGTACCGAGCCCAACGTAACGTCGGTAGCCTTCCAGGTTGGCCACCCCGACCGGGGCCAGGCCCAGGGAGGTCACCAGTTCGGTCGCCACGTCATCGAGGGTGACGATACGCAGCGGCTGCTCGGGCAATGCCGCTGACTGGCGCGCCACCAGGTCTGGGTTGGCGGCTGCCATACCGGAAACGCCGAGCAGGATCAGCAGCAGGCCAAACAACAGAGGGACACTCATCTCAGGACCGCCGATAGCTGCGGGCCAGCAGCAGTAGAAAGGCCGGGGCCCCGAGCGCCGCCGTGGCGATGCCCAGGGGGATATCCAGCGGTGCCAGGGCCCAGCGCGCCAGGAGATCGGCCAGGACCAGCAGGCAGGCGCCCAGCAGTGGCGCCACCAGCAGGCGTTGATGGGCGCGATGCAGGCCGAGCAGCCGGACCCCATGGGGCACCAGCAGCCCGACGAAGGCGACCGGGCCCACCACCGCCACCGCGGCCGCGATCAACACGCTCGCCAGGGCTACCAGCAGGAGCCGGCGGCTGGCCACGGACAGGCCCAGCCCCGTCGCCACGCCTTCATCCAGCCCCAGCAGATCCAACCAGCGCGAGGTCAGGCCGGCGGCGCCCAGGCCGAGCACCAGCCAGGGCCACAGCATCCCGACATCCTCCCAGGTCCGACCGTAGCTGCTGCCAACCAGCCAGGTCAGAGCCTGGGCCACATTGCTCGCATACTGGGCGATCAGCACACTGGACAGTGCCAGAACCAGCCCGCTGATGGCGAAGCCGGTCAGCACCAGGCGCAAGGGCTCCAGCCCGCGCCTCAGGTTGGCGCCTATCACCCAGGCCAGGGCGAGCCCGGCACCCAGCCACGCCAGCGGAAAGCGCCACTCGGCCGCCAGATCCGGCGCCAGGACGATGGCGCCCAGCACGGCCAGTCCAGCGCTCTGGCTGACTCCGAGGATCTCCGGTCCGGCCAGCGGATTGCGGGTCACCGCCTGCAGCAGCAGCCCACTGGTGGCCAGCAGGGCACCGGCGCCGGCATCCACCAGCAGCCGCGGCAAACGCAGATCCAGCAGCACCCAGGCCGTGGGCGCACCGCCGAGCAACGCCTGGAAGAACGCCCAGGCGCCCGTGCCACCACCGAGGCCTGCCAGGCCCAGGCCCAGCAGCAGCACCAGCAGCCCGCCGGCAAGGGGCATGGCCGCGCCACGGCGCGCAGGCATCTCGCCCCCGCTCAGGCCCACGGCGCTACGGGGCCCGACACTGAGGCGGCGCAGTAACAGCAGCAGGCAGAGCGAACCCAACAGGGCCGAGAGCACTCCCAGGGGCAGGCTGATCCAGCCGGCCATCAGGCGTACCAACAGGTCGGCGGCCAGGGTCAGCACGGCGCCCCAGAGCCCGGATAGGGCGACCAGGTGGGAGGGTCTGTTGACCCCCAGGCCGAGGCGCAGCAGATTGGGCGCGATCAGACCGATGAAGCCCAGAGGGCCGGCCAACTGGATGGATAGCGCCGTCAGGACACTGGCCAACAGCAGGCTGATGGCCTTCACCCCGGCAGGTGGCAGGCCCAGGCCGCGCATCTGGTTATCTCCCAGCCGCGACAGGTCCAGTGGCCGCCGTAGCAGCCAGACGCTCAGCAACGCCAGCGGCAACAAGGACGCGGCCAGCGCCAGGTGGCCCCACCCCAACTGGCGCAGGGAACCGGTATTCCACAGCGACAGGACCAGGGCGGCGCGATCATTGAGGCTGAGGAACAGCGTGATGGCAGCAGCGAAGGCCTGGGCGATGGCCACACCGGCCAGTGTCAGGCGCAGGGGCGTGGTGTGCCAGCCGCCGGCCATGGCGAAGGTGAACACCCCTGCCAGCAAGCCGCAGACGAATACCAGCGGCAGGCCGAGGAAGGCCGGCAGCAGCAGACTCAGGATAAGACCCAGCTGGGCCCCGGCGGTGATGCCGAGCAGATCGGGGGACGCCAGCGGATTGCGGGTCACTACCTGCATGAGTGCCCCGGCGATCCCCAGACTGGCTCCTACCACCAGACCGGCCACGGCACGCGGCAGTTGCAGCCACCAGAGCGCCAGCCCTGCCCAGGACGGCGAGCTCGACCAGGGCGCCGCCCAGGCCTCGGCACCTGGCCAACCCGAGGCGAACAGTGCCTGCCAAAGAAAAAGGCCGAGCAGCAACAGGCTACCTAGCCCAAGGGAAAGAGGCCAGGCGGGCGACCTGGAGAGGAAGCGCCTTGAAAACCGCGACATGGAGACTTCGCTTGAGCAACGCGGGCGCAGCCTTGCGGCTCCGCCCGTAACGGGACAGTGGATCCCACGCCGGGTGTGGCGTGGGACTCGACCTTACCAGCGATAGGCAACAGTGCCGATGACGCTGCGTTCATCGCCCCAGTAGCAACGACCGGCGTCGTTGCAGCCCGAGACATACTCCTTGTCGAACAGGTTCTTGGCGTTGACGTCCAGCGACCAGTGGCGACCGAAGTCATAGCCGATGCCCGCGTCCACCAGGGTGACGTCGCCGGTGTCCAGCTTGCCGTAGGTAGTGGTGTAGGAGGACACGCTGTCGATGTAACGAACCCCGCCCGACAAACGCAGGCCGCTCAGGGCACCGTCCTTGAACCTATAGGTCAGCCAGCTGGAGGCGAAGTTGCGGGGTACCCCGCTCATCTGGCGATCCTCGAACCGCGAGCCGGGAGCGTCCTTGGTGATGCGCGCGTCGGTGTAGGTGTAGGCCGTCACCCAGTTGAGGTTGTCGGTGAGGTTGCTGTTGACCTCCAGCTCGAAGCCTTTGGAGCGGCTGGCCCCGACCTGGCGCGGCAGGTTGTTCTCGGTGATGACGTCGTTGTCCTTGCGCAGGTCGAACGCCGACGCCGTGACGCTGGTGTTCCAGCCCTTGGGTTCGTACTTCAGCCCTACTTCGTATTGCTCGCTGGTGATGGGGCTGAACGCCGGGCCGTTCACCGGTGGCTGCTGCACCGGTACGAAGCCGCGCGCATAGCTGACATAGGGCGACAGGCCATTGTCGAACTGGTACATCAGCCCGGTCTGCCAGGTGAACTTGTGGTTCCAGTCGCTCTCGTCCTGGGCCGCCGCGGCGAAGGTGCGGCGGTTGCGGTACTCGCTCTGGGCCCAGTCCATGCGTCCGCCCAGCAGGAAGATCCAGTTGTCGTACTTGGTCTGCAGCTGGCTGTAGGTGCCGTACAGGTTTTGGGTCAGCAGGCTGTCGGCAACGGAGAGCGGCGTCGCCGGGTCACCGGCATAGGCCGGGTTGAAGACATCGACGAGAATCGGCGCCCGGGGATCGTTGGCGTTCCAGTCCTGACTGAAGGACGTACGGTCGTATCCCGCGCCCAACAACAGGGTGTGGTGGAAGTCGCCGGTATCGAACTTGCCTTCGAGCTGGTTATCCAGCGAATAGACCATTGACTTGTTCTGGCGATCGTACGCCGACACCGCGACGGTGGTGCCGAACCCGCCCTGATTCAGGGCCCCCGGCCAGATCTCATGCCGGTCGATGCGCGACTGCAGGTAGCGGGAATTCTGGCGGAAGGTCCAGACCTCGTTGAACTGGTGAGAGAACTCGTAGCCCAGGCTCCAGGTCTCGCGCTCGAACTTGTCCCAGTCGGGGTTGCCGAGCATGGCGTGCCGGCTGATCTTGCCGTTGGGGTTGTCGAGCAGGGTGCCAGCGGCCGGATAGCCCAGCTCGATGGCCGTGCGATCGCGCTGATAGCTGGACAGCAGCGTCAGGGCGGTGCTGTCGCTCAGGTTGAAGGTGATCGAAGGCGCAATGTAGAAGCGGTCATCGGGTACATGGTCCACCTGGGTGTCGGACTTGCGCCCCAGCATGACCACCCGCCCAAGCACACTGCCGTCATCGGTGAGCGGTCCGGAGACGTCCAGTCCGAGCTGGCGCCGATTGTTACTGCCATAGCTTGCCTGTACTTCGCTACGCGAATCAGCCGTCGGCCGCTTGCTGACCAGGTTGACCAGGCCACCGGGAGCGTTCTCGCCATAGAGGATGGAGCTCGGACCGCGGAACACCTCGACCCGCTCCAGCCCATAGGGCTCCGAGGTAGTGTCGTAGCGGTTGCCCTGCACTCTCAGGCCGTCGCGATAAAGCCCATAGCCGTAGTCGGTCGCATTGAAGCCGCGGATGAAGAAGTAGTCGCCGGCCAGACCGTCGCCCACCGCGAAGGGCGGCGCGAAGATGCCTGGCGTATAGCCCAGGATGTCGGTGAGGGTTTGCGCCTGCTGGTCCTTGATGCGCTGCTGGGTGACCACCGACACCGAACGCGGGGTCTCCGCGAGCGGCGTGCTGGTCTTGCTGGCGGCCATGCTGTTGTTGGCCTTGTAGCCCACGTCCGGGCCGACCGCCGAGGGCTCGGCCTCCGCGGTGATGGTCGTCGGTGCGATGGCGGCAGGCGTTTCTTTCGCCTGGGCCACCGCCTGGGTCTGCCAGGCAACGGCTGCCGCCAGCAGAGTGATATGGATTCCGTGAGCTACGACGTTGTTCATGGCTGCCAGCTGTCCTTGAAATGATCCGTAAAACCGCGTGCCAGGCACGCTTCCCCCTAAACCGCCCAGTACTCTATTACATGGCAATGAGATATCAAATAATAATCGTTACTATTTACGCGACAGGGGATTCTCGGGTGCCATCCCTGGCCCGATGGCGCGCCTACGAGGCCGCCATCACCGTGCGCAGGGCGGTAGCCAGACAGTCGGCGATCTGATCCACCTGCGCTGGCTGCACGATGAGCGGCGGCAGGAAGCGCAGCACGGCGCCATGGCGGCCGCCCACTTCGATGATCAGGCCACGCCTCAGGCATTCCTGTTGCAGGCGAGCCGCCAGGACACCGTCGGCCAGGGGATGCCCCTGACGGTCGGTCGGGCCATCGGGGCTTACCACTTCCACTCCCAGCATCAGTCCCTGACCGCGCACGTCGCCCAGCTGGGGATAGTCGCGCTGAAGAGCCCTTAGATGGCCAGCGAGCCGTTCCCCCATGGCCGCCGCATGCACTTCCAGCCGCTCTTCACGCACCAGCCGCAAGGTAGCGGTCCCGGCGGCCATGGCCAGCTGATTACCACGGAAGGTACCGGCATGAGCGCCGGGCGCCCAACGATCCAGTGACTCGTGGTAAACCACGACCGCCAGTGGCTGGCTGCCACCGATGGCCTTGGACAGGACCAGGACATCAGGCTCGATATCCGCATGCTCGAAGGCGAAACGCCGGCCGCTACGGGCGATGCCGGACTGAATCTCGTCCAGCACCAGGGGGACGCCAGCCTCCCGGGTGATCCGCCGGACCTCGCGCAACCAGGTGACGGACGCCGGATTGACCCCGCCCTCCCCCTGGATCGGCTCGACGATCAATGCCGCGGGCGGCAGTACCCCACTCTCAGGGTCATTCAGCATGGTTTCCAGGTAGTTCAGCGCCGCCCGCTCGCCCAGTTCGCCGCCCAGGCCGAAGGGGCACCGATAGGCATGCGGAAAGGGCAGGAACTGCACGCCGCCGTTCATACCGTCCAGGTGGCGCTTGGGACCATGGCTGCCCATCAGCCCCAGGGCGCCCTGGGTCATGCCATGGTAGGCCCCGTGACAGGCCAGCAGCTGACGGCGGCCGGTGGCGGTACGGACCAGTTTGATGGCGGCCTCCACCGCATCGGTACCGGCCGGGCCGCAGAACTGGATTCGGGCGCTGCGAGCGAAGCCCTGGGGCAACAGCGCATACAGCTCGCGGATGAAATCGTCCTTGGCCTCGGTCATCAGATCGAGGGTGTGCAAGGGGCGCTCACCGTCCAGCAGGCCACGCATGGCGTCCAGCACCACCGGGTGGTTGTGGCCTAGGGCCAGGGTACCGGCGCCGGCCAGGCAGTCGATGAACCAGCGCCCTTCGCTGTCCTGCACATGGATGCCTTCGGCCCGACGCAACTCCAGGGGCAGCCGCCGGGGATAGCTACGCGCATTGGACTCCAGGGCAGCCTGACGCTCCAGCCGCGGGGTGCCGGTGAAGCGGTAGTCGGCATCGGCGGGAACGCGCTGCAGGCGATGATTAACGGACATGATCGTATTCCTCGAAGCCCGATGTGCGGGCGCTGTGGGCGGATGGAGAACTCAGGCGTTCGGCGACTTCGGCCAGCAGGCGCGGATCGCGGACGATGCCCAGGTGATCGGCATCGATCCAACGGGACTGCGCCAGCGGACGTCCCAGTCCCCGCTCCAGCAGGGCGTGGCCGTTATGGTTGTTTTCCGGTGAGCGACTGGCCCACCAGGCATGGACCGGGGCCCGCAGCGGCTTCAGCTGCGGATGCCGACGAGCCAGGCCGTGCAGATGGGCCTCGACGGCCAGCAATTGCGCCCAGGCGCCACCTTCCTCGTGCGCCCCCTCCCCGGCGACGGGGACGGACCGCCGAGCCAGTCCCGCCCCCGGCACATAGCCGTCGATCAGGCCAACGAAGGCCACCGTCTTGCCCAGGCGCTCGAGCAGACTCGCCATTTCCAGCACCAGGGCGCCACCCAGGGACCAGCCCAGCAGCCGATAGGCCCCGCTAGGCTGAGTGTCCAAGAGCACCCGGACATAGTCCCGCGCCAGCTGCGCCAGGTCGGTATCCCGCCAGTTGGGGTCGAGAATCTGGCGATTCTGCAATCCCCAGGCGTCCCAGGCGCCAGCCAGATGCTGCGCCAGGGGGTAATAGCCCACGACCGTTCCACTGACCGGATGCGGACAGAACAGCGGCGGCCGACCCGTTGCACCTGGCGTCAGGTGCACCCGGGGATCAGCGCCTTGGGTAGCGCCACCGGGCGCCGGCACCCTGGTGTCTGCCACGAGCGTGGCCAATGCCCTGACGAAGGCCGCGAGCAGGCGTTCCACCGTGGCCGCCGCATAGCGCTCACCACTGTAGCGGCAGCTCAGCCCCAGCCGGCCGTCATAGACCTGGGCATTGATCTCCAACTCCCGCACCAGGGGGGTGGCGGGATCGACCAGCGCCCCGGAGGATTCCCGGGCCGACACGAAACGCCCGTTACCCAAGGCGCCGTCGAGTTGCCCCAGGTAGTTGAAGGCCAGGGGCGGCTCTGGTTGGTCGACCAGTGCCGCGGCCTTGGCGAGATAACGCAACGCGCCATAGTCGAGGCCGCGCGGGCCAGCGGTGGCGAGCTGGGCACGCAAGCCCTGCAGAGTGGCGCGCGGATCTTCGCCGCAGGCCAGGCATAGCGGATACAGGCTGGTGAACCAGCCCAGGGTGCGGCCCGGATCGAGATCGGCGAACAGGGCCTCTCGGCCGTGCCCCTCCAGGGCGATGACATGGCCGTCCCGACCGCTCCAGTCGCGTACGGCTTCCGCCAGCGCTGCCAGCAGCACCTCGTCGAGTCGAGCGCCCAGCGCGGTCGGCGCCTCACGCAGCAGCCAACGGGTCCGCTCGGGATCCAGCTGCACCTCCGCCGTATGGACCTTGCCCTGGGTGGCTTCGCCCGCGGGGTAGTCCACTGGCCAATCCGATCGGGGCACCAGAGCCTGCCAGTGCGCAAGTCCTGCCTGGGTCTGCGGCTGTATCGCCCAGTGTGCCAGGCGTTCGGCCCAGGCCTGGTAGGTCGGGGGCCGGGGCTCGTCGAGCAGCGACGCTTCGCGACCCAAGGCCGAATAGATGCGTCCCAGGTCGTCGAGCAGCAGCCGCCAGGAGACGCCGTCCATGATCAGGTGGTGAGCGCAGATGAAGAGACGCTGCCCCCCTTCCGGATAGTTCGCCAGGACCAGGCGCAGCAAGCCGCCGCGCTCCAACTCGAAACTCCGCTGGGTACGGGCACAGAGCGCCTCGAGTGCGACCGCATCGGCAACCTCAACCTCCTGCAGCAGGTGTTCGACGTGGATGTCGTCACGATATCCGGCCTGCCAGCCTGCAGCGGTCTGGCGGAAGGCCAGGCGCAGCACGTCATGCCGTTGCAGCAGCGTGGCGACGGTGGCGGTGAAGCGCGCCGACTCCAGGGGCTCGCGCACCTCCAACAGCAGCGCCTGGTTCCAGTGCGCCGGGTTGGGCAAAGGCTGCGCGAAAAAATGAGCCTGGATGGGCGTCAGGCGCTGGGTGCCCTGAGCCGGCTCCCAGCGGGGTTGCGCCGCGAGCGGTTCGAGGCAGAGGGCCAGTTCGGCGAGGCGCGGACGGCGGAAGACGTCCTTGGGCCCCAGTTGCCAGCCCTTGCGCTGCAGACGACTGATCAGAGCCAGGGACTGAATGGAGTCACCGCCCAACTCGAAGAAGCCGGACAGGCGCCCGATACGCTCGACACCCAACAGCTCGCGCCAGAGTTCGGCCAGCAGTTCCTCTCGCGTCCCCTGAGGGGCTTCTTCGAGAAGGTGGCTGACCCGCTGCGGTGCAGGCAGCGCCTGGCGATCGAGTTTGCCGTTGGGCAACTGCGGCAGGCGCTCCAGCAACACCAGGTGCTGGGGCACCAAGTGGCCGGGCAGTTGCTGACGTAGCAGCTCCAGCAACGCCATCTCCTGCAAGGCGCCGCCGCCGACATAGCCCACCAGCCGGTCGCCGGCCGGGGTCTCGCGGACCATGACCAGCGCCTCGCGCACGCCTGGGCACGCCTTCAGCGCTGCCTCGATCTCGCCAGTCTCGATACGGAAGCCGCGCAGCTTGATCTGCTGGTCGGCGCGGCCGAGGTATTCCAGCAATCCCTCGGCATTGAGCCGCACCCGATCACCCGTGCGATAGAGCCGTTCGCCAGCGCGGAAGGGATTGGGCACGAAGCGTTGCGCCGTCTCGGCGGGACGCTCCAGGTAGCCACGAGCCAGGGCACCGCCCAGGTACAGCTCGCCTTCCACTCCTACCGGCAGCAGGTTGAGGTCCTGGTCCAGCACATAGCCCTGGCGCTCGCCTACCAGGTTGCCGATGGGGGCGTAGGCACTGGTGAAATCCGCGGTGGCTGCAGGGGCGCGCCACAGGGTCGGGGTGATGACGGTTTCGGTCGGCCCGTAGCCGTTGATGACCCAGTCGGGCTGGAGATGCTCCACCACCTCGCGCAGCAGGCCGCGGTCATAGGCCTCGCCTGCGAAGCAGTAGGTCTTCACCCCCGGGCCGCGGCCCTGCACCCGCCCCCAGTCGGCCAGCTGGCGCAGATAGCTCGGTGGGAAGGCGACGACGGTAATGCCCTGCTCTTCCAGCGCCTGCCAGGTCTCCTGCACGCTCCACAGCGCCTGGTCGCGGATCACGACACGGGCGCCCTGGCTCAGCGGCGTCAGCCAGCGCTCCTGGGCACCGTCGAAGCTGATGGACAGGAAGTGCAGCTCACGGTCCTGCGCGGTGAGTTCGTAGCGTTGCGCGATGCCTTGGCAGTGAAGCGCCAAGGGCCCATGGGCCACGGCCACGCCCTTGGGCCGACCGGTCGACCCGGAGGTATAGATAACATAGGCCAGTTGCTCGGGATGCAGGACCACGTCTGGCGCGCTGTCGGGCAAATCCGTGAGATCCAGGCGGTCCAGAACAACTCGCTCGACGTCAGCGACCTGGGGCAACCGTTCGAGCAGTTCGTGCTGGGTCAGCACCAGCCTGGCGCCGCTGTCTTCCAGCATCAGCGCCAGGCGCTCGGCGGGATAGTCCGGATCCAGCGGCAGATAGGCACCACCGGCCTTGAGTACCGCCAACAGAGCGACGAACAGTTCGATGCCCCGCTCGCAGGCCACGCCCACGCGGGTTTCAGCGGAAACGCCCTGCCCGTGCAGCCAATGCGCCAGGCGATTGGAGCGTGCTTCCAGGGTGGCGAAGTCCAGCCGCAGCTGGCCGTGCACCAGGGCGATGGCCCGGGGCTGGCGGCGGGCCTGTTCGGCGATCAAAGCGGGCAGCAGCGGCCTATCCGCGCTGGCCTGCGCCGGCGAATTCCAGCGTTGCCAGGTGGCCAGGCCCTCGGCATCGAGCAACGGCAGATCACCCAGGGGTGTGTCCGGCTGGCGAACCAGACCGTCGAGCAGGGTCAGCCAGGTGCGCAGGAAACGCTGGGCGGTCGCCCGTTCGAAGAGGTCGCTGGCGAAGTCCAGGTAGCCGGAAATACGGCCGTCGGCCTCGTCGAAGGTGCCCAGCGACAGGTCGAAATGCACCTGGTCGCCTGCACCGTCAAGGGCTTCGGCCTTGAGGCCGGGCAGCCGAGCCAGCGCTTGTTCGCCACGAGCCTGGTGATTGAAGGTCAATTGGAACAGGGGATTGTGGCTCAGGTGCCGCTCGGGCTGCAGCGCCTCGACCAGTTGCTCGAAGGGCAACTCCTGATGGCTCTGGGCGTCCAGCAGGCGGGCACGTACCTGGGCGGCCAGGGCACTGGCCGGCATCCGCCCGGCGAGTTCGCCGCGCAGGACCAGGGTATTGACGAAGCAGCCGACCAGGGCCTCGGTCTCCGCCCGAACTCGACCCGCCACCGGCACGCCGATGCGCAGGTCGGTCTGGCCGCTGAGGCGGAACAGCAGGGTCTGCCAACTGGCCAGCAACAGCATGGCTGGAGTGACGGCCAGTGCCTGGGCGGTGCTGCGCAGGCGCTGGGATGTGGCAGCATCCAGGGTGAAGGTTTCGCGTCCTCCCAGCCCATTGCGCTGAGCCGGGCGCGGACGGTCAGCCGGCAGCTCCAGTAGCGGATGCTCGGTGCCAAGCTGCTCGCGCCACCAGGCCAGTTGGCGCTCACCCTCCCCGGCCGCCAGGCGCTCGCGCTGCCAGGCGGCGTAGTCGGCATAGTCCAGCGGCAGGGGTTGCGGCGACACGCTCTCGTCGCCCAGGGCTTGGCGATAGAAGCTGACCAGGTCTTCCAACAGCAACCGCATCGACCAGCCATCCGCCAGCAGGTGGTGCAGACATAGCAGGAGCAGATGTTCGTCCTGTGCCAGGCGTACCAGGGCCAGGCGCCAGGGCGGCGAGGCCTCCAGGTCGAAAGGCCGGGCCATGAAGGCGCGGCGATAGCTGTCAGCCGCTCCACGATCCAGCGTCACCACGTCGAGTTCAGGCGCGAAGCTGGCCAGGATGCGCTGCTCCGGGCCAGCTTCGCCATGACCGAAGGTGGTACGCAGGCTGGCATGACGCTGGGTGAGCTGCCGGAAGGCACAGCGCAGCGCCGCTTCATCGAGTCGACCCTGCAGGCGCAGCCCCCCTGGCAGGTGATAGGCCGCACTCTCCGGATCGAGCTGGGCAAGAAACCACAGGCGCTGCTGGGCAAAAGATTGCGGTGCTCGCGCGGGCGTACCAGGCCAGTCCCGCCGCTGCAGCGGCGCATCGTCCGCCTGGATCCTGTCATCCAGACGCTCAGCGAACGCCGCCAGGGTGGCGGATTCGAACAGCAGCCGGACCGGTACCTCCCAGCGATGCTCGCGGCGCAGCCGGGCCACGACTTGCAGGGCGAGCAACGAATGCCCGCCGAGAGCGAAGAAGTCATCGTCACGCCCGACCCGCTCCACCTGCAACAACTCGGCCCAGAGCGTGGCCAGCTCGGTTTCGATCCCCGGCTCCGGCGCACGGTAGGTCTGCTGAATGACGTCCGGTTCCGGCAGCGCCTGGCGATCCAGCTTGCCGTTGGGCGTCAGCGGTAGCCGGTCGAGCGCCACCAGATGACTGGGCACCATGAAGTCCGGCAGCCGGGCCAGCAGGGCCTGGCGCACCACCGCCTCGTCCAGATTCGGCGTCACCAGGTAGCCCACGAGTCGTGGCCCGATGGCGCTCTGACGTAGCAGCACCACGGCCTCGCTGACGCCGGCCAGCTCGCGCAGTGCGGCTTCGATCTCGCCGAGTTCCAGGCGCAGGCCGCGCAGCTTGACCTGGTGGTCCAGCCGGCCCAGGTAGTCCAGGGCGCCGTCGTCGCGCCAGCGTGCCAGATCGCCGCTGCGGTACAGCCGGCCACCCGGGGTGAAGGGATCGGGGACGAAGCGCTCAGCGGTCAGGCCCGGGCGGCCCAGGTAGCCACGGGCCAGGCCGACGCCGCCGATGTACAGCTCGCCGGCCACGCCGATGGGTTGCGGATTGAGGCGCTCGTCGAGGATGTGGATCTGCAGGTTGGCGATGGGGCGCCCGATGGGTACCGCCAGGCGATCTGACTCTTGGCAGGTCCAATGGGTAACGTCGATGGCCGCCTCGGTGGGGCCATAGAGGTTGTAGAGCGCGACCCGGGGCAGGCGCTGGCGAACGGCCTGGGCCAGCTCCGCCGGCAGGGCCTCGCCGCTGCAGACGATGCGCGTCAGGCTCGCGCAGCCGGAGAGATCGCCCTGGGCCAGGAAGGCGGCCAGCATGGAGGGCACGAAGTGCAGCGTGGTGATGCCTTCGCGGGCGATCAGGGCGCTCAGCGCCGCCGGATCACGATGCTCGCCCGGGCGGGCCAGCACCAGCCGGGCACCAGCCTGCAGCGG
The DNA here is from genome assembly GCF_001518815.1 of Pseudomonas oryzihabitans. Taxonomy (NCBI): domain Bacteria; kingdom Pseudomonadati; phylum Pseudomonadota; class Gammaproteobacteria; order Pseudomonadales; family Pseudomonadaceae; genus Pseudomonas; species Pseudomonas oryzihabitans. The sequence continues at coordinate 2,878,710 of NZ_CP013987.1, forward strand.
CCAGAAGAATTCCCAGACCGAGACGTCGAAGCTGAAGGGCGTCTTCTGCAGGACATGGTCGCGCGCATCCAACCCATAGGCGGCCTGCATCCACTGCAGGCGGTTGTACAACGCCGCCTGGGTGTTGCCGGCACCCTTGGGTCGGCCGGTGGAACCCGAGGTGTAGATCAGATAGGCCAGTTGCTCGGGATGGACCTGGAGTTCGGGCGCGGTGGCCGGCTCGGCGGACAGGTCCAGCCGCTCCAGGTCCAGCACATCCAGCCCGATATCACTGGGCAGCACGGCCAAGGCCGGGCCATGGCTCAGTAACAGACTGGCCCCGCAATCCTCCAGCATGAAGGCCAGGCGTTCGGCCGGATAATCCGGGTCCAGCGGCACATAGGCCGCGCCGGCCTTGAGCACTCCGTAGAGGGCGATCACCATCTCCACCGAGCGCTGCATGGCGACCCCGACCCGGCTTTCGCGCCCGATACCACGGCGGCGCAGGTGATGGGCCAGGCGATTGGCGGCCTGCTCCAGCTCCAGGTAGCTCAGGCGGCGCTCGTCCAAGCACAGGGCCTCGCGCGCGGGATGCCTGGCGACCTGTTCGAGGAAGCCACCCAGCACCCCGGCGGGCGGCAGCGGTGCATAGGTTTCCGCAGTGGCATTCCAGCCGGCCAGCCGCGCGGGTTCGTCGGGCAACAGTAGCGACGCCTCGGCCAGCGGCTGGTGCGGGGCATCGAGCAGACTCTGCAGCAGCACCAGGAAGCGTGCGTGCAACTGCTCGATGCGCGCCGGTTCGAAGAGGTCGAGGGCGAAGGTCCAGCTACCGCCGAGCTGGCCGTCCGGGTCTTCCCAGGTGGCCAGGGCCAGGTCGAACTGGGCCTGGGTGGTCGGCGTTTCAAGGATGACCGCCTGCAGGCCCGGCAAGCCGGCCAGGGCGCGGTGATCGCGCACCTGATGGTCATAGCTGACCTGGAACAGCGGATGCTGGCTGAGGCTCCGCTCCGGGTGCAGGTGCTCAACCAGGTGCTCGAAGGGCAGGTCCTGGTGAGCCTGAGCTTCGAGCAGGGTCTCGCGGACCTGCTGCACCAGGTGCGCGAAATCCACTGGGGTAGCGAGGTCCAGGCGCAGTACCTGGGTGTTGACGAAGCAGCCGATGAGGTCATGCACCTCGGCACGCGTCCGCCCCGCCACCGGTACACCAATGCGCAGGTCACGCTGACCGCTGAGACGACCCAGGAGCGCTCCATAGACCGACAGCAGCAGCATGAAGGGCGTGACACCCTGGGCACGAGCGGCCTGGCGCAGCGCCTCGGCCTGTTGAGCGCAAAGCCGGAAATCCAGGCGTTGCCCGGCACCGCTGCGCCGCGCAGGACGTGGCCGGTCAGCAGGCAGGTCCAGGGTAGGCGCCTCGCTGCCCAACTGCGCGCGCCAATACGCCAGTTGCCGTTCTCCTTTTCCCGCGCTCAGTTGTTCGCGCTGCCAGCGCGCATAGTCGGGGTACTGCACCGGTAGCCCCGGCAGGTCAGGTACCGCGCCGCTGAGCGCGGCCCGATAGAGTTCGGCAAAGTCACGCAGCAGCACGCCAACCGACCAACCGTCCGAGATGGCATGGTGCAGGCACAGCAGCAGACGGTGCCGCCGCTCCTCCAGGCGTACCACGGCCAGCCGCCAGGGCGGACTGCTGGCGAGCGCGAAGGGACGAGCGATAAAGGCCTGCAACAGGCGAGTGAAGGCCGCTTCCTGATTGGTACCTGTGTCGAGTACCAAGCGCTCCACGGCCACGGGTGCCGGCGGCAAGATGCGCTGGCGGGGTGGATCACCCGGCAGCAACAGGCTGCGCAGACTGGCATGCCGCGCCGCCAGGGCGGTAAAGGCCGCCCCCAGGGCCTGCTCATCCAGGGCGCCCTGTAACTCCACGACACCCGGCAGGTGATAGGCCGCACTCTCGGGCTCGAGCTGCGCCAGGAACCACAGCCGTTGCTGGGCATAGGATTGCGGCGCCTCGTCCCGCGCCAGGGCCTGGAGTTCCGGCTCCGGGCGTTCGGGCGCCAGGGCGGCGATCCGCTCGGCCTGTTCGGCCAGCTGCGGCGCTTCGAACACCAGGCGCAGCGGCACCTCCCGGCCTTCCTCCTGGCGTAGACGGGAGATGAGCTGCGTCGCCAGCAGGGAATGGCCGCCCAGAGCGAAGAAGTTGTCCTGGCGACCGACCCGCTCGATTTGAAGCAGGGCTTGCCACAACTCGGCCAGGCGCTGCTCCAGGGCCGTGGCCGGTGCTTCGTAGTTGTTGTCCGCCGTGACTTCCGGCGCGGGCAGCGCCCGGCGATCCAGCTTGCCGTTGGGCAGCTGCGGCAGGCGCTCCAGCAGCACCAGGTGCTGGGGCACCAAGTGGCCGGGCAGTTGCTGACGCAGCAGCTCCAGCAACGCCATCTCCTGCAAGGCGCCGCCGCCGACATAGCCCACCAGCCGGTCGCCGGCCGGGGTCTCGCGCACCATGACCAGCGCCTCGCGCACGCCCGGGCACGCCTTCAGCGCTGCCTCGATCTCGCCGGTTTCGATACGGAAGCCGCGCAGCTTGATCTGCTGGTCGGCGCGGCCGAGGTATTCCAGTAGTCCCTCGGCATTGAGTCGCACCCGATCACCCGTGCGATAGAGCCGTTCGCCAGCGCGGAAGGGATTGGGCACGAAACGCTGCGCCGTTTCGGCGGGACGCTCCAGGTAGCCACGAGCCAGGGCACCGCCCAGGTACAGTTCGCCTTCCACTCCTACCGGCAGCAGGTTGAGGTCCTGGTCCAGCACATAGCCCTGGCGCTCGCCTACCAGGTCGCCGATGGGGGCGTAGGCACTGGTGAAATCCGCGGTGGCTGCAGGGGCGCGCCACAGGGTCGGGGTGATGACGGTTTCGGTCGGCCCGTAGCCGTTGATGACCCAGTCGGGCTGGAGATGCTCCACCACCTCGCGCAGCAGGCCGCGGTCATAGGCCTCGCCTGCGAAGCAGTAGGTCTTCACCCCCGGGCCGCGGCCCTGCACCCGCCCCCAGTCGGCCAGCTGGCGCAGATAGCTCGGTGGGAAGGCGACGACGGTAATGCCCTGCTCTTCCAGCGCCTGCCAGGTCTCCTGCACGCTCCACAGCGCCTGGTCGCGGATCACGACACGGGCGCCCTGGCTCAGCGGCGTCAGCCAGCGCTCCTGGGCACCGTCGAAGCTGATGGACAGGAAGTGCAGCTCACGGTCCTGGGCGGTGAGTTCGTAGCGTTGCGCGATGCCTTGGCAGTGAAGCGCCAAGGGCCCGTGGGCCACGGCCACGCCCTTGGGCCGACCGGTCGACCCGGAGGTATAGATGACATAGGCCAGTTGCTCGGGATGCAGGACCACGTCTGGCGCGCTGTCGGGCAAATCCGTGAGATCCAGGCGGTCCAGAACAACTCGTTCGACACCAGCGACCTGGGGCAACCGGTCGAGCAGTTCGTGCTGGGTCAGCACCAGCCTGGCGCCGCTGTCTTCCAGCATCAGCGCCAGGCGCTCGGCGGGATAGTCCGGATCCAGTGGCAGATAGGCACCACCAGCCTTGAGTACCGCCAACAGAGCGACGAACAGTTCGATGCCCCGCTCGCAGGCCACGCCCACGCGGGTTTCAGCGGAAACGCCCTGCCCGTGCAGCCAATGCGCCAGGCGATTGGAGCGTGCTTCCAGGGTGGCGAAGTCCAGCCGCAGCTGGCCGTGCACCAGGGCGATGGCCCGGGGCTGGCGGCGGGCCTGTTCGGCGATCAAGGCAGGCAGCAGCGGCCTACCCGCGCTGGCCTGCGCTGGCGAATTCCAGCGTTGCCAGGTGGCCAGGCCCTCGGCATCGAGCAGCGGCAGATCACCCAGGGGTGTGTCCGGCTGGCGAACCAGACCGTCGAGCAATTGCCCCAGGTGCGCGGCCATCCGCTGCACCTGAGCGGGCGTGAAACAGGCACGTTGATAATGCAGTTGCAGTTCCAGTCGGTCCCCAGCCATGACGGCGATACTCAGCGGATAGTGAGTTCGTTCGCTGACCGTGACCGCACCGATGGTCGGCGCCGCCGACGTGGCACCGCGCAGGGCTGCGTCCACCGGATAGTTTTCGAAGACCAATAGCGTATCGAACAGTGCCTGGCCCGGATGCCCCGCTAGGCGCTGCACCTCGAAGAGCGGCGTGTGCTCGTGTTCGCGCAAGGCCAGGTTGTGAGCCTGCAAGGCGGGCAGCCATTGGGCGGCGGTAAGCTCCGGTCCGGGCGCCTGGACCACCGGCAGGGTATTGATGAACAACCCCAGCAGGCGATCGCTACCGGCGACGTCGGCCGGTCGACCGGCGACGGTGGCGCCAAAGGCTATCCGGCGCTGGCCGGTATAGCGCTGCAGCAGCAGGGTCCAGGCTGCCTGCACCAAGGTATTGAGGGTGACCCGCAGCCGCCGCGCGGCGGCGTCGAGGGCGAGACGATCGAGCACCAGATGCTGCTCGCCACTGCGCGTGTCGTCGTTCGTCGCCGGACGTCCAAGGCTATCGACCAGTCGGGTCGGCGAGGCGAAATCAGCCAATTGCGCCTGCCAGAAGACGCTGCTATGCGCAGCATCGCGGCTGGACAGCCAGTCCAGGTAGTCGCGGTACCGCCCAGGCGCTGGCAGTGCCGCGCCGCGGGTCGCCTGGAGGATTTCCGCGAGCAGCGCGGCGCTGCTCCAGCCATCGAGCAGGATATGGTGCAACGTCCAGGTCAGCTGCCAGCGCTTATCGGTGAGCCGGATGAGCAGCAGGCGCATCAGCGGCGGCTTGGTCAGGTCGAAGGGACGCTCACGCTCCTCCCGCTGTGATTCGGCGAGGGCAGCGGGGGCAACCGACTGATCGCGCCAGTCCTGCTCACGGACGGCGAGCTCAACCTGACGCCAGATGGCCTGTACCGCCCGTCCCTCTCCGGCCAGGCGCAGGAAGGCTGCCCGCAGCCCGGCGTGCCGGCGAAGGGCCTGTTGCCAGGCGTCGAGGAACGCCGCTCGCGGAAGGTCGTCGAGCTCGACGCTGACCTGGTTGACATAGAGGTCTCCAACGCCGCCCAGTTCGGTATGGAACAACAGGCCTTGCTGCATGGGCGTGAGAGGTTGCAGGTCCTCTATTTCGGCCAGCGGCAGCGCATCGAGTTGCGCCTGGGTCAACGTCAGGCGCGGAAAGTCAGCAGGCGTCGCACCACTGGCTTGGCGGCACAGCGTCAGGACATCATCGAGCGCCGTGGCGAAGGCGTCCAACAGCGCCTGGATACGCGCCGGAGCGTGGCGTTGGCCACTGTAGGTGCAGGTGAAATGCAGCTCGCCACCTTGTACAGCGCCTTCCAGCGCCAGCTCGGCCTCAAGGGGCGTACGAGGATCACGCGCGCGCCCGGTGGCCTCGTCCGCGAGGCGGAAGCCGCCCAGCTCGGTGTCGAGTTGACCCAGGTAGTTGAACAGCAGGGAGCCGGTGGTTTCCGGTAATGCCTGCTCCCCGCGAGCCAGTAGCAGGCCGTAACCGAGCCCGCCGCGCGGAATACGGCGCAGGCTTTCCTTGACCGTCTTGAGGCTGCTGGCCAGGTCCGCCTGATCGCTCAGCCGGACCGGATAGAGGCTGGTGAACCAGCCCAGGGTGCGGCTCAGGTCGAGCCCGGGAAACAGGTCTTCCCGGCCATGGCCTTCCAGGAGCAGCCGCGCCTCGGCCTCCCCGCCCCAGGCATGGAGCGCTCGGACCAGGGCGGTGAGCAGCAGGTCGTTGACCTGGGTGCGAAAGGCCGCCGGCGCCTGGGTCAGCAGTTCGCGGGTGCGCGCGGCATCCAGCCGCAGGCTCAGGTGCTGGGCATCGGCTTCCCAGGCGCGCCCGGCTGGATGGTCGCACGGCAAGGCGGGCGCCTGCGGCAACTGTTGCCAGTAGGCACGCTCGCTGTCCAGTTCCAGGCCTTGCAGCGCCTGGACCCAGCTGGCGTAGGGAAGCACGGGGGGTAGCCCGAGGTCGGGGTCGGCATAGAGCCGGTCCAGATCGTCCAGCAGGATGCGCCAGGACACCCCATCCACCGCCAGGTGATGGATCACCAGCAGCAGACGCTGACCACCCTCGGCGAGGTCGGCGAGCACGGCGCGCAGCAGGGGGCCCGCGTCTAGGCTCAGACTGGCCTGGGCCTCGTCGGCCAGGGCTGGCAGCTCGGCGCGGGTCACGGACGAATGCCAAAGCAGGTCGGCGTTTTCGCGGGCGCGATAGCGCTGCTGCCAACGGCCTTCGGATCGGGTGAAGCTTAGGCGCAGGGCGCCGTGGGTGGCCACCAGTCGCCCCAAGGCTCGGCGCAGCTGTTCAGGCTCCAATCGCGTCTGCGGCTCCAGTAGCAGGGACTGGTTCCAGTGTTCAGGACGCAGTAGTTCGCGAGCGAAAAAGGCATGTTGGATGGGCGCCAGGGCAAAGGGTTCGGTCGGCTCCGCGGCGATCTCAGCGGGCGCCTCCAGGCGTTGCACCACAGGGGCCAGCTCGGCGAGGGTCTGACGTTCGAACAGATGCCGCGGACTGAAGACCAAGCCTAGGCGACGAGCCCGGGCGATGATCTGCAGGCTGAGGATGGAATCGCCTCCCAGGGCGAAAAAATTGTCGTCGCGCCCGATCCGCCCCACCTGCAACAACTCGGCCCAGAGCGTGGCCAGCTCGGTTTCGATCCCCGGCTCCGGCGCACGGTAGGCCTGCTGAATGACGTCCGGTTCCGGCAGCGCCTGGCGATCCAGTTTGCCGTTGGGCGTCAGCGGTAGCCGGTCGAGCGCCACCAGATGGCTGGGCACCATGAAGTCCGGCAGCCGGGCCAGCAGGGCCTGGCGCACCACCGCCTCGTCCAGATTCGGCGTCACCAGGTAGCCCACGAGTCGTGGACCGATGGCGCTCTGACGTAGCAGCACCACGGCTTCGCTGACGCCGGCCAGCTCGCGCAATGCGGCTTCGATCTCGCCGAGTTCCAGGCGCAGGCCGCGCAGCTTGACCTGGTGGTCCAGTCGGCCCAGGTAGTCCAGCGCGCCGTCGTCGCGCCAACGTGCCAGATCGCCGCTGCGGTACAGCCGGCCACCCGGGGTGAAGGGATCGGGAACGAAGCGTTCAGCGGTCAGGCCCGGACGGCCCAGGTAGCCGCGGGCCAGGCCGACGCCGCCGATGTACAGCTCGCCGGCCACGCCGATGGGTTGTGGATTGAGGCGCTCGTCGAGGATGTGGATCTGCAGGTTGGCGATGGGGCGCCCGATGGGTACTGCCAGGCGATCTGACTCTTGGCAGGTCCAATGGGTGACGTCGATGGCCGCTTCCGTAGGGCCATAGAGGTTGTAGAGCGCGACACGAGGCAGGCGCTGGCGAACGGCCTGGGCCAGCTCCGCCGGTAGAGCCTCGCCGCTGCAGACGATGCGGGTCAAGCTCGCGCAGCCGGAGAGATCGTCCTGGGCCAGGAAGGCGGCCAACATGGAGGGCACGAAGTGCAGCGTGGTGATGCCTTCGCGGGCGATCAGGGCGCTCAGCGCCACCGGATCACGATGCTCGCCCGGACGCGCCAGCACCAGCCGGGCACCGGCCTGCAGCGGCCAGAAGAATTCCCAGACCGAGACGTCGAAGCTGAAGGGCGTCTTCTGCAGGACATGGTCGCGCGCATCCAACCCATAGGCGGCCTGCATCCACTGCAGGCGGTTGTACAACGCCGCCTGGGTGTTGCCGGCACCCTTGGGTCGGCCGGTGGAACCCGAGGTGTAGATCAGATAGGCCAGTTGCTCGGGATGGACCTCCAGGGCTGGCGCAGTGGCCGGTTCGGCGGACAGGTCCAGCCGCTCCAGGTCCAGCACATCCAGCCCGATATCACTGGGCAGCACGGCCAAGGCCGGGCCATGGCTCAGTAACAGACTGGCCCCGCAATCCTCCAGCATGAAGGCCAGGCGTTCGGCCGGATAATCCGGGTCCAGCGGCACATAGGCCGCGCCGGCCTTGAGCACTCCGTAGAGGGCGATCACCATCTCCACCGAGCGCTGCATGGCGACCCCGACCCGGCTTTCGCGCCCGATACCACGGCGGCGCAGGTGATGGGCCAGGCGATTGGCGGCCTGCTCCAGCTCCAGGTAGCTCAGGCGGCGCTCGTCCAAGCACAGGGCCTCGCGCGCGGGATGCCTGGCGACCTGTTCGAGGAAGCCACCCAGCACCCCGGCGGGCGGCAGCGGTGCATAGGTTTCCGCAGTGGCATTCCAGCCGGCCAGCCGCGCGGGTTCGTCGGGCAACAGTAGCGGCGCCTCGGCCAGCGGCTGTTGCGGGGCATCGAGCAAGCCCTGCAAGAGCACCAGGAAGCGTGCGTGCAACTGCTCGATGCGCGCCGGTTCGAAGAGGTCGCTGGAGTAATTCCAGTTGCCACCGAGGCTGCCGTCAGCCAGTTCCCAGGTATGCAGCGCCAGGTCGAACTGGGCGCTGCCGCTGTCCAGCGGCAGCAGCTCGGCGCGCAGATCAGGCCCCAATTGCAGGGCGTCGAGCTGACGCGGCTGGTGGTTGTAGAGCACCTGGAACAGGGGGTGATGGCTGAGGGTACGCGCTGGGGCCAGGGCATCGACCAGTTGCTCGAACGGCAGGTCTTGATGGGCCTGGGCCTCGCGCACCCGCTCCCGCGTCTGGGTCAACAGCGTCAGGAAATCCGCCTCGGCTCCCAACTCCAGACGCAGAACCTGGGTATTGACGAAACAGCCGATGACACCCTCGACCTCACTGCGCTGGCGGCCGGCAATGGGCACGCCAATGCGCAGGTCGCGCTGGCCGGACAATCGGCTCAGCAGGGTTGCATAGGCCGTCAGCAGCACCGTGAACAGCGTGGTGCGCTGGGCGCGCGCCAAGGCCCCGAGCCGGTGGGCCTGGGGCGCCGGAAGTTGGAAGGCCAACCGCCCTCCCCGGTGGCTGGGCGCCACCGGCCGCGGCCGATCACCGGGCAGTTCCAGCACGGGGTGCTCGGTACCCAGGCGCTCACGCCAGAACGCCAGCTGGCGTTCGCCCTCTCCGGCCTCGAGGCAGGCACGCTGCCAGCGCGCGTGGTCAGCGTAGCTGACATCCAGTACCGGAAGCGCTGCCTGGCGTCCTTCCAGGGCAGCGCGATAGAGGATGGCGAAATCATCCAACAGCACCTGGATCGACCAGCCATCGGCGATGGCATGGTGCAGGCAAAGCAGCAGATGGGCCGCCCCCCCGTCCACGCCCTGCGCCAGGGCGAGGCGCCACAGCGGGCCCCGCTCCAGATCGAAGGGGCGATTGGCGAAGGTGCGGGCCACGGCGGGCAAGGCCTCCGCAGCGATCTCGCCCAGGGTTTCCAACGGTACCTTGGAGGCCTCGCTCACCCGTTGCAAGGGCGTACGGGCTGGCCCGTCCTCCAGTGTGGTGCGCAGGCTGGGATGACGCGCCATCAGGGACGCGAATGCCTCACGCAGGGCAGTCTCGTCCAGCCGACCCTGCAGGCGCAGCGCCCCGGGCAGATAATAAGCCGCATTGCCCGGCTGCAAACGCTCGAGAAACCAGAGCCGTTGCTGGGCATAGGAGGTCTCGGCGCATTCGCCAGCCGCGCCGCCGGGAATCGGCAGCGCGCCGGCATCCAGGCCCTGGTCGCGCAGTTTGGCGAGAAAGGTTCGGCGCTGGGTCGGTGGCAGCGCAAGGAAACGGTTGGCCAGGGCCAGGGCTTTGTCATGCAACATCAGGGGGTTTCCTCCAACTCGTCCAGTAGCGCGTCCAGCGCCTCGAGGCGATCATCGTCCAGCGTCTGCTCACGCAAGGTGTCTATGAGTTCGGCCTGGGCCGTTAGCGTCGTGGCGGTAAAGGCGGCAGCCAGGGGCACGCGCACGCCGAGCCGTTCGTGAACACGCGAGAGCAAGCGCGTGGCGAGCAGGGAGTGGCCACCCAAGGCGAAGAAGTCGGCTTCCCGGCCCACCTCCGGGACCTGCAGCAACTCCTGCCACAACTCGGCCAACTGTCGTTCGGTAGCGCCTTGGGGCGGTTGCTGGGACTCGGCGGGCAGCTCGGGTACGGGCAGAGCTCGGCGGTCGAGCTTGCCATTGGCATTGCGCGGCAGGCGCTCCAGCCACAGCGACTGGGTCGGCACCATGAACAGCGGCAGCCGCTGCGTCAGGCACGCACGCAGTGCATCAAGATCAGGGCGTTCACTACCCTGGGGCTCCAGATAGGCCACCAGCTGAATGCCCTGGGGGGTGGGCTGAGCGGCAACCGCGGCGTCGCGGATACCGGGCTGGGCACGCAACAGGGTCTCGATCTCGCCCGGCTCCAGCCGCTGACCGCGCACCTTGATCTGGAAGTCGGTCCGGCCGACGTACTCCAGTTCACCTCGCGCACTCCAGCGCACCAGATCGCCGCTGCGGTAGAGCCGCTCACCGGCGGTGAAGGGACTGGGCACGAAGCGCTCGGCAGTCAGCCCCGGGCGGCCCAGGTAGCCGCGGCCGACCCCCGTGCCGCCGATGTACAGCTCGCCTGTCCCACCCTGGGGTACCAGGCGCAGGCGCTCGTCGAGCACGAACAAGCGGGTATTGTCGGTCGGCGTGCCGATGGGGATGTCACGCTGAGGCACCCGAAGTCGCTGCAAGGCGACGTCGTCGGCGCATTCGGCCGGGCCATAGGCGTTGACCAAGGGAATCTGGGGATAGCGTTGCAGCCAGCGCCCCGCCAGATCAGGCGCCAGCGCCTCGCCGGTGGGCAGCAGCCAGCGCAATGCCGGTAACGGTTGGTGCGGCAGGTCCAGCAACGCGGCGATCACTGCCGGCACGCACTCCAGCACGCTCACCCCGCCCCGCGTCACCCGCGCCAGCAGCTGTGCAGGATCCTGTACCTCCGCCTCGGCCACGATCTCCACCCGGCCACCGAACAGCGGCGCGGTGAGAAATTGCCAGACCGAGACATCGAAGCCGGTCGCGGCGGTTTGGGCGATGACGTCCTCCTCTCCCAGCTGGAGATAGGGCAGCTTGCTCAGCTGATTGTTAAGCATGCCCTGCTGGGTGACCATGACGCCCTTGGGTTCGCCGGTGGAACCCGAGGTGAAGATGACATAGGCCAGTTGGTCGGGACGGGCGCGCACGCCAGGGCCACCCACGGGGTGCCGCGCCAGCAACTCTTCGAGAATCAGCAGTCTGGGTTGGCGTTCACACAGCGCCAGGACGGCCTCGGCGGTTGCCCGCTCCGCTCGGGGTACCACGAGCACCGGCGTGGCGCTGCTGTCCAGCAGCCGGGCACTGCGCGCCTGGGGATGACGCTCGTCCAGCGCGAGGTAGGCGGCACCTGCCTTGAAGACACCCACCATGAGGGTCAGAAGCGCCACTCCTCGCGGCGCACAGAGCGCCACGATCTGGTCCGGCCCTATCCCCTCGGCCGCCAGGGCCCTGCCCAGGCGGCCGGCCCGCTCGTCCAGCTCGCCATAGGACAGGGTCTCCTCCCCACAGCGCGCCACGAGGCGTTGCGGATGATGGGCGGCGCGCGCTTCGAATCGTTCGATCCACGACAGCTGATACCAGTGCGGCTGCACCGCGCCCCGCCCCCAGGCCAGTAGCTGTTCGTACTCACTGGCGGCCAGGGGATCCAGTTCGTCCAGCGGACGTTCCGGCGCCTCGATCAAGGCACCCAGCAGCCGCTCGAATTGGCCCAGCAGAGTGCGCATGTCCGCGGCGGCGAACAGCCCGGTGTCGAAGGTGAGCTGCAGGCGTAATTCGCGGCCTGGCAACAGGACGACCGTCAGGGGGTAGTTGGTATGGGTGCGATTGGCGAGCGGGGTGATGCCGAACTCGGCAACGGCCTCCTCCACCGCGCCCCCCAGTGGCACGTTTTCGAACACGAACAGGGACTCGAACAGCGGTTCGCCGGGCGGTATCGCGGCCAGACGCTGCAGCTCGGCCAGCGGGAGATGCTCATGCTGGCGCAGTTCGACATTGCGCGCCTGCAGGCGGCGCAGCAGCTCCAGTGCGGTCACCTCGGCGGTCGGCCGGGCCACGCGCAGTGGCAGGGTATTGATGAACAGGCCGAGGGCTTCTTCGATCCCATCCAGCTCCGGCGGACGGCCGGCGACGGTCACGCCGAAGACCACCTCGTCGCAGCCGGCGTGGCGCATCAGCACCAGCGCCCAGGCCGCCTGGACAAAGGTGTTGGCGGTCAACTGGTGACGTCGCGCCTGGGTGGCCAGGGCGTGAGTCGCCTCGGCAGACAGCGCCACCGCCTCGTCGCGCATCTCACCCGACGCGGTACCGGGCCGTCGATAGGGAAGCGGCGTGGCGGCCGTCACCCCAGCCAGCTCGGCCTGCCACCAGGCGCGACCCGCGGCGGCATCCTGGGCCTGGAGCCAGGCGAGAAAGTCGGCATAGGGTCGGGCGGGTGGCAGGGTCAGTGCGGTTCCAGCCAACGCAGCGCGATAGCGGGCGAAGAATTCCCCCAGCATCAGGCCGCGACACCAGGCGTCGATCAGCACATGGTGATGCGTCTGCACCAGCTGATGGTCATTCGGCCCAAAGGTCACCAGGCGCAAACGCAGCAGTGGCGGCCGCGCGAAGTCGAAGCCTTCGCGGCGCTCTTCGGCAAGCAGCGCCTCCAGCGCGGCCAGGCCCTCCTCCCGTGGCCGATCGCTGAAGTCCAGGAAACTGACCGGCGACGGCACCTGTCGGTGCACCACCTGCCGCCATTCACCATCCTGCTCTTGAAAGCCGGTGCGCAGCGCCGGATGCCGTGCCACCACCGCGTCCCAGGCCAGACGGAAGGCCTCGGCCGCCAGGGGTTGGCGCAGCGCGTAGCGATCCTGCATCAGGTAGATGCCGCTGCCCGGCTCCAGCAGGCTGTGCATCAGGATGCCTTCCTGCATGGGCGCCAGGGGTAGCACGGCTTCCAGAGCGGGCTCCGGGACGTTGCCGGTTTCGGTGGCGAGCAGCGCCTCCAGAGCCGTCGTGAAACCCTCATGCAGACGCGCGATGGCGCTGGCCTCGAAGCGCGCCGTGCTGTAGCGCCAGTCCAGCCGCAGCTGGCCGTCGTATACCCGGGCATCCAGTACCAGGGCGCTGGTCAGGGGGCCATCGGGGTCGCGACTGCTGCGTAGCTCCAGCTGGCGCAGCGGAAAACCGGCAACCGTCGGCCGCTCGAAGCGCCCAAGGTAGTTGAAGGTCAGGCCTTCCCGGGTATCCGCCAGGCAGGTATCGGCCAGGTAGCGCAACAGTCCGTAACCCAGGCCACGCTCAGGCACCTCGGCGAGGGTCCGGCGCACCCGCGCCAGCGTGCCGGTCGGGGTCGCCTCCGCCCCCAGCACCAAGGGATAGAGACAGGTGAACCAGCCCAGGGTACGACTCAGGTCCAGTTGCCCATGGAGATCCTCGCGGCCGTGCCCTTCCAGGGCGATACGGGTCGCCGCGCGCCCCGTCCAGTGCCGCAGGGCGTCGGCCAAGGCTGCCAGCAACACGGCTTCGGTGCCGGATACCGCGAGGAGCCGGTCGGTGAGGTCCACCGAGAGTCGCTGCGCCAGGGTGCCGCTATCCCGTACCCGGCAGGTGCCCTGCGGATGGCTGCAGGGCAAGGTCTCGGGTACCGCCGCGACCGCTTCCCAGTAACCGCGCTGGCGTTGCAGTCCAGCATCGGCGGCGCGGTGCGCCATCTGGTGAGCCCAGGCGCTCCAGTCGCTGCTCGCCTCGCCCAAGTCGGGGGGCGTACCGCCTGCCAATTGCTGATAGGCCAACGCCAACTCGTCCAGCAGGATGCGCCAGGAGACGCCGTCCACGGCCAGATGGTGGATGACCAGCAGCAGCCGGGGATGCCGCTCCGGCCCCTCGGCCAGCACCGCGCGCAGCAGCGGTCCACGGGCGAGGTCCAGGCTACGTTCCGCCTCCTCGAACAGAGGTGCCAACTCGGTTTCAGTGGCTACCTGGCAGGTCCAGAGCAGCCGCTGCGCGTCTTCCACGGGTCGCACCCGCTGACGCCAGCCGCCCTGCTCGGTTGGTTCGAAGGCCAGGCGCAGACTGCTGTGGCGAGCGACCAGCGCCGCCAACGCCTGGCGCAACACCTCGGCTTCGAGTGGGGCGGCCAGTTCCATGACCACGGACTGGTTCCAGTGCGCACGCTGGCGGACCGGCTCGCTGAAGAACCGCGCCTGGATGGGGGTCAAGGGCAGATCGCCCATCGGATCTTTTATCGCGGGGGGTGTTACCGGGGCGCCTGCGGGCGCCGCCACCTCGGCCAGGGCCGCGATGGTCTGATGCTCGAACAGCTGCTTGGGCGTGAGCTTGAGCCCCTGGCGACGGGCCCGGGCGATGATCTGCAGACTGAGGATGGAGTCGCCGCCCAGGGCGAAGAAGTTGTCATGCCGCCCGACGCGGTCCACCTTGAGTGCGTCGCTCCAGAGCGTCGCCAGCGCGGCCTCGACCTCTCCCTGGGGTTCGGCAAAGGCGGCCTGACGTGCTTCGGGCTGCGGCAACCGCGCGCGGTCGAGCTTGCCATTGGCGGTGAGTGGGAAGGCCGCGAGCACCAGGACCTGGGCAGGCACCAGCGCCTCGGGCAGCTGCCGGGCGAGGATTTCCCGCAGGCGTTCGCCCTTGGTATCGCCCGTCACATAGGCCACCAGTTGCCCTCGGCCATCCAGCTGGACGTGGGCCGCGGTGATGCCCGGTTGTGCCAGCAGGGCCGCGACGATCTCGCCAGGCGCCACACGATAGCCCCGCACTTTGAGCTGGTCATCGCTACGGCCCAGGAATTCCAGGCGGCCGTCCGCCGCCAGGCGTACCCGGTCACCGGTGCGGTAGAGCCGTTCACCTGGCGCCCAGGGATCTGGCAGGAAAACCGCCGCGGTATCGCCGGGCCGCCCCTGATAGCCCCGCGCCAACCCCGGCCCGCCCAGGTACAGCTCGCCGGCCGCGCCGGCGGGTAGCGCGTTGAGATCGGCGTCCAGCACCCGAGCGCGCAGATTGGGCAGCGGCGTGCCCAGAGCGATGCCGGTAGCCGGATCATCAAGGGCTGCGGTCAGGGCGCCCACGGTGCTTTCCGTGGGCCCATAGTGATTGAACAGCCGGCAGCCCGGCTTGAGTTGACGGACCTGAGCAGCAAGCTGTGCCGGCAAGGCCTCTCCGCCCAGCACCAGGGCGGCGTGCGGCAGGAGCCGCGCCGGCTCGGCGGCTTGCAGCAAGGCGGCCAGCTGGGTAGGGACGATCTTGAGCACCGCCACCGGGTGGTCGGCGAAATACCCGGCGCAGCGATCGGCATCCCGCACCACCTCGTCATCCACCAGGTGCAGGGTGCCGCCCGTGGCCAAGGCGCCGAACAACACCGTGTGGCCGAGATCGGCGGCCACCGTCGAGACCAGGGCGAAGCTGGCCTGCGGTGGCAGTGCCAGGCGCTGCAGCACGCCCTGCACGTAGTTGGCGATGGCGCCATGGGAGACCACTACCCCCTTCGGTCGGCCCGTGGTCCCGGAGGTGTAGATCAGGTAGGCCGCCTGGGCAGGCCGGACGACGACGTCCAGCGCATCCGCCGGCAGCCGTCGCCAGTCCGCGGCGGCATCCAAGGCGAGCGAGGGAGGGCCTTCGGGCTGGGGCGCGCCTAGCAGCAGCCGAGCACCACTGTCGGCCACGACCTGGGCCTTGCGCGCCTCGGGCCATTTGGGATCAAGAAAGACACAGGCCCCGCCAGCCTTGAGAATGCCCAGCAGACCCACGACGAAACTGGCCTGCCGCGGCTGACAGAGGGCGACCCGCACCTCGGCGCCCACCCCCTGGGCACGCAGCGCCCGGGCCAGGCGATTGCTGTCGGCATCCAGTTGCGCATGACTCAGGCTGGCATCGGCCGCCATCACCGCGGCCCCTGGTCCGGCCTGGCGCAGGCCCGCACGCCATAGCGCCAGCAGATCCGCCGCTGGAAAGGCCTGGCGCTCACCTTCAAGCCCCACGGCCTCGGCGGCCAGGCGATAGCGCGCCAGCGGTTGCTCGGCATCGGCTACCACCTGTTGGGCCAGTTGGGCGAAGTCGGCTGCCAGCGCGGCGATGCGCGAGGCGTCGAAGAGATCGCAGGCGTAGGTAAAGACCGCTTCGATACCGGAGGGGACGTCGGTGATGTCCAGCCCCAGGTCGAAGTGCGCCGCGCCATCGTCGAGCTGCCGCGCCGACAGGGTCACACCACCCAGATCCAGGCCCTGGGGCAGCGGAAACTGCTGCGTGAATTTGACCTGGCACAGTGGATTCCAACCCAGGTGGCGTTCCGGCGCCAGGGCCTCCACCAGCAGATCGAAGGGCAGGTCCTGGTGCGCCTGGGCTTCCAGGGCGCGCGTCCTGACCTGGGCCAGCAGTGCCTTGAATGACTGGGTACCGTCGAGGTGGCAGCGCAGCACCTGGGTGTTGACAAAGAAGCCGATCAACCGCTCGGTTTCTCGCCGCGTGCGCCCGGCCACGGGTACGCCCACGCATAGGTCATGGCTGCCGCTATGACGCTGCAACAGCAGCTGAAACAGCGCCAGGCCGACCATGAACAGGGTTGCCCCCTGGCGCTGGGCCAGCTCGCGCAGGCCTTGGCTGGCCGTCTCGCTCAGGCTGAAGGCAAAGCGCGCACCGCGCCCGCTTTGCCGAGGTGGGCGGGGTCGGTCACAGGCTAAATCCAGCCGTGCCGGGGCATCGGCCAGTTGCGCACGCCAATACGCCAGTTGCCGCTCGCGCGCGGCACCGGTCAGCTGGTGGCGCTGCCAGCGGGCGAAGTCGGCATAGGTGATGGAGAGGGGCGCAAGCGCAGGCGCCTGGCCCTCCTCCGTCTGGTACAGGACGGCAAAGTCTTCCAGCAGGACTTGGATCGACCAGCCGTCGGCAATGATGTGGTGCAGCACCAGCACCAGTCGATGATCGTCGGCCCCATGCCGGACCAGCGCCATGCGCCACAAGGGGCCTTCCCGCAGATCCAGCGGGCGACGCACCAGGCTACGGACCAGTTCGGCCTGGGTTGCGTCGCGATCCAGCGCCCGGCTCAGGTCATGATGCTCGACCGCGCCCTGGGCCAGCGCCTCGATGCGTTGCTCGGGAACCTCACCGTCGCCCGCGTCGAAGCGGGTACGCAGCGCGGCGTGACGCTGCACCAGCGTCTCCAGCGCCCGCTCCAGCCGCGCCACGTCCAGGGTGCCGGCAAGGTGGATTTCCCCGGCCAGATGATAGGTAGCCTTGCCTGGTTCCAACTGATCGAGAAACCACAGCCGTTGTTGGGCAAAGGACTGGGGCGCTCGCTCATCGCCTTGGGCGAGCGGTCCTTCCGGCTGGGCCTCGCGCGGCAGCGCGGCCACCTGCGCCGAAAAGGCCGCCAGCGTCGGATGCGCGAACAGCAGTGCGGGATCGACCGCCACACCCAGCGTGTCACGCAAACGGGCCTGCACCTGGACCACGGCCACCGAATCGCCACCCTGGGCGAAGAAGTGGGCGTCCGCGGCCAGCTCGGCGCGGTTGAGTACCTCAGCCCAGGCCGTCCTCACCGCCGGCAGCACGGTTTGGGCCGCAGGCTCGGGTTGCTGCCGGGCTAAGCGGCCATCACGCCACTCGGCGAAGCTATCCAGGGTGCCGGTCAGCCAGCCAGCCCGGCAGGCTGAGCGTTGCAGCTTGCCGCTGGTGGTTCTGGGCAGTGTGCCCGGTTCGAGCAGGGCGATGGCGCTGGGAGCGACCTGGAAGGCCTGAGTCAGGGCTTCCACCAGGGCTGTGCAAATGCGTTCGGCCGGTACCAGCCGGCGCACGTTGCGACTGATCTCCAGCGCCAGCCCTATCCCCTCGCGCCCCGCCTCGCCCTCCAGCGCGAAAGCCGCCACCCGGCCCCGCCGCAGGTAATCGGCCACCTGCTCTTCCAGCAGCAGCTCCACATCCTGCGGATAGAGATTATGGCCGTTGAGGATGATGAGATCTTTCAGCCGCCCGGCGATATAGAGCCCTTGCTCGGCCGCAATGCCCAGGTCCCCGGTACGCAGCCAACGCCTGCCGTCGCGCTCCACGAACGCCGCGGCCGTGGCGGACGGATTGTTCCAGTAACCCTGGGCCAGGCTGGGCCCGGCAACCCACACTTCCCCGGCACGGTTCTCGCCCAGCGGTTCCAGCGTCTGCGGGTCGACGATGCTCAGCGCGTGCTCCGCATCGCACCAGCCACAACCGGCCAGGCGACCCTGCTGCAGCGCGACCTCCGCACCTGCGGCGCCCAGGGCCTCACCCGCGAAGCGACGGATGCGGAAATCATCCACGGGCTCATGGGCGCAGACATAGAGGGTCGCCTCGGCCAGGCCATAGGCTGGGGTCAGCGCCTGACGGCGGAAGCCCGCGGCGGCGAAGCGCTCGCAGAAGGCATCCAGGGTATCCACGCGGATGGGCTCGGAGCCGGAAAAGGCCATGCTCCAGCGACTCAGGTCGAGTTCCGCCAGGGCGCTATCGCTGACCCGCTCCACGCACAGGCGGTAGGCGAAGTCCGGCCCGCCGCTGATGGTGCCGCCGTATTGGCTGATCGCCTGCAGCCAGCGCGCCGGCCGGGTAAGAAAGTGGTTGGGCGACATCAGCGTCAGGGTGCCGCCGTGAAAGATCGGTAGCAGCAGCCCAAGCATCAGGCCCATGTCATGGTAGAGCGGCAGCCAGCTCACCCAGCCTTCGTCACGCCCGGTGAGAAACCCCCGCTGCATGGCCTTTTCGTTGGCGATCAGATTGGCGTGACTGACCATCACCCCCTTGGGCGCGGACGTCGAACCCGAGGTGTACTGCAGAAAGGCAAGCGCCGCGGGATCCACGACCTGGGGGCGATAGGCCAGCGCCCAAGTGGCATCGATGTCTTCGACCGCCAGGCACAGGGCACCTTCGGGCAGCGCCTGGCGCAGCGTCTCGGCATGGGCGGCGAGGCAGGCTCGTTCGCCGAGCACTACCCGTGGCTTGGCATCGTCGAGCATGCCGCGCAGTCGCTCGATGTGCATCTGGCGATTGTTTTCCGGCGGGAAGGCCGGCACGGCGATGACGCCGGCATAGAGGCAGGCGAAGAACGCCGCCGCGTAGTCCGGTCCACTGGGCAGCAGCAACACACAGCGCTCGCCGCGCGCCTCCCCCAGGCGTTCCTGCAGGCAGCCGGCGAGGCTCAGCGCCCGGTTGCGCAGCTGGGCATAGGACAGCAGCTGGGGCGTCTCGTCATTGGTCAGGTGGCGCAGCAATAGCTGGTCCGGCTGGCGCTCGGCGTAGAAATCAAGGACGTCGACGAAATGCTCGGCTTGATCCGCTCTGGAGGTCATGGCTTCACCTGCGAAAAAGAAAGTGCCGGACGCCGCCAGGCAGCGCCCCGAGAAGAGAGAGGTGGCTGGTGGTTCAGGCGGAACGCATGGCCATTGGTGTCGCGCTGGACAGGGCCATGGCCTTGACGAGCTCTTCGGAGCGAATCGCCAATACCGACAGCAAGGTGTCGGAGAGACCGTGGCTCACCTCGCAGCCACCTTGCAGGAACACCTGCACGGCGCCGCCCGCGGCCAGCGGCAACCGGTAGTGACGGTCAGGATCGCCGTCCTCGAGGTGCTCGCGAAGGCCGGCCAGCAGATGCTGGTGATAGTCACGGCGATATCCCGTGGCCAGGATCACCACATCGAAGCTCAGGGTCTGGCGCATGCCATCAACTCGCCCTTCCAGTTCCACCTCCACCCCCTGGTCGAGGGGCCGGCAGGCCTCCACGGAGCGCTCGCAAAGCAGACGGTGACGCTCATGGCCACGCAGCTTCTGCAGGTAGAACAACTGGTAGAGGTTCTCGATCAGCTCCAGGTCCACTACCGAATAGTTGGTATTGCGGTACTCGGCGGACAGCCGCTCACGCCGCTCCGGTGACTGCGCATAGATCCGGTCGGTAAAGGACGGGTTGAAGATCTCGTTGACGAAGGGGCTGTCGTCGGATGGCTTGAGCGCCCCGCCCCGCAGGATCAACGACGCCTCGACCTGCGGAAACCGTTGCGTCAGGTCTTGAAAGATTTCGGCGGCGCTCTGGCCACCACCGATCACCGCCACTCGGCGTGGCTGCAGCGGATCGGCCAGCAGCGTCTCGATGCGACCGCGATAGGCCGAGGAATGCAGGACCCGCGGATCGTTCAGCGTGGCGAACGCCGCCGGTAGCTGCGGTGTGCCTCCGATGCCGAGGATCAGGTTGCGGCCCAGGCGGCGTTGCAGCCTGCCCTGCTGGTCACGGGACACCACCTGAACGGCGGCCAGGATACCTTCGCGATACCAGGGCTCCACCGCCACCACCTCCTCGCCATAGTGCACCTGCTCGGCAAAGGCCGCGGCTGCCCAGCCCAGGTAGTCGTTGTATTCCTCGCGGCTGGGAAAGAAGGTCTTGAGGTTGATGAAATCCTCCAGCCGGCCGCGCTCCTTCAGGTAGTTGACGAAGGTGAAGCGGCTGGCGGGATTGCGCAGGGTCGCCAGGTCCTTGAGAAAGGAAATCTGCATCGTGGCGCCGTCGAGGAGCATGCCTTCGTGCCAGCTGAACGCCGGCTTGCGCTCGATGAAGCACCCCTGGGGTTGGCGTCCGCACGCCTGCTCGTCCGCGGCGATGGCCAGTGCCAGGTTGGAGGGCCCGAAGCCGATGCCGATATAGTCGTGGACCTGTTCCATGCGAACCTCTCGTCGATAACCGGGTGGGATCGCCAACCGCCCAAAGCACGATTGACAATCATTCTCACCTCATCGACGAATGGCCTGCTCGCTTGTTCAGGCCTTTTTTGCCAATCGATCCCCGGATCGGTACCCGTTCACAACCGCTAGCCAGGGCGGCCGGCGATCTCGCGCAAGGCATCGCGACTGGCCCGCTCGCGCTGTACGCCCACCAGCTCCACCAGGCGACCGCTCTCCATCTTCAATAGGCGATCAGCCTGATCGAAATAGGCGTCGTCATGGGTGATGGCGAATACCGTCAGCCCCGCGGCCTTCATCTGCGGCAACAACTCCCGGTAGAACAGCTGGCGAAACAGCGGATCCTGGTCAGCGGCCCACTCATCCAGCAGGACGATGCTGCGCCCCTCCAGCATCGCCAGCAGCAGGGCCAGCCGCTTGCGCTGTCCCTGGGACAGGCGGGTGTCCACCAGCCGCCCTTCCGCCACCCGGACCTTCCGCCCCAGGTGCAAGCGCCGGAGCCATGCCTCTACCTCGGTCCCAGCCGCCGTCGCCCCCGCAGGGCCCAGCAGGCGGTCGAACAGGTGGAAATCGGTGAAGACGGAGGCGAACATTTGCCGGTAGGCGGTCCAATCAGCGACTTCCACGCTCTTGCCATCGACTGCCAGCGAACCCTGTTGCGGGCGGTACAGACCGGTCAGCAAGCGCGCCAGGGTCGACTTGCCACTGCCGTTGCCGCCCATGAGGAACACCGTTTCCCCGCGTCTGAGTGTGAGATCCAGCGGGCCCACGTCGAAGCCTTGTTCATCATCCTGGGGCGGATAGCGATACTCGACGCCCCGCAACTCCAGGTGCTCCCAGTCCGTGGCGAAGGGCTGCGTCGGCTCGACGGAGCCGGTCGCGACCGGGGCCAGGGTCAGGGCCTCCACCCGCTCCAGCGCCACCCGTCCGGCCATCAGCGGCGGTAGCGCGGCCACGGCCATCACCAGTGGCGTACGCAGAAAGAGGATGGTCAGGGCATAGGTGGCCGCTACCTCACTGCTGGCCCAGCCCAGCCCGTTGGCCAGGTAGAACGCCAGACCGATGGTACCCAGGACCATGGTGTTGGCCCAGTTGCTGGCCATGGCGTTGTACCGATCCGCCAGGGTGACGTGATCGCGGTAGGCACCGGCGTTGGCCTGGAAATCCTCTTCGAAGAAGCGCTGCGCGCGCGCGCGGTTCAACGCCAGTTCCTTGCGCCCCTCGATCAGCGCCTGGTAGTCCTCATAGAGGCGATTCTCGGCATCGCGCAGTAGGTGCAGGTGACGGTTGAGCCGGGACACGAGCAGCCAGCCCAGGCCCAGGGTCACCGTCATCCAGGCGAGCGTCACGAGAAACAGCGACCAGGACAGCCACGCCAGATAGAGGAAAGCCGCCAGGCTCAACACCGCGCCGTAGAGCAGCCCCGGCAGTTGCACGAAGGCCAGGGTCAGGTTGCGCAGGTCACTGGACAGACTGGCCAGGATGGCGGGCCCGCCGACCGTTTCAAGCCGCTCTATGTCGGTATCCAGCACCCGCTTCACCACCTGCCGCCGCAGATCGTAGACAAAGCTGTGGCCCAAGGCGGTAAGCGCCACCTGGGCACCGGCCGCCAGGATCAGCAACAGCAGGAGCAGCCCGAGAAACTGCAGCAGCGCCTCGGTCAAGGCGGGCTGGGGCGTGACCAGTCGCCAGTTGATGAAGGCGATCACCCCGACGCTGAGCAAGGCACCTCCCAGGCTGAGTAATAGCACCAAGATCGTCGCCAGGGGCCGATAGCGCAGGATGAGGCGAATGAGCGTCATGCACGACCTCGCGTGGGACAGTTGCGGGCAGCACAGCTGCCGGTCAGGGAATTGCGACAGTGCAGGGTGGCGTCCTGCAGAAGAAAATTGACCAGCGCGGGGGAGGCACCGATACGCCGGGCGACGTCCCTTTGGGTCAGGCCCTCGACCCGGCAGAGCGTGATCACGTCCTGGGTGCGCGCCGGCAGCTGGCGCAAGGCGCGCACCACCAGCCCGATTTCTTCCCGGGCCTGAACGACTCGCTCGGCGGAGTGATCGCTGGCCACGCCTTCATCCTGCTCGTCGGGGCTGACGAACCAGCGCTCCTCGAGCTTCTTGCGGCGGAGCTGGTCCACGGCCAGATTCTGGACAACCCGATACAGATAGCGTGACGGCTCCACGACAGCTTGGGAGTCTCGGCGCTCCCAGACCTTGAGAAAGGCCTCCTGCACCACGTCCTCGGCCCGCTTTCGACACCCGAGTAATCGCGTTGCCGTATTGAGGAGTCCGTAATGATGATGATCGAATAGCCGTCCCAGAGCTGAAGCACGATCAGCCGCCCTCTCCTCCGCCGGCTTCACCGGGGAGGCCAAGGCGGCCGACTGCGTGAGCGCGTCGAGAGAGGGCCGGGGCTGGCAGGAGGGCTGAGACGGCGCGAGAGGCGATAGCATTTCTGCATCCGGTAGCAAAGGAATGCTGACTCTAATTGATAAGCATTCTCACAACAACGGACAAACTTAACGTTTCTGGAAAGCGCGCAGCCTGGAGGATCGTGCGATGCGAGAATCCCCCCAGCAGGTCCGTGCCAGGCAGGTTCAGGAGGTATCCGAGCAGCCCGCCTATGGCTGGGGCTGGTCGCCCAGGCGGCAATACCCGCTCGTCACGGGCCACGGCCAGGGAGCGAGTCACGTCATGATCCACCCGACCACAGCGCCCCCTCCCCGCTCCGCACTAGCCAAAATTGGCACCTTTGCCGCTAAACCCTGCCTTGAGGTACGAAACTTGTAGTCCCTCGCCTACCGGCCCTTTGCTACCCAAAAGGTTTCCTAAATGCACCAAGACGGCTCCGTTGCGTTACCGCCGCGCGTCCGGCATCGGTATACCGGTGACATCGACGAGCATGCGCTCTGCGTCGAGGGCTGGCACATGCAATACGATCAGCTGTCGTCGGGTCGTTTTCAGGGCGAGCTCAGCGACCTCTGGCTGGACGACCTCAGCCTGCTGCGGGATCGCTCCAACCAGGCCATGCTCAAGAGCGGCGAGGCCCAGGGGGACACCCTGACCTTCAGCCTGCCCATGCGGGACGCGGGCGCCCTGCACTGCGGCGGCCATACCCTGCACGAGGCCCAGCTGCTGGTGGCGCGTGGCGACAATCTGCCGGAGCTGCGTACTCCGGCCAATCTCGATCTGCTCTGCATCAATCTGCAGGAAGCCGAGATGGCGCGCCTGCTGGCCTGCCAGCACAGCGCGCTCGACGTGCGCGACCTGTCCGGCTGCTATCGCCTCCCTACCGGCTGTGCCCATGGGGAGCTGGCCGCCCTGGCTCATGAACTCTTCGCCCCGGAAGCGGAGATCCAGACCTGGCTGGTTCACCCGCGTGCCCGCGCCGCCCTGCGCGACACCGTGCTGATGCACCTGCTCGATCTGCTCGACACCAGCGAACCCCACGAGCTGGCGCCCAGCGCGCGATTGCGCATGGTGCGGCGGGCGCGGGAATACGCCCTGGCCCATCCTGACCAGCCGCCCAGCATCCTGGAGCTGTGCAATCGCGTCGGCGCCAGCCGCCGCAAGCTGCAGTACTGCTTCCAGGAGACCCTGGGCATCAACCCGGTCGCCTACCTGCGCACCCTGCGCCTCAATGCGGCGCACCGCGCCCTGCGCCGGGGCGAAGGCGAATCGGTGCAGGACGTCGCCGCCCAGTGGGGCTTCTGCCACCTCAGCCGCTTCGCCCGCGACTACCAGGCGCTGTTCGGGCAACTGCCCTCCGCCACCCTCAAGGAAGCAGCCCAGCGCCTGCCGCGCAGAAATGCTGAATCTGGCTAACGGCGGGTAACGGCTTTCCCTCAGGCTCGACTGGCCAATAAGAAGAGGGAACTCCATGAACGTTACCCGTCCGTTTCACGTCCTCGCCGTCGGCCTCGCCGCCCTGGGGATGACCGCAGCAAGCCTTGCCACCGAGAACGGCTCCCCCACCACCGCCTTCGGTGTCTACAACTTCGGCGCCGGCTTTACCCCGCCGCCCACGCCCCATGGCACCCTTGGCCTGCGTGCCAACTACTACCGGGCGACGTCCATCCGCGACAGTCATGGCCGCGACAACGGCAACGACTTTTCCATCGATGTCCTGTCCCTGGGCCTGGCCTACCTGAAGATGACCGATACCCGGGTGCTCGGCGCCCGCTACGGCTTCGGCGGGGTGGCGCCCTTCTTCAAGATGGACGCGGACCTCACCATCAAGGCCAATGGCGTCCCGGTGTTTTCCGACAGCGCCGACCTCTTCCGCCAGGCCGATTTCCAGGTGATTCCACTGATCCTGCAGTGGGAGCCCTCGCGCAACCTGGGGGTGAACTTCTGGTTCCAGGTGCAGGCGCCCACCGGTGACTATGACAAGAATCGGTTGGTCAATCCGGGCACCAACCACTGGACCATCTCGCCGATGCTCAACCTGAGCTACATCACCGATTCGGGCTTCGAGGTGTCGTCCAGCTTCCAGGCCGATTTCAACAGCCGCAACCACGCCACCGACTACCGCAGCGGCACGGAATACCGCCACGAATTCGCCGTGGGTCAGCACTTCGGCCCCTGGACCGCGGGCCTGGGCGGCTACTACTACCGCCAGCTCAGCGACGACGACGCCCCCGGCCTCAGCCGCGGCAATCGTGCCCGGGTACTGGCGCTGGGCCCGGCGCTGAGCTTCTTCAAGCCTGGCCTGCCGCCGGTCTGGGTGCACCTCTACAAGGACATCGACGCCCGCAACCGCGCCGAGGGCTACACCCTCGCCGTGCGGCTCTCCCACAGCTTCTGAGGAATCGCGCATGACACTCACAGCCTCCTCCAGCCCCACGGCCGGCCGGCGCCAGGGCGCCGTGCTCCTGCTCGGCAGTAGCCTGACCATCATGGGTTCGGTGATGGTCGCCCCGATCATTCCCAAGCTGGGCGCCGAATTCGGCCCCATCGAACCCCGCGCCGATCTGCTGATCCCCCTGGCGATGACCGGTCCCGCCCTGGCCATCGCGCTCTTCGCGCCCCTGGCCGGCTGGCTGGCCGACCGCCTGGGTCGCAAGCGCCTGCTGATCCTGGCGACGTTCTGCTACGCCCTGCTCGGCATGCTGCCGGCGCTGCTGCAGTCGCTACCGGCCATTACCCTCACCCGCCTGGTCTTCGGCCTGGCCGAGGCGGCGGTGATGACCTGTTGCGTGACCCTGATCGCCGACTACTGGCAGGGCAGCAAGCGCCTGGCCTACGTCAACGGCCAGGTCATTGCCATCAGCCTGGTGGGCTCGCTGTTCTATGTGGTCGGCGGCGCCCTGGGCGAGCACTCCTGGCGTACGCCCTTCTACCTCTATCTGCTGCCGCTGCTGCTGGTGCCCTTCATGCTGCGACTGCTGTGGGAACCGGTCCGCGCCAAGGTCTCCATCGGCGCCGACGAAGGCCCCCAGCACAGTGCGCCGCTGCCCCTGATCGTCAATTACCTGCTGGTCTTCGCCGGCATGGTGCTCAGCGTGGTGGTGCCCATCCAGAGTCCGCTGCTGCTGGTGCAGCTGGGCATCACCTCCAGCACCCTGATCGGCGCCTCGGCGGGCCTGGGGCTGCTGGCGACCCTGGGCGGGCCGTTGCTGTGGCCGCTGCTGCGTCGCTGGTGGGGCCTGGCTGGCTGCAACGCCGTGCTGCTAGCCAGCATGGGCATTGGCCTCTGGCTGCTGGTGAACGCCCGCAGCTATGAAGCCGTGCTGGTGGCGGTGACGGTGCATGGTCTCGGCGTCGGCATGCTGGTGCCCAACACCATGGCACCGGTGATGGGCGCCCTGAGCGCCCGGGCGCGGGGTCGTGGCATGGGTGGCTACACCGGCTGCCTCTACCTGGGCCAGTTCGCCAGCCCCCTGGTGGTCGCCGTGATCCTGCCCTTTGCCGGCGATCTGCACCTGGCCATCCGCGCCCTGGCCAGCGCCGCCCTGGTCGCCGCACTCGCCTGGGCCGCCGTCGGCCTGCTGCGGCGCAAGGCCGCCCTGCCGACCCCGTCGCGCTCTTCCTGAATTCTGCTCGAGGATCTCCCATGCATAGCCTGCAACCCCTGCTGGACACCCAAGATGGCCACGGCCTGGCAACGCTGTTGCGACAAAAAGAAATCACTGCCAGCGAATTGCTCGAAGCCGTCATCGACCGCCTGGACACCGTGGAGCCCGACCTCAATGCCGTGAGCGAACGGCTATACGACCAGGCCCGTGCAGCCGCCAAGGTACCGCTCGACCTGTCAGCGCCCTTCGCCGGGGTACCGACCCTGGTCAAAGACCTCTTCACCCCGCTGGCCGGTGCCCGCATGACCAATGGCTCCCTGGCCCTGGGCGAAGCCCGACCGGATTTCGACTGCGAACTGGTGACCCGCCTGCGCCAGGCCGGTTGCCTGTTCGTCGGCACCACCACCTCACCGGAATTCGGCACCTCCTACAGCACCGAGTCCCGCCGCTTTGGCGCCACCGCCAATCCCTGGAATCGCGTCCACAGTGCCGGGGGATCGAGTGGCGGCGCGGCAGCCCTGGTCGCCGCGCGGGTGGTGCCCTTCGCCCATGGCAACGACGGCGGTGGCTCGCTGCGGGTGCCGGCGTCCTGCTGCGGGATCTTCGGCCTCAAGCCCAGCCGTGGTCGGATGCCTTCCGGGCCCATGGTCGGTGAAGGCTGGGCCGGTATGGGCACACCCCATGCCATGAGCCTGTCGGTGCGCGACAACGCCTTGCTGCTGGATGCCACCGCCGGTGCCGATCTCGGCGCGCCCTATGCCGCACCGGCCCACGACGTCCCCTTCGCCAGCCTGCTGGAGCGCGATCCGCGCCCCCTGCGCATCGCCCTGGTCGAGCATCTGGCGCCCTGGCCCAGCGGACCCGACGCCCTGGACGCGGTGCGCCACACCGCCCGGCTGTGCGAAAGCCTCGGCCACCACGTCGAGCCCGCGACCCTGCCAGTGGATCTGCCAGGCTTTCTCGACCAGGTCTTCGACATCATCGGCCCCAGCACCCGCCACTACCTGCAGGTCCTTGGCGCCCTGCGCGGCGCCCCGGTCAGCGACGAGGAGCTGGATGCCCGCACGCGGGTGATCCTGCGCGAGCGGGGCGATATCCCGGCCCATCGCTATGCCGCCGCGGTGGAGGGCCTGCATGCCCTGGGCCGGACCCTGGCGCGCTTTCTCACCGACTACGATGTGATCCTCACCCCCACCCTGACCCGCGAACCGCCACGCCTGGGCGAGCTGGACGGCGGGCACGAGGAACGCCCGCTGGCCGAGGCCATCGCCGCCTTCCACAGCTATTCCCCCTTCACCGCTCTGTTCAACGCCAGCGGCCAGCCGGCAATGTCGGTACCCCTGTGGTGGACCGCCAATGGCCTGCCCCTGGGCAGCCATTTCGCCGCTCGCTTTGGCGAGGAAGGTACCCTGCTGGCCCTGGCCGCCCAGCTGGAGCGCGCCCAGCCCTGGGCCGGACGGCGGCCGCCGCTGTGTGGAATCCTGCGACCGGCTTGAGGCTTGGGAGCGGCAGGACAGACGTACAGCGGAGTGCATAAGAAGCGGGCGATGGGCATCACATTGCAGCGATAATCCTATCGCCCGCTTCGCTTGGCGGGTCGTTATACTGGCCGGGCACGGCGCGCGACGGACGCTTCCAGTGCTCGGCCTAAAGGCGCCCGCCTGTCGCTCGCCATTTTCCCTGCTGTCTGGGCGGGGCAACGTACGAGTGGCCCGATGAGCTCCCTGACCTCGACCCCAATTCCTTCGTACGTCCTCGCCGACGACCTTGATCTCGTCGCCGAGATCGCCGCTGTACCCAGGATTCTGGCAGCGATATGCCAGCTGACCGGCATGGGCTTCGCGGCCGTCGCCCGGGTGACCGATGACCGCTGGATCGCCTGCAGCACCCTCGACCACATCAATTTCGGTCTCGCGCCTGGCGGGGAGCTGGTGGTCAAGTCGACGATCTGCGATGAGATCCGCGACCACCGCCAGCTCGTGGTGATCGATGACGTGCAGCAGGATGCGCTTTACCGCGACCACCACACGCCCCGGCAGTATGGTTTCCGCAGCTACATTTCCGTCCCCATCGTGCTGGACGACGGTTCCTTCTTCGGCACCCTGTGCGCCATAGACCCCGAACCCGCCCGACCGAGTCGCCCCGAAGTCCTCACGAGCTTCGAGCTGTTCGCCAGCATGATCGCGCTGGAGATCGCGGCGCAGCGGCGCTTCGTCGCGGCGCGCAACGTGCTGCACAGCGAGGCCTTCTCCCGCAGTCTGCTCAAGGCCAGCCTGGACTGCGTGAAGGTGCTGTCCACCGATGGCCACATCGAATTCGTCAACGCCCAGGGCCTGGAACTCATCCAGCTCCACACCGAGGATCAGGTCCTGGGGCAGGAATATGCCGCGCTATGGCCGGAAGACGAACGTTGGAAGATCCGCAAGGCCGTCGAACAGGCCGGCCAGGGGCAGGCGACCCGGGTCGAGGGCTTCTGCCCGACCTCCCAGGGGGAGCCGCGCTGGTGGGAGGTGTCCTGCTCGCCCTTCGAGGTGGCGGGCACCCGGCACCCCAAGATCGTCTGCATCTCGCGCGACATCAGCAGGCGTGTCCTTGCGGATCAGGCGCTCCAGGCCCGGGCCGAGGCCATCTCCGCCCTCAATGACGACCTGGAACGCCAGGTTTCGGCGCGCACCGCCGAGCGTGATCAGATCTGGAGGTGCTCCAACGATCCCCTCTGCGTGGCGAGCCTCGACGGCTTCTTCCTCAGCCTCAACCCGGCCTGGGTAGTGACCCTGGACTGGACGATCAGCGAACTCAAGGCCCAGCCGCTGATGGCCCTCGTCCACACCGACGACCTGACGGCCACCCGCCAGGCGTTCTGGAAGCTGCAGCAGGGGACGCCGCTGGTCAGCTTCGAGAACCGTTATCGCCATCGCGACGGCTCCTACCGCTGGCTGTCCTGGAATGCCGTGCGCAGCGATGACCTCATCTACGCTACGGTGCGCGACGTGTCCCACCAACGGCAGCAGGCGCTGGACCTGGCGACGGCCGAGGATGCCCTGCGGCAATCGCAGAAGATGGAGGCCATCGGTCAGCTCACCGGTGGGGTGGCCCATGACTTCAACAACCTGCTGACCGTCATCAAGTCGTCCTGCGACCTGCTCAAGCGACCCAACCTGAGCGAGGAGCGACGCGACCGCTACATCGGTGCGATTTCCACCACCATCGACCGGGCGGCGAAGTTGACGGGTCAGTTGCTGGCTTTCGCCCGGCGCCAGGCGCTCACCCCCGAGGTATTTTCGGCAAGCTCGAACGTCCAGGCCCTGAACGACATGCTGGGGACGTTGCTGGGCTCGCGGATCAGCGTCGCGCTCGACCTGCCCGATCATCCCTGCCTGGTCTACGCCGATCCCGGCCAGTTCGATACCGCCCTGGTGAACATGGTGGTCAATGCCCGCGACGCCATGGACGGCGCGGGCCAGCTGACCATAGCCGTCACGACGGTCGAGGCAATTCCGGAGAGCCCCTCACACGCCGCCCTGGCGATTCCAGCGATAGTCATCTCGATCACCGACACCGGCAGCGGCATCGCCCGAGAGCACCTCGCACAGATCTTCGAACCCTTCTTCACCACCAAGCGGGTCGGTCAGGGCACGGGGCTGGGCCTGAGTCAGGTGTTTGGCTTCATCAAGCAATCCGGCGGCGAAATCCGGGTAGCGAGCGAAGTCGGCCGCGGCACCACCTTTCAGCTCTACCTGCCGCGGGCGACCAGTGCGGTGCAGCCCCTGGCGGCGAACGAAACCCTGGCCGTGGCCGATGGACGAGGCACCTCGGTCCTGGTGGTGGAAGACAATCCCGACGTCGGCACCTTCGCGGCAGACTCGTTGCGGGATCTGGGCTATCACCCCGTCCTGGCCCCCAACGCCGAGGCGGCCCTGATCCTGCTCGCGGAAAGGCCAGAGCACTACGACGTGGTCTTTTCGGATGTGGTCATGCCTGGCATGGGCGGCCTCGCCCTCGCCATCGAAATCAGACGGCTGTATCGCAGCCTGCCCATTCTGCTGACCTCCGGCTACAGCCATGTCCTGGCAACCAACGGCGCCCAGGGGTTCGAGCTGATCCACAAGCCCTATTCGGTGGAAGAGCTGTCGCGCCGCCTGCAGAAGATTCTGGAGGACGCCGCGGCTCACCGTTGACCCGCGCAAGGCAGACCTCGCCGCCGCACCCGGTGTCGTCTGCGGCGGATGCGGCATGGCGGGGTTCCTTGCCTTTCCTGTCCGGTCAGCTCCGGCGACCGGGTAGCGACCGGTGGCGCGACGGCGGCCATCCACCCGGCTCGACCGATCGGGTAACATGCGCCGCCGCGGGCCAGTGACCCGCTGTCAGTAGGCGAGGAGTTCAGCGTGTTCGATACCCAGGTCATCATCATCGGTGCCGGCGCCGCAGGTTTGATGTGCGCCCTGAGCGCCGCCGCGCGCGGCCGCCGGGTGCTGGTAATCGACCATGCCAACAAGGCCGGCAAGAAGATCCTCATGTCCGGCGGTGGCCGCTGCAACTTCACCAATCTCTATTGCGAGCCCGCCAACTTCCTCTCGCAGAATGCGCATTTCTGCAAATCGGCGCTGGCCCGCTTCACCCAATGGGACTTCATCGCCCTGGTGGCCAAGCATGGGGTGCCCTATCACGAGAAGAAGCTCGGCCAGCTGTTCTGCGACAACAAGGCCAGCGACATCCTTGCCCTGCTGCTGGACGAGTGCGAACAGGGCGGCGTCGATATCCGCCTCGATACCTCGGTGCAGGAGATCGCCCGCCTCGACCCGGGTGGCTACCAGCTGCAGACCAGCCTGGGCCCGGTGCGCGGCGAGTCCCTGGTGATCGCCACCGGCGGCCTGTCGATCCCGACCCTGGGCGCTACCGGCTTCGGCTATCAGGTCGCCCGCCAGTTCGGCCATCAGCTCCTGCCCACCCGGGCCGGCCTGGTGCCCTTCACCGTCACCGATCCCCAGCTGAAGGAGTTCTGCAGCGCCCTGTCCGGCACGGCGGTGGAAGACTGCCGGATCAGCTGCAACGGCCAGAGCTTCGTCGAGAATCTGCTGTTCACCCATCGCGGCCTCAGCGGTCCGGCGATCCTGCAGATCTCTTCCTACTGGCAACCGGGCGATACGCTCAGCATCGACCTGCTGCCTCATCTCGACCTGGTGCAGTGGCTCGCCGAGCAGCGCCAGGCGCGCCCCAACAGCGAACTCAAGACGCTGCTGGGCGAGCTGTTCACCAAGAAGATGGCCACCCTGCTCGCCGACAGCTGGTTCCAGTCCAGGCCGCTCAAGCAGTACACCCCCGAAGAACTCAAGGCCATCGCCGCGCGGTTGCACGACTGGCGACTGGTCCCGGCGGGCACCGAGGGCTATCGCACCGCCGAGGTCACCCTGGGCGGCGTCGACACCCGCGAGGTCTCGTCCAAGACCCTGGAGTCGCTCAAGTCACCTGGCCTGTACTTCATCGGTGAGGTGCTGGATGTCACCGGCCACCTGGGCGGCTTCAACTTCCAGTGGGCCTGGGCCTCGGGTTACGCGGCGGCGCAATACGTCTAACCCAGGGATCACCACCAAGGTGCTTTGCCTGCGCTGGGCACACCGCCGCGCCGAACGTTCCGCCGTCTATGCAAGGACTCAGGCAGCCGAAGACGGCCAGGTATGACTCGCGATGCGCAGGAAATTACCGCCCAGGATGGCATCGATATCGACGTCGCCGTAACCCCTGCCGGCCAACTGCTGCCTGAGCTCGGGTAGCGCCTCCGGTTGCAGCTGGGTATGGCCGTGAGGCTGTCCATAATGGCGCGCCGGCCACCAGTCTTCCACGTCGACTCCCGCGGGAAGGTCATGGTCGTCAGGACACAACTCGGTATCGAGCCCGATGCCGATATGACGGGTCCCGACCCGTTCCGCCAGGTAGTCGATCTGGCGGATATAGCTGGTCACTGATGCCTCGGGATCACCCAGAAAGATGCCCAGTCCCGTCAGGCCGATCACACCATCCTGTTCGGCACAGGCCTGGATCTGCCGGTCGCTCACCGTCCGGGGATGATCGTGGAGCGCCTTGATGTTGGTATGGGAGAAGACCACCGGTTGCGTCGAGACCGCCATGATTTCGAGGCTGGCACGCTCGCTCGCGTGGGCACAGTCGAGGGTGATGCCGGCTGCATTGCCGGCCGCCACCACCGCTCGGCCCAGCGCCGTCAGGCCGCCACCCTCGCCATGGCAACCGCCAGCGCAGGCGTTGTCGCGGTTATAGGCGAGCAGCATCTGGCGCACCCCAAGAGAGGCGTATAGACCCACCATCGCCGGGTCGTCGAGCAGCATGGTCGAGCCTTCCAGATCGAAGGAAATGGCCAGCTTGCCTTGCTCGCGCGCACGGTGGAGGTCGGCCACCTCGCCGGCGAGACAGAAGTGCGCGTCATGCCGAGCGAGCCAGGCGCGGAAGCCGGCGAGGGTTTGCAGCACCGTCGTGAACGGCGTCATGTCCATGCCGACGTTGATCGACACGTGATGGAAGCCGGCGTCGCGATAGCGACCCAAGGCAGACATGTCCTGCCCCGGCACAAGGGGCAGGCAGGCATGGGCGTCCCAGCGTAGCGGCAGAGGTCGTTCGCGCCTGGGCGCCATCGTCTCCAAGGTCTTCTCCCCTCTCCACGTCTCCGGAGAGGCTCACCATAGCACGCAGACTCAAAGGACGGCCTGGCGACGGAGATCCCGTCGCCAGGTCGGCCCGACTTCGCGTCGGCGACGGCCTAGCCGAGGCTGACGCCCCGCAGCAGCGCCGGATCCACGCTTCGGGCCCGGTAGCGGACCGAGGCCTGACCATAGGCCTTGGGATCGAGCACCTGGTCCCAGCGGCTGGCGGCTACCTGTTGGACCGGTGCGACCTCGGCTTGCGCGACCTTGGGCTGCGGCACGGCCTGGCTGCGTCTTTCGTTGATCTCGGCGGCCATGGCGGTATAGCTGGCGGTGCTGAGCAGGGCGAGTGCGGCCATCTTGTTGAAGACGTTCATGGGGGATTCTCCTGTCTTGAACATGGGGGCTGGCGTCACCGCGCAAAGGCGGTCCGGCGTCAGTCACGGTGCTACCTTGCGCCCTGGCGTCTTAACGCTGTCTTAACCCCTCTGAACCCGACCTGAACGGCTGCGACAACCTGCCCCAGGCGATGGCCACTGGCCAATTGATCTGGATCAGTTTTGCCCAGGGCCAGCAGGCGCATCCTGCATGCAGCCGCCACTCCGCCCTGGAGGGGCGCCACGGCTCGCGAGGTCGCCATGAACGGACGCCTGGTCAAAGAACTCTTGGTCATCCTGCTGATCAAGCTGGCGCTGCTGATGGTGATCAAGAGCCTCTGGTTCAGCGCCCCCACGGTTCCGCCCGACGCCACCCAGGCGGTCAGCGCCCACCTGCTGGACTAGTACCCCTTCCTTTAGCTTGAGGAGATTGCCGGGATGATCTCGGAATCCGTCGTGGACCTGTCACGCCTG
The DNA here is from genome assembly GCF_001518815.1 of Pseudomonas oryzihabitans. NCBI lineage: Bacteria > Pseudomonadati > Pseudomonadota > Gammaproteobacteria > Pseudomonadales > Pseudomonadaceae > Pseudomonas > Pseudomonas oryzihabitans. Next base: position 2,912,834 of record NZ_CP013987.1, read on the forward strand.
CAATTCGGCATGACCGCGCTGTATCACTTCATCTTCGTGCCCCTGACCCTGGGGCTGGTGGTGATCCTGGGAATCATGGAATCGGTCTATGTGATGACCGGCCGCCAGGTCTACAAGGACATGACCAAGTTCTGGGGCAAGCTGTTCGGCATCAACTTCGCCCTGGGCGTCACCACCGGCCTGACCATGGAGTTCCAGTTCGGCACCAACTGGGCCTACTACTCACACTATGTCGGCGACATCTTCGGCGCGCCCCTGGCCATCGAGGGCCTGATGGCCTTCTTCCTCGAATCCACCCTTATCGGGCTGTTCTTCTTTGGCTGGGATCGCCTGTCCAAGGGCCAGCACCTGCTGGTGACCTGGCTGGTGGCGCTGGGCTCGAACCTCTCCGCCCTGTGGATCCTGGTGGCCAACGGCTGGATGCAGAACCCGGTCGGCGCCGAGTTCAACTACGTGACCATGCGCATGGAGCTGGCCGACTTCGGTGCCCTGCTGCTCAACCCCGTGGCCCAGGTGAAGTTCGTCCACACCGTGGCCTCGGGCTACGTCACCGGCGCCATCTTCGTGCTGGCGATCTCCAGCTACTACCTGCTCAAGGGTCGCGACATCGGCTTCGCCCGGCGCTCCTTCGCCGTGGCCGCCGCCTTCGGTACCGCCGCGGTCATCTCGGTGATCGTGCTGGGTGACGAATCCGGCTATCGCGTGGGCGAGGTCCAGAAGGTCAAGCTGGCCGCCATCGAAGCCGAGTGGAACACCGAGGAAGCCCCGGCCTCCTTCACCCTGTTCGGCATCCCCAATCAACAGGAGATGCGCACCGACTACGCGGTGAAGATCCCCTACCTGATGGGTCTGATCGCCACCCGCTCCACCACCGAACAGGTCACCGGCATCAAGGATCTGGTCAGCCAATACGAGGCCCGCGTCCGCAACGGCGCCCAGGCTTACGCCCTGCTGGAGCGACTGCGCGCCGGCGACGATTCCGCCGCCACCCGCGCCGCCTTCGACGCCCACAAGCAGGACCTGGGCTATGGCCTGCTGTTGAAGAAGTACGTCAACGATCCCGCCACGGCCACCCCCGAGCAGGTCCGCCAGGCCGCGCGGGACACCATTCCTGGCGTCGCCAGCCTGTTCTGGACCTTCCGCATCATGGTCGCCAGTGGCGTGCTGATGCTGGCGCTGTTCATCTGCGCCTTCTGGGCCTCGACCCGGCGCAACGAGCTCAAGAAGCCCTGGCTGCTGAAGTGGGCCCTGTTCAGCCTGCCGCTGCCCTGGATCGCCACCCAGACCGGCTGGTGGGTGGCCGAGCACGGCCGCCAGCCCTGGACCATCAGCGAGGTCCTGCCCACCCACCTGTCGGCCTCGACCCTGGCTCCGGCCGATCTGTGGGGCTCCATCGGCGCCCTGGTGACCTTCTACACCCTGCTCCTGATCGTGGAGATGTACCTGATGATCCGCTTCGCCCGCCTCGGCCCGAGCAGCCTGCACACCGGCCGCTACTTCCACGAACGGGCTGCCCAGGTCGGCGACGCCCTGCGCCAGGCCGCCACCGCCAAGCCCGTCGCACCGGCCAACGCCTGAGGAGACTGCCATGTTCGACTACGAAGTGCTCAAGCTCACCTGGTGGGTGCTGATCGGCGTCCTGCTGATCGGCTTTGCCCTCACCGACGGCTTCGACATGGGCGCCATGATCCTGATGCCCCTGATCGGCAAGACCGACAAGGAACGCCGCGCCGCCATCAACAGTATCGCGCCGCACTGGGACGGCAACCAGGTCTGGTTCATCACCGCCGGTGGCGCCCTCTTCGCTGCCTGGCCGATGGTCTATGCCACCGCCTTCTCCGGGCTCTATTGGGCACTGCTGCTGGTGCTCTTCGCCCTGTTCCTGCGTCCGGTGGGCTTCGACTACCGCAGCAAGCTGGACAACACCCGCTGGCGCAACGCCTGGGACTGGGGCCTGTTCACCGGCAGCCTGGTACCGGCCCTGGTGTTTGGCGTGGCCTTCGGCAATCTCTTCCAGGGCGTGCCCTTCCAACTCGACGACACCCTGAGATCCACCTACAGCGGCAGCTTTTTCGCCCTGCTCAACCCCTTCGCCCTGCTCAGCGGCGCGGTCAGCCTGGCCATGCTCTGCGCCCATGGCGGCAGCTGGCTGATGCTGCGTACCCACCACGCCCTGGGCGAGCGCGCCCGACGTGCCACCGGCCTGTGCGCCCTGCTCCACCTCGTCACCTTCGGTCTGGCCGGTGTCTGGCTGGCCTACGGCTTCGACGGCTACGTGCTGGTCAGCCAGGGCGATCCGGGCAGTGCCTTGAATCCGCTGCACAAGGTGGTGACCGCCGGCAATCCGGGCTGGTTGGCCAACTACCATACCCAGCCGCTGACCCTGCTCGCCCCGGTGCTGGCCGCGCTCGGCAGCGTCCTGGCCCTGCTCGGCAGCAGCTGGCGGCAGGCCGGCCTGGCCTTCACCGGTACGTCCCTGGCCATCGTCGGCACCCTCGCCACCGCCGGCTGCGCGCTGCTTCCCTTCGTGCTGCCGTCGAGCCTGGACCCGGCTTCCAGCCTGACCATCTGGGACGCCGTCTCCAGCCATAAGACGCTGGGCATCATGTTCGTCGCCGCGGCCATTTTCGTGCCACTCATCCTGGCCTACACCCTGTGGAGCTACGTGCGCATGTGGGGCAAGGTCGACGACCGCTTCATCGACGCCAACCCCCACGGCCTCTACTGATCACCGATCTCAAGGAGACTCCTTCATGTGGTACTTCACCTGGATCCTCGGTGTCCTGCTCGCCGCGAGCTTCGGCATCATCAACGCCCTCTGGCTGGAAAGCACCCGGGAGCTCGATGTCCATGACGATGCCGAGTGCTGAGGCCCTGCCCCGCGTCCACCCACTAGGACGGACGCTGTCCCTGCTGCTGGCGGCGCCCCTGGCGCTGCTGCTGATGATTCACCCGGGCTTGATGCTCGATGCCAGCGGGCATTACAGCCATCCGCTGCTGATGGGGGTGATGCTGGGTGTCTCCGCCGGCCTGGTCCATGGCGTCGGTTTCGTACCGCGGCTCTGGCTGTGGCGCCTGGTGTTCGGGCCGCTGGTGGGCTGGCCGTTGCTGGGGCTGGGTTACGCGCTGCTCATCAGAGCGCAGCTCGGCTGACGGAGCCTGACAAAAGCGCCCAGACTTCCCGGGCGCTTTTCTGGCTACCCGCGCCCTGCCGGGATCCACTCCTCCCCGCCCGTCGTTCAAGCCTTTAATAAGCTGACCATAAAGCTTCACCTCTAGCTGCCGACATAACCGGAATCGACCCCGCCTTCGCTGGCTCATTGCCTTGCCGCCGGCGCGCCAGCTGACCGCATCAGAGAATTCACCCATGCTCAGGAATGCCCCCCTCAGTACCAAACTCCTGCTGATCCTGCTCCTGCCCCTGGCCGGCTTCCTGGTGATCTCGGGTCTCTACACCGCCGATCGCTACGAAACGCTCAAGAACATGGAGCACACCGTGACCGCCAGTGCCACGGCCGAGCGCGTCAGTGCCTTGGTCACCAGCCTGCAGCGCGAGCGCGGTGCCAGCGGCGTGTTCCTCGGCAGTGGCGGCAAGTCGATGCAGGACAAGCTCAAGACCTTCCGCGAAGACAGCGATAAGGCCCAGAAGGACCTAAGTGCGTTGGCCACCGGTAACGACGCCGCCATCCAGACCGCCATGCGCGCCCTGGACAGCCTGCGTGACCTGCGCAGCAAGGTCGATGGCCTGGCGCTCAACAGCACCCAATCCGGCACGGCCTACACCGACCTGATCAAGGCGCTGATCGGCTACACCCATGCCCTCGAAGCGGGTGTCGATGATCCTGAGATCCTGCGCGCTCTGGGCGCCCTCAATCTCTTCGTCGAGATGAAGGAACGCGCGGGCCGCGAGCGCGTACTGCTGGGCCTGGCCTTCAACCAGAATCGCTTCGATGCCGGCCTGCTGTCGCGCTTCGCCCGCAACCTGGGCGAATTCTCCGCCTACGCCGACGCCTTCCAGCGCAAGGCTACGCCTGAATTCATCCGTCAGCTCGACGACACCTTCAAGCAGCCCAGCGCCATGGAAGTCAGCCGCCTGCAACAGCTGGCCTTCACCGTCCCCCTCGGCGATGCCCTGGGCGTCAAGCCGGAGGACTGGTTCAACCTGGCCACCCAGCGTATCGACCTGATGGGCAAGGTGGAGGCGGACCTGGGTGCCAGTGTCGGCGCCCAGGCCGAACAGGCCCGTGCCAAGGCCAGCCGGGATCTCTGGATCACCCTCGGCCTAGTACTGCTGGTCCTGGTAGCCGTCTCGGCGCTGGCCTGGGTGATCATCCGCAACATCAAGCAGGCGGTCGAGCAGGTCAACGGCACCCTCACCCGCCTGGCCACCCGCGACCTCACCGCCCGCTGCGCCTACCAGGGCAAGGACGAGTTCGGCACCATCACCGGTAATCTCAACCTGATGAGCCAGGAGCTGGGTCAGGTGATCCAGGAGATCGGCGCCGCCACCGTACAGGTCGCCACCGCCGCCGAAGAAGCCTCGGCGGTCGCCATCCAGACCAGCCAGAACGTCGCCCAGCAGCGCCTGGGCACCGATCAGGTCGCCACCGCCATCGCCGAGATGAGCGCCACGGTCAAGGACGTCGCCCGCAGCACCACCGAAGCCGCCGAAGGCTCGCGGCAGGTCGAGGCCAACACTAGCCAGGGTCGTCGTGAATTGCAGGCCACCATCGGCCTGGTGCAGGGCCTGTCGGTACAGGCCGAGCGGACCTCGGAGATCATCGCCGAGCTCAAACAGGAAAGCGACGCCATCTCCTCGGTGCTGGACGTGATCCGCGGCATCGCCGAGCAGACCAACCTACTGGCCCTCAACGCCGCCATCGAGGCCGCGCGCGCCGGCGAAGCCGGTCGTGGCTTCGCCGTGGTGGCCGACGAGGTACGCTCCCTGGCGCAGAAGACCCAGCAATCTACCGGCAGCATCCAGCAGATGATCAGCCATCTGCAGAGCGGCTCCGACCGTGCCACCCAGGCCATGCAGGAGACCCTCAGCCAGGTGCAGACCGGTGCCAGCAACGTGGTCCGCGCCGGCGAGCTGCTCGGCGAGATCGCCGAGGGCGTCACCCTCATCAACGACCGCAACATCCAGGTCGCTTCGGCCGCCGAACAGCAGAGCCAAGTCGCCGAAGAGATCAGCCGCAACGTCAACGACATCAACGATCTGGTGATCCAGGTCAGCGCTGGCGCCGAGCAGACCGCCGTCACCAGTCGAGAACTGGCGCGCCTGGCCGAGCAGCAGCAAGGCCTGGTGGGGCGCTTCCGGGTGGCGTGATCCACGGGCCGGAAACAGTCGCATGCGGCTTGCCATCCGCCTCTGTACGGTTGGAAAGCCGTCACTCTGGATGGCAACGCCGGCGATCGCTCCACTAGACTAGGGAGGGTTGTCACGTCTCAGGACCTGGCAGCGGGAACCGGCCAACCGAGGACCGGCCGCCAGACTATCTGGGAATGCCATGGACGCCTTCGCTCTCTATCTGCTGCTGAGCAGTCTCACCATCGCTAGCCCCGGTCCGGGCGTCCTGCTGACTATCAACAACGCCTTGCTCCTGCAGCTGCGGGGCGCCCTGCCGGGGATCCTCGGCGTGGTACTGGGCATGCTGGTGGTGGCCAGCCTGGCCAGCACCGCGCTCGGCGCCCTGGTCAGCGCCTCGCCCCGGGCGTTGCTGGGCCTGCAGCTGATCGGTGCCCTCTACCTGGGGTGGCTGGGCGTGAGTCGACTGCGCGCCCCTTCGCCCCAGGGCCAGGCCCCCGATCATGCTCAGCGAACAGCCAGCGCGGGAAGACGCCTCCTGCAAGGGCTGCTGGTGTCCATCACCAATCCCAAGCTTATCGTCTTCTTCATGGCGCTCTTTCCGCCCTTCATCCAGACCAGTCGGCCCGTGCTGCCGCAGATGTTGCTGCTGGTGACGACCTTCTGCGTCCTGAGCCTCGTCATTCATTGCAGCTATGCGAGCATCGCGACGGCGCTGAGTACCCGCTTGAGCACAGGCACCAGGCTTGCGCGCCTGAACCAGATCGCTGGCGCGATCTTTCTGTTGTTCGCGATACTGCTGCTGGGCGCGAGCCTGGGCTCACTCCTCAGCGAACATGGCGCGCGGGCCTGAGGGTGACTCGTCCGTCCCTTGCAACTGTCCTCTCCTGAGCGCCGCGAAACGCGCCTGGGACAGCGGCCGCTGCAGGTGAAAGCCCTGGGCCTGATCACACTTGAGATCGGCGATGCGCGCCAGCTGGCCCGCGGTCTCGATGCCCTCCGCCACCACCGTGAGCGAGAGCGCCCGTCCCATGCTGACGATGGCCTCGACGATGGCCGCGTTGCTTTCGCTCACCTCGATGTTGGAGACGAAGCTGCGGTCGATCTTCAGGCAATCGAAGGGATAGGTACGCAGATAGCTCAGCGAGGAATAGCCGGTACCGAAGTCGTCCATCGACAGCCGCACGCCCAGATCCTTGAGTTTCTTCATCAACTCCAGCGCGCCGTCGGCATCATCCAGCAGCACGTTCTCGGTCAGCTCCAGCTCGACCCGCTCGGGTGCTATGCCGGTGCATTCGAGGACCGTGCGGATCCGCGCCACCAGGTCGTCGCGTTGGAACTCCAGCGGCGACAGGTTGATGGACACGATCAAGTCCGGCGCCCAGGCCACCGCCTGGCTGCAGGCTTCCCGCAGGACCCAGTCGCTAAGGCCCAGGATCAGACCGGTCTCCTCCGCCACCCCGATGAACTGCGCCGGTGCCAACCGACCCCGGGTCGGATGGTTCCAGCGCACCAGGGCCTCGGCGCCTAGCAACCGCTGGCTGCTGGCATCGAAGCGCGGCTGGAAATCCAGCTCGAATTCCAGCCGCTGCAAGCCCTGGCGCAACTCGGTTTCCAGCTGGCGCCGCTCCAGGATGCGCTGGTTCATGCTGGGCTCATAGAACCTCAGGGTATTGCGCCCCGCCGCCTTGGCTTCGTACAGGGCGATGTCCGCGTAGCGCAGCAGATCCTCGGCGCTGTGGCCGTCCTGGGGTGCTGTGGCGATGCCGATGCTCGCGCCGATGTTGATGTCATGTTCGTCGATACGGATGGTACGGCCGATGCCGTCCAGGATCCGGCCACAGAGCACGCTGACCTGCTCGGCGCTCTGGCAGCCATTCACGGCGATCACGAATTCGTCGCCCCCGATGCGGGCGACCAGATCATCCTCACGCACACTGGCGCGCAATTCCCGGGAGACCTGGCAGAGCACCTTGTCACCGGCCCCGTGGCCGAGGGAATCGTTGACCGGCTTGAAGCGGTCCAGGTCGAGGGTCAGCAGATGCAGCGGCTGGCTGGCGTTGACGCCCTCGGCGAAGCGCTGCGCCAGGTAGCGGTGCAGCTGGTGTCGGTTGGCCAGTCCGGTGAGGGCGTCGTGCTGGCTGATGTGTTCGATACGCGCCTTGGCCTCGATCTCCTCGGTGACGTCGCACACGGTGCCGCGAAAGCCCGCCAGCAAACCACCGGTAACGATGGCCTGAGCCGAGAGCTGGCAGAATCTCAGCTTGCCCTGGGCGTCATGCATCTCGCACCGCAGGGGCCGACGCACGCGACCGGCCGCCAAGGGGGTCCTGGCCACCTCGTCGACCTGGCTTGGCGAATAGTCGAGCAATTCGTGCAGGGGGCGTCCCAGCCAGTCCTCGCGGCTGAAGCCGGTGACGGCGACGAAACGCTCGGAGAGATAGACCAGCTGCTGCTCGGCGTCGGCCTCCCAGATCCAGTCGGACGAGGCCTCGGAGACCGTCCGAAAGCGTTGCTCACTGTGCCTCAGGGCATCCTCGGCCAAGTCGGTCTGGCGGGCGGCCAGGGCGATCCGGCGGCGCAGGTACCAGACCAGCAGCAAGGCCAGGCCGCACATCAGCGCCAGCAGCGGCAGGAACTGCGCCAGCAGCCGATGGCCCATGCCATGGACGGTCCAGTTGAAGGTCACCGCGATCCCGGGATCGGACCTCACCACCAGCGTTGGCCGCTGTCCGATGGTGGGCACCTCACCCGGCTGTGCGGTCAGCCCGTGCAATTCAAAGGCCTGCCCGAGTTGCGCGAGCTTGTCCGGCGTCAGGATGTCGACGAACACCATGTAGGACAGCCGCTTGAAGTCCTGGTAGGTGGCATCCGGGCGGATGACCGCGACCATGACACTGGCTGGCTTGCCGTCGACCTGGAAATAGCCCTGGGCATAGCCATCCTTGGACGAGCGCTCGCGGGCCAGTGCCAGCAGCCTGGCCTGATCATCACCCAGCCAGGTCTCCAGCTGCATCTTGCTCCGTCCGCCGCCGACCACCGCATAGCGTGTGATGCCGTTGGGCGCCAGGATGAAAGCGCCATTCACGCCATAGTCGCTGTAGAGCGAGGGTCCGACGTTGTCTTCTTCATAGGCCCAGTTCACGTCGACCTTGCTGCTGGTCCGTGCATAGGCCTCCATCCAGAACGAATAGTCAGTCAAGACCCGACCGAGTTTGTCCTGGCGCGTTTCCAGCGCCCGCTGGGCGTCCGCCTCGCTGTGCTCGCGCTGCTGCGCGTCGATGCGCGCGCACAGGTCGAACAGCATCCACCCCGCCAGGGTAAAGATGAGCGTGACAAGCGCGAAGAAACCAAGGGAAGCCTGACGGGCGACACGGTTGAGTTGGGTAGGCAAGGCAGTGACCTGTCGGAGCGGGTTGGTCGAGGGTACCGACGGCTGACGGCCTGGCCGTAATCGTCTGCCTATATATCGGCAACGGCGGCAATGGCTTGAAGCCGTCCCCTGAAGATTCTGCAAAGGGCCGGCTCAGACGGGCTCGTTTTGCACCGTCACTGGGCAACCGCCTTCCCCGTGCGCCGGGACGGCGCAGCCACACCCTTACCGCTTGCTCAAAAACGACAGGGGTGGTCCGCTCGCCCGGACGATTGTTGACCTAATGGTCAGCTTTACCCACCATCGAATTATCCGAACCCAGGTGGAGAGCGGCCGTGATCAGGTTTCTGCTGGACCAGGAGCTGCGCGTCGAAGAGCAGCTCGACCCCAACCTCACCGTGCTCCAATACCTGCGCGAGCGCTGCGGCAAGACCGGCACCAAGGAAGGCTGCGCCTCGGGCGACTGTGGTGCCTGCACCGTGGTGCTGGCCGAACCCGACGGTGAGCGGTTGCGCTATCGCACGGTCAACAGTTGCCTGACCTTTGTCGCGGCGCTGGACGGCCGGCAACTGATCAGTGTGGAGGACCTGAAGCACCAGGGTCGCCTGCATCAGGTGCAACAGGCCATGGTCGACTGCCACGGGTCCCAGTGCGGCTACTGCACCCCGGGCTTCGTCATGTCGCTGTTTGCCTTGCAGAAAAACGTGGAATCAGCGGACAGCGCCGCCACCCACGAAGCCCTGGCCGGCAATCTCTGCCGCTGCACCGGCTACCGACCGATCCTGGCCGCCGCCGAACAGGCCTGCACCCAGCGCCAGCCGGACCAGTTCGATGCCCGGGAGCAGCAGACCCTGGCGCGCTTCAAGGCCCTCGCCCCGGTAGCCGAGACCCGGCTCGACGGTGCCGGGCGGCGCTGCCACAGCCCCACGACCCTGAGCGAACTGGCGCGCCTCTACCAGGCCCATCCCGAGGCGCGACTGCTGGCCGGCGGCACCGATCTCGCGCTCGAAGTGACTCAGCAGCATCGCCGCCTGGAGACCCTGATCTACCTGGGTAATCTCCCCGAACTGCGCGGCGTGACCGTTCGCGCGGACAGCATCGAGATCGGCGCGGCCACCCCGCTCGCCGATTGCGCCGCCGCCCTGGCCGCCGACTACCCGGACTTCGGCATCCTGCTGCAGCGCTTCGCCTCCTTGCAGATCCGCAACCAGGGCACCCTGGGCGGCAACATCGGCAATGCCTCGCCCATTGGCGACAGCCCGCCGCTGCTGCTGGCACTAGGGGCACGCCTGCTGCTGCGCCGGGGCGAACGGCTGCGCGAATTGCCCCTGGACGATTTCTTTCTGGACTACCGCAAGACCGCCCTGGAGCCGGGCGAATTCATCCAGGCGGTGCGGGTGCCGCGCGCCCATGAGGGGCTGGTCTTCCGCGCCTTCAAGGTGTCCAAGCGCCTTGACGACGACATCTCCGCGGTCTGCGCCGCCTTCGCGCTGGAACTGGAGCAGGATCGCATCGCCGCCGTGCGCATCGCCTACGGCGGCATGGCGGCCACGCCCAAGCGAGCCAGTCACTGTGAGCAGGCCCTGCTGGGCGAGCCGTGGACCAGCGACAGCGTCGAGCGCGCCGTCCAGGCCCTGGCGGAGGACTTCGCGCCGCTGTCTGATTTCCGTGCCAGCCGCGAATACCGCCTGCTGACGGCGCAGAATCTGCTGCGCAAATGTCATCTGGAGACCACCCAGCCCGCGCTCGCTACGAGGGTTACCGCCCATGTCTAGCACCCTCCCCGTCCGTACCCCCGAGGAAATGGCCGCCGCCTTCGCTGCCGGCCTGGCCACCGGCGTCGGCAAGCCGCTCAAGCACGAGAGTGCCGACAAGCATGTCAGCGGCGAAGCCGTCTACATCGACGATCGCCTGGAATTCCCCAACCAGCTGCACGTCTATGCGCGGATGAGCGAGCACGCCCACGCGCGCATCCTGCGTATCGATCTCGCACCCTGTTACCAGATCCCCGGGGTGGCCCTGGCCATCACCGCCGCCGACGTGCCCGGCCAACTGGACATCGGCGCCGTGCTGCCGGGCGATCCGCTGCTGGCCGATGGCGAGGTGCAGTACCTGGGCCAGCCGGTACTGGCGGTGGCCGCCACCAGCCTGGACGCCGCCCGCCGCGCCGCTCAGGCCGCCCTCATCGAATACGAGCCGCTGGAAGCCATCCTCGACGTCAGGGAGGCGCTGAGGCGCGAGCACTTCATCTCGCCCAGCCACAGTCATAAGCTCGGCGATGCCGCCGCCGCGCTCGCCGCCGCGCCCCATCGTCTGCAGGGCGAGCTGGCCATCGGCGGTCAGGAGCACTTCTACCTGGAAACCCAGGTGGCCTCGGTGCTACCCACCGAAGACGGCGGCATGCTGGTCTATTCCTCCACCCAGAATCCCACCGAGGTACAGAAGCAGGTGGCCGAGGTGCTGGGCGTCTCCATGAACAGGGTCACCGTCGACATGAGACGCATGGGCGGCGGCTTTGGCGGTAAGGAGAGCCAGGCCGGAATGCCTGCGGCGCTCTGCGCGGTATTTGCCCGTCTTACCGGGCGCCCGGTGAAGATGCGCCTGCCGCGCTTTGAAGACATGCATATGACCGGCAAGCGCCACCCCTTCCATGTCGAATACGACGTTGGCTTCGATGACGACGGGCGCCTGCTGGGCATCCGCTTCGAGCTGGCGGGCAACTGCGGGTATTCGCCGGATCTGTCCAACGCCATCATCGATCGCGCCATGTTCCATGCCGACAATGCCTATTTCCTCGGCAACGCCCAGATCACCGGCCACCGCTGCAAGACCCACCTGGCGTCCAACACCGCCTACCGCGGCTTCGGCGGCCCCCAGGGCATGCTGGCCATCGAGAACGTCATGGACGCCATCGCCCGCCACCGTGGCCTGGATCCGCTGGAGGTGCGGCGGCGCAACTACTACGGCAAGGAGACGCGCCATGTCACCCACTACCACCAGGTGGTGGAAGACAATCTGCTCGAAGAGATGACCGCGGACCTGGCGGCCAGTAGCGACTACCAGGCTCGACGCGAAGCCATCCAGGCCTTCAACCGGGCCAACCCGGTGCTGAAGAAGGGCCTGGCGCTGACCCCGGTCAAGTTCGGCATCTCCTTCACCTCCTCCTTCCTCAACCAGGGCGGTGCCCTGGTCAACGTCTACACCGATGGCAGCATCCACCTGAACCACGGTGGCACCGAGATGGGCCAGGGCCTGAACACCAAGGTCGCCCAGGTGGTGGCCGAGGTCTTCCAGGTCGACATCGGTCGCATCCAGATCACCGCCACCAATACCGACAAGGTACCCAACACCTCGCCCACGGCGGCTTCCAGCGGTACCGACCTCAACGGCAAGGCCGCCCAGAACGCGGCCCAGACCATCAAGGACCGGCTGATCGATTTCGCCAGCCGGCACTTCCACGTCGACTCTGAAGAGGTGGAATTCCGCAACGGCCACGTCAGGGTCCGCGAGCGGCTGCTGAGCTTCGAGGAGCTGATCCAACTGGCCTACGTCGGCCAGGTATCGCTTTCCAGTACTGGCTACTACCGCACGCCCAAGATCCACTACGACCGCGACCAGGCCCGTGGCCGGCCCTTCTACTACTATGCGTTCGGCGCCGCCTGCTCCGAGGTGCTGATCGACACCCTCACCGGTGAATACCGGCTGCTGCGCACCGATATCCTCCACGACGTCGGCGCGTCCCTGAATCCGGCCATCGACATTGGCCAGGTGGAAGGCGGTTTCGTCCAGGGCCTGGGCTGGCTGACCATGGAAGAACTGGTGTGGAACGACGCCGGCAAGCTGCTCACCGCTGGCCCGTCCACCTACAAGATCCCGGCGGTGAGCGACGTACCGCCCGACCTTCGGGTGCGGCTGGTGGAGAATCGCAAGAATCCCGAGGCGACGGTGTTCCATTCCAAGGCCGTGGGCGAGCCACCCTTCATGCTCGGCATCTCGGTGTGGTGCGCCCTGCAGGATGCCGTGGCCAGCGTGGCCGACTATCGCTTCCATCCGGCACTGGACGCCCCGGCTACCCCCGAACGGGTACTTTGGGGCGTGGAGCGGATGCGGCGCCTGGCCGCCGAAGCCCAGACAGCCTCGGCCATCACCACGGAGGAACCGGCATGAACACGAGACGTGGCTGGTTGGCCATCCTGGCCGACTTCGAGGCGCGAGGCGAACCCTGCGTACTGGTCACCGTGGCCGATGAGCAGGGCTCCACGCCGCGCGACGCCGGGACCAAGATGCTGGTGGGCCGGGAGGAACAGCACCTGACCATCGGCGGCGGCCACCTGGAATACCGAGCGGTGGAGATCGCCCGGGAGATGCTCGCCGCCGGTACCCGCCAGCCGCACCTGGAGCGGTTCTCCCTGGCCGCCAGTCTCGGCCAGTGCTGCGGTGGCGTCACCACCCTGCTGTTCGAACCCCAGCTGGCCCAGGATGTACCGGTGATCGTCTTTGGTGCGGGCCATGTCGCCCGCGCCCTGGTGCCCCTGCTGGCCGGCCTGCCCTGCGCCGTGCGCTGGGTCGATTCACGGGCCCAGGAGTTTCCCGCCGTGCTCCCCGCCGGCGTGGAGAAGATCCTGACCGACGAGCCACTCGACGAGATCGCGCGGATGCCGGCGGGTGCCTACTACATCGTCATGACCCATAATCACCCCCTGGACCTGGAGTTGACCGACGCCATCCTCGCTCGCGGCGACCATGGCTACTTCGGGCTGATCGGCTCCCGGACCAAGTGGGCCAAGTTCCGCCACCGCCTCGCGGCCCGCGGCCACGGCGCCGAACACCTCGCCACGGTGCGCTGCCCGCTGGGCCTGCCCGAGGTCAAGGGCAAGCTGCCGCTGGAGATCGCCATCGCCGTGGCCGGCGAGGTCATCACCCACTACGGGCGCCCGACACAACAGGCAGATCAGCCGCTGCGGCTGGTCACCGCCACCCCAAGCTAGTCGTTTACCTATCCGAGATCGCCATGACTGCCATCGCCCACCGCGCCGCCCTGCTCCACAGCCTCGCCGACCCGGCCGAGGTCGGGCTGGACGCCTCCTACGAATATCACGCCGACGGCCTGCTGCTGGTCGCAGACGGCCGTATCCAGGCCATGGGCCCGGCTGCCGAGCTGCTGCCCACCCTGCCCGCCGGTACCCCGGTGATCGAGCACCCCCACGCCCTCATCACCCCCGGCTTCATCGACACCCATATCCACTATCCGCAGACCGGGATGATCGCCAGCTACGCCGAGCAGCTGCTGGACTGGCTGGACACCTACACCTTCCCCACCGAGGGCGCCTTCGCCGATCCGGCCAAGGCTGCCGAGGTGGCCCAGGTCTTCGTTGGGGAGCTGCTGCGCAATGGCACCACCACCGCCCTGGTGTTCGGCAGCGTCCATCCGCAGTCGGTGGACGCCTTCTTCCAGGTCGCCGAGCACCTCGATCTGCGCATGATCGCCGGCAAGGTGCTGATGGACCGTAACGCCCCGGACTACCTGCAGGACACGGCCGAGTCCGCCTACAGGGATAGCAAGGCGCTGATCGAGCGCTGGCACGGCAAGGGTCGGCTGCACTATGCGGTTACCCCGCGCTTCGCGCCGACCAGCACCCCGGAACAACTCGAAGCAGCCGGACGCCTGTTGGCCGAGCACCCGGACGTCTACCTGCATACCCATCTCTCCGAGAACCTCAAGGAGATCGACTGGGTGAAGGCGCTGTTTCCGGAGCGCAGCAACTACCTGGATGTCTACGACCACTTCCAGCTGCTCGGCCCGCGCTCGGTGTTCGCCCATGGCATCCACCTCTGCGATGCCGAATGCCAGCGCCTGCACGAGACCGGTTCGGCCGTGGCCCACTGCCCTACCTCCAACCTCTTCCTCGGCAGCGGCCTGTTCGATCTCGAGCGGATGGAAGCCTTCAAGGTCAATGTCGGCCTGGGTACCGACGTCGGCGCCGGCACCAGCTTCTCGCTGCTGCAGACCCTCGGCGAGGCCTACAAGGTGCAACAGCTGCGCGGCCATCGCCTGCACCCCTTCAAGTCGCTGTACCTGGCCACCCTCGGCGGCGCCCGCGCCCTGCGCCTGGACGACCGCATCGGCAGCCTGGCCCCCGGCCACGACGCCGACTTCGTGGTGCTCGATCTCAAGGCCACCCCACTGCTGAACTACCGCCTGCAGCAGTCCAAGAGCCTGGAGGAAACCCTGTTCGTCCTCACCACCCTTGGCGACGACCGCGTGGTACGGGAAACCCATGCCGCGGGTCGCCGGGTACACAGTCGCGACGCCTGACCCTGTTGGGCTTCGGCGATGGCGCCGCCTCAGCCCAGCCTACCCATCGACGTAGGTTGGGCTGAGCACAGCGAAGCCCAACAAACTGCCCTCATCCGAGACGCACAAAAAAGCCGCCCCGAGGGGCGGCTTTCGCGTTCAGCCTGAGCCGACTCAGCTGGTGCGATAGCGCTCCAGCCAGTGGGCGTAGGGCGCCGGCAGCACCCAGGACGGCTTGTCGACGCCCAGGGCCTTGGCCGCATAGTAGGGCCAGTGCGGATCGGCCAGGTGGGCGCGGCCCACCATGACCAGATCCAGCTGCCCGTCGGCCACTACCTGGTTGGCCAGCACCGGGGTATCGATGTTCCAGGCCGAGGCCACTTTCAGGCCGGTGGCCTTGCGTACCTGCTCGGTGATGGGCGCCAGCAGACCCGAGCTCCAGGGAATGTTGGCGGTTGGGGTGGAGAAACCGATGCTGACGCTCAGCAGGTCGAGACCTTCGCGCTTGAAGCCCTGGGCCAGCTCGATGGATTCAGCCAGGGTTTCTTCATCGCGGCCGTCGTATTCGATCACGCCGAAACGAGCGGTCAACGGCAAATGCTCCGGCCAGACCTTGCGCACCTCAGCCAGGGTTTCCAGCAGGAAGCGGCTACGGCCGGCCAGATCGCCACCGTACTGGTCGTCGCGCTGGTTGGAGTGCACCGAGAAGAAGCTCTGCGCCAGGTAGCCGTGGGCGAAGTGCAATTCCAGCCACTCGAAGCCGGCTTCATAGGCACGCTTGGCGGCGTCAACGAAGTCCTGGCGAACCCGGGCGATGTCCTCGAGGGTCATGGCCTTGGGTACCTTGGGCAGGTTGGCGCCAAAGGCCACGGCCGACGGGGCGATGGTGTCCCAGCCACGGGCATCGTCGGCGGCGATGTGATCGTCACCTTCCCAGGGGCGGTTGGCACTGGCCTTGCGACCGGCATGGGCGATCTGGATACCGGGCACCGAACCGGCGGCCTTGATCGCCTGCACCACCGGCACGAAGGCCTGGGCATGGGCGTCGGACCAGATACCGGCGCAGCCGGGGGTGATGCGGCCTTCCGGCGATACAGCGGTGGCCTCGACGATGACCACGCCGGCACCGCCGCGCGCCAGGCCGGCATAGTGCACCTGGTGCCAGTCGTTGATCACGCCGTCGACGGCGCTGTATTGGCACATGGGCGGGATGGCGATGCGATTACGCAGCGTCACGTCCTTGAGGGTAAAGGGTTGGAACAATGCGGACATCTGAGCGGTCTCCCATGAGGTAGCAGCTGGTTCGTTATTTCGATATTAATCGAACATAACATAATCGCCAACCCCCGGTGTATGATTAGCTCATGCGCCCTTTCAAACATCCCAGTCCTGACGAATTCTCCCTTGAGCGCCTGTTCCATGCGCTCAGCGATCCAGTACGCCTGGATATCGTCCGCTATCTCGCGCGGGTAGCCGAAGCCACCTGCGGCGAACTGGACGGTGGCCGCCCCAAGTCCAGCATGTCGCACCACTTCCGCGTCTTGCGCGACGCCGGGTTGGTGCATACCCGCAATGCCGGCACCACGCACATGAACCAGCTACGCCGTGAGGACCTGGATCAGCGCTTTCCCGGCCTGATGGCAGCCATCCTGGCGCAGTCATCCGATCCGGTCGGCAAGGCCGACTGAAACGGCGCTATCCCTTGCCTTGAGTCTCTTCGCCTATCACGGGCGGATCATGCGCATCCTCCAGGTTGACCCGAGCAGATTGCGCGGTCGCTCGCTCAGCCACCGTGTCCCCTGATGCTGGTCATCGGCTGCTGACTCGCCCCGGCCGACGCCAGGGAACTCTCCCTCCCCTTCCCGGCTCTTCCGGGTATGAAGGTTGCACAAGACGTTGGCAGCACAGCCGCTGGATGCTGTCGGGAGGTGGGTGATGGGCAGGCATTGGGGATTGGCGACCGCGCTCGCAGGGGTCGCCGCACTGTTCGCACTCGTACCCAGCCCTGAGCCCGTGGCCGAAGCCCGGGGCATCCAGCGCGTCATCGCCTTTGGCGACAGCCTCATGGACTGCGGCACCTTCGGCCACATCTATGCCACCAACCCTGGCCGCACCTATCCCCAGGAAATCGCCGATGCCTATGGTATCGACCTGAGCCCCAATCGCCAGGTGGAAGGTTATGGCCATGAAGGCCCGACCTATCCCGATGGGCTCTGCTACGCCGAAGGCGGCGCCGTGACCGGCAGCTTCACCGAACCAGGCTTCGACCATAATGAGGCGCCACTGGCCTTCTCCCAGCAGATCCGCAACTTCGAGCTGCAACACGGCCGCTTCGGCCAGCAGGATCTGGTCCTGGTGCAGATCGGCGGCAACGACATCATCGGCCCCTTCTATGACAAGAGACTCAAGGCCGCGCTGATGGCCGATGCCCCCTTACCCCAGGACGTGCGCGAGCAGATCGAGGGCCGGATCCGCCATACCGCGCTGAACGAGGTCAAGCTGCTGCGCTATCTGCTGGGCCTGGGTGCCCAACGCCTGGTGGTACTCAACAACACCGACTATGGCAAGGCGCCCTATCTCGAACCCTGGACGCCCGCCCTGGCCGAGCGCAATCACGAGCTGGTGCGACTCTACAACGAGACCCTGCAGGCCAATCTGCCAGCCGGTGACCGGCTACTGCTGGTGGACGCCTATCGGGTGATGGAAGAAGTCTTCGCCCACTACGGCAACTATGGCTTTACCCATGCCGAAGGCGATGCCTGCCTGCCCGGCCGGGAATTCTGCGACCCGGACAGCTACGTCGAGCCCGGCGCCGACCAGGCCTATATCTTTGGCGCTCGCGGTCATTTCGCCAGCCGCACCCATAGCATGCTGGCCCAGGTGGTACTGGAACGCATCGCCCAGACCTGGCCCGACAGCGCCGTGCCGGACAAGCCACTGCTGGCCAACGCCCACCTGCCGAACGCTCCGACCGTCCACTAGCGCAGCGCCCTGTCCTGGTGCCGGCGCTCGCCGAATCGCACCGTGGCAGAGCAGGGAAAACTAGCTGCCGCGATAGGTCGAGTAACCGTAGGGCGAGACGAGCAGAGGCACATGGTAGTGCGAGGCCGCATCGGCGATGCCAAAACGCAGCACCACCGTATCGAGAAAGGCGGGCTCATCGAGCAGCACGCCCCGTTGCCGGTAGTAGTCGCCCACGTCGAATTCCAGCTCATAGCACCCGGCCGTGAAGGCCGCCCCCTGCAATAGCGGCCCGTCGCCACGGCCATCGGCGTTGGTGCACAGCTCGCCCAGGACCTCCCGCATACCGGCCTGCAACCGGTACAGGCGTATGGCGATACCGGCGCCAGGACAGCCGCCGGTAGTGTCCAGGACATGGGTCGTCAGGTATCCATTAGCGGACGAAGCGGGCATCGGTGGACTCCTGCAAGGGGGATGTTCCAGCCTAGCAGTTTTCCGCCCATCGATTGTATACAGCGCTGGCACCAGAGCTTTGCCAACGGTATCGCGCCTTTCCAGGGCGTCCGGAGTCTTCAGACCGGTCAGACCAGTTAGGCAGGATTCTTGCTGGGACTCGGCAAAGGCCTCCAAACATTGTATACAAAACATCTCGACTGCCAGGATGCCCCTTCCATGACCTATCCCCGTGATCTGATCGGCTATGGCGCTCAGCCGCCCCACCCCCGCTGGCCAGGTGATGCCCGCATCGCCCTGTCCTTCGTGCTGAACTACGAAGAAGGCGGCGAACGCAACATCCTGCACGGCGACAAGGAATCCGAAGCCTTCCTGTCCGAGATGGTCGCCGCCCAGCCCCTGCCAGGGGTGCGCAACATGTCGATGGAGTCCCTCTACGAATACGGCAGTCGCGCGGGCGTCTGGCGCATTCTGGAGCTGTTCGCCAAGCATCAGGTACCGCTGACCGTCTTTGCCGTGGCCATGGCCGCCGAGCGCCATCCCGAGGTCATCCGCGCCATGGTGCAGGCCGGCCACGAGATCTGCAGCCACGGCTACCGCTGGATCGACTACCAGTACATGGACGAAGCCGAGGAGCGCGCCCATCTGCAGCGCGCCATCGAGATCCTTACCGAACTCACCGGCGAGCGTCCGCTGGGCTGGTACACCGGGCGCACCGGGCCCAACACCCGACGCCTGGTGATGGAGGAAGGCGGCTTTCTCTACGACAGCGACACCTACGACGACGACCTGCCCTACTGGGAACCCACGGCCCCGGCCGGCAAGCCACACCTGGTGATCCCCTACACCCTGGACACCAACGACATGAGATTCACCCAGGTCCAGGGCTTCCACACCGCCGAGCAATTCTTCCAGTACCTCAAGGACGCCTTCGACACCCTCTACGAGGAAGGCGCCACCGCGCCCAAGATGCTTTCCATCGGCCTGCACTGCCGGCTGATCGGCCGCCCCGGCCGCCTGGTGGGCCTGAAGCGCTTCCTGGAATACGCCCAGAGCCACGAGCGGGTCTGGTTCGCCCGCCGCGTGGACATCGCCCGTCACTGGCACAAGGAGCATCCACCGGCATGAGCGCCTTCCAGACCGTCACGCCCAGCCAGTTGGATCGTGCTGCCTTCGTGGCGGCCTTCGGCGGCGTCTACGAGCACTCCGCCTGGGTCGCCGAGCGTGCCTTCGATGAGGGCACGCCGCTGCCGGACACCATCGAAGCCCTGCACCAGCGCCTCGCCGCGCAGGTCGCCCAGGCCAGCCAGGCCGAGCAACTGGCGCTGATCCAGGCCCACCCTGACCTCGCCGGTCGTGCCGCCCTGGCCGGGGAGCTGACCGCGGCCAGCAGTGGCGAACAGGCCGGCGCTGGCCTGGACCAGTGCAGCCCCGACGAGCTGACGCGCTTCACTCGCTACAACAAGGCCTACCGCGCCAAGTTCAGCTTCCCCTTCATCATGGCGGTGAAGGGCAGCAACCGGCACCTGATCCTGGCGGCCTTCGAAGAACGCCTGCCCAACACCCCGGAGCAGGAATTCCAGCGCGCCCTGGCCGAGATCGACCGCATCGCCCTCTTCCGCTTGCAGACCCTCTGACCCCTTCCGCACAAGAGTCCGCCCATGAAACGCACCTACGCCGCGCCCTTCGAAAAGTACCTCAATCTCGCCGATGCTCGCCTCGGAACCCAGGTCATCAGCGTCACCGATGACTGGTTCGCCGCCGCCGACCGCATGCTCCAGCCCCACGAGCCGGAGTGGAAGGAAGGCGTCTACGACGACAACGGCAAGTGGATGGATGGCTGGGAATCACGGCGCAAGCGTTTCGAAGGCTACGACCACGCGGTGATCCGGTTGGGCGTGCCCGGTTCGATCAAGGGCGTCGACATCGATACCCGCTGGTTCACCGGCAACTATCCGCCCTCCGCCTCCCTGGAAGCCTGCTTCTGTGCCGAGGGCGACCCGGCCGCCGACGCCGCCTGGACCGAGGTGCTGCCGGCCGTGGAACTGCAGGGCAACAGCCATCACTATCACGTCATCGGTGACGACCGCCCCTGGACCCACCTGCGGCTGAACATCTATCCCGACGGTGGCGTCGCCCGCCTGCGGGTCTACGGCATTCCCCATCGCGACTGGTCGGCCCAGGCGGAAGACGAGGTGCTGGATCTGGCCGCCGCCCTCAATGGCGGTCGCGCCCTGGCCTGCAACGACGAACACTATGGCCGCATGAGCAACATCCTCAATCCGGGCCGCGCCGACAGCATGGCCGATGGCTGGGAAACCGCCCGCCGCCGCACCCCCGGCAACGACTGGGTGATCATCGCCCTGGGCCATGCCGGCATCGTCGAAGAGATCCTGGTGGATACCCTGCACTTCAAGGGCAACTACCCGGACAGCTGCCAGATCCAGGGCGCCTACGTACGCGGCGGCACCGATGGCCAGATCGAAACCCAGAGCCTCTACTGGAAGGAACTGCTGCCACCGCAGAAGCTGCAGATGCACCAGGAGCACAGCTTCCGTGAGCAGATCCGTGACCTTGGCCCCATCACCCACGTGCGGTTGAACATCTTCCCGGATGGCGGCGTCAGCCGACTGCGGCTGTTCGGCAAGGTGGCGCGGGGCCAGGCATGAACCGGCAACTGCGCATCGAGCCCTTGACCGCCGAGGGCTTCGCACCCTTCGGCGAGGTCATCGAGACGGCAGGCCGGGACTGGTTTCCCATCAACAATGGCTCGACCCAGAGATACCACGCCCTGGCGCGGGTCGAGACAGGACCAGCGGACGGTGCGGCGATCATCAGCATCTTTCGCGCCCGGCGCCTGGACTATCCGCTGACCATCGCCATGCTCGAACGCCATCCCCACGGCAGCCAGGCCTTCGTCCCGCTACGCGGCGAACCCTTTCTGGTGGTGGTGGCGCCGCCGGCGGGAGCCCCGGATGCCGGCGCCATCCGCGTCTTTCGCACCGATGGCCGCCAGGGCATCAACTACCACGCCGGGGTCTGGCACCACCCGGTGCTGGCCCTGCGCGACGAGGACGAATTCCTTATCGTCGATCGCGCCGGTACCCTGCCCAACTGCGACGAGTTCTTCTTCGCCGCAGGTGAATGCCCGACCCTGGCGCTCTAGGGCGCAGCCGGTGCGCGCCTGAGTTGCTTGCGCAGCAGGCGCGCACTGTCCAGGCAGACCCAGGCCACCGCCAGCCAGATGGGACCATAGGTCCAGATGGCGCCCTCCGGCAACTGCTCACCGAGCACATAGAGGGCGACGAAGACCAGCAGCGCCGGCTCCACGTAACTGAGGATACCGAACAGACTCAGTGGCAGCATGCGGCTGGAGGCCAGCATGGCGGCGAAGGCGATGGCGCTGAGCAGGCCCAGCCCCGGCAGCAGTGCCCACAGCCAGGGTGTCTGCTGCAGGATCAGGCTGGGCGAAAACCAGTGCAGCGCGAGCAGCGCGAAGGGCAGCAGGCAGCACATCTCCAGCACGAAGCCGGACAGCGCATCCACCGCCATCCAGCGGCGCAGGACGAAATACGGCGGATAGCCCACCACCGGCAACAGGCTGACCCAGGACAGCGCCCCGGTCACCCAGACCTCGTTGATCACCCCCAGCAGCGCACAACCCACCGCCAGGCGCTGCAGCGGTCTCAGGCGCTCGCCGTAGACCAGCCGCCCGGTCAGTACGATGGCCAGGGGCAGCAGGAAATAGCCCAGCGACATGGCCATGGCTTCGCCGTTCATGGTCGCCCAGACGAACACCCACCACTGGATGCCCATCAACAGCGCCGCCGCCGGGATGGCCAGGCACAGCCGGGGCTCGCGCACCAGCCGCTTGAGCGTAGCCAGCAAGGCCTTGCCCTCACGCAGGACCACCACCAGCAGGAGCACCATCGGCAGCGACCAGACCACCCGCAGGGCCACCACCTGCAGGCCGTCCAGCGGAGCCAGCCAGACGAAGTACACCGGCATCAGTGCGAACAGCACCGAAGACAGCACCGAGAGGCCCAGCCCCTTGCCCGACAGCACATTCATGACTGACGCCCCTGACGGTTGATGAACAGCGAGAGCAGGATGATGCCGCCGCCCAGCAACAGCCTAGGCAGATCGGCCGGATGCTGCCAGATCAGCAGGCTGACCAGCAGACCGGCCGGCACATGCGCCTCGTTCATGATCGCCAGGGTGCCGCCATTGACGCGGAGCGAGCCCAGCGTCCACCAGTAGAGGCCAAGTGCCGTGGCGAACACGCCCATCCAGACCAGCACGCCCCATTGCAGACCGGTGCTGGGCAGGCGCGCCGAATTGCCGAACAGCAGAAAGGACAGCGCCGCGACCAGCAAGGCACCGAGAAAGAACAGGCCGAAGTAGCGATGCAAGGCGCCCTGCCCGGCATAGGCGTGCCCCAGGTGCTTGCACAGCACCTGGCCGGCGGCGAAGGTCAGGTTGGCCACCTGCAACAGCAGGAAGCCCAGCAGATAGTCGCCGGCCAGTGGCTGGAAGCGAATCAGGGCAGCGCCCCCGACCGCCACCACGGCGGCCAGCAGCGACCAGGGGCGCAAGCGGCGCTGCCAGGCATCGTCCAGCAGGGTCACATAGATGGGCGTGAGCACCGTGAACAGCAAGACCTCCGGGACCGTCAGGACGGCGAAGCTGCGATACAGGCACAGATAGGTAATGCCGAACTGCAGGGCACCAGCAGCCATCAGCCCCAGGGCGAAGCGTCCAGGGACCCCGCGCCAGCGGGTGAAGGGCAGGAACAGCACGAAGGCGATGGCAACACGGGCCAGCACGGCGAAGTCGCTGTCGACCCGACCGGCGAGATACTCGCCGATCAGGCTGAAGGAAAACGCCCAGATGAGGGTGACGAGCAGGAGATAAGGCATGGCGACGACGCACGAAAAAGGTGCGCGACCTTAACGTGCCCGCCGCCGGAGGGAAACCCCTCGCTGGCAGCCGCTCAACGCGTGGCGTTCAGGCCCGAGGGATCGCCGCCGGAAAGGCCTGCGACCGACTGGTTGGCTTGCAGCACATTGTCGGCACCGGAGACCAGGGTCTTTGGCTCACCCACGCCCGCGGCCCGGGACCAGTACACCTGCTGGTTGGAACCACCCACGGCGATGTCGGCCTGGCTGAGCAGGGTCAGGCGCGCCTTGGCGCCGTAGCCATAGGCATCGACCTTGGCCAGGCCGTCACTGCCGCGCACATTGGCCTGCACCTGCTGGTAGCCACCGCCAATGCTCAGGCTGGCCACCGCGCCCTTGACCGTGGTGACGCTGCCCAGCCCATGGATGGCCAGGGCCTGGGCGCTGTCGAGCACCAGCCGATGATGACTGCCGTAGACGGTCACCGTGCCGCACTGGCCTTTCAACGTCAGGGTATTGCCTTCGCCGGACAGAGACACGTCCCGGCCTTCGCAGTCGAGGGTGCGACTGATGTTCATGCCGTCGATATCGAGGGGCGCACTGGCCGTGGATACCGGCTCCTCGGCATGGACCAGCAGCGGAGCGACGAGCAGACAGCAACCCAGCAACGCCTTGAATGACGACATGGAGACTCCTTGTCTTGCCTAGAGTGGGAAACTCATCGGCAAGCTTGGAGCGTGACGCCGGCAGGACATTTGCTCCTGAGTCTCGCTTTTTTTCATCCCGTGATGGACACCGCGTTTTCCCATTGCCCCCTCAGGCACTACCATGCGCCCTTTCGTGGCTCCAGAGCGCTCGATGAAGACTCCTCGCGTTTCCCTCGATCAGTGGCGGACCCTGCAGGCGGTGGTGGACCACGGCGGCTATGCCCAGGCCGCCGAGGTGCTGCACCGCTCCCAGTCGTCGATCAGCTATACCGTCGCCCGCATGCAGGAGCAGCTCGGCGTGCCGCTGCTGCGCCTGGAGGGCCGTCGCGCCGTGTTGACCGACGCCGGCGCCGTGCTGCTGCGCCGTTCGCGCCGGCTGGTGCAGCAGGCCAGCCAGCTGGAAGAGCTGGCCTACCACATGGAACAGGGATGGGAGTCCGAGGTGCGCCTGGTGGTGGACGCCGCCTATCCGACTCGCTCGCTGTTGCTGTGCCTGCGCGAATTCATGCCGCAGAGTCGCGGCTGCCGGGTGCGTCTGCGCGAAGAGGTCCTGTCCGGGGTGGAAGAAGCCCTGCTCGATGGCTCGGCGGACCTGGCGATCACCGGCCTGGTGATCGCGGCCCACCTGGGCGCCTCCCTGGGCAATGTCGAGTTCGTCGCGGTCGCCCATCCCGAGCATCCGCTTCATCAATTGCAGCGCACCCTGGTGACCGCTGATCTGGAAGAGCAGCTGCAGATCGTCATTCGTGACAGCGGTCGCGCCCAGCCGCGCGATGCCGGCTGGCTGGCCGCCGAGCAGCGCTGGACGGTAGGCAGCATCAGCACCGCGGCCACCTTCCTGCGTGACGGCCTGGGCTTCGCCTGGCTGCCACGGGATGCCATCCAGACCGACCTCGACGCCGGGCTGCTCAAGCCGCTGCCGCTGGAACAGGGCGCGCACCGCTTCCATCCCTTCCAGCTCTACAAGACCCGCCAGCACGAGCTGGGCCCGGCCTCGCAGATCCTCATGAACCTCCTGCGCAAGCACGCTCTCCCACGCTGACCGTGGCGGGGGGCCAGCCGGGTTGCTATCGTTCGCCAGTCGTCTCCGCCACTCAAGGATCCATCATGTTCAAAGCCCTGCTTGCCGCCTGCGCCCTGTTCGTCGCCTCCACCGCCTGGGCCGCGGACAATCCGCACGTGCTCATCAGCACCAACAAGGGTGACATCGAGGTCGAGCTGGATGCGGCCAAGGCACCGGTCAGTACCGAGAACTTCCTCGCCTATGTCGACAGCGGCTTCTACAAGGGCACCCTGTTTCACCGCGTGATCCCCGGCTTCATGATCCAGGGCGGCGGCTACACCCGCGACATGCAGGAAAAGCGCACCAAGGCACCGATCAAGAACGAAGCCGACAATGGCCTGAAGAACCTGCGCGGCACCCTGGCCATGGCACGTACTTCGGACGTCAACTCCGCCACCAGTCAGTTCTTCATCAACGTCGAGAACAATGCCTTCCTCGACCACGGCTCGCGAGACTTCGGCTACGCGGTATTCGGCAAGGTCGTGCGTGGCATGGAAGTCGTTGACCAGATCGCCGGGGTCCAGACCACCCGCCAGGGCATGCTGCGCGACATTCCTCGTGAACCGGTCATGATTCTCGCTGCCAAACGGCTGTAAGCCGAACCGTCCGACTGGATGATCTGTGCCGATCATCCAGTCCCAACGGCGAGGTCCCCCTTTCGGCGACGCGACACGCTGTCTCCCCTCTACAAGGACCCCGCATGATCTTTCGCCGCTTCGAACGCATCATCGATGCGTTTCGGGATGCTCCCGATGAAATGCCGCCCGCTCGGGTCGGTGCCTTCTACCTGCATTTCCTCAAGCAAGCCTGGCCCGCCTTCGCCCTGCTGCTGGTGGTCGGCCTGATCGGCGCCCTGGTCGAGGTCGCCCTCTTCAACTTCATCGGCCAGATCGTCGACCTGGCGGGCAGCGCGCCCAACAGCACCGTGTTCTTCCAGGAGCATGGCGGCACCCTGATCTGGATGGCCGTGGTCACCCTGGTCATCCGCCCGCTGTTCATCAGCCTGCACGACCTGCTGGTGCACCAAACCATCACCCCCAGCCTCACCACTCTGATCCGCTGGCAGAACCATCGCTATGTGCTCAAGCAGAGCCTGGGCTTCTTCCACAGCGACTTCGCCGGACGCATCTCCAACCGCATCATGCAGACCGGCGTCTCCCTGCGCGATTCGGCGGTGCAGGCGGTGGACGCCATCTGGCACGTGCTGATCTTCGCCGTCACCTCGCTGATCCTGTTCGCCCAGGCCGATGTCTGGCTGATGGTGCCCCTGATCCTGTGGATCATCGGCTACGTCATCGCCCTCTGGTATTTCGTGCCCCAGACCAAGGAGCGCTCGGCCATCGCCTCGGAATCCCGCTCGCAGCTTTCCGGGCGCATCGTCGACGGCTACACCAACATCTCCACCCTCAAGCTCTTTTCCCATTCGGCCCAGGAGGAGCAATACGCCCGCCAGGCCATGGAAGAGCAGACCGAGAAAGCCGAGAGCGCCGCCCGCCTGATCACCGCCATGGGCGTGACCATCGCCATCCTCAGCGGCTTCCTCATCGCTGGCACCACGGGCCTGGCCCTCTGGCTCTGGCACCAGGGCGTCATCAGCGTCGGCGCCATCGCCCTGGCCACCGGTCTGGTGATCCGGATCAACAGCATGTCCGGCTGGATCATGTGGGTGGTCAACGGCATCTTCGAGAACATCGGCATGGTGCAGGACGGCATGAGCACCATCGCCAAGCCGCGCCAGGTCGGCGACGCCCCGGACGCCAAGCCGCTGCAGGTGACCCGTGGCGCGGTGCTGTTCGAGGACATCGCCTTCCACTACGGCAAGGGGGCGGGCATCATCGAAGGCCTGACCCTGGACGTAGCTCCCGGCGAGAAGATCGGTTTGGTCGGCCCCTCCGGGGCGGGCAAGTCGACGCTGATCAACATCCTGCTACGGCTCTATGACCTGGAAGGCGGTCGTATCCTGGTCGATGGTCAGGACGTCGCCCACGTCACCCAGGAAAGCCTGAGATGCCAGATCGGCGTGGTCACCCAGGATACCTCGCTGCTGCATCGCTCGATCCGCGAGAATCTGCTCTACGGTCGCCCCGAGGCCACCGATGAGGAACTGCACGCCGCGCTGCGCAAGGCCAAGGCCGATGACTTTATCGCGCGCATCACCGATGCCCATGGCCGCACCGGGCTGGATGCCCAGGTGGGTGAACGCGGGGTCAAGCTCTCCGGCGGTCAACGCCAGCGCATCGCCATCGCCCGCACCCTGCTCAAGGACGCACCCATCCTGCTGCTGGACGAAGCTACCTCCGCCCTCGACTCCGAGGTGGAGGCCGCGATCCAGGAGAGCCTGGAAACCCTGATGGAAGGCAAGACGGTGATCGCCATCGCCCACCGGTTGTCGACCATCTCGCGTATGGACCGCCTGGTGGTCATGGAACGTGGTCAGATCGTCGAGATGGGTTCCCATGACGAGCTGATCGCCTACAACGGTCTCTATGCCCGCCTATGGCGCCATCAGACCGGTGGCTTCGTCGGTCACGGCGTACCGGGCAGGCAGCGGGTGCGCAGCAGCTCAAGCTGATACTCTTGGTCCAGGCCGGGATAGAAGCCCTGGACCTTCTGGAAGCCACCCAGCCAGCTGCGCCGCTCCACCACGCACTCGAACACCGGGCAGGCCGCCTGCCCGGCCTGCCCGCAGTCACGGTAGTAGGTCAGCTGCTGGCTCTTCTGTGCCGTACCCTTGAAAGTACCCGGACGATCCTGCAGCAGATAGAAGTCGATTTCCGCGGCGCTGCGATGATTCTCCCACTGGAACGCCAGAGTACTAGGATAGAAAAGCACCAGCAGGGAGGCCAGCAGCACCCAGAGAATGGCCGCGGTCAGCGGCAAGGGCAATCGCGAGCGAAAGCGGCGTCCGCCGCGAATGATCAGCGCGGTGACCACCGTGACCAGGGCCAGGGCGATGCACAGCGACGGCAAGCCTGTGATGACCTGGCCGGCCACACCGATATCCAGGCCGCTGGGCGATGGCACCGTCCGATAGCCGATCTCCAGCCGCTCCCAGCCCACCCGATTACCGATCAGACCGGCAAGACCGAAGGCGACGGCCAGGCCCACCAGGGCCCAGAAGGTACGAGGATTGGTACTGCGCATGGGCAATCGTCCAGACAAAGACCGGGAGACTGCCTAAGCCCGCCGGCGAAGGCAAATCAGAATTCTGCCCTGCTCCTGTGCTCTATTGAAGGCATCCGCCTGAGGAACCCGTCCATGTCCATCGATCTTGACCGTGCTACCCACATCGTTGAAAAAGCCTTTTTGCCGCTGCGCGGCGACGTCCGCGAAGATCCCAGCGACGCCAGCTTTGCCCTGACCGTGACCGACGGCAGCCAGGTACTGGCCTCGATCGCCCACGTCGCGCGCAGTCAATACAGCCACGCCGGACACCTCGCGGCGCTGATCGAACAGACCCGCCTGGAACTGGCACGCGACGGCCACGCCCTCGAACCCTGGTCGATGCCGGGCTAGCAGCCGATCACCGCCGGTGACCGCGAGGTTCGGCAAGGCCGTGTCGAGCTGATAGACTGCCGCCCCGCAGCCGCCACACACCGTGGCCCAACGCGAGTGGTTATCGTGGAAATTTTCAAAGAATTCGTTTTCGAAGCCGCACACTTCCTGCCCAACGTTCCGCCGGGCCACAAGTGCGGGCGTCTCCATGGGCATTCCTTCAAGGTAGGCCTGCATATCGAGGGCGCCGTCGACCCTCATACCGGCTGGGTACGGGATTTCGCCGATATAAAGGCCGCCTTCAAACCCCTGTACGAGCGTCTCGACCACCATTATCTGAATGACATCCCGGGTCTTGAGAACCCCACCAGCGAAGTCCTCGCGCGCT
The DNA here is from genome assembly GCF_001518815.1 of Pseudomonas oryzihabitans. NCBI lineage: Bacteria > Pseudomonadati > Pseudomonadota > Gammaproteobacteria > Pseudomonadales > Pseudomonadaceae > Pseudomonas > Pseudomonas oryzihabitans. The sequence goes on from NZ_CP013987.1 coordinate 2,941,775, forward strand.
GGATCTGGCAACAGCTCAAGCCGCTCCTGCCCGAGCTCAGCCAGGTTCGCGTCCATGAGACCTGTACCTGTGGCTGCATCTACCGCGGCGACTAATTCGCCTCTCCCATTCAAGGCGGCGATGGTGGCAGTCATTTTTCTGCCATAATTCGCGCCTGCCAACTGTCGACGTATCCCCATGTTCGAACTTTTCAGCGGACTCCACGCCTGGGTCGCCATCAGCCTCGTCTTGGCCCTGGCCTTTGTGCTGGCCTTTGAATTCATCAATGGCTTCCACGACACCGCCAATGCCGTCGCCACGGTGATCTATACCAAGGCGATGCCACCGCACCTCGCAGTGCTCTTCTCCGGCATCTTCAACTTCCTCGGCGTGCTGCTCGGTGGCGTTGGCGTTGCCTATGCCATCGTCCACCTCTTGCCGGTGGAACTGCTGATCAACGTCAACACCGGCCACGGGCTGGCCATGGTGTTCTCCCTGCTCGCCGCGGCCATCACCTGGAACCTGGGCACTTGGTACTTCGGCATCCCCGCCTCCAGTTCCCATACGCTGATCGGTTCCATCCTCGGCGTCGGCGTGACCAACGCCCTGCTGACCGGCATTCCGATGAGCGAAGGCGTCAATTGGCAGAAGGCGATCGACATCGGCCTGTCGCTGATCTTCTCGCCACTGGCCGGCTTTGCCGTCGCCGGCCTGCTGCTGCTCGCCCTCAAGCGCTGGCGGCCGCTGTCCAAGATGCACAAGACCCCCGAGCAGCGCCGTGAGGTGGACGCCAAGAAGCATCCGCCCTTCTGGAATCGTCTGATGCTGGTTCTCTCGGCCATGGGCATGAGCTTCGTGCATGGCTCCAACGACGGCCAGAAAGGCATTGGCCTGATCATGCTGGTGCTGATCGGCATCGTCCCGGCCAAGTTCGTCCTGGACCTGGACAGCACGACCTACCAGATCGAGCGCACCCGCGACGCCGCCATCCACCTGGGCCAGTTCTACGAGCGCCAGGGCGACAACCTGAAGGACTTCCTCGCCGAAGTGCCCGGCAATCGCGACCTGCCCCAGGAATTCCGCTGCGCCCCGCACATGACCCTGCCCACCCTGCAGGCCCTGCTGGCCGACCTGGAAGGCATCACCGACTACCGCGCCATGAGTGACGATCATCGCCAGCAGGTGCGTCGCTACCTGCTGTGCCTGGACGACACCGCCAAGAAAGTCAGCAAGCTGCCGGTACTGACCGCGCGCGACCGTGACGATCTCAGCCGGCTGCGCAAGGACCTCACCAGCACCACCGAATACGCGCCCTTCTGGGTCATCATCGCCGTCGCCCTGGCCCTGGGCATCGGCACCATGGTCGGCTGGCGTCGCGTGGTACTCACCGTGGGCGAGAAGATTGGCCGCCAGGGCATGACCTATGCGCAGGGCGTCAGCGCCCAGGTGACGGCCGTGGCCGCCATCGGCATGGCCAACGTCTTCGCCCTGCCCGTCTCCACGACCCACGTGCTGTCTTCGGGCGTAGCGGGCACCATGGTCGCCAACCGCAGCGGCCTGCAAGGCAGTACGGTGCGCAACATCCTCATGGCCTGGGTACTCACCCTGCCCGCCTCCATGGCCCTTTCCGCCGGCCTGTTCTGGCTGGCCCACCTGTTCCTGTAATCCCTGCCACCCGGGCGATGCTCAGACGTCGCCCGGGCAGGCCCCTCGTCGGGAAAGCCTGAACAGGATAGCTATTGACGTGTCTAGTGAAATGTGTCCAGCAGCGACACTTTTTCCGAGACAGCCGTACGGTGAACGTCAATGACTCCTGCGACCTATATCCTTCTTCTTGTACTTGGCTGGATGGCCCTGTCGCTAGCCATACTCTGGGCAATGCTACGTCTGGCACGCCGCGCTCGCCCTTTGGCGACGCCTTCGACCAGATTGCTACCCAGGGCGACGCCGGCCTCCCCCGTGAGCACGCGCAAACACCTGGCGTGCTGATCGGCCGGACGTGACGAGGCCACCTCGACACTCAGGGAGCGCGCGGAAGAAAAAGAGAGGATTCTTATCGTTATTTGAAGAGACGTGATTCGAGCGAATCAGGTGAGCAGGGTATTTTCCTGAGCGCTGCGGCTCATCTGCTCGAGGATCTGGTCTTGCTGCTGCGGGGTCAGGGTGTCCCAGCAGTGGTGCTTGATGAACAGCCCGGCGCCAAAGGCGACGTACAGCGACAGGGCGACGATGACGAGCGTTTCCAGCCCGACGATGGCCCAGGACCGACTCTTGGACGCATTGTCCTTGGTTTTCATAACGACCTCGTGAAATTTAGAGGGGCAATAGTTTAGTCCCTTAAGCAAGTCCCGTGCAGGGCCAGTCGTCGATTGGTCAACTCCATTGACCTGACTTCGGTACCCAGAGGCTTCTCATCTAGAGGCCTACCCAGGCCGCCAGCACCGCGCCATCGCCAACCTGCGGCGGCACGAATGCACGCCTGGCGCCGCGCTGGTATACTTCCGCGACTGACGGGTCGCTGCGGACCCTGCCGGTTCCGCTGGCTGTATCGGCCGATCCCGCAATTTCCGCAGCGACGCTTTGTCGCATCGCACGTCCATCGCCGTCGCGCATGTCGCGCGGCCCGATAACGCCTTCTTGGGGCGTCTATCGACTCAAGGGTCGATCCTCGCTCGCCCGGCTTCGCGCCACAGCTGTGATAAAGAGGAGTTAAAGCAAGACATGTCCACCACGTCGAAGATCATCTACACCCTGACCGACGAAGCGCCCGCCCTGGCGACCTATTCGCTGCTCCCCATCGTCGAGGCCATCACCGCCTCTTCCGGCGTCGCCCTCGAAACCCGTGACATTTCCCTTGCCGGCCGCATCATCGCCCTCTTCCCCGAGTACCTGAAGGAAGAGCAGCGTATTTCCGACCACCTCGCCGAACTCGGCGAACTGGCCACCACTCCCGAAGCCAACATCATCAAGCTGCCCAACATCAGCGCCTCGGTTCCCCAGCTCAAGGCCGCGATCAAGGAACTGCAGGGTCAGGGCTATGCCCTGCCGGACTACCCGGACGAGCCCAAGGACGACAAGGAAAAGGACGTCAAGGCGCGCTACGACAAGGTCAAGGGCAGCGCCGTGAACCCGGTCCTGCGCGAAGGCAACTCCGACCGCCGCGCCCCGCTGTCGGTCAAGAACTACGCCCGCAAGCATCCCCATCGCATGGGTGCCTGGAGCGCCGACTCCAAGTCCCACGTCGCCCACATGGACGCCCATGACTTCTATGGCAGCGAGCGCTCGGCCACCGTCGAGAACGCCGGCAGCCTGAAGATCGAACTGATCGGCAAGGACGGCAGCAGCAAGGTCCTGAAAGAGAAGACCGCGGTCAAGGCCGGCGAGATCGTCGATGCCTCGACCATGAGCCGCAAGGCCCTGCAGAGCTTCATCGCCGCCCAGATCGAAGACGCCAAGGCCAAGGGCGTGCTGTTCTCCGTGCACCTGAAGGCCACCATGATGAAGGTCTCCGACCCCATCATGTTCGGCATCATCGTCGGCGAGTTCTACAAGGACGTGCTGGCCAAGCACGAAACCGCCCTGAAGGAAGCCGGCTTCGACCGCAACAACGGCATCGGCGACCTCTATGCCCGCCTGTCCAGCCTGCCGGAAGCCACCCAGGCCGCCATCAAGGCCGACTTCGACGCCCAGTACGCCGAGCGCCCGGCGCTGGCCATGGTCAACTCCGACAAGGGCATCACCAACCTGCATGTGCCGAGCGACGTCATCGTCGACGCCTCCATGCCGGCCATGATCCGTGACTCCGGCAAGATGTGGAACGCCGAAGGCAACCTACAGGACACCAAGGCCATCATCCCCGACCGCTGCTATGCCGGCGTCTACCAGGTGGTGATCGAGGACTGCAAGAAGAACGGCGCCTTCAATCCCAGCACCATGGGCAGCGTACCCAACGTTGGCCTGATGGCGCAGAAGGCCGAGGAATACGGTTCCCACGACAAGACCTTCCAGATCCCCACCGACGGTACCGTGCGCGTGACCGACGACCAAGGCAAGGTGGTCTTCGAGCACCCGGTCGAGACCGGTGACATCTGGCGCATGTGCCAGACCAAGGACGCGCCGATCCAGGACTGGGTCAAGCTCGCCGTCAACCGTGCCCGCGCCAGCGGCACCCCAGCGATCTTCTGGCTGGACCAGAACCGCGCCCACGACGCCCAGGTCATCGCCAAGGTCGAGCGCTACCTCAAGGACCATGACACCAACGGCCTGGACATCCGCGTCCTGTCGCCCGAGGAAGCCACTCGCGTGTCCCTGGAGCGCATCCGCAAGGGCGAGGACACCATCTCGGTGACCGGCAACGTCCTGCGCGACTACCTGACCGACCTCTTCCCCATCATGGAACTGGGTACCAGCGCCAAGATGCTGTCCATCGTCCCGCTGATGAACGGCGGCGGTCTGTTCGAAACCGGTGCCGGTGGCTCCGCGCCCAAGCACGTCCAGCAGTTGGTGCAGGAAAACCATCTGCGCTGGGACTCCCTGGGCGAGTTCCTGGCCCTGGCCGAATCCCTGAACCACCTGGGTGAGACCACCGGTAACGCCAAGGCCAAGATCCTGGCCAAGACTCTGGACCAGGCCAACGGCAAGTTCCTCGACAGCAACAAGTCGCCGTCGCGCAAGACGGGTGAACTGGATAACCGTGGCAGCCACTTCTATCTGGCACTGTACTGGATCCAGGCCCTGGCCGAGCAGAGCGAAGACGCCCAGCTCAAGGCCCAGTTCGAACCGGTGGCCAAGTCGCTGAGCGCCGATGAGGCCAAGGTGGTCGCCGAGCTGAACGGCGTCCAGGGCCAGGCGGTGGACATCGGTGGCTACTACCACCCTGACCAGGCCAAGACCAGCCAGGCGATGCGTCCGAGCGCTACGCTCAATGCCGCCCTGGCCCAGCTCAAGGGCTGAGATCAGCTCCTGCGTTGACCGCGAACCCCGGCCCCGGCCGGGGTTCGCTGCATTTGGGACCGACAAAGCTTAAGGCGTATACTGCGCGATTACCGATAGCGGAGTCCGAGATGGATTGGCACGCCCACGTCACCGTGGCCACCGTAGTGGAAGACGCCGGCCGCTTCCTGCTGGTCGAGGAAGAGAAACAGGGCCGCCTGGTGCTCAACCAGCCGGCCGGGCACCTGGAGCCGGGCGAGAGCCTGATCGAGGCGGCACGCCGCGAGACCCTGGAAGAAACCGCCTGGCAGGTGGAGATCCAGGGCGTGATCGGCATCGGCCTCTATGTCGCGCCGGGCAATGGCGTCACCTACTACCGCACCGCCTTTCATGCCCGGCCCTTGGTCCATGAAAGCGAGCGCGCCCTGGACGCCGACATCACCCGTGCGGTCTGGCTGACGCTCGACGAGATCCGCGCCGAGCGGGCTCGGCTACGCAGCCCCCTGGTACTCGATGCCATCGAAAAGTACCTGGATGGACACCGCTATCCCCTGTCGATGATCGTAGATATGAGAGGTTTTTGAAGTGAACGGCACCCGCGTCATCGTCGGCATGTCCGGCGGAGTGGATTCCTCGGTCTCCGCCCTCTTGCTCAAGGAGCAGGGCTATCAGGTCGAGGGCCTGTTCATGAAGAACTGGGACGAGGATGACGGTACCGAGTACTGTACCGCCAAGGAGGACTTGGCCGACGCCCAGGCGGTCTGCGACCGCATCGGCATCACCCTGCACACGGCCAACTTCGCCGCGGAGTACTGGGACCATGTCTTCGAGCACTTCCTCGCCGAATACAAGGCTGGCCGCACGCCCAATCCGGACATCCTCTGCAACCGCGAGATCAAGTTCAAGGCCTTCCTCGACTATGCCCTGGCCCTGGGCGCCGACCTGATCGCCACCGGCCATTATGTGCGCCGTCGCGATGTCGACGGCCAGACCTTGCTCCTCAAGGGCCTGGATGCCAACAAGGACCAGAGCTACTTCCTCCACGCCGTGGGTGGTGAGCAGCTGGCCCGCACCCTCTTCCCGGTGGGCGAACTGGAAAAGCCCGAAGTCCGCGCCATCGCCGAACTGCACGGCCTGGCCACCGCGCGCAAGAAGGACTCCACCGGCATCTGCTTTATCGGCGAACGCCGCTTCAGCGACTTCCTCAAGCAATACCTGCCGGCCCAGCCAGGTGACATCGAGACCACCACCGGCGAGGTCATCGGTCGCCACCACGGCCTGATGTACCACACCATTGGCCAGCGCCAGGGCCTGGGCATTGGCGGCATGAAGGATGCCGGTGACGATCCCTGGTACGTACTGAGCAAGGACCTGACCCGCAACGTCCTGATCGTTGGCCAGGGCAATGCCCACCCCTGGCTGTTCGCCGAGTCCCTGACCGTCAGCGAGATGTTCTGGGTCAACGACCTGGACCTCACCCAGCCGCGCCGTCTCACCGCCAAGGTCCGCTATCGCCAGCAGGATCAGCCCTGCCAGATCGAACGCCAGGGCGCCGGCTACCGGGTGGTCTTCGACGAACCCCAGCGCGCCGTGACCCCGGGTCAGTCGGTGGTCTTCTATGATGGCGACGTCTGCCTGGGCGGCGGCGTGATCGAGCACTACCAACCCGCCTGCGCCGAGGCGCCCGCCGCATGAACCGTACCCAGGAACAACTCATCGCCCTGGGCGGCGTCTTCCAGGCCGCCCTGCTGGTGGACCAGCTGGCGCGTACCGGCCAGGTAGCGGAAGAACCTCTGGCCTGCCTGCTCGGTAGCCTGCTGGTGCGCGATCCGGGCAGCACCCTGGAGGTCTATGGCGGCAGCGTCGCGCCGCTGCGCGAGGGCCTCGGCGCCCTGTCCAGCACCCTGGAGCGCAATCCCAACAGCCTGCAGCGCGAACCCTTGCGTTATGCCCTGGCGATGACCGCCCTGGAGCGCAAGCTGGAGAAGCGTGGCGACCTGCTCGACCTCATCGGTCGCCGCCTCACCCAGATCCAGTCCCAGGTCGAGCACTTCGGCGTGGCCCACGAGAACGTCATCGCCGCCTGCGGTGGCCTCTACGAGGACACCCTGAGCACCTTCAAGCAGCGCATCCAGGTGCACGGCGAAATGCGCTACCTGCAGCAGTCCGCCACCGCCTCGCGGGTGCGCGCCCTGCTGCTGGCCGGCATTCGCTCCGCACGCCTCTGGCGGCAGCTCGGCGGCCACCGCTGGCAGCTGGTGCTCAATCGTCGCAAGCTGCTCGACAACCTCTACCCCTTGCGCAACGTCTGATCCCAGGCCGGCGGCGGTACTACAGCGCCGGCCTTTGCGTGTAGAATTCCGCCCCTTTCTCCCCCGCTACCAAGAGAATGCCCATGCAGCTCTCCTCGCTCACCGCCGTATCGCCCATCGACGGCCGTTACGCCGGCAAGACCGCCGCCCTGCGCTCCATCTTCAGCGAATTCGGCCTGATCCGTTTCCGCGCCCAGGTCGAGGTCCGCTGGCTGCAGCGCCTGGCCGCCCACGCGGGCATTCCCGAGGTCGCACCCTTCTCCGCCGAGGCCAATGCCCTGCTGGACAAGCTGGCCACCGAGTTCAGCGTCGAGCAGGCCCAGCGGGTCAAGGACATCGAGCGCACCACCAATCACGACGTCAAGGCCATCGAGTACCTGCTCAAGGAAGAGGTCGCCGACCTGCCGGAACTGGCTGCGGTGAGCGAATTCATCCACTTCGCCTGCACCTCCGAGGACATCAACAACCTGTCCCACGCCCTGATGCTGCGCGAAGGCCGTGACCAGGTGCTGCTGCCACTGATGCGCCAGATCGCCGGCGAGATCCGCGTGCTGGCCCATCGCTTCGCCGACGTGCCCATGCTGTCGCGGACCCACGGTCAGCCCGCCTCCCCCACCAGCCTGGGCAAGGAACTGGCCAACGTGGTCTATCGCCTGGAGCGCCAGATCGAGCAGATCGCCGCCATCCGCCCGCTGGGCAAGATCAACGGCGCCGTGGGCAACTACAACGCTCACCTGTCCGCCTACCCGGACGTCGATTGGGAAGCCAATGCGCGTACCTTCATCGAAGACGACCTCGGCCTGACCCTGAATCCCTACACCACCCAGATCGAGCCGCATGACTACATCGCCGAGCTGTTCGATGCCATCGCCCGCTTCAACACCATCCTGATCGACTTCGATCGGGACATCTGGGGCTACATCTCCCTCGGCTACTTCAAGCAGAAGACCGTGGCCGGCGAGATCGGCTCCTCGACCATGCCGCACAAGGTCAACCCCATCGACTTCGAGAACTCCGAAGGCAACCTGGGCATCGCCAACGCCATCCTCCAGCACCTCGCCAGCAAGCTGCCGATCTCCCGCTGGCAGCGCGACCTGACCGACTCCACGGTGCTGCGCAACCTGGGCACCGGCCTGGCCCACGGCGTAATCGCCTACGAAGCCACCCTCAAGGGCATCGGCAAGCTGGAACTCAACGCCGCGCGGATCGCCGAAGACCTGGACGCCTGCTGGGAAGTCCTGGCCGAGCCGGTGCAGACCGTGATGCGCCGCTATGGCGTGGCCAACCCCTACGAGAAGCTCAAGGAATTGACCCGCGGCAAGGGCATCAGCGCCAGCGCCCTGCAGGACTTCATCGACGGCCTGGAGATCCCCGAGGCCGCCAAGGCCGAACTGCGCCAGCTGACCCCGGCCGGCTATATCGGCAACGCTGCCGAACAGGCCCGTCGGGTCTGAAGATCATCCTTTTTCTACGCCCGGCCTCGCCGGGCGTTTTTCATTGCGCGAGGTGTGCATGAACCCGGATCAACCCCTGCAACTGCTCGGCGGCCTGACCGCCCGTGAATTCCTCCGCGATTACTGGCAGCAGAAACCCCTGCTGATCCGCCAGGCCCTCCCGAACTTCCAGAATCCCCTGGAGCCCGACGAACTGGCCGGCCTGTCTCTGGAAGAGGAAATCGAATCCCGCCTGATCATCGGCCAGGACCAGACCTGGGAGCTGCGCCGCGGCCCGCTCCCGGAAGACACTTTCGCCGGCCTGCCCGAGCGGGACTGGACCCTGCTGGTGCAATCGGTCGACCAGTTCGTGCCCGAGGTGGCCGAGGTGCTGGAATCCTTCCGCTTCCTGCCCAACTGGCGCGTCGACGACGTCATGGTCAGCTATGCCGCCCCCGGTGGCGGTGTCGGCCCCCACTACGATCACTACGACGTCTTCCTGCTGCAGGGCCATGGCCGCCGCCGCTGGCGCATCGGCCAGCAATGCACCGCCGACAGCCCGCTGATCGACGGCCTGGAGCTGAAGATCCTCGCTGATTTCCAGCAGACCGACGAATGGGTCCTGGAACCGGGTGACATGCTCTACCTGCCGCCGGGCCTGGCCCATGACGGCATCGCCGAAGACGAGTGCATGACCTACTCCATCGGCTTCCGCGCGCCCAGTGCCGGCGAAGTGCTCACCCACTTCACCGACTTCCTCGCCCAGTTCATCCCCGAGGACGAGCGCTACAGCGACGCCGGTTGCGCGCCGGCCAGCGAGCATCCGGCGGAGATCCCGCCCGAGGCCATCAAGCGCCTGCGCGGCCTGATGGAGCGCCATCTGAGTGACGATCGCCTGCTGCTGGCCTGGTTCGGCCAGCACATGACCGAGCCGCGCTACCCGGAGCGGGTCGCCGGGGAAAACCTCAGCGCCAAGCAGCTGCGCAAGGAACTCGACGAAGGCGCACTGCTGATGCGCAACCCCAGTGGCCGCATCGCCTGGAGCCGCCTGGAAGACGAGGTGATGGTCTTTGCCAGCGGCCAGAGCCGCCTGCTGCCCATGCGGCTGCAACCGCTGCTCGACCTGCTATGCTCGGCGGACGTCTTGCACGAGGCCAATCTCGCGCCCTGGCTGCAGGACGACGATGCCATGCGCCTGATCCGCGAACTGCTCCAGCAGGGCAGCCTGATCTTCGCCGGAGAAGACGACGACGAGTGATAGGGAGCCGCCGTGGACGAGTCCTTTGCCGATCTGACCCTGGGCGCCCTGCCCGAACCCCAGCTCGGCCAGGACCTCGCCCTGCGCCTCGAAGGCCTGGACGCCCTGAGTGAGCACGGTGTCCGCCTCATCGCTCAAGCCAGCCGCCAGTTGTGTATCCAGACCCCTGACCTGGAAGCGCCCCTCTACGACATTCTGGACGTCGAGGCGGCGATCAAGCGCCTGCTGCTGGGCAATCCGCGACATCAGGTACGTATCCTGATCAACGACAGCGCCCTCGCCGTGCGCCAGGGCCATCGCCTCATCGCCCTGGCGCAGCGCCTGACCAGTAACCTGCTGATCCGGCGACCACCAGCCGACCAACAACCGGAAGGCGCCTGCCTGATCGTCGACGACCAGGCCCTGCTGCGCCGATCGGGCAACGCCCCCAATGGCTTCGTCCGTTATGGCGACCGTGCGGCGGTCAAGGTCCAGCAACAGCGTTTCGATCGCCTCTGGGCCATCAGCCAGCCGGATCAGGAACTACGGAGGATGGTGCTGTGAGACGATTGCTTGGGCTGCTGCTACTGCTGACCGCCACCGCCTGGGCCACCCCCAGAACCGAAGTCATCCCGCTGCAGTACCGCACGGCCGGGGACCTCCTGCCCACCCTGCAATCCGTGCTCGGCGGCGAAGGCAAGGTCAACGTCTACGGCAACCAGCTGATCGTCAACGCCGAGCCGGCCAAGCTGACCGAGATCAAGAATCTGTTGACCCAGCTGGACACCCAGCCGCGGCGCCTGCTTATCACCCTGGCGACACGCGCAGGCAGTTCAGGGGCCAGCCAGGATTATTCCGCAGGCGGCAACGTGCGTTCACCCCAGGTGCGCATCATCGAGGACAGCACCGATCGGCACGAGGATGGTGCCCAGCGCGTTCAGGTCACCGAGGGCTACCCTGCCTTCATTCGCTTCGGCGAAGACGTCCCCGTGACCACCTACCAGACCTCGCCCTATGGCCAGAGCTCTGCCCAGACCGACTATCGCCGCCTCGAACGCGGTTTTCAGGTCACCGCCCGTCTGAGCGGCAATCTGGTGCATCTGGACATAAACAGCGTCGACGACCGCGCGGCTGCCCACCATCCGGGCACGTTACAGACCCAGGGCGCCGCGACCCGCATCAGTGGCCCCCTGGGGCAGTGGCTTGACCTGGGAGGATTTCGTCAACAGATCGAAGGCGACCAGAGGGGCCTCACCCGCTACTACTCGACCGAGGGTCGTGACGATCGTCAGTTGAGCATTCGCGCCGATCTCATCGACTGACCAACCGGCGAACGGGAGAACTCTCGCGGCGCCTGGCAATCTAGGTTTCACTAGACAATGAAAAGTTATTTGAGAATAATTCTTATATTCATTCTCAAATAACTTTGAAGTTCTGTTTAGTTTGATTCAAAGCAGTCCAATAGAATCTTTTTAAGCCAATAAATTTACAGAATGAATCGATAGAGCATAAAATCTGTCTGTCTTGCGACACCGTGTCGCACTGATAGCGCCTGATACCCATAATTAAGGATTCAAAGCATGTCTGAGCCGATCAGCCTACTGACCCACAACTGGAGCTTCGCGGTATTCCTCCTGGGCGTGGTCGGTCTGATCGCCTTCATGCTTGGAGTCTCGAGCCTCCTCGGCAGCAAAGCCGTAGGTCGTAGCAAGAACGATCCCTTCGAGTCCGGCATCGTCCCCACCGGGGGTGCCCGTCTCCGTCTCTCTGCCAAGTTCTACCTGGTCGCGATGCTCTTCGTGATCTTCGATGTCGAAGCCCTCTTTCTCTTCGCCTGGTCGGTCTCCATCCGTGAATCGGGATGGGCCGGCTTCGTGGAAGCCTCCATTTTCATAGCAATTCTGTTGGCGGGTCTTGTCTACCTGTGGCGAATCGGAGCGCTCGACTGGGCGCCTGCGAGCCGTCGTGAGCGACAGGCGAAGTCGAAACAATGAGGCTTTGGCAATGCAATACAATCTCACCCGGATCGATCCCGATGCGGCAGTAGACCGCTATCCGGCCGGCCAACGGGAAACCGTTGCCGACCCTATGGAAAGTCAGGTCAACCGCAGTATCTTCATGGGCAAACTCGAAGATGTCCTGCGGGGCGCAGTCAATTGGGGACGCAAGAATTCTCTCTGGCCGTACAACTTCGGCCTGTCCTGCTGCTACGTGGAAATGACCACTGCCTTCACGGCGCCCCATGACATCGCTCGCTTCGGCGCCGAAGTCATCCGGGCATCGCCGCGTCAGGCGGACTTCATGGTCATCGCCGGCACCCCCTTCATGAAGATGGCTCCGGTCATCCAGCGCCTGTACGAGCAGATGCTGGAACCCAAGTGGGTTATCTCCATGGGTGCCTGCGCCAACTCCGGCGGTATGTACGACATCTACTCGGTCGTTCAGGGCGTGGACAAGTTCCTGCCCGTCGACGTCTATGTGCCCGGCTGCCCGCCTCGCCCCGAGGCCTTCCTGCAGGGTCTGATGCTCCTGCAGGACTCCATCGGTGAAGAGCGCCGCCCCCTTTCCTGGGTGGTGGGCGATCAGGGCATCTACCGCGCCGAAATGCCTTCGCAGCGCGAGCAGAACCGCGAGCGCCGCATCCAGGTCACCAACCTGCGCAGCCCAGACGAAGTGTAAGTCCCCTCCGGGACTTGCATGCTGACGACGATCGATAGCGACGGAACATCATGACCGCAGACACCGCTCTGTCCGCCTCTGCGCTCGCCCCTGCCGGCGATGCGTCGGTGGTTGGCGAACTCCAGGGCCAATTCGGCGCAGACGCCCTGACCCTGCAAGACACCCGTACCGGCATGCCGGTGATCTGGGTGGCGCGCGAAAAAATCATCGAAGTGTTGCGCTTCCTGCGCAACCTGCCCCGCCCCTACGTCATGCTCTATGACCTGCATGGCGTGGACGAGCGCCTGCGGACTCACCGCCGCGGCTTGCCCAACGCGGACTTCACCGTTTTCTACCACCTGCTGTCCATCGACCGTAACAGCGATGTGATGCTCAAGGTGGCGCTTTCGGCGAACGACCTCCGCCTGCCGACCGCGACCGGCATCTTCCCCAATGCCAACTGGTACGAGCGGGAAGTGCTCGACATGTACGGCATCCACTTCGATGGCCACCCGCTGCCCAAGCGCATGCTGATGGCCGACAACTGGCAGGGGCACCCGCTGCGCAAGGACTATCCCGCGCGGGCCACCGAGTTCGATCCCTATGCGCTGAACGCCGCCAAACAGGATCTCGAACAGGAAACCCTGAGATTCAAGCCAGAAGAGTGGGGCATGAAGGAACATGCGGAAAATTCCGACTTCATGTTCCTCAACCTGGGCCCGAACCACCCCTCGGCCCACGGTGCCTTCCGCATCATCCTGCAGCTGGACGGCGAAGAGATCGTCGACTGCGTGCCCGAGATCGGCTATCACCACCGTGGCGCCGAGAAGATGGCCGAGCGCCAGTCCTGGCACAGCTACATCCCCTACACCGACCGGATCGACTACCTCGGTGGGGTGATGAACAACTTGCCCTACGTCCTTTCGGTAGAGAAGCTCGCCGGCATCAAGGTGCCCGCGCGGGTCGACTTCATCCGCGTGATGATGGCCGAGTTCTTCCGCATCAACAGCCACCTACTGTACCTGGGTACCTACATCCAGGACGTCGGCGCCATGACCCCGGTGTTCTTTACCTTCACCGACCGTCAGCGTGCCTACAAGGTCATCGAGGCCATCACCGGCTTCCGCATGCACCCGGCCTGGTTCCGTATCGGCGGCGTCGCCCACGACCTGCCTCGTGGTTGGGACAAGCTGGTCCGCGAATTCCTCGACTGGATGCCCAAGCGCCTGGACGAGTACGAGAAGGCCGCGATGAAGAACAGCATCCTCATCGGCCGGACCAAGAACGTTGCCGTCTATAACACCAAGGAAGCCCTGGAGTGGGGTGTCACAGGTCCCAACCTGCGCGCCACGGGTCTCGATTTCGACCTGCGCAAGGCTCGCCCCTATTCCGGCTACGAGAACTTCGAATTCGAAGTGCCCATCGCCCACAACGGCGACTGCTACGACCGCGGCATGCTGCGCGTCGAGGAGATGCGCCAGAGCCTGCGCATCATCGAGCAGTGCCTGCAGCACATGCCCGAAGGCCCGTACAAGGCGGATCACCCGCTCACTACGCCGCCGCCCAAGGAGCGCACCCTGCAGCACATCGAGACCCTGATCACCCACTTCCTGCAAGTGTCCTGGGGTCCGGTGATGCCGGCGGGCGAAGCCTTCCAGATGATCGAGGCGACCAAGGGCGCCAACAGCTACTACCTGACGAGCGATGGCAGCACCATGAGCTACCGCACCCGCATCCGGACGCCGAGCTTCCCGCATCTGCAGCAGATCCCGGCCGTCATCCGCGGCAGCATGGTGTCCGACCTGATTGCCTACCTGGGCAGTATCGACTTCGTCATGGCCGACGTGGACCGCTGAGCATGAGCACCGAAACCCTGATCCAAACCGACCGTTTCGTCCTGAGCGACTCCGAGCGCTCGGCCATCGAGCATGAAATGCATCACTACGAGGACCCGCGCGCGGCGTCCATCGAAGCCCTGAAGATCGTGCAGAAGGAACGCGGCTGGGTGCCGGACGGTGCCATCTACGCCATCGGCGAGGTGCTGGGCATCCCGGCCAGCGATGTCGAGGGCGTGGCGACCTTCTACAGCCAGATCTTTCGCGTGCCGGTCGGTCGCCACATCATCCGTGTGTGCGACAGCATGACCTGCTACATCGGCGGCCACGAATCCGTGGTGGGCGAGATCCAGCGCCAGCTGGGCATCGGCCTGGGCCAGACCACCACCGACAGCCGCTTCACCCTGCTGCCGGTCTGCTGCCTGGGCAATTGCGACAAGGCCCCGGCGCTGATGATCGACGACGATACCCATGGCGATGTCCAACCTGCGGGCGTGGCCAAACTGCTGGAGGGATACGCATGAGACTGACCTCCTTCGGGCCTGCCAACAGCATTGCCCGTACCCCCGAGACCCATCCCCTGACCTGGCGCCTGCGTGAAGACGGCGCCCCGGTCTGGCTGGAGGAATACCAGGCGAAGGACGGCTACGCCGCGGCGCGCAAGGCGCTGACCGAGCTGGCGCCGGATGCCATCGTCCAGGAAGTCAAGGACTCCGGCCTCAAGGGCCGCGGCGGTGCGGGCTTCCCTACCGGCGTGAAGTGGGGCCTGATGCCCAAGGACGAATCCCTCGATATCCGCTACCTGCTGTGCAACGCGGACGAGATGGAGCCCAATACCTGGAAGGACCGCCTGCTCATGGAGCAGCTGCCGCACCTGCTGGTGGAAGGCATGCTGATCAGCGCCCGGGCGCTCAAGGCCTATCGCGGTTACATCTTCCTGCGTGGCGAGTACGTCGACGCCGCTGCCAACCTGCGGCGCGCGGTGGAAGAAGCCAAGGCAGCTGGCCTGCTCGGCAAGAACATCCTCGGTAGCGGCTTCGATTTCGAACTGTTCGTCCACACCGGCGCCGGTCGCTACATCTGTGGCGAAGAGACCGCCTTGATCAATTCCCTGGAAGGCCGCCGCGCCAACCCGCGCTCCAAGCCGCCCTTCCCCGCCGCCGTCGGCGTCTGGGGCAAGCCCACCTGCGTCAACAACGTCGAGACCCTGTGCAACGTGCCGGGCATCGTCGCCGGTGGCGTGGACTGGTACAAGAGCCTGGCCCGCGCCGGTAGCGAAGACATGGGCACCAAGCTCATGGGCTTCTCCGGCAAGGTGAAGAATCCCGGCGTCTGGGAACTGCCCTTCGGCGTTACCGCCCAGGAACTGTTCGAGGACTATGCCGGCGGCATGCGCGATGGCTTCACGCTTAAGTGCTGGCAGCCTGGTGGCGCCGGTACCGGCTTCCTGCTGCCCGAGCACCTCTCGGCACAGATGTACGCCGGTGGCATCGCCAAGGTAGGCACCCGTATGGGTACCGGTCTGGCCCTCGCGGTCGACGACAGCGTCAACATGGTCTCGCTACTGCGCAACATGGAAGAGTTCTTCGCCCGTGAATCCTGCGGCTGGTGCACGCCCTGCCGCGATGGCCTGCCCTGGAGCGTCAAGCTCCTGCGCAGTCTGGAGAAAGGCGAAGGCCAGCAGGGCGACCTCGATACCCTGCTGCAGCTGGTCAACTTCCTCGGCCCAGGCAAGACCTTCTGTGCCCACGCACCGGGCGCTGTCGAGCCCCTGGGTAGTGCCATCAAGTATTTCCGCGAGGAGTTCGAGGCCGGTGTGCGCAAGACGCCCAGCGAACCTCGTCCGACTGCTTCCGCGACCGTGATCTGAAGTTTGGCCCCTCCTGGGGGCCGAACCTATCGCTTTCTGGCCGGGCCCGACCCGGCCGGCGCTGCCACTGGCGACCGCCAGGGCGGCGCGAACGTTTTCCCATTAGCCAGACCCGCCCTGCGCGGGTGAGAAGAAAACCCTATGGCCACTATCCATGTAGACGGCAAGACGTACGAGGTCGACGGGGCGGACAACCTCCTCGAAGCCTGCCTGTCCCTGGGGCTCGACATCCCCTATTTCTGCTGGCATCCGGCGCTGGGCAGCGTCGGCGCCTGCCGCCAGTGCGCGGTGAAGCAGTTCGCCGACGAGAATGACACCCGCGGGCGCCTGGTCATGTCCTGCATGACCCCGTCCAGCGACAAGACCTACATCTCCATCGAAGACGCCGAAGCCAAGGAATTCCGCAGCTCCGTCATCGAATGGCTGATGACCAACCATCCCCACGACTGTCCGGTCTGCGAAGAAGGCGGCCATTGCCACCTGCAGGACATGACGGTGATGACCGGTCACAACAAGCGTCGTTATCGCTTCACCAAGCGTACCCACCAGAATCAGGACCTCGGCCCGTTCGTCGCTCACGAGATGAACCGCTGCATCGCCTGCTATCGCTGCGTGCGCTACTACAAGGACTACGCCGGCGGTACCGACCTGGGCGTCTACGGTGCCCACGACAACGTCTATTTCGGCCGCGTCGAGGACGGTGCCCTGGAGAGCGAATTCTCCGGCAACCTGACCGAGGTCTGCCCCACCGGGGTGTTCACTGACAAGACCCACTCCGAGCGCTACAACCGCAAGTGGGACATGCAGTTCGCCCCGAGCATCTGCCATGGCTGCTCCTCGGGCTGCAACATCAGCCCCGGCGAGCGCTATGGCGAACTGCGCCGCATCGAGAACCGCTTCAACGGTTCGGTGAACCAGTATTTCCTCTGCGACCGTGGCCGCTTCGGCTATGGCTATGTCAATCGCAAGGATCGTCCACGCCAGGCGTTGCTGAAAGACGGCAGCCTGGAGACCGGCATCGACGCCGCCCTGGATCGCGCCGCCCTGCTGCTGCGCGGCAAGAAGGTGATCGGCATCGGTTCGCCGCGTGCCAGCCTGGAAAGCAACCACGCCCTGCGCGAGTTGGTCGGCGCCGACAACTTCTCCAGCGGCATGAGCGCCCGTGACCTGGCCAACGTGCGCCTGGTGCTGCAGGTGCTCAAGGACAGCCCCCTGCCCGTCCCCACCCTGCGCGCCATGGAGAAGCACGATGCCGTCTTCGTGCTTGGCGAAGATCTGACCCAGACCGCGGCCCGTCTGGCGCTGTCCCTGCGGCAGTCGGTCAAGGGCAAGCCCGAGGCCATGGCCGCGGCGCAGAAGATCCAGCCCTGGCTGAATGCCGCCGTGCAGAACATCGGCCAGAGCGAGCGCAATCCGCTGTTCATCGCCAGCGTCGCCGCCACCCGCCTGGACGACGTCGCCGACGCCCGCCTGCATGGTTCGCCGCTGGAACTGGCCCGCTTCGGCCATGCCGTGGCCCATGCCATCGACGCCAGCGCCCCGGCCGTCGACGGCCTGAGCGACGAAGTCGCCGAACAGGCGCGCCTGTTGGCCGAAACCCTGCTGGCGGCCGAACGCCCGCTGGTGGTGTCCGGTACCTCCCTGGGTGAACCGGCGCTGATCGAGGCCGCCGCCAACCTGGCCAAGGCCCTGGCCGCCAAGGGCAAGGCCGGCTCCCTGAGTCTGGTGGTGCCCGAAGCCAACAGCCTGGGCTTGGCGCTCTACGGCGGCGAGTCCGTCGAAGACGCCTTCGCCGCCCTGGAAAACGGCCAGGCCGACGCCCTGGTGGTGCTGGAGAACGACCTCTATCGCCGCGCGCCTGCCGAGCAGGTGGATCAGGCCCTGGCCCGCGCCCAGGTGCTGGTGGTGCTGGATCACCAGCGTACCGCCACCGCCCAGCGCGCCGATCTGGTGCTGCCGGCGGCCAGCTTCGCCGAAGGCGACGGTACCCTGGTCAGCCAGGAAGGTCGCGCCCAGCGCTTCTTCCAGGTCTATGAGCCGAGCTACTACGACCCCTCCAGCCTGATCCGCGAGGGCTGGCGCTGGCTGCACGCCCTGCGCAACACCCTGGACAACCGTCCGGTGGACTGGACCCAGCTGGACCACGTCACCGACGCCGTGGCCACCGCTGCGCCGCAGCTGGACGGTATCCGCGATGCTGCGCCCAACGCCAGCTTCCGGGTGAAGGGTCTCAAGCTCGCCCGCGAACCGCATCGCTACAGCGGCCGCACCTCCATGCGCGCCAACCTCAGCGTGCACGAGCCGCGTGCGCCTCAGGATGCCGACACCGCCTTCGCCTTCTCCATGGAAGGCTATGCCGGCAGCGTCGAACCGCGTCAGCAGATTCCCTTCGCCTGGTCCCCGGGCTGGAACTCGCCCCAGGCCTGGAACAAGTTCCAGGACGAGGTGGGTGGTCACCTTCGCGCCGGCGATCCGGGGGTGCGTCTGATCGAGTCCCAGGGCGATCGCCTGAGCTGGTTCGCCGTGCCGACCGCTGCCGTACGCAGTGCCGAGTCCGGCTTCCAGGCCGTGCCGCTGTACCACCTGTTCGGTAGCGAAGAGACCTCTTCCCGTGCCGAACCGGTACGCGAGCGCATCCCGGCCGCCTATGTGGCGCTGGCCAAGGCTGATGCCGACCGCCTGGGCGTCAACGAAGGCGCCCTGCTGCGCCTGCAGGTCGCTGGTCAGGAATTGCGCCTGCCGCTGCAGATCAAGCCCGAGCTGTCGGCGGGCCTGGTCGGTCTGCCCGCCGGCTTCGAAGGGATTCCGGTGGACTTCGCCGGCCTCACCGTGGAAGGACTGCAGGAGGCCGCGGCATGACCTGGCTCACCCCCACCCTCATCGCCGTCGTCATCGGCATCGTCAAGGCCATCGTCATCCTGCTGGCGGTGGTCATCTGCGGTGCGCTGCTGAGCTTCGTCGAGCGCCGTCTGCTGGGTCTCTGGCAGGACCGCCACGGTCCCAACCGGGTCGGCCCCTTCGGCGCCTTCCAGCTGGGCGCCGACATGTTGAAGATGTTCTTCAAGGAGGACTGGACGCCCCCGTTCGCCGACAAGATGATCTTCAGCCTGGCGCCGGTGATCGCCATGGGCTCGCTGCTGGTGGCCTTCTCGGTCATCCCGATCACCCCCACCTGGGGCGTGGCGGACCTGAACGTCGGCCTGCTGTTCTTCTTCGCCATGGCGGGCGTCAACGTCTATGCGGTGCTCTTCGCCGGCTGGGCGAGCAACAACAAGTTCTCCCTGCTGGGCGCCATGCGCGCCTCGGCCCAGACCCTCTCCTACGAGGTGTTCATGGGTCTGTCGGTGATGGGCATCGTGGCGGTGACCGGCTCCTTCAACATGAGGGATATCGTCGAGGCGCAGCATCAGGGCTGGTGGTTCATCATTCCCCAGTTCTTCGGCTTCTGCACCTTCTTCATCGCCGGTATCGCCGTGACCCACCGCCATCCCTTTGATCAGCCGGAAGCCGAGCAGGAGCTCGCGGACGGTTACCACATCGAATACGCGGGCATGAAGTGGGGCATGTTCTTCGTCGGCGAGTACATCGGCATCGTGCTGATCTCGGCGCTGCTGGTGACCCTGTTCTTTGGCGGCTGGCACGGTCCCTTCCTGGACACCCTGCCCTGGCTGTCCTTTGTCTGGTTCGCCCTGAAGACCGCCTTCTTCATCATGATCTTCATCCTGCTGCGCGCGTCCATTCCGCGTCCGCGCTACGACCAGGTAATGGCCTTCAGCTGGAAGTTCTGCCTGCCCCTGACCCTGATCAACCTGCTGGTGACCGGCGCCGTGGTGCTTTACACCGCCACGCCGGCCATCGGCCAGTGAGGTATCCGTCATGATCAAGGAAATCCTGCACGTCCTGCATGGCACCTACACCCAGTTGCGCAGCATCGTAATGGTCTTCGGCCACGCCTTCCGCAAGCGCGACACTCTGCAATACCCCGAGGAACCCGTGTACCTGCCGCCGCGCTATCGCGGCCGCATCGTGCTCACCCGTGACCCCGATGGCCAGGAGCGCTGCGTGGCGTGCAACCTGTGCGCCGTGGCCTGCCCGGTCGGCTGCATCTCGCTGCAGAAGACCGAAGCCGAAGACGGTCGCTGGTACCCGGAGTTCTTCCGCATCAACTTCTCGCGCTGCATCTTCTGCGGCATGTGCGAGGAGGCCTGCCCCACTACCGCCATCCAGCTGACCCCGGACTTCGAGATGTCCGAGTTCAAGCGCCAGGAGCTGGTGTATGAGAAGCAGGACCTGCTGATCTCGGGTCCGGGCAAGTATCCGGAGTACAACTTCTACCGCGTGGCCGGCATGGCCATCGCGGGCAAGCCCAAGGGTGCCGCGCAGAGCGAGGCAGAGCCGATCAACGTGAAGAGCCTGCTGCCCTAAGGAGCTGTCGTGGAATTTGCCTTCTATTTCTCTGCCGGGGTGGCCGTCCTGGCCACCTTCCGGGTGATCACCAATACCAATCCGGTGCATGCCCTGCTGTACCTGATCATCTCGCTGCTGGCCGTGTCCATGGTGTTCTTCGCCCTGGGGGCGCCCTTCGCCGGCGCCCTGGAGATCATCGTCTACGCGGGCGCCATCATGGTGCTGTTCGTCTTCGTGGTGATGATGCTCAACCTCGGGCCGGTCATCTCCGATCAGGAACGCAAGTGGCTGACCCCCAAGGTCTGGATCGGTCCTTCGATCCTTGCCGGTGCACTGCTGGTGGAGCTGCTGGTGGTGCTGTCGCGCACCCCGGGCGGCGCCGCCATTGGCCACACCTCGGTAGATGCCAAGGCCGTGGGCGTCAGCCTGTTCGGGCCCTATCTGCTGGCGGTCGAACTGGCCTCCATGCTGCTCTTGGGTGCCCTGGTCGCGGCCTATCACCTGGGTCGCAGCGACGTCAAAGACGGGATCGGCGAGTGAGTCGCCAAGGACTGGAGAACAGCCAATGAACGCCATACCTCTGGAACACGGACTGGCCCTTGCCGGCGCCCTGTTCGCCCTTGGCCTGGTGGGCCTGATGGTCCGCCGCAATATCCTCTTCGTGCTCATGAGTCTGGAAATCATGATGAACGCCGCCGCCCTGGCCTTCGTGGTCGCGGGTAGCCGTTGGGGCGCTCCCGACGGCCAGGTGATGTTCATCCTGGTGCTGAGCCTGGCCGCCGCCGAGGCCAGTATCGGCCTGGCGATCCTGCTGCAGCTCTATCGCCGCTTCCACACCCTCGACGTCGATGCCGCCAGCGAGATGCACGGATGAACCTGCTACCCCTCACCTTCGCCTTTCCCCTGGTCGGCTACTTCCTGCTGGCCTTCTCCCGCGGTCGGCTGTCGGAGAATCTCTCCGCGCTGATCGGCGTGGGTTCGGTGGGCCTGGCGGCGCTGGTCGCCGCCTGGGTCGGCTGGAACTTCCATGTCGCGCCGCCCGCCGACGGCCACCTGACCCTCGTCCTCTGGCAGTGGATGAACGTGGAGGGCTTCGCGCCCAACATGGCTCTCTATCTGGACGGCCTGTCGCTGACCATGCTTGGCGTGGTCACCGGCGTCGGCTTCCTGATCCACCTGTTCGCCTCGTGGTACATGCGTGGTGAAGAGGGCTACTCGCGCTTCTTCGCCTACACCAACCTGTTCATCTTCAGCATGTTGCTGCTGGTCCTCGGCGACAACCTGCTGCTGCTGTACTTCGGTTGGGAAGGCGTGGGCCTGTGCAGCTACCTGCTGATCGGCTTCTACTACAGCGAGCGCGCAAACGGCAACGCCGCGCTGAAGGCCTTCATCGTCACCCGCGTCGGCGACGTCTTCATGGCCTTTGGTCTGTTCATCCTGTTCATGACCCTGGGCACCCTGGACATCCAGGAGCTGCTGCAGAAGGCGCCCGACGTCTTCGCCAGCGGTGATCCACTGATCGTGCTGGCCACCCTGGCCCTGCTTGGCGGCGCCGTCGGCAAGTCGGCCCAGCTGCCGCTGCAGACCTGGCTGGCGGACGCCATGGCCGGTCCCACCCCGGTCTCCGCACTGATCCACGCCGCGACCATGGTGACCGCGGGCGTCTACCTGATCGCCCGGACCCACGGCCTGTTCCTGCTGGCGCCGGAGATCCTCAACCTGGTCGGTATCGTCGGTGCCGTGACCCTGGTACTAGCAGGCTTCGCCGCCCTGGTGCAGACCGACATCAAGCGCATCCTGGCCTACTCCACCATGAGCCAGATCGGCTACATGTTCCTGGCCCTGGGCGTGGGTGCCTGGCAACCGGCGATCTTCCACCTGATGATCCACGCCTTCTTCAAGGCGCTGCTGTTCCTCGCCTCGGGCTCGGTGATCCTGGCCTGCCACCACGAGCAGAACATCTTCAAGATGGGCGGCCTGTGGAAGAAGATCCCCCTGGCCTATGCCAGCTTCGTGGTGGGTGGCTCGGCGCTGGCGGCACTGCCGCTGGTGACCGCCGGCTTCTACTCCAAGGACGAGATCCTCTGGGAAGCCCTCGCCAGCGGTCATACCTACCTGCTCTATGCAGGCCTGGCCGGTGCCTTCCTGACTTCGATCTACACCTTCCGCCTGATCTTCATCACCTTCCATGGCGAGGCGCATACCGAGGCCCATGCCGGCCACGGCATCGCCCACAACCTGCCGCTGGCGGTACTGCTGGTGCTCTCGACCTTCGTCGGCGCGCTGATCGTGCCACCCCTGGCAGGCGTGCTGCCGGAATCGATCGGGCATGCCGGTGGTGAAGCCAAGCATTCCCTGGAGATCACCTCGGGAGCCATCGCCATCGCCGGTATCCTGCTGGCCGCCCTGCTCTTCCTTGGCAAGCGTTCCTTCGTGACCGCCCTGGCCAAGAGCGCGCCGGGTCGCTTCTTCGGGACCTGGTGGTATCACGCCTGGGGCTTCGACTGGCTGTACGACCTGATCTTCGTCAAGCCGTACCTGCTGCTGGCCCGCCTGCTGCGCCGTGACCCCTTCGACCAGGCCATCGGCCTGATCCCGATGGTGGCTCGCGGTGGCAACCTGGCACTGAGCATCACCGAGAACGGCCGTCTGCGCTGGTACGCGGCTTCCATCGTGGGAGGCGCCGTGCTGTTGCTCGGCGCGCTGCTGCTGGCCTGACCCCCTGACTAAGGATAAGTACACGTCATGCTTCTGCCCTGGCTAATCCTGATCCCCTTCATCGGCGGCCTGCTCTGTTTCCTCACGGAAAAGACCGGCCCGCTGGTGCCCCGCTGGATCGCCCTGTTCACCATGCTGCTGGAGCTGGTACTCGGCCTGTGGCTGTGGGCCCACGGCGACTACAGCCTGGCTCCCGCCCCTGGCGCCGAAACCGCCTGGACCGCGGAATTCCAGATGAGCTGGATTCCGCGCTTCGGCATCAGCCTGCACTTCGGTCTCGATGGCCTGTCGCTGCTGATGATCCTGCTCACCGGCCTGCTCGGTGTGCTGGCGGTAACCTGCTCCTGGCGTGAAGTGCAGCGCCACGTCGGCTTCTTCCACCTCAACCTGCTGTGGATCATCGGCGGCGTGGTGGGGGTGTTCCTGGCGCTGGACCTGTTCCTGTTCTTCTTCTTCTGGGAGATGATGCTGGTGCCGATGTACTTCCTGATCGCGCTGTGGGGCCATAGCTCCGCGGACGGCAAGAAGAGCCGCATCACCGCCGCCACCAAGTTCTTCATCTTCACCCAGGCCAGCGGTCTGATCATGCTGGTGGCGATCGTTGCCCTGGTACTGGTGAACTACGGTGCCACCGGCGTCCTGACCTTCGACTACGAAGACCTGCTGCAACTGCAGCTGGATCCCAAGCTGGAATACCTGCTGATGCTGGGCTTCTTCATCGCCTTCGCGGTGAAGCTGCCGGTGGTGCCGCTGCACTCCTGGCTGCCCGATGCCCACGCCCAGGCGCCGACCGCCGGTTCCGTCGACCTGGCCGGTATCCTGCTCAAGACCGCCGCCTATGGCCTGTTGCGCTTCGCCATCCCGCTGTTCCCCAACGCCTCGGCGGAATTCGCGCCGATCGCCATGTGGCTGGGCATCATTGGCATCTTCTACGGCGCCATCCTGTCGTTCGCCCAGACCGACATCAAGCGCCTGGTGGCCTACTCCAGCGTCTCGCACATGGGCTTCGTGCTGATCGGCATCTACTCCGGCAGCCCCCAGGCGCTGCAGGGCGTGGTGGTACAGATGATCGCCCACGGCCTCTCCGCCGCCGGTCTGTTCATCCTCTGCGGCCAGCTCTACGAGCGCATGCATACCCGTGACATGCGCGAGATGGGTGGTCTCTGGGCACGCCTGCCCTACCTGCCGGCCCTGAGTCTGTTCTTCGCCTCGGCATCCCTGGGCCTGCCAGGCACCGGCAACTTCGTCGGTGAATTCCTGATCCTGCTGGGCGCCTTCCCGGTCGTGCCGATGATCACCGTCATCGCCACCTTCGGCCTGGTGTTCGCCTCGGTCTATTCGCTGATCATGATCCACCGCGCCTACTTCGGTCCGGCCAAGGCCGAAGGCGCGCTACCGGGTCTGAACGCACGGGAACTGTCGATGCTGCTATTGCTTGGCGTGCTGCTGGTGCTGCTCGGCGTCTACCCGCAGCCGGTGCTGGATACCTCGGCCGCGAGCATGGCCGGTGTTCAGCAGTGGCTCGGCGAAGCCTTCTCCTCTCTCGTTTCCGCCCGGTAAGAGCGCCATGACCTTTACCTACGAACACTTCACCGCCCTCCTGCCGATCATCATCACCGGCCTCACCGCCGTGGTGGTGATGCTGGGCATCGCCTGGCGGCGGGATCACACCATCATTCCCACCCTGGGCGTGATCGGTCTCAACCTGGCCCTGCTGTCCTGCATCCCGGCCCTCGGCGTCGGCGCCATCGACGTCACCCCGCTGCTGCGCATCGACGGCTTCAGCTGCTTCTACATGGCACTGATCCTGATCGCCACCCTGGCCTGCATGACCCTGTCGCATGCCTACATGGAAGGCTATCCGGGCAACCGTGAAGAGCTGTACCTGCTGCTGCTGATCTCCGCCACCGGTGGTCTGGTGCTGGTGGCGGCGCAAAACGTCGCTGGCCTGTTCATCGGCCTGGAACTGCTGTCGGTGCCGGTCTACGGCCTGGTGGCCTACAGCTACTTCAACCGCCGCTCCCTGGAAGCCGGCATGAAGTACCTGGTGCTGTCCGCCGCCGGCTCGGCCATCCTGCTGTTCGGCATGGCCCTGCTCTATGCCCAGTCCGGTAGCCTGAACTTCGCCGATATCGGCATGCAGATGGACGCCCCGGCCAGCACCGGCCTGCTGATGGAAATCGGCCTCGGCATGCTGATCGTCGGCCTCGGCTTCAAGCTGTCCCTGGTGCCCTTCCACCTGTGGACCCCGGACGTGTACGAAGGCTCGCCGGCTCCGGTTGGCGCCTTCCTGGCCACCGCCAGCAAGGTCGCTGTCTTCGCCGTGCTGGTGCGGGTGTTCCAGACCATGCCCATGGCCAGCGATGACGGCTGGCTGCACGATGCCATCGCCTTCATCGCCATCGCCTCCATGCTGGTGGGCAACCTGCTGGCGCTGATGCAGAGCAACCTCAAGCGCCTGCTGGGTTACTCCTCCATCTCCCACTTCGGCTACCTGCTGGTGGCGGTGGCGTCGGGCGAAGGCCTGTCGATGGAAGCCGTGGCGGTCTATCTGGTGACCTATGTCTTCACCAGCCTGGGTGCCTTCGGCGTGATTACCCTGATGTCCAGCCCGAGCAACGGCCAGCGTGATGCCGATGCGCTGTTCGAGTACCGCGGCCTGTTCTGGCGCCGCCCGTACCTGACCGCAGCGCTGACGGTGATGATGCTGTCCCTGGCCGGCATTCCGCTCACCGCCGGTTTCATCGGCAAGTTCTACGTCATCACCGTGGGCGTGGAAGCGGGCATGTGGTGGCAGACCGCGGCCATCGTGCTGGGCAGCGCCATCGGCCTGTTCTACTACCTGCGCGTGATGGTCACCCTGTACCTGACCGAGCAGGGCCTGCAGCGCCATGACGCGCCGATGAATTGGGGGCAACGCGCCGGTGGCGTGATGCTGATCGCCATTTCCATCGCCACCTTCGTCCTGGGCGTCTATCCGCAGCCGCTGCTGCAACTGGCGCAGCTGACGGTGTTCTGATCCCAGGCACCGCCCACGATCCCCGCTTCGGCGGGGATCGTCGTTTCTAGCACCGGTGAAACAGCGGCCCTTGGCAGGGTCGCATCGCGACCGCTACCCTCGACCCCTACTCCGCTTTCCTCTGCCCTTTTCTGGAGCCCCCTTTCTCCCATGCCTGCGTTGAAACCCCTCGCCCTGACCATCGGCCTGCTGCTCGGCAGCCAGGCTTTCGCTGCTCCTGTCTTCGACGTCACCGAACTGGGTGACCCGGCCACCGCCTGTAGCGACCTCGACACCTTCGTCAACCAGAAATGGGTCTCGGCCAATCCCATCCCGCCGGACAAGTCGCGCTGGGGTTCCTTCATGGCCCTGGGCGAAAAATCGCTCAACGACCAGCACGCCATCCTGCAGCGCGCAGCCCGCACGGCGGATCGCGCGGAACAGGGTTCGGTAGAACAGAAGGTCGGTTGGCTGTATCGCTCGGGCATGGACGAAGCCGCCATCGAGCGCGCCGGCTATCAGCCGATCCAGGCGCAGCTGGCCGCCATCGACCGGCTGCGCACCTCGGCCGATGTGGTGGCCTATCTCCAGAAGAGCTTTGCCCGAGGCGACATGCAGGTGTTCTCCTTCGGCTCCGGTGCCGACTACCAGAACGCCAAGCAGCAGATCGCCTATGCCTACCAGGGTGGCCTGGGCCTGCCGACACCCGATTACTACACCGAGGCCGACTACGCCAAGCTACGCCAGGCCTACCTGGGTCATCTCGCACGGCTGCTGACCCTGACCGGCGTACCCAAAGCCCAGGCGGCCGCCCAGGCCGAGCTGGTGCTGGCCTTCGAAAGTCGCCTGGCACGTGCCTCGGTCAAGCCGGTGGATCTGCGCAATCCGGAAAACCAGTATCACTACCTGAGCTTCGCCGAAGCCAACAAGGTCACGCCGCACTTCGACTGGCAGGCTTTCTTCGCCAGCCAGGGCGTCACCGGCCAGCAGGGCTTTTCCTTATCCCAGCCCGGCTTCTTCGCCGAGTTCGACCGCATGCTGGCCGAGACGCCCATCGAACAGTGGCAGGCCTATCTGCGGGCCCACGTGATCGATGACGCCGCGCCGCTGCTGTCCAAGCCCTTCCAGCAGGAGAGCTTCGAATTCAACCAGAAGACTCTGAGCGGCCAGCAGCAACAGAGCGAGCGCTGGAAGCGGGTGCTGAGCGCGGTCAATGGCGCCATGGGCGAAGGGCTCGGCCAGCTCTATGTGCAGGAGCACTTCTCGCCCCAGGCCAAGGCGCGGGCCCAGGAACTGGTGGACAACGTGATGCTGGCGCTTCGCGCCCGCATCGAGAAGCTCGACTGGATGAGCCCGGAGACCAAGCAGAAGGCCCTGGCCAAGTGGGACAGCTTCCTGCCCAAGATCGGCTACCCCGAGCGCTGGCGGGACTGGAGCGGCCTGACGCTCAAGCCGCAGGGCTTCTACGCCAACCTGGAAGCCGCCTCACGCTTCAACTATCGCCATGATCTGGACAAGATCGGCAAGCCCACCGATCGCCAGGAATGGGGCATGTACCCGCAGACGGTGAATGCCTACTACAGCCCCACCGACAACACCATCAACTTCCCGGCCGCCATCCTGCAGCCACCGTTTTTCTATGCCGACGGCGACGATGCCATCAACTATGGCGGCATCGGCGCGGTGATCGGCCACGAGGCCAGCCATGGCTTCGACGACCAGGGCAGCAAGTTCGACGGCGCGGGCAACCAGGTGGACTGGTGGACCCCGGCCGATCGCAAGGCCTTCGAGGCCCGTACCGGCAAGCTGGTGGAGCAGTTCGACAACTACCATCCGCTGCCCGACCATCCTGAGCTGCACGTCAACGGCAAGCTCACCCTGGGCGAGAACATCGGCGACCTCGGCGGCATCAACGCGGCCTATGACGCCCTGCAACTGGCCCTGGCCAAGAAGCCGGAAGAAGCCAATCGCAAGATCGATGGCTACACCCAAGAGCAGCGCTTCTTCCTCAACTGGGCACGGGTCTGGCGGGGCTCGATCCGTGAAGAACAGGCGCGCCTGTTCCTCAACACCGATCCCCATGCCCCCATGAAATTCCGCGCCATCGGGGCGCCCTCCAACATGCCGTCGTTCGCGAAGGCGTTCAGCTGCAAGGCGGGTGATGCCATGGTCCGGCCGGACGAGAAACGCGTGGAAATCTGGTAGTGCTCCAGGGGCGTCAGGCAGTCGGGTATCGCTTTTGCATTGCCCGTCACCTCTCCCCTCCGGCGCTCCGTCCATGCCCCTAGAACTCGCCTTCGCCGAAGCCACTGCGACCGGTCCACGCAAGGAAAACCAGGACGCCTTGCGCAGTGTCCAGCCCAGCGCGGCGCTGGCAGCCACCAAGGGGCACCTGTTCGCCCTGGCCGATGGTGTCAGCGGTTGTCCGGATGGTGGACTCGCCGCGCGTGCCACCCTGCAGGCGCTGGCCCAGGACTATTATTCCACCCCGGAAACCTGGCCGGTGGCCCAGGCCCTGGAGCGGTTGCTGCTGGCGCAGAATCGCTGGCTGCAGGCCGCCGGCAGTGGCCAACCGCTGCTGACCACCCTGACGGCCCTGGTGATCCGCGGACGGCGCTATACCCTGGCCCATGTCGGTGATTGCCGCGCCTATCGTTGGCATCAGGGCCGACTCGGTTGTCTCACCGTCGACCACGTTTGGCAGCAGGCCGGTATGCAGCACGTCCTGACCCGCGCCCTGGGCCTGGAAAGCCATCTGGTAGTGGATTTTCGCGAAGGCGAACTGGAAACCGGCGAGACGCTATTGCTGGTCAGCGACGGCGTCTGGGCGGCGCTGGGCGAAGACAGCATGAGGCGTATTCTCGTCGACGGCGTGACCGATCTGGATGCCACCGCCCAGGCGCTGGTGGCCGGGGCGCTGCACGCCGGCGGCCAGGACAATGCCAGCGCCCTGCTGGTAAGGGTCGACCGCCTACCCGACATCTCCCTGGCCGATACCCTGGCCAACGCCGACACCTGGCCACCGCTGCCCGCCTTGAAGCCCGGCCAGGCCTTCGAAGGCTGGACAGTGGTCGAGCGCTTGGCGGAGTCGCGGCAATCGCTGCTCTATCGCGTCCACGACGAGCGTGGCCGCCCCTGGCTACTCAAGACCCTGCCCGCGGCGCTGCAATTCGACACCCTGGCCGGTCATGCCCTGCTCATGGAGGAATGGTTCCTACGCCGCGTCGCCGGCCGTGCCTTCGTCGAGGTACACCCCTTGCCCAGGCGGGCGCATCTCTACTTCGTTCAGCGTGAGTACCCAGGGCGGACGCTGGCGCAGCAGCTAACCAGCGAAGGGCCCCTGGCGCTGGCCGACTGGCTGGACGTGGCGTCGCGCCTGTTGCGCGCCCTCGGCCAGCTGCACAGACGCAACATCCTCCATCGCGACATCAAGCCGGACAACCTGCATCGCGGCCTGGACGGCGAATTGCGCCTGCTGGACTTCGGTCTGGCCTACTGTCCGCAGTTGTCCGAGGATCTGCAGGACAGCCCGGGCACCCCCAGCTATCGCGCGCCAGAGTCCTTCGAAGGCGCCGAGCCGAGTCCGGCCCAGGATCTCTACGCGGCCGGGGTGACCCTCTACCAGCTGCTGACGGGTGGCTATCCCTACGGCGAGGTGGAACCCTTCCAGCGCCCACGCTTCGGCGCGCCCGCCAGCGTGCTACGGCGGCGTCCGGATGCGCCGGCCTGGCTCGAAGACTGGCTGCAACGCGCCGTGGCAGTGGATCCCGATGAGCGCTTCGAGACCGCCGAAGAAGCGCTGCTGCTATTGGAACAGGGCGAACGCCAACCTCTGGCCCGACCCCTGCCGCTGCTGCAGCGCGATCCCCTGCGCACCTGGCAGATCGTGGCGGCCTGTTCGCTGACGCTGAATCTGCTGCTGATACTGCTCTGGCTCTATCGACATTGAACGACCCAAGGCATGCCCTCTTTTGCAGCACACTGCGCACAAAGGAGGCAGCCGGGTGAGATTTTTTCGCCGCCAACCGCCAGAATGGACGGATCTGGGCCTTGGCATGAAGCCTGCAAACCTACCCATTACATAGGTCTTTCTTCAACGGCGAGGAAAGACCCTCCGGACAAAGGCGTCCCAGCTGCTTGCAGCGGGACGCCTTTTTTTTGCGTTACAGTCTCCACCCTGGATACGAGAGGTCACTACATGAGCGGGAAAGTCTGGTTGATCGGTGCCGGCCCTGGCGATCCCGAGTTGCTGACGCTCAAGGCCGTGCGCGCCCTGGGCGAGGCCGAGGTGGTGATGATCGACGACCTGGTCAACCCGGCGGTGCTCGAACACTGCCCGACCGCCCGGGTGATCCGCGTCGGCAAGCGCGGTGGTTGTCGCTCCACGCCCCAGGCCTTCATCCACCGGCTGATGCTGCGCTATGCCCGCCAGGGCCGTTGCGTGGCCCGGCTCAAGGGCGGCGATCCCTGCATCTTCGGTCGCGCCGGCGAGGAAGCCGAATGGCTGGCCGCCCGCGGTGTCGGCAGCGAGATCGTCAACGGCATCACTGCCGGCCTGGCCGGTGCCACCGCCTGCGGCATCTCCCTGACCTTGAGGGGCGTGGCCCGCGGCGTGACCCTGGTCACCGCCCACACCCAGGACGACACGGCGCCCAACTGGGCCGCCCTGGCAGCTACCGGTACCACCCTGGTGGTCTACATGGGCGTGGCCCGGCTCAGCGAGATTCAGCAAGGCCTGCTGGACGGCGGCTTGCCATTGGCTACGCCGGTAGCCATGATCGAGAACGCCTCCCTGCCCAGCCAGCGCGAATGCCGCTCGACCCTGCAGGAGCTGCAGGTGGACGCCGCGCTCTTCCAGTTGAAGAGCCCGGCGATCCTGGTGATCGGCGAGGTGGTGGGCCAGGCGGCTCTGCAGCAGGCCTTGAGCTACGCCGCCCAGGCCTGAGCGGCGAACTCCAGAGCCCAGCCGCCGTTCCTATGGGTAATCCCCTAGCAGAGCGGCGCCCATGGACCTCGTCATCGCCCGCCCGGACGGTCTCTATTGCCCGCCTGGCGACTTCTACATCGATCCCTGGCATCCGGTGGAGCGCTCGGTCATCACCCATGGCCACGGCGACCACGCCCGGGTGGGCAATGGTCACTACCTGGCCACCTCGGGCAGCGCTGGCATCCTACGCGCGCGATTGGGCGCCGATATCAACCTCCAGACCCTGGAATACGGCGAGGTCATCGACCACCACGGGGTCAAGCTGAGCTTTCATCCCGCCGGCCATGTACTGGGCTCGGCCCAGGTGCGCCTGGAATACCGGGGCGAGGTCTGGGTGGCCTCGGGCGACTACAAGGTCGAGCCCGACGGTACCTGCACCCCCTTCGAGCCGGTGCGCTGCCATACCTTCATCACCGAATCCACCTTCGGCCTGCCGATCTATCGCTGGCGGCCCCAGGCGGAGATCTTCGCCGAGGTCAACGCCTGGTGGCGCACCAACCAGGCCCAGGGGCTGGCCAGCGTGCTCTACAGCTATGCCTTCGGCAAGGCGCAACGCCTCCTGCACGGGCTCGATCCGGAGATCGGCCCGATCCTCGCCCATGGCGCGGTGGAGCCGCTCAACCGGGTCTATCGCGAAGCCGGCATCCGCATCCCGGAAACCCACTATGCCGGCGACTTCAAGAAGAGCGATCCCTTGCTGCGCCAGGCGCTGATCATCGCCCCGCCCTCGGCTGGCGGCAGTACCTGGATTCGCCGTTTCGGCGAGCACAGCGATGCCTTCGCCAGCGGCTGGATGATGCTGCGCGGCACCCGCCGCCGGCGTGGGGTGGATCGCGGCTTCGTGCTCTCCGACCATGCCGACTGGCCGGGCCTGCTGTGGGCCATCGAGCAGACCGGCGCCGAACGAGTGATGGTCACCCACGGCTCGGTGGCCACCCTGGTGCGCTATCTGCGTGACCAGGGCCTGGATGCTCAGGGCTTCACCACCGAATACGGTGAGGAAGACGATACCCCCTTCGCCACGGAGACCCAGGCATGAAGGCCTTCGCCGAGCTCTATGGCCGTCTCGACGCCACGACGTCCAGCAACGCCAAGCTGGCCGCCCTGGTGGACTACTTCGGCAGCGCCCCGGCCGCCGATGCCGCCTGGGCGGTGTACTTCCTCGCCGGCGGCCGCCCCCGGCGCCTGGTGCCGACCCGGCAGCTGCGTGAGCTGACCATGGCCCTCTCCGGCCTGCCCGAGTGGCTGTTCGAGGAGAGCTACCAGGCGGTAGGCGACCTGGCCGAAACCATGGCGCTGCTGATTCCCACCGCCGATGCCGCCAACGCGGAAGGCCTGGCCTTCTGGCTGGAAGAATACCTGCTGCCCCTGCGCGGCCTGTCGCCGGAGGAGCTGGCCGAGCGTCTGCCGCCGCTCTGGGACCAGCTGGATCGCCAGAGCCTGATGGTCTGCATCAAGCTGATCACCGGTGAATTCCGCGTCGGCGTTTCCAAGCTGCTGGTGACCCGCGCGCTGGCCACCCTGGCGGACCTGGATCCCAAGCGGGTCGCCCAGCGCCTGGTGGGTTATACCGACCTTTCCCACCGCCCCACCGCCGAGGGCTATGCGCGCCTGGTCGCCCCGGAAAGTCCGGACGAACACGCCCAGCGCGGTGGCCAACCCTACCCCTTCTTTCTCGCCCATGCTCTGCAACTGCCGGTGGAGCAATTCGAGGCGCAATTGGGTCCGGCCGAAGACTGGCAGGTGGAATGGAAGTGGGACGGCATCCGCGCCCAGCTGGTCAAGCGTGACGGCCGGCTGTGGATCTGGTCGCGGGGCGAGGACCTGGTCACCGATCGCTTTCCCGAACTGCATCCCCTCGTGGAATCGCTGCCCGATGGCACCGTGATCGATGGCGAGATCGTGGTCTGGAAGGAAGACGCCGCCCCCGACACCCTGCTCAGCAGCGAGGAAGTCAGCGAGCACCAGGACGCCCGCGATCCAGCCGCGCCCATCCCCTTCGGCGTGCAGCCCTTCGCCCTGCTGCAGCAGCGCATCGGCCGCAAGACCCTGGGCAAGAAGATCCTGGAGGACGTACCGGTCATCCTGCTCGCCTACGACCTGCTCGAATGGCAGGGTCATGACCTGCGCAGCCAACCGCAACGGCAGCGTCGCGCCGAGCTGGAACGGGTGGTAGCGCACTGTGCCAGTCCGCTGTTGCGTCCCTCACCGCTGCTGCACGGCAAAGACTGGCAGGATCTCGCCCGCCAGCGCGAGGCCTCTCGCACCCTGGGCGTGGAAGGCATGATGCTCAAGGCACAGGACTCGCTCTATGGCGTTGGCCGTACCAAGGACATGGGCACCTGGTGGAAATGGAAGGTCGATCCCTTCTCGGTGGACGCTGTGCTTATCTATGCCCAGCGTGGCCATGGACGCCGCGCCAGTCTCTATTCCGACTACACCTTCGCTGTCTGGGACGGTCCGCCGGAGAGTTCCGAACGCACCCTGGTGCCCTTCGCCAAGGCCTACTCCGGTCTCACGGACGAGGAGATGCGCAAGGTGGATGCCATCGTCCGGCGCACCACGGTGGAGAAGTTCGGGCCGGTACGCAGCGTCGAGCCGACCCTGGTGTTCGAGCTGGGCTTCGAAGGGATTGCCCTGTCCAAGCGCCACAAGAGTGGTGTCGCCGTGCGCTTTCCGCGGATGCTGCGCTGGCGCCATGACAAGCCGGTGGCCGAAGCCGATACCCTCGACATCCTGCAGAATCTCCTGGCCTGAGCCATGGCAGGCCAGTCACCCCCTCCTGTTGCCGATGGCGCCATAGGCGCGCCTCAGGAGCCCCGCTGGGCCCTGGCGCTGGCCTGTCTGCCGGCGCTGGCGGTGATCCTGCTCACCGGATGGTGGACCGGTGCCTGGCTACCCTGCGTGGTGGCCCTCGGTGGCGCCTACACGGTCGGCTTCGGCGCCTACAAGAGCTTTGCCGCCGAACCCCTGGCGCCCATGCTGGTGGCTGCCCTGGGCATGGCCTGTTCGGCGGTGGTCGGCTCGTTGCTCGGTCATCAGCTACCGGCGCTGGTGCTCGTCGGCGCCCTTTGGGCAGCCTGCTGCGCCTGGCTGTTCGCCGTCGGCAACGGCCCCTGGTGGATCACCCAGCAATGGACCGTGGCCCTGCTGGTGGCCGGTGGCTTTCCAGGCGACCTGCAGCAGGCGGTCTGGCGCGGCGGCCTGGTGCTCGCCGGCGGCCTGCTGCAACTGGCGCTCTTCGCCCTCCTGCAAAAGGCACTCTACCGCTCCCAATGGCGCCTGCGTACCGGCTCGCTCAGGACCCACCTGCGCGAGGTGGTGGTGCTATTCGAGGACAGATTCCGCCTTGGCCGCTATGGCTTCTATGCCGCCGCCGTGGTCGCCCTTTGCCAGATCCTGACCGGCCTGCTCGATTATGGTCATGGCTACTGGGCCCCCATGACCGCCCTGCTGGTGCTCAAGCCACGGCTGGGCGACACCTGGCGCCGTGGGCTGGGTCGACTGGGCGGCACCCTGGCCGGCTGCCTGCTGGCGGGCGCGGTGGTCTGGCTCGACAACACGCCCCTCGTCCTGGCTGGTGCCTGCCTGCTGTGCGCGGCGGGCGCCTATCTGCTGCAGGACGGACGCTATTCATGGCAGACCCTGTTCATCACCGGCACCACGGTGCTGATGGTCGCCTTGGCGGGTGCTCCCGAAGCCAGCATCGCCCTGGAACGCCTGGGCAGTACTCTGCTCGGAGGCGGCGTGGCCCTGCTCTTTCTTGCCCTGGAAGCCGGCGTCGAGCGTGCGCTTGCACGGCTTCAACGTGATCGGCGGGTGCGCCAGGCGAATACCGCCAAGCCGACCAGGGCGCCCAGGTAGCTGCCATCGTGCATCCAGGCCGCCAGCAGGAAACCTCGGCTATGCCGCACGCAAGCGGGTACCTGCTGCATACGACCCAGGTCCAGGGCGACCCAGCCCAGGGCCCGGCCTAGCAAGGCGAAGGCCAGGGCGCCAAGCAAGACAGCGCCGATCCCGCGCCAGAGACCTCGATCAGCGGCAGCACGCCGGTGGGTCAGCCAGAGCAGAACCAGCCCCAAGGGCAGTCCTGCGGCCGCCCCGGCCAGCACCCCGACCTGCGCGGCCCGCCAACGTGGCGCCACCTCCGAATCGAGCAGGCCGAACTGGGGGAATTTCAGACAGCTGAAGTATTCCGGACCTATGCCATAGCTGAGCTGGTCATGCAGCGCGCCATAGAGTGCGGCCAAGGCTACCAAGGCCAGCAGGCGCGCCAGTTGCCGGACCAGCCCCGGGGCGGTCATCTAGCCCAGCTCCTTATGGAAGCTGTGCAGCCCAGTCCCCAGAGGTCGCGGCAGATAGCCGCAGTGCCGGTAGCCGCAGCGCTCATAGAAGGCAGCCGCCTGCGCAGTGCGCAGATAGGCCACCCGGGCACCTTGGGCGCGGGCATGGTCTTCCGCCTGTTGCAGCAACCGCCTGCCCAGGCCTCGCTGACGATAGGCCTCGTCCACCCAGAGCACCTCGATCTCCAGGCCCTGCCAGAACACCCGGCCGAGCACGCCCGCGATGACGCGATTGGCCTCTGTGATTACAAGCTGCAGGGGAAGATCGGCTGATTCGTCCGCCAACAGCGGATGCTGGGCGCTGACGAAGGCCTGAAAACCCTGAGCGACCGCCGCGACCTGGGCAGTCGTCGCCACCTGGATCGCGCCGGAAGCCACCCCGTTTTGCCCCTTGGTCATCCGGTCTTCCTCCCGTTTCCTTTGCACACAGCCGCAGTGGATGATTGCTACCTAACGGAGACGGCCTCTATTGCAACGGGCTCTTCTGCTACCTTTCTGCCCACCTTTGGCGCAGCCGTGTCTTTTTAGACCCAAAGCGGTGCACTCGTCCGCCCCAGGCAGGAAAGCCGCGCCGTTCCGGTGCATAATGCGCGCCGCTCGATGCGGCTGGCTGCTACAGGATGTAAACAACGCGGCAACCGCGTATAGATTTGGGACGATCTTCGCCGACTGGTAAGCTTATTGCTCCCGCGAGGGCACGGACGTCGTAATGGCGCCATGATTTCATCCACATTCGCTCTAGGATCCGACATGAAAAAAAGCTGGCTGACTCTCTCTGCGCTCGCCCTGTGTCTGGCCGCCGGTTCGGCGATGGCCAAGGAATGGAAAGAGATCCGCTTCGGTGTGGACACCACCTACCCACCGTTCGAATCCCAGGCCGCCGATGGCAGCTTCGTCGGCTTCGACATCGAGCTGGGCAACGCCATCTGCGAAAAGCTGGCGGTGAAGTGCAAGTGGGTGGTGAGTGACTTCGACGGCCTGATCCCTGGCCTGCGCGCGCGCAAGTTCGATGGCATCCTGTCCTCGCTGACCAAGACCCCGGCGCGTGCCGAGCAAATCGACTTCTCCGACCTGCTGTGGTCGGGCCCCTCCTCCATGGTCGTCAAGGAAGGTTCCAACCTGCAGGCCACCGCGGAAAGCCTGAAGGGCAAGACCGTGGGCGTGCAGCAGGGCACCATCCAGGAGACCTTCGCCAAGCAGAAGCTGGCGCCCAATGGCGTCAACGTGCAGAGCTACCAGAACCAGGATCAGGTCTACGCCGACCTGGTGTCGGGCCGTATCGACGTCGCTATGCAGGACATGCTGCAGGCCGAAGGTGGCTTCATGAAATCGCCCCAGGGCAAGGGCTACGTCAACACCGCCATCCACGACGAGCTGCTGCCGGCCGATACCGCCGTCGGTATCCGCAAGGGCAACGACGAGTTCAAGACCTTCGTCAACAAGGGCATCGCGGCCATCCACGCCGACGGTACCTACGACAAGATCCAGAAGAAGTACTTTGGCGACCTGAACCTCTACGATCCCAAGTAAGGTCGGTTCGGCAGACGCCCCTGGTGCCACCGGGGGCGTTTTACGTATGACCGCCGGCGCTCGCCGCGCCCGCGGACTCACCAGGCGATTCCCCCAAGACGCATGCAGCAGAATTCCTTCGACTCCTTCTTGCAGTCCATCGGACTGGGCACGCTCAGCCTGCATGGCTACGGCCCGCTGATCCTGGAAGGCACCCTGACGACCCTCAAGCTCGCCGGCTTCGCGCTGGTAGTGGCGGTCATCCTCGGCCTGCTCGGCGCCTCGGCCAAGCTGTCGCGCTTCACGCCCCTGCGCTTCATCGCGCAGAGCTACACGACCCTGATCCGCGGTGTACCGGACCTGGTGCTGATGCTGCTGATCTTCTACAGCCTGCAGAACTGGCTGGGCGCTCTCACCGACTACATGGGCTGGGACTACATCGACATCGATCCCATGGCCGCCGGTATCGCCACCCTCGGTTTCATCTACGGCGCCTACTTCACCGAGACCTTTCGCGGCGCCATCCTCGCCGTGCCGCGCGGCCAGGGCGAGGCCGCCCTGGCCTACGGCCTGAACCGCTGGCAGACCTTCACCCTGATCACCTTCCCGCAGATGATGAGATTCGCCCTGCCCGGCATC
Source organism: Pseudomonas oryzihabitans (assembly GCF_001518815.1). Taxonomy (NCBI): domain Bacteria; kingdom Pseudomonadati; phylum Pseudomonadota; class Gammaproteobacteria; order Pseudomonadales; family Pseudomonadaceae; genus Pseudomonas; species Pseudomonas oryzihabitans. The sequence goes on from NZ_CP013987.1 coordinate 2,979,632, forward strand.
GGCAACAACTGGCAGGTACTGCTCAAGGCCACCGCGCTGGTCTCCATCATCGGCCTGGCGGACCTGGTGCGTGCCTCCCAGGAAGCCGGTAAGGGGACCTTCAAGCTGTTCTACTTCCTGATCGTCGCCGGCGTCATCTACCTGCTCATCACCGCCGTGACCAATGCCATCCTCGGTGCCCTGGAACGGCGCTATCACGTCGGCGTGCGGGAGGCTAAGCGATGATCGAACTCCTGCAGCAATACTGGAAACCCCTGCTGTGGACCGATGGCTACCACATCACCGGCCTGGCCATGACCCTCTGGCTGCTGGTGGCCTCGGTGGTGATCGGCTTCCTGGTCTCGGTGCCCTTGTCGGTGGCGCGGGTATCCGAACGGCGCTGGCTGCGCTGGCCCATCGGCTTCTACACCTATGTCTTCCGCGGCACCCCGCTCTATCTGCAGTTGCTGATCTGCTACACCGGCATCTACAGCCTGGGTTTCGTGCGCGACCAGCCACTGCTCGGCAGTTTCTTCCGTGACGGCCTGAACTGCACCATCCTGGCCTTCGCCCTGAACACCTGCGCCTACACCACCGAGATCTTTGCCGGGGCCATCCGCAACACCCCCCACGGCGAAGTCGAGGCGGCCAAGGCCTACGGCCTGGACGGCTGGCGGCTGTACGTGCACGTGATCCTGCCCTCGGCGCTGCGCCGGTCGCTGCCCTTCTACAGCAACGAAGTCATCATGATGCTGCACTCCACCACCCTGGCCTTCACCGCCACGGTGCCGGATCTGCTCAAGATCGCCCGCGACGCCAACACCGCGACCTTCCTGACCTTCCAGGCCTTTGGCCTGGCCGCGTTGATGTACCTGGCGGTGTCCTTCATCCTGATCGGCCTGTTCCGCCTCGCGGAACGCCGCTGGCTGGCCTTCCTCGGCCCGACCCACTGACCCAAGCGGCCGCGTCCTGCGCGGCCCCGGAGTAGTCATGCGCCATCTCACCCATCAGCTGGTCGCCCCGGTTCCGGGCACCGAGCGCAGCATTCACAGCTTCCACTTCGGCCCCACTGACAGTGGCCGCAAGGTCTATATCCAAGCTTCGCTGCATGCCGACGAATTGCCCGGCATGCTGACTGCCTGGCACCTCAAGCAGCGCCTCAAGGCGCTCGACGCCGCGGGCGAGCTGCTGGCGGAAGTGGTGCTGGTGCCCGTGGCCAACCCCATCGGCCAGGACCAGCAGGTGGCCGACGTCCACCTGGGTCGCTACGAGCTGGAGACCGGCCAGAACTTCAACCGCCGGTTTCGCGACATGACCGCCCAGGTCGAAGCCGCCGTCGCCGAGCGCCTGGGTGACGACATCGCCACCAACCAGGCCCTGGTGCGCGAGGCCTTCCGCACGGCCCTGGCCGCGGAAACCGCTACCACCCAGCTCGACAGCCAACGCCTGACCCTGCAGCGCCTGGCCTGCGACGCCGAGGTGGTGCTCGACCTGCACTGTGACTTCGACGCCGTGGCCCACCTCTACACCACGCCGGAAGCCTGGCCCCAGGTGGAGCCGCTGGCACGCTATTTCGGCTCGCAGGCCAGCCTGCTCGCCACCGACTCGGGCGGCCAGTCCTTTGACGAATGCTTCACCCTGCTCTGGTGGAACCTCAACCAGCGCTTCGGCGAGCGCCTGCCGATGGGCAGCCTGTCGGTGACCCTGGAGCTGCGCGGTCAGCTGGACGTGCGCGATGAGCTCGCCGGTCCGGATGCCGATGCCATCATCCATTACCTGCGTCATCAGGGCTTCGTGAGCGGCCAGGCGGCTCCCCTGCCGCCGCTGCTGGAGCCTGCCACGCCGCTGGCGGCCGTCGAGCCCGTGGCAACCTCCCAGGGTGGCGTGCTGGTACTCAAGGCCCAGGTGGGCGAGCGCATAGAGGTGGGCCAGGTGCTGGCGCAGGTCATCGACCCCATCAGTGATCGCGTGGAGGAGGTACGCAGTGCGGTCGCCGGTATCCTCTATGCGCGCTCCAATCGCCGCATGGCCACGGCCGGCATGGTGATCGCCCATGTGGCGGGCACCGAGGCCTATCGCAGCGGCTACCTGCTCTCGCCGTGACCCCTATTCCTTTTCAGCTGTGGAATCCCTATCCATGTACAAACTGACCGTCGAAGGCCTGCACAAGCGTTACGGCGACCACGAAGTGCTCAAGGGCGTCTCGCTCAAGGCCAAGACCGGCGATGTGGTCAGCCTGATCGGCGCCAGCGGCTCCGGCAAGAGCACCTTCCTGCGCTGCATCAACTTCCTCGAGCAGCCCAACGCCGTGACCATGACCCTGGACGGCGAGACCATCCGCATGGCCGATGACCATGGCGCGGTGCGGGTGGCCGATGCGGCTCAGCTGCAGAATCTGCGTACCCGCCTGGCCATGGTCTTCCAGCACTTCAATCTCTGGAGCCACTTGAGCGTGCTGGACAACATCACCCTGGCGCCACGCAAGGCTCTGGGTGTCGGCAAGGCGGAAGCCGAAGACCGCGCACGCAAGTACCTGGAGAAGGTCGGTCTGGCAGCAAGGGTCGCCGATCAGTACCCGGCGTTCCTGTCCGGTGGCCAGCAGCAACGGGTCGCCATCGCCCGTGCCCTGGCGATGGAGCCGGAGATCATGCTGTTCGACGAGCCCACTTCCGCGCTCGATCCGGAGCTGGTCGGCGAAGTGCTCAAGGTCATCCGCGCTCTCGCGGAAGAAGGTCGCACCATGCTCATGGTGACCCACGAGATGGCCTTTGCCCGGGAGGTATCGTCTCAGGTGCTGTTTCTGCACCAGGGTGTGGTGGAAGAAGAAGGTCCGCCGAGCGATGTGCTGGTCAATCCGCGCAGTGAGCGGCTACGACAATTCCTCAGCGGCAATCTCAAGTGACCTCAGGTCCCTGTCGAGGGGCCGCCGCGCGAACCTGGCGCCCTTGGGCTTTCAGGTCCGCGCCCGATCACGCTTGAACGCGTCGCTCAGCGACGCTGTTGCTCGTGGCGACGCTGAGCCGCCAACCGCTCGCGCTCCTGGCTGCGAATCGGGATGGCCTTTACCAGGCCGAAACGGGCAAACAGGTCCAGCACCAAGGCTTGTATACGGTCGTTCATGAAAACTCCTCGAGCCAGTGCTCTATCAGGGACAGCCACGTCGGGACGGGCCTTGCTGCCCGTCACCTAAGATATTGAGTCTTCCGCTGCCGATTCAATCCACCAGGCCGCGGTTGTTCGTCGTAATGGCCCTACGCTTTGTCAAAAAGTATGTCCTCAGGCCTGGCAGCCAGGATTTCATCCGCACCACCCTGCCAGTTGGTGTGTCGATGATTATTGTTGGAACCCATATCAAATTCGCCTGTCTGGTTACTCTTGGCGAGTTCAATGGATGATCCGGAAACTGACGAATGGTGAAAAAAACCCAGCTTCGTTGGTTATCATCCAATGGCGATAACGGGTTAGCCGTGGTTTCTCATCTAATAACAACGATGCCATCAAGGTGGTTGCACCCTGGTGTTCTCCCTGCTTGTTGTTATCCCCATCACATCTCCATCAATTGCGCTATCGGCACAGCAGGAGTGCTTACATGACCAGATCCTTACCTCTACTCCTCATCCTCGGACTCCTGACGAGCCCGGCGATGGCTGCCAGCTGGGGCATGCAGCGTGAAGTGGGGGATTTCGATCTGAAGATGAGCACGGCGCCCTCACGCAGCATGGCCCAAGGCCTGGTCGCCCCTAACTCCGCCGGCATGGGTGGTGGCTTCGATCTCACCCACGACAGCGGCCTGTACTTCGGCCAGTGGACGACCAACAACGCCTCGTCCGCCGAAGCGCCGCTGCTGGAGATGGACACCTACGCCGGCTACAAGCATCGCTTCGCCCCCGGCTATGGCTACGAACTGGGTGTGATCAACTACAGCAACCTGATCCAGAACGTCGATCCCAGCCGCGAGCTCTATTCCGGCATGACCGTCTACGGCAAGCGCCTGGGCGCGGCCTTCGCCAACGATCCGGGCCGCCACAACGCCTCGGTCTATGCCGACCTGGGTACCCTGCCCCTGATCAAGACCGGCGTATCGCTCAAGTACACCAATTACGTGCTGGATGTGCCCTCTACTCTCGACAGCGGTGGCATGGTGCGCAGCTTCAACGACTGGTCGGTGAATCTGAGCCGCAAGTGGGTGAACACCCTGTTCAACCTGACCTATAGCGGTACCAGCCTGAGAGGCGCCGACTGCTCGGTGTATTCGGGCCACAACACCTACTGCGACAGTGCCCTCATGCTCAAGGCCTCGCACCCCTTCTTCTAAACGCCACGGCTGTCCGCTACTGCCGCAACAGACTGCGCCCAAGCCCCACCTGGGGACGCTCCCGCCCCAGTTGCTGCAGAGCCTGACGCGCCCGCACCTGCTCCCCGGCCTCCAGCTCGACCAGCCAATTGACCTTCGCCCCTACCCGGGTGGCGATGGGTACGCCATCGCGATAGAGCAGGCGATTGCCAGCCACGGCAGGCACCTTGGCGCCCGGCAGCAGGGTGCCGACCAGATTGAGCGGATCGAGCGCCGACACGCATACCCATAGATCCTCCGGCGGGCGCTGGCGCCATTCCCGCAAGGGTGCGATGGCCGCCGGATCGGCGAACTGCTCGCCGGACAGGCCGGCGATGAAGCGACCGCCCCGGATCTCGCCACGGGCTTCCAGACGATGGCAGGCGCGCAAAAGATCGCGCCAGGGGGGCAACACCTCGCTCTCACGCTGCAGCAGCTGCCAGCAGAGCACGCCATAGCGGCGCAGCAACAGCCAGACCAACCGCTCCAGCAGGGCATCCGGCAACCGCTCCTCGGTAGGGCCCTCGGCCAGTCGCAAGGCCGCCCAGCGCCCGGCGTCGTCCATGCCGCCATAGAGAGGCATTCGCCCGCGGCGCAGACCGGTGCGGCTGCCGCGCTTGGCTGCTGGTAGCAACAGGGCGCGCAGACCGGCGAAGCTGTCGGCGTTGACCGCGCCCATACCAACCAGCTCGCCCAGGGCCGTTTCCAGCTCGCTGCGCAAGAGGCGCGCCTCGCCGAGCAGCTCATCGAAGAAGGAGGCACCGCGACGCGTGAGCACCTCCAGCACCCGCTGCCCCTTGGGCGACAGGGCCTCGGCCAGCGGGGGCGTGGTGAGGCTGTTCCAGTCGGCGAGATGACGTCGGGGCAGCAGGACGATGGGTGAGCCCTTGACCGGGCCGCCGCCACCGCGTCCGGGTTGCGGCAGGCGCAGCCAGACGACCCGGCCAGCGCGGCAGAGATCATCGAGGTGGGTAAACTGGTAATCCGGTAGACGACTGGGAAGGACCTCCCCTTCCCAGCCCGCGGCGGCGACCTCGAAGCCTTCCAGCAGGCCGATGACCTGTTCCAGGCCTTCTCCGCCCCTCAGGGTCGCCAGACCGGCCAGATGGTGATGCTCCAGCAGGAACCTCAGGTAGTCGGCCAGCGCCACCGGCTCGATGGCCTTGCGCAGGCGTCCCAGGGTATAGCGATGGATGCGCGCCAGCAGGTGGCGCTCGCACCACTCCACCGCGCCGTCCGCCTCGGTAAAGCGCCCCTGCAAGACGTAGCCTTCGCTCTGCAGCACCAGCAGCGCCGGGGTGAGGCGCTCTGGCGGCAGGCCGAGGCTCGCGGCCAACGGACGCTGGTCCACCGGCCCAAGGGCGGTGAGGCGTGCGCGCAAGAGCTCCACCAGTGCCGTTTCAGGATCCGCAGGCGCCTTGAATCCGGGCGGCGGGCTGAGCGGCGGCTCCGTGGAGGCCTCGGGAAACAGCACCTGAAAGAGCGGCAGGCGCTCGGCCGCGATCCACAGGGTCGCCTCCGGCAGCCGCAGGCAACCGGCTCGGCCGGCCTTGACCAGCTGGCGGACCTGGGACTGGTGCCGCGTCAGCTCGGCCTCGGTGAGAAAGCCCACACCCAGCAGGGCTTCGTGCAGATCATCCGCCGTCTCCAGGCGTGGCCAGGCTTCGTCGCGCACCAGGGCGATGGCGGCGGGATCCAGGGCGCCCAGCTCGTCGGGATCGGCGCCGCCGAAGCGACGATTCTGCACCGCCAGCGTCCGCCGCTCCTCGACCGGGGCGTCGTCCAGATAGGCATAGGGCTTGGCCGTGAGTACTTCGGCAGCCAGCGGCGACGGCCCGGGCAGATCGCGGGTCAGCAGGGTCAATTGCCCACCGGTGATGCGCGCCAGCAGGGCCAGCCAGCCGCGGCTGTCGAGGGATTCGTGCAGGCAGTCATCCAGGGTCTGGCGGACCAGTGGATGGTCTGGCACCTGACGCTCGCCCACGAGATTCTCCAGACAGGCGACCTGGTCGGGAAAGACCGTGGCTAGGAGGTCTTCGCTGCGCATGCGTTGCACCTGGGTAGCCACCTTGCGCCCGGCACTGAAGCGCGGCAGCGCCAGCGCCGTGGTGGCGTTCCAGCGCCAGCGCACGGCGAACAGTGGCGCATCGAGCAGGGCCTGGACCAGCACGGTCTCGGCGGTGGCCGGATGCAGGTAGCGCCAGACCTCGTCGAGCACGAAGCTGTGGCTCGTCGCCAGCGAGAGGATCAGGGCGTTCTCCGTGGCTGCTGCTTGCAGCTCCACATTGAAGTTGCGGCAGAATCTCTTGCGCAGGGCCAGGCCCCAGGCGCGGTTGATGCGGCTGCCAAAGGGGGCATGGATGATCAGCTGCATGCCGCCGGCCTGGTCGAAGAAGCGCTCCATCACTAGCGTCTGCTGCGTCGGTAGCGCACCCAGCGCCTGCCGGGCACGACCCAGATAGTCCACCAACTGGCGGGCGGCACCCTCCTCCAGCTCATAGGCCGCGCCGATGCGGGCGATGGCCGGTTCCGGTGGCTCGTCGGTGCCGGGCAGCAGCGGTTCGAGTTCCGCCCGCAGCCGCGCCAGGCCCGCCGACAACTCGTCGCTGCGCCCCGGCGCCTCACCGTGCCAGAAGGGAATGTTGGGCGGCTGCCCCTTGGCGTCTTCCACCCGCACCTTGCTGCCTTCGATCTTGATGATGCGGTAAGCAGTGTTGCCAAGCTGAAAGACGTCGCCTACCAGGCTTTCGAAGGCGAAATCCTCGTTGACGCTGCCCACCGTATGGCCCTGGGGCTCCAACAGCACGCTGAAATCACCACTCTCGGGGATGGTGCCGCCGCTCATCACCGCCGTGGCCTTGCCGCCGCGCCGACCGCGTAGCAGGCCATTGACCGCATCCCGGTGCACATAGGCGGCACGCGGCCCGCGGCGATCCGTATAGCCCTGGCTGAGCATCTCCACGACCGCGGTATAGTCCGCCTCTTCGAGAGCGGCATAGGGTTCGGCCTGGCGTAGCACGGCCAGCAGCGCTGTCTCCGACCACTCCTGGCAGGCCACCTCGGCCACCAGTTGCTGGGCCAGGACATCCAGCGGTGCCTGGGGGATGTGCAGGGTGTCCAGTTCGCCCCGGCGCACGCAATCAAGCAGCGCGACGCATTCCACCAGATCGTCGCGCGAGGTGGGAAACAGTCGTCCCTTGGGCAGGCCGCCGACCTGGTGATTGGCGCGCCCGACCCGCTGCAGAAAGGCGGCGATGGAGCCTGGCGAGCCGATCTGGCAGACCAGGTCGACATCACCGATGTCGATGCCCAGTTCCAGGGAAGCGGTCGCCAGCAGCAGGCGCAATTCGCCGCGCTTGAGGCGCTGCTCCGCATCCAGCCGCTGCTCCTTGGCCAGGCTGCCATGGTGGGCGGCGACCTGGCCATTACCGAGGCGATCCGAGAGCTGACGCGCCATGCGCTCGGCCAGGCGCCGCGTGTTGACGAACACCAGGGTGGTGCGGTGTGCCTCGGCCAGTTCGGCGAGGCGGTCGTAGACCAGCTCCCAGGCGTGGGTGGAGAGCATCGCCTCCAGGGGAACGGGGGGCACCTCCAGGGCCAGATCGCGAGCACGCTGGTGGCCGATGTCGACCACCGTACAGGGTCGTGCCTGCCCCTTGGCATCGCGCCCGACCAGAAAGGCGGCGACGGCGGCCAGGGGTTTCTGGGTAGCGGACAAGCCGATGCGTTGCAGTGGACGCCCCGCCAAGGCCTCCAGTCGCGCCAGGCTCAGCGTCAGGTGACTGCCGCGCTTGCCGTCGGCAATGGCGTGGATCTCGTCGACGATCACACCGCGGACGCTACCCAGCATCCGCCGCCCGGAATCCGAGCCGAGCAGCACATAGAGGGACTCGGGCGTGGTGACCAGGAGGTGCGGCGGCCGCCGACGCATCGCCGCCCGCTCCTTTTGTGGCGTATCCCCCGTCCGCACCGCCGTGCGTAACCCCAAGGGCGGTAAATCCCGCGCCTCCAGCGCTGCACTGATGCCGGCCAGGGGTTCTTCGAGATTGAGACGGATGTCGTTGGACAGAGCCTTGAGCGGTGACACATAGAGCCAGAGGCAGGTCTCGGGCAGGCCGCCTTCCCGCAACGCCTCCTGCACCAGGCCATCCAGCACGGCGAAGAAGGCGGTCAGCGTCTTGCCCGAGCCGGTGGGGGCCGCCACCAGCACCGAGGCGCCGGCGCGAATGGCCGGCCAGGCCTGCAGCTGCGCCTCGGTCGGAGCGGGAAAGCGCGTCGTGAACCAGCTGCGCGGCGCGTCGTGAAAGTCCGCCAGGACGGCGGCAGGCGATATCGAGGTCATGAGCCAAATATGGGAGTGGCCATCAGGGGCCACAACCCAAGCCGACCGGCGGCGAATAAGAGCCTGTTTAAAGTCTAGTGAGCTAGAGCCAAACAAGGCGAAGAGACCTGAGGAAGCGGACCGGGCTCGCGTGCGAGTTTACGAGTGGTAAATGAGCATTCCGACCGGGCTGGCGATCCAGGGTGTATTCAACGCCGTTTGGCCGACGCGCAGCAGACTTTTAACAGGCTCTCAGGCGATGCGATTGCGCAACTCGCCCCCCTCCAGCATGGCTTCGAGGTTGGCCAGCATCACCTGTTGCTGGGCCTGTTGGGCCGAAGCCGCATTGGCCGCGACATGGGGGCTGAGCACCAGGTTGGGCTGCTGGCGCAGGCGCTCGGGCACCTCGGGTTCGCGGGCGAAGACATCCAGCGCCGCGCCGGCGATCACCCCCTGCTCCAAGGCGTCGGCCAGGGCCTCTTCGTCGACCACGCTGCCACGAGAGATATTGACCAGGTGGCCTTCGGCGCCGAGTGCGACCAGGACCTCGGTATCCACCGCGCCCACAGTCTCGGCGCTGGCGCGGACCGCTACCACCAGCACATCGCTCCAGCGCGCCAGCTCCAATAGGCTGCCGTGGTAGGCATAGTCCAGCCCCGTGCGTGGCGAGCGATTGAAGTAGCCGATCTCCATGTCGAAAGCCTCGCCGCGGCGGGCGATGCGCCGACCGATCTCGCCCAGGCCATAGATGCCCAGTCGGCGCCCGGCCAGGCCCGGAACCTGGGGCATGCGCTCGACGGCGTTGCCCTGCCAGCGGCCGCTGCGGACGAAGGCATCGCCCTGCAACAGGCGGCGAGCGCTGGCCAGGATCAGGCCAAAGGTGAATTCAGCCACGGCGGTGGCATTGGCGTCACCGGCGGTGGTCACGGCGATGCCACGTTCGCGACAGGCTGCCAGCTCCACGCCCTCGTAGCCGGTGCCATAGCAGGCTACCAGGCGCAGTGCCGGAAGCGCGTCCAGCAAAGCCGCGCGGGTCGGCAGGCCGCCAATGGTCAGCAGGGCCACCGCCTCCTGGGCGCCGGCAGGCAAAGCGGCGGGATCCGCGGAAGGAAAGGGGCCCAGTACCCGGTAGCGGGCTTCGAGCTGGGTAACCAGTCCCTGGGGCAATTGCGGGGCCATCAGCAGCGTCGGTTTCATCTTGTAATACTTTACCTGGCCAAAAAACCCAGCGTCGCCAGCGGAGGGCATGGTCGTCAACCATTCTCTTTAGGCCGCCGCTTTCAGCCTGGCCCACCATGGCATCGACGCTACTCCAAGTCCTTGATAGGAGTAGCTTTTCGCGCAACTTGTCGACCTGACGCCAGGTCCGATCGGCGTTCGCCAACCACAGAGGGATTTTTTGGGATGAGTAGAGTTCTCCGCCAGGCCGGCACCGCCTCCTGCCTTGCCTTGCTTGCCAGCAGCCTGCCGCTGACCGCCATGGCGCTGGAATTCAACGGCTACGGACGGGTAGGCGTCGGTGGCGCCGACACGGGCGGCAAGCAGAGCTGCTTCCAACTGCCCGGCGCACCGGCCAAGTACCGTTTGGGTAACGAATGCGAGACCTACTGGGAACTCGAACTGCACCAGACGCTGTACAAGGGCGTCGATGGCACCGAACTCAAGGTGCACGGCATGGCCAGCCTCTACAACGTCTACGACCAGACGCCCACCTTCAGCGGCGACAACGGCAACGTGCGCCTGCCGCAGATCTGGACCAGCCTCAGCCTGCCGGCGCTCAACGGTGGCGGCGTCTGGGCCGGCCGGCGCTACTACAAGCGCCACGACATCCATATCAACGACTTCTACTACTGGAATCCGAGTGGCACCGGCTTCGGCATCGAGGACTACGGCCTGGGCGACAGCGGTGTGCGGTTGAGCTACGCCTTCAGTCGGGAAGACAACATCAACCAGCCGGACAAGGCCAACCGCCATGACCTCAACCTCGGCGGCATCAAGACCAACCCTGGCGGCGAAATCGAACTGGGGTTGTCCTATATCCAGCGCGCCGGCCAGGTAGAGGGCGCTCACAGCGGCCGGTCAGCCACCGCCGAGCACAAGCAGGCGCAATTCTTCGGTGGGGTCAACGTCTTCACCGTGCAGTATGGTCGTGGCCCCGGAACCGGGCTGGGCGCCACCGGTAGCCTGACCGCGGATCAGGAATATGAAAGCCTGCGTATCCTCGAATCGCCGCGCTGGCAGATCACGCCACGCTTCGGCGGCCAATTGCTGGCGCTCTACCAGCGCGACCGGGCGCCGGGCGACGGTGGCCAGACCTGGTATTCCTTCGGCGTGCGCCCCAGCTATGCCTTCACCCGGCTGTTCAAGCTGCAGGTGGAATTCGGCCATGACCAGATCCATCCGGACAGCGGCGCCACCCGTACCCTGAACAAGGTCACCGTCGCGCCGACGCTGGCCCTGGGCGGCATGGGCCTGATGGACCGCCCGGAGATCCGCCTCTACTGGACCTATGCCAGCTGGAACCGTGGCGCCCAGGACGCTGCGGTAGCCGGCACGGCACTATCCGACAGCGGTGCCTTCGGCGATGCCCGCCACGGCAACAACTTCGGCGTGCAGCTGGAAACCTGGTGGTAGAGACCGGCAAGCGAGACCGCCCGTCATAACCGGGCGAACTAAACTTATGCCGCCCGGTCGGTTTCCTGACCACAGGAAGACCGATCAGGGAGACCGTCATGAATCCTCTCGCCCGCGAACTGCCCGCCGCGAGCCATACCGCTGCCACCCCGCTGGAGCGTTTTCGGCGGGTCCGGGCCGCCAGCGAGGCGCTCTGTGCGCCCCTGACCACCGAAGACTACGTGATCCAGAGCATGGCCGACGTCAGCCCGCCGAAATGGCATCTGGCGCACGTTACCTGGTTCTTCGAGGCCTTTATCCTCAAGCCCTTCCTGAAGGGCTACCAGACGCTCAATCCCGCCTACGACTACCTGTTCAACTCCTACTACGAAACCCACGGCAAGCCCTTTCCCCGGGCGGCTCGTGGGCATCTGTCACGCCCAGGCGTGGACGACGTCTATCGCTTCCGCGCGGCCGTGGACGAGGCCATGGCCGAGCTGCTCAGCGCCCCGCCGGCCGAACACGCCGCCGAGATCGCGCGGCGCCTGGAACTGGGGCTGCACCACGAGCAGCAGCACCAGGAACTGCTGCTCATGGACATCAAGCACATCCTGGCGCAGAACCCGTTGCATCCGGTCTATCGCGCCGACCTGGCCGAGGGCAGCACGCGCCAGGTCACGTCCCTGGGCTGGGAGACGCACCCGGGTGGCGTCCGTCATGTCGGCCATGGCGGCGAAGGCTTCGCCTTCGATTGCGAGACCCCGGTCCACCGGCAGTTCGTCGATGACTTCCAGCTGGCCGATCGCCTGGTCACCAATGCCGAATACCTGGCGTTCATCGAAGACAACGGCTATGGCCGCAGCGACCTCTGGCTGTCCGACGGCGCGGCGGCCATCCGCAGCCTCGGCTGGCAGGCGCCGCTGTACTGGCAGAAGCTGGATGGTGTCTGGCACCACTTCACCCTGGGCGGCCTGACCCCCGTCGACCCCGCGGCGCCGGTCTGCCACCTGAGTTTCTACGAAGCCGATGCCTATGCCAGTTGGGCCGGTGCCCGCCTGCCCACCGAGGCGGAGTGGGAAACCGTGGCAGCCCGCCAGCCGATCCTGGGCAATTTCGTCGAGCAGGACCGTCTGCAACCGGTCGCCAGCGAAGGCCAGGGCATGCGCCAACTGTTCGGCGATGTCTGGGAATGGACCGGCAGCGCCTTCCGCCCCTACCCCGGCTTTAAGCCACTTCCAGGTAGCCTGGGCGAATACAACGGCAAGTTCATGTCCGGTCAGATGGTGCTGCGCGGTGGCTGTTGCGCCACCCCACAGGACCATGTGCGTGCCACCTACCGCAACTTCTTCTATCCCACCATGCGCTGGCAGTTCTCCGGCCTGCGTCTGGCCAGAGAGGTCTGACCCATGGCCCTTGCCGTGCGCTTCTTCGATCAGCAGCCGGTGGCCAGCGCCGGCACCTCGCTGCGGGACGATGTGCTCCAGGGCTTCGCCCAGACCCCCAAGGCGTTGTCGCCCAAGTACTTCTACGATCAGCGCGGCTCGGAGCTGTTCGAGGCAATCACCCAGCAGCCCGAGTACTACCCTACCCGTACCGAAGAGAAAATCCTCGCCACGGCGGCCGGCGAGATCGCTCGGCTGGCCGGCCGGGACGCCGCGCTGGTCGAGCTGGGCAGTGGCGCCAGTCGCAAGGTGCGCCTGCTGCTGGAAGCCATGCGCCCGGCGGGTTACCTGGGCATCGACATCTCGCGGGAATTCCTGCTCAGCAGCACGCAGCGCCTGGCTGCTGACTATCCCTGGCTGGATGTGAGTGCCGCTTGCGCCGATTTCAGTCGGCCGATGACCCTGCCCGACAGCCTCGACGGCCTGCGGCCCATCGCTTTTTTTCCGGGTTCGAGCATCGGCAATTTCACCCCCGAGGAAGCCGGCGTTTTCCTCGGCAATCTGCACCGGATGCTGCCGGCTACTGGCGGCCTGCTGATCGGGGTGGACCTGATCAAGGACCGGGCCCGACTGGATGCGGCCTACAACGACGCCGCCGGAGTCACCGCGGACTTCAATCTCAACCTGCTGCGGCGCATCCGCCGTGAACTGGATACCGACCTGGATCCGGCACGCTTTCGCCATCTGGCCTTCTTCGAGCCCATCGCCTCGCGCATCGAGATGCATCTGGTCAGTACCCGCGACCAGACCGTGCGTCTGGAAGGCGAGAGCTTCACCTTCCACGAAGGCGAACGGCTCCATACCGAAAACTCCTACAAATACAGCCTGGAAAGCTTTCGCGCCCTCGCCGAAAACGCCGGCTTCAGACAGATACAGGTATGGACCGACCCGGCCCGGTTGTTCGCCGTTTTCTACTTCGCCGCCTAGACCGCTGGAGGTACCGGCGGTCGTGATGCAACCAACAAGGGAACTCTCGATCCGATCACGCTCTAAGTAGCAATCTGCTACTACAGCGCACCGAGACGTTGCTATGGAGCCTGCTCCACTCACTGCGGCCAATGAACGCCAGCGTCTTGCACTGCTGCGTGATCTTGCCTTGATCGATCGTCCCTCCGACCGTGCCTTCCAGGATCTCACCGACCTCTGCGCACGACTGTTCGACGTCCCCTACGCCATGATCTGCTTTCTCGATGGCCAGCAGGTCCACTGCCGGGCCACGGTGGGCTGCATGCCCTTTACCGTGCCGCGCTCCCAGTCGTTCTGCCAGCACCTGCAGGAAACCTCCCTGCCGCTGCAGGTGGAAGACGCCCGCAGCGATGCGCGCTTCGCCGATCTGAAGGTGGTCAAGGAGGAGCCGAACATCCGTTTCTATCTGGGCGCACCGCTACGCACGGCCGAAGGCCTGATGCTGGGCAGCCTGTGCCTGTTCGATTCGGCACCCCGGGCCGCCCTGCCTCAGGACCGCCTGCTGGCACTGCAGCAACTGGCGGCGCTGGCGGCCCAGCACATCGAGCTGCTGCGTACCGAGGCCTTCTGGGACCCGGTCACCCAGCTGCCCAATGGCCAGCGCTTCATCGAGGACGCCGAAGCCCTGACCCGCCAGGGCACCCGGGTGGTCGCGGTGGCGGCCGACCTGTTCGCCCAGAGCTATCTCAACGACTTCATCAAGGCCATGGGCCAGGCGCACTTCGATGGCCTGCAGCGCGCCATCAAGCAGCACCTGCGCCGCCTGCTGCCGTCCGACCAGCCGCTGTATCGGCTGGGCGCCGCGCGCTTCGGCTTTCTCCTGCACGACGCCGACGAGGCCGCCCAACGGGACCTGCTCGAACGTCTGCAGCACGAGCTGACCGGGGTGCTGGATTACAACGGCATTCCTATCCAGAGCCGCCTCGGTCTGGGGGTGATGTCCCTGACCGACGACCATCCTACCGACTGGCTACGCGCCCTGATCGCCACCGCGGATGACGCCCGCGCCGAAATGCGCGGCTGCCGGCACTTCGATCCGCAACACGACGCCAGCTACCGCCGCGCCTTCGCCCTGCTCAGCGCCCTGCCCCAGGCCCTGCGTGCGGATGACCAGTTGAGCCTGGTCTATCAGCCGCGTATCGACCTGTCCACGGGGCGCTGCCAGAGCGTCGAGGCCCTGCTGCGCTGGGAGCATCCGCACCTGGGACCGATCAGCCCAGCGGAATTCATTCCCCTGGCGGAAAAGACCGCGCTGATCACCGCCTTGAGTCGCTGGGTGATGCAGAACGCCATCAGCCAGGCCTATGCCTGGCAGCGCGAGGGTCGCGGCCTGGGTGTGGCGATCAACATCTCCGCCCATGACCTCAACGATCCGGACTTCACCGACCAGACCACCGCGCTGTTGCGGCGCTATCCGGTCAATGCTCGGCGTCTGGAGCTGGAGGTCACCGAGAATGCCCTGCTGGGCGATGCGGCGCTGATCCACCGCCAACTGGCCGCCTTGCGCGAGCTGGGCATAGGGATCGCCATCGATGACTTCGGCACCGGCTACAACAACCTCTCGCACCTGCGTGAACTGCCGGCCGATACCATCAAGATCGACCGCAGCTTCATCCGCGAGCTAACCCATCGCACCAAGGACCGGCTGATCGTGAGTTCCCTGATCGAGCTGTCCCATCAGCTGGGCTTTCGCATCACCGCCGAAGGGATCGAGACCGCAGAAGCGCTGGCCAGCCTGCTGGCCATGGGCTGCGACGAGGGCCAGGGCTTCTGGATCGGCAAACCCATGCCAGAACCGGAGCTACAGGCCTGGCTGCTGGTCCAGCAACCGGATCTGCAGCGGCCGACCCGTCGCGCGACGGTCTTCCAGCTGTTCGACAACACCGCCAAGCACTAGCCTGCCCTGCCGTGCGTGAGCGGTACCCGCCTCACGCACGGCGCCGGATCACTCCTGGGTGCGCTTGCGCGGCGGCGCGAAGCCGTCGGCCGAGGTCGGCACCAGGGCACCGGGACGACGCTCGGACTTGGGTTTGGCCTTGGTCTTGGCCTTGCCGTCCTTCTTGCCCTCGGTCTTTTTCTTCTTGACGCCAGCGGCCTTGCCCGAGGCCTTGAGCTTTTTCGGACCGTTGTAGCTGGCCTTGAGGCCTGGCAGCTGACGACGCTCGAATCTCAGCTTGAGATAGCGCTCGATGCTGGACATCAGGTTCCAGTCGCCATGGGTGACGAAGGAGATCGCCGTACCCGCCTCGCCCGCGCGACCAGTACGGCCGATGCGGTGGACGTATTCGTCGCCACTGCGCGGCAGGTCGTAGTTGATCACCAGGTCGAGGCCTTCGACGTCCAGGCCGCGGGCGGCCACGTCGGTGGCGATCAGCACCTTGACCGCACCGCTCTGCAGCCGCTCGACGGCCAGCTTGCGGTCCTTGGTGTCCTTGTCGCCATGCAGCACGAAGACCTTGAGGCCCTCGGCCACCAGGCGGCCGGTCAGGCGATCGGCCTGCACCTTGGTGTTGGTGAAGACGATGGCCTTGCGGTAGGTCTCGTTGGCCAGCAGCCACTGCAGCAGGCGCTCCTTGTGCGGCGGCTCGTCGGCCAGGATCACCTGTTGCACCACGGCTTCGTTCAGTTCGCCGGTACGGTCCAGCATGAGATTCTGCGGCTCGCGCAGGACCTGCTCGACCACCTGGCGCAGACTGTTGCCGCCGCTGGTAGCGGAGAACAGCAGGGTCTGGCGACCCTCGCGCTCGCAGCTCGCGGCGATCTGCAGCACGTCCTCGGAGAAGCCCATGTCGAGCATGCGGTCGGCTTCGTCGAGCACCAGCATCTCGATGTCTTTCAGGTTCACGTTGCCGGCGTTGCGCTGCTCCAGCAGGCGACCGGGGGTGGCCACCAGGATCTCCGGATTCTTGCGCAGGCCGGCGGCCTGGACGCGGAAGTCCTCGCCGCCGATCACCACGCCGGCCTTGAGAAAGGTGAACTGGCCGAAGCGTTCGATTTCCTTGGCGGTCTGCTGGGCCAGCTCGCGGGTCGGCAGCAGGATCAGCGCACGGGCCCCCGACCGGGGTTGGGGATCCTTGAGCAGGCGATCCAGCAGCGGCAACAGAAAGGCCGCGGTCTTGCCGCTGCCGGTCCGGGCGGTGACACGCAGGTCGTGACCTTCCAGGGCCGGGCCGACGGCAGCGGCCTGGACCGGAGTGGGCGTCTTGAAGCCCAGGGTATCGAGGGCCTTGAGCAGGCGCTCGTGCAGAGCGAGTTCGGTAAACACGGGTAGACCTCGGTAAAGAAAGGGCGGCCGCCGCGGGGCGACCGCGGGTGATCAGGGGACCAGACGGCTGCGGAACAGCGCCTGGTGCTCGCGGCATTGGGCGGCGGCGAGCAGGAAGACGCCATGGCCGCCGCGCTCGAATTCGAGCCAGGTGAAATCGACTTCCGGATAGAGCGCCTCGACGTGGACCTGGCTGTTGCCCACCTCCACGATCAGGATGCCCTGCTCGGTGAGGTGATCGGCCGCTTCGGCCAGCATGCGTCGCACCAGGTCCAGGCCGTCGTCGCCACAGGCCAGGCCCAGCGCGGGTTCGTGCTGGTACTCGGCCGGCATGTCGGCGAAGTCCTCGGCATCCACATAGGGCGGGTTGCTGACGATCAG
Organism: Pseudomonas oryzihabitans; assembly: GCF_001518815.1. Classification (NCBI taxonomy): domain Bacteria; kingdom Pseudomonadati; phylum Pseudomonadota; class Gammaproteobacteria; order Pseudomonadales; family Pseudomonadaceae; genus Pseudomonas; species Pseudomonas oryzihabitans. The sequence goes on from NZ_CP013987.1 coordinate 2,996,932, forward strand.
GTCGAAGCGCTGCCCCGGCAGGCCGGCGAAGCCATCGCCCTGCACGGTATAGACGCGTTCCTCCAGCCCGTGCCGCTCGATGTTCTGCCAGGCCACTTCCAGGGCGTCGTAGGACAGATCACCCAAGGCCACCTCGGCCTCGGGGAAGGCATAGGCGCAGGCGATGCCGATGCAGCCCGAGCCGGTGCAGAGATCGAGGATGCGCGCCGGCGTGGCTGGTAGCCAGGGCGCGAATTGCGCTTCGATCAGCTCGCCGATGGGCGAGCGCGGCACCAACACCCGCTCGTCGACGGTGAACGGCAAGCCGCAGAACCAGGCCTCGCCAAGCAGATAGGCGGTGGGCACCCGCTCCTGGATGCGCTTGTGCAGCAGCACGCCCAGTTCGTAGCGCTCGTCGTCTTCCAGGGCGCAGTCCAGGTAGCGGTCGGCGGTGTCCCAGGGCAGATGCACGGCGCCCAGCACCAGGGCGCGGGCCTCGTCCCAGGCGTTGTCATGGCCATGGCCGAAGAACAGCTCTTCGGCATGGAAGCGGCTGACGGCCCAGCGGATGTGGTCGCGCAAGGTGCGCAGGCGGGATTCGCTCATGAAAGGCTCCGGATGATCAGCCGCGCATTCTAACCCGCGCCCGGTCCGGCTGCAGGAACTTAACGTCCGGGCCCTTCTTCCTAAGCCTAGACCTTCAACGAGGAGAACGACATGAGCAAGACCGTAGCCGACCATCTCTGGGAACGTCTCGGCCAGTGGAACGTCGAGCGCATCTTTGGTTATCCCGGCGATGGCATCAACGGCATCATGGGCGCCCTGGGCCGGGTGGCCGACCAGTTCGACTATGTGCGGGTACGCCATGAAGAGATGGCCGCCTTCATGGCCTGTGCCCATGCCAAGTTCACCGGCGAGGTGGGCGTCTGCCTGGCCACCTCAGGCCCCGGCGCCATCCACCTGCTCAACGGCCTGTACGATGCCAAGATGGACCACATGCCGGTGGTTGCCCTGGTGGGCCAGCAGGCCGCCTCTTCGCTTGGCAGCGACTACCAGCAGGAAGTCGACCTGCATACCCTGTTCAAGGACGTCTCCGCCTATGTGGAGACGGTGGTGCACCCGGCGCAACTGCGACATGTCATCGACCGCGCCTTCCGCGTGGCCATCGCCGAGCGCCAGGTGGCCACGGTGATCATCCCCAACGACATCCAGCAGCTGCCGGCAGTGGAAAGCCCACCACACCAGCACGCCAATGTGCTGTCTGGCGCAGGGGCCATTCCACCCCGGCCCTATGCCCAGGAAGACGATCTGCAGTCTGCCGCCGATATCCTCAATGCCGGCAAGAAGGTCGCCATGCTGGTAGGCGCTGGCGCCCTGCAGGCACGTAGCGAGGTCATGGCGGTAGCGGAAAAGCTCAGCGCCGGGGTGGCCAAGGCGCTGCTGGGCAAGGGCGTGGTCTCCGACGAACTGCCCTACGTCACCGGCTCCATCGGCCTGCTCGGGACCGAGGCCAGCGATGTGCTGATGAAGGAATGCGACACCCTGCTGATCGTTGGCTCGACCTTTCCCTATACCGAATTCCTGCCCAAGGAAGGCCAGGCGCGGGCGGTACAGATCGATCTGCATGCGCGCAACATCAGCATGAGGTATCCCATCGAGCAGCCGCTGCTGGGCGATGCCGCGGAAACCCTGCGCCGACTGCTGCCGCTGCTGGAGAGCAAGCCCCACGATGGTTGGCGCACGCGCATCGAAAAGAGCGTCGCGGAATCCTGGCACTCGATCAAGCAGCGCGCCCTGGCGCCGGCTGATCCGATCAATCCGCAGCGGGTGTTCTTCGAGCTGTCCAGCCAGTTGCCACGCGACGCCATCCTTTGCGGCGACAGCGGCTCCCACACCAACTGGTACGCCCGCGACATCCGCATGAGCGGCCAGATGATGGGCTCGCTGTCGGGCAAGCTGGCGACCATGGGCTGCGGCATTCCCTACGCCATCGCCGCCAAGTTCGCCCACCCGGATCGCCCGGTGATCGCCCTGGTGGGTGATGGCGCCATGCAGATGAACGGCAACGCCGAGCTGGTTACCCTGCAGCAGTACTGGAAGAGATTCAGCAACCCGACCTTCATCGTCATGGTGCTCAACAATGGCGACCTCAACCAGGTGACCTGGGAGCAGCGCGCCCTGGCTGGTGATCCCAAGTTCGCGCCGGCCCAGGACGTGCTCGACTTCCCCTATGCGCGCTATGGCGAGCTGCTGGGCTTCAAGGGCCTGCGCATCCATCGACCGGACGAGGTGGCGGATGCCTGGCAGCAGGCCTTCGAGGCGGATCGCCCGGTCGTGCTGGAGTTCGTCACCGATCCCAGCGTGCCGCCGTTGCCGCCACATATCAGCTTCGAACAGGCGCGGGCCTTCCTTGGCTCCATCGCCAGCGGCGATCCGAACGGCTGGGACATGCTCAAGCAGGGTGCGCGGCAGTTGCTGCGCTAGCCCGGGCTTTTCAGGCTCGCCAAGGCACGTCGAGGCGTATAACCTCGGCGGCCTGATAAAAAGCCTGGGGTATGAGCATGCAGTTGCCCGAGCACGACCATTTCGATCCGCCGCCACTGCGCTTGCGGCGGCCCTTTCTGACCTCCCTGACCGCTGGCGTGGGGACGCTCTCCGCACTCACTGGCCTCGCCGCGTTGCTTGTCGGCACCGTGGCCTGGTTGCAGTTGCCGCAGGTGACGCCTTACCTGCCAATGGCACGCGAGACGGCCCAGGGTTTCCTGGGCGGGGGTATCCTGTCTTTGTTGATCGGGCTCTGGCTCCGCCGACGCAGCCAGCACCGTGGGCGCTATCGCAACGCCCTGAGCCTGGCCCCGGAACTCAAGCGGCGGCGCTGATCAGCGCTGGCGCAGACGCGCCAGCGCACCGCCCAGCAAGCCGGTAAGGCAGCCCAGCACCAGGCCGCCGACATGGGCGCCATTGGCGATGGAGCCGAAACCGAGCAGGTCGAAGACCCCGGTGAGGCAGATCAACAGCCAGATCAGCATCATGGCCACCACGCCGCGCGGCATGCGATAGGCCGGATTGGGTGACAGCCACTGGAACAGCCAGCAATGGCCGAGCAGGCCATAGAGCACGCCGGACAGGCCGCCGAACAGCGCCGGCCCGGTCCAGGCGTACTGCACGAGGTTGGAGCTGGTGGCGAAGACCAGGGTCAGGAGCAGCAGCATCAGGCCGCCCTGACGGAATTCGATGCGCCGGCCCAGTTCCCAGAACCAGAGGGCGTTCATCGCCAGGTGCAGCAGGCCGAAGTGCAGGAAGATCGGCGTGACCAGGCGCCACCATTGCCCTCGGGACAGGCTGACGTCGAGATCGAGAAAGGCGATGTGCTCGGCATCGATCAGGCGGAATTCCTGCAGCGTCAGGTAATGGATCAGCGCCAGGTTGTCGCCCAGTTCGGTGACCAGGCCCAGGACCAGGGTGACAATGAGGAAAACCGCGGAGACCGGGCTGGCCTTGAGCTGCGCCAGCAGGCCGAAGCCGCGTGGCCGACGGGTGATCTGGACTTCGCCCTGGGGATCGCCATCGGGATAGCGCTCATAGAGGCTGCGGGTTTCCTCGACGCGCAGAGGGTCCAGCACCCAGACCACCTGGCTGTCGCCCTCTTCCACCACGCGATGGCGGATCTGCAGCCGGCGCAGCAGGCGGGTGAAGCCCAGCAGATCGCGGCCCAGCGGCACGCGTAGCACGGGTTGCGGCTGGTTCATCGGCCCTCCTCGCGCTGCACGTCGATCCAGACGAACTTGTCCGGGTCGATCTGGCGCTCGTCATCGAGGCGATAGGCGACCAGCTTGCCGTACTTGACCGCGCTGTAGTCCAGACAGGCCAGGTTGGGCCGCAGGGGTTCGGGATGACCATCGCGCCAATAGTGACCGACGAACAGCAGCGGCTCACCTTCGCCATAGCAGAGCAGCCCGGCCTTTTCCTCGTCGCTCAGACGCTCACAGGCGATTTCCGCCGGCAAGGCATCGGGCTGGAAGACCACGTCGCCGTAGGTCTGGGGATCGCTCTCCCAGAACTTGGTGCGAAAGCGCGCTCGCACATAGCCATCGCTGCCGGTGAGGCGCAGACCATGGGGCAAGGGCAGTGACACACCGTTGAGCAGTCGCGAAGCGACCCGACTTGGCAGGCTGCCGGCGATGATGGACTGGCGCACGAAATCCTCGTCGATGCAGGCATCGGGATAGTGATGCAGGAATTCGTCGATCAGCGGCTGATCCCAGCAGGCGTGGACGATGCGGAAGTGGCCGAAGTCCTTGCACAGCGGCAGGGTGTACAGCCAGCGCAGGTGGTCCTGCCACTCCTGGGGATGATCGGCGAAGGCGGCCAGGGTCTCCTGGATCAGCTGGCGGTGCCGGGGCGTGTGTTCACGCACCCAGGTCTGGCCGGTACCGGGACTGGCCGGGGTGTGCCAGGCCAGGGCGTTGAGTTCGTGGTTGCCGAGGATGCAGTGGGCATGACCGCCCTCGACCATGGCGCGCACTCGGCGCAGGGAGCCGCGGATGCGCGGCCCGCGGTCGACCAGGTCGCCGAGAAAGATCGCCTGGCGCTCGGGATGCTGCCAGACGCCGTCCACCTGCCGGTAGTCGAGGCGCTCCAGCAGCAGGTCCAGGGTATGGGCGCAGCCATGGATGTCGCCGATCAGATCGTAGCCCAGGGGCATCAGTCGTCTCCCAGCCGACTGCCCCAGCCGAGCTTGGTCCGGCAGATCTCGTAGTAGTTGTGATCCAGCGGATGGATCAGCCTGAGCTTGTGGGGCTTCTTCTGAATGGTCACGGTATCGCCGGGTGCGCAGGTGAAATGATTCTGGCCATCACATGAGACCTGCGGATAGATCGTCATGTTCGGCGATACCAGGATCGACAGGGTGCTGTCGCCGGACACCACGATGGGCCGGCTGGACAGGGTGTGGGGGTACATGGGCACCACCACGATGGCATCCAGCTTGGGATGCATGATGGGGCCGCCGGCCGACAGCGAGTAGGCGGTGGAGCCGGTGGGCGTGGCGACGATCAGGCCATCGGCGCGCTGGCTGCAGACGAATTGCCCATCGATGTACAGCTCGAACTCGATCATCCGGGTGGACTTGCCGGGGTGCAGCACCACGTCGTTGAGCGCATCGCCCTGGCCGATCATCTCGCCGCCGCGCTCGACGAAGGCGTCGAGCAGAAAGCGCGTCTCCATCAGGTACTGGCCGTCGAGCACCTCGGCGACCTTGGTCTCCAGCTCGTCGGGACGGATGTCGGTGAGAAACCCCAGCTTGCCACGGTTGATGCCCAGCACCGGCACCCGTGGACGGACCAGGGCGCGGGCGGCGCCGAGCAGGCTGCCGTCGCCGCCGACCACGATCACCAGGTCGCAGATCTCGCCCATGAGCTTGCGCGACACCGTCTGCAGACCATGCCCGGGCAGCACCTCGGCAATGGTGTTTTCCAGGATGACGTTGCACCCGCGTTGCAGCAGAAAGGTCTTGAGCCGGCGGATGGTATCCAGCACCTGGGTGCTGCCGAGTCGACCGATGATGCCGATGTTACGAAAGGAGTCCATGACGCGCCGGCGGCCCCGTTGACTGGATTGGGCGGAAAGTATGGGCGAAAGCCCGTGGCAGCGGCAAACCGCCTCCATCCGACCACGGGTCGCCCGAGGTGATCCGCAGGGGCCTCGCCTGGCCTATGCTGGCACCATGACGCCCTTCGCCGAGCTGCACGCCCTGCCCCGCCGCCTGAGCCAGCCCCAGGTGCGTGCGCTCGCCTGGACCCTGGTCGCTCCGCCGCTGCTGACGACCACCGATACCCGTCATCCGCTGCGCGCCAGCGACTGGGCGCGCGAGCCGGCACGACTGGCCGACTGGCTGCGGCAACAGGACGCGGCGCCCGCCGAGCTGGCCGCATGGCTCGCCCAGGGCAGCGACCGCCGCCTGGGCCGGCAGTATGAAAGACTCTGGCAATTCGCCCTGGCGCGCGCACCTGGCGTACGGCTGCGCGCGGCCAACCTGCCCTTGCGCGAAGGCGAGCGCACCCTGGGTGAACTGGATCTCCTGGTGGAGGATGCCGAGGGCGTTCATCACCTGGAGCTGGCAGTGAAGTTCTACCTGGGTGAAGGCCCACCGGACGCGCCGCGCTGGTTGGGTCCCGGCGGCGAGGACCAGCTGGCGCGCAAGCTCGCCCATCTGCGCCAGCGCCAGCTGCCGCTGTCGGCCACGCCCCTGGCCCAGGCCAGTCTGGCGGCGCTGGACATAGCGCCCCCACGGGCAGCGCTGTGGATGGGTGGGTATCTGTTCCAGCCACTCGCCAATCCCCTCCCCTGGCCGACCGGCGCCCTGCCACCCCCACAGCCCCAGCTATGGTGCGAGCGAAGGCTGATGCCTGAGGGGCACTGGGAGGTGCTGCCCAAGGGACATTGGTTGGCGCCAGCGGTGGCCGACACCCCCTGCCTGCCGGTGCCGGAGGACGAACCGATCTGGCCGCAGCTGCTGGTGCGCCGCGACCTCGCGGGTGAGGAGGAAGCCCGCCTGTTCCTGGTGCCCGAAGGTTGGCCAACTCAGTCTGCCGCCAGCCTGGCCAGCTGAGCCTCCAGCGCACGGCGACCCTGGAGGCCGCCGCTGTGGATCAGCACCAGGCGACTGCCCGCCGCCACCGCGCCGCGCTCGATCTCCTGCCACAGGGCGAGCCAGAGCTTGCCGGTATAGAGCGGATCCAGAGGGATGCCCGTCTGGTCCTCGAACGCCGCCATGGCCCTGGCCAATTCGGCGTCGATCCGACCGAAGCCGCCGCGACTGGCATCCACCAGGCGCCAGTTCGAGGCGGCCTGCCCAGCCAGTAGCGTGTCGAGAGTGCCCTCGACGCCATGCCCGGGTGGCACCGCCAGGCCACCTACCACCCGCCAGCCGGCAGCGGCGGCGCGGATCACCCCGGCCAGGGTGGTGCCGGTGCCGGCGGCCAGCCAGAGTTGCTGGCAATCGGGCCAGCCCAGCACGGCGAGGCCCCGGCGCACGTCCGCGACGATTCCCGCGCAGGCCTGGGCGGCTCGCTCATCGCAACCGCCCTCGGGAATGGGCAGCAGGTGTGGATAGCGCACCTGCCAGGGCTGCCAGAAGTCGGCGTCGTGGCGACGACGATAACCACCATAGCCTAGCCAGTGCAGGGTCATGCCACTGTCCTGGAGATCCTGGACGGTAGGCGTCAGGCAGGCTTCGCCGCGCAAGAGGCCGACGGTCACGAAGCCCTCCTCCCGTCCAGCCGCCGCCAGGGCGTGCAAATGGTTGGAATGGGCGCCGCCCAGGCTGATCAGGCCACGGCCCTCACCCCGCGCCAGGCATTCGCGCCAGGGCCGCAGCTTGTAACCCTTGTTGCCGTTCTGGCCGGCCGGGCGCTGATCCAGGCGCAACACGGCGAGACGCAGGCCACGCGCGGCCAGGGGTGCAAGATGCACCTCCTGAAGCACGGCGGGTGAAGGACAGGTCATCGGAAGAGCCGTAGGGATCAGAGCGCGACCGCGTCGCCACCGCTGTCATCGCCGCGATGCTCGGCGCAACGGGTCGAGCGCAGGGGATCGAACTGGGCGGGATGCTCCACGCGGACCACTGGCCGGCCGCAGCGCTCGCCGTCCACCTCGGCCTGGCACACCGGCTGCTGGTGATGCTCCAGCCAGCGCTGGTACTGCTCCCGGCTGACCTTGCAGTGGTCGGCGACGAAACCCAGCGGATCGGCGCTGAAGCGCGGAACGTCCTGGCGGCTGAGGATGAGGTGCCCGGCACCCGGCTGGAAGGTGACGAAGAGGATGCCCTGGCGAGCCAGGCGCTCCAGCTGACCCTCGTTGCTGTCGCCGACCAGTTGGGCGCAGCGTTCGCGCAGCTGGCGGATGTCGTCCTGCAACTGGCCGTCCAGCTCGTCGCGGTACTTGAGCTCTACCTCGCGGATGGTCAGCTGGTTCTTCAGCTCGCCTACCGCGGCGGCTACCCGGGCCTCGCTTTCGGCCTCGGCCTGGATGCGCAGCGCCTCGATCTTGTAGAGGGCGTTTCTTTCCAGGGTGTGCATCTGTTCGTTGAGTTCTTCGCGCTGCTGACGAGCCAGCTCGTGCTGCTGCTCCAGGTGCTGGGCCAGGGCCGCGTAGCGCACCTCCAGCTCGGCCTTGGCGGTGCGCAACTCGTCGGCGTCGCGTTGCAGGCGCGCCAGGTCTTCCTGGTGCTGACGGGTCAGGGTGAGCAGGCGGGTGCGCTGGCCGGCGATCAGCTTGTCCAGCGCCTCCTGATGCTCCTGGGCGAGGATGCGGCGGACCCGTTCGAGACGGGCCTCGACGTCGATGCCGTCAGCGGCGCTGGGATGGTATTCGCCGGCCAGCTCGACCTCGCCATCGCGGGGCGCGACCAGCCCAAGGCAGTCACGGATCGCCTGCCAGTCGTCGTGTTCGGCATCGCTGCGTGGATCCCAGAGATCGCCCTGGTGCCAGGAAAGGGGACATTGGCTGCGGCTGGCCAGCCGGATTGGTCCGGCGCCCAGATCGGGACCAACGCCGCCGCGCTCGGCCAGCTCCCCCAGCGGCAGGTCCCATTCCGGCAGCGGACTGCCCTGGGCATCGAAGGCCAGCAGAAAGAACACCGCGGCCTTGACCCGGCGATGGTCATCCAGCAGCAGATAGACGAAGCGATGGCGCCGTCCGGCACAGTCGAGCAGTCCCTGCTCGCCCTGCCAGAGCGCCTGGAAATCGGGAAACAACAGGGCGCGGTTCACGCCCTGGTCGCCGAACCCCAGCACCACCGGGGTCAGTACCGCCTCTTCGTTCAACGTCTCTGCCATCTGTAGCCGCGTGCTCTGTCGATCCCACATGAATTCCGAGGCTGGCGCCAGGTGCCCGCTTGGGCATGGGCATGCCAGGGTCGAAGCGACCGGACAGGCCCCTACCGCCAACCTCCAGGCGACGACGCGCTCGTGCTGCGTCCCGCCCGACGTCTCCGAAACGCCAGGCCCCCACCCGGCGCATCAGGACGGCAGCTTAGCCAATCCTGGTCGACGGGATGGAAGAGAGACCGGACATTGGGACGAGGGTCGGCCCAGAGAAGATGTTATGCGGAGCGCGTCACAGAAATCATCCCTGATTGCAACGAAGAGTTACAGCTGAGCGGCAAGTCGGGTGGCCTGGTCGATGGCGCGCTTGGCATCGAGCTCGGCCGCGACATCCGCGCCACCAACCCGGTGCACCGCCATGCCAGCGCCAACCAGCTCGTCTTCCAGCTCACGCAGGGATTCCTGACCGGCGCAGAGCACCACGTTATCCACCTCAAGCAGCTGCTCGGTGCCATCGGGCAGGCGCAGGTGCAGGCCGGCATCGTCGATGCGCAGATACTCCACGCCGCCCACCGCCTGGACGCCGCGCTGCTGTAGCCGCGCGCGATGGATCCAGCCGGTGGTCTTGCCGAGGCCCTTGCCGGGCTTGCCGGGCTTGCGCTGCAACAGCCAGACCTCACGCGGCACTGCCGGCGGCGCGGCCGGGGCCAGGCCACCGCGGTTGCTGAAGCTGGGATCTATGCCCCACTCCTGGTAGAAGGCGGTGATGGGGTCGGCGTCCTGGTGCCCATGGGTAAGGAAATCCGCCACGTCGAAGCCGATGCCGCCGGCACCGATCAGGGCCACCCGCCGCCCTACCGGCTTGCGTTCCAGCAGCACGTCCAGATAGCCCAGCACCTTGGGATGGTCGACGCCGGGGATGGGTGGAACGCGCGGGGTCACCCCGGTGGCCAGCAGCACGGCCTCGAAGTCACCGGCTTGCAGCTCGGCGGCGGTGACCCGGTGATTGAGACGGATTTCGACGCCGAGCCGCTCCAGGCGGCGCTGGAAATACCTCAGGGTCTCGCCGAACTCCTCCTTGCCGGGGATGCGCTTGGCGACATTGAACTGGCCTCCAATGCGCTCGCTTGACTCGAACAGCACCACGCCATGGCCCCGCTCGGCCAGGGTGCAGGCGGCGGCCAGGCCAGCCGGTCCGGCACCGACCACGGCGAAGGTGCGAGGCTGAGCCGTGGGCAGGATCTGCAATTCGGTTTCGTGGCAGGCACGCGGATTGACCAGGCAGCTGGTCAGCTTGCCGGCGAAGGTATGGTCCAGGCAGGCCTGGTTGCAGGCGATGCAGGTATTGATCTCGTCGGCCCGGCCGGCGGCGGCCTTGGCGACGAACTCAGGATCGGCCAGCAGCGGGCGCGCCATGGACACCAGGTCGGCCTGGCCGGCGGCAAGGATGGCCTCGGCCACCTCCGGGGTATTGATGCGGTTGGTGGCGATCAGCGGCACCCTGACGTGGCCCTTGAGCTGGGCGGTGACCGCAGCGAAGGCACCACGCGGCACCAGGGTCGCGATGGTGGGAATGCGCGCCTCGTGCCAGCCGATACCGGTATTGATCAGGCTCACCCCGGCGGCCTCCAGCCAGCGCGCCAGCTGCAGGCATTCCTCGGGCGTGCTGCCCTGCTCCACCAGATCCAGCAGCGAGAGGCGGAAGATGATGAGGAAGTCCGGACCGGTGGCCGCACGGATGCCCTCGACGATGGCCAGCGCCAGGCGGCAGCGACTGGCGAAATCGCCACCCCAGCGATCCGTGCGGTGGTTGGTCCGTGCGGCGATGAACTGGTTGATGAAATAGCCTTCGGAGCCCATCACCTCGACGCCATCGTAGCCGGCCTGCTGCGCCAGCTGGGCACACCGGATGAAGGCGGCGATCTGCGCCTCGACCTCGGCATCCTGCAACTCACGCGGGGTGAAGGGATTGATCGGCGCCTGCAACGCCGAGGGCGCCACCAGCAGTGGGTTATAGGCATAGCGACCGGCATGCAGGATCTGCAGGCAGATGCGACCACCCGCGGCGTGTACGGCCTCGGTCACCGGGCGGTGGTGCTCGGCTTCCTCGGCGGTGGTCAGCTTGGCCGCGCCCTTGGCCACGGCGCCTTCCTCATTGGGCGCGATGCCACCGGTGACGATCAGGCCCACGCCACCGCGGGCCCGCTCGGCGAAAAAGGCCGCCATTCGTGCGAAACCACCCGGCCGCTCTTCCAGCCCGGTATGCATGGAGCCCATCACCACGCGATTGCGCAACGTGATCGCTCCCACTGGCAGGGGTTCGAGCAGATGCGGATAGCTGTTCACAGGGGTGGTATTACGAGGGGCAAGCTCAATCATGGCGGTCTCCGGTCATTGGCCTTTCTAGGAAAGCCTGGCGCCACGATAGGAGCAGCAGGGCCGGGCCTCAATCACCAGAAATGACAACCTCTTTACCCAAATGCACAGCCACCCCTTGGCAGTGACGGCGCGGTCTCCTACCCTGAGCACCTTTATTCCGCCCGGCCAAGGGGGCCGGGACCGCTCTGGAGTGCCGATGCGCAAGCTCGTGTTCCTGGTGCTGATCGCCCTGTTCGCCGTGCTGGCGGGCTGGGTGGCCCAGCGGCCAGCCTTCCATTACCTGTCTGATCTGCGCAGCAGCCTGGCGGTGGATCTGACCACCACGCCGGCCGCGGCTGCCACCGGCAACCTGCTGGGAATCGAACCCGAGCTGGTGGCCTTGGACTATGGCAATCCCGAGCGGCTGCGTCTCAAGCTCGACGCCTACCTGGCCAATGCCCGCCGGCTGGGCCTGATCGGCGCCCAGACCATCGTGGTGCTGCCCGAGCACCTGGGCACGCCCCTGGCGCTGATGGGCGAAAAGCCCGAGGTCTACGCCGCCGCTCAGAGCAAGGAAGCCATCGAATGGCTGGTCCTGGGCAACCCGCTGCGGGTCGCCCGGGCCTGGTTCCAGAGCGCAGGGGATCGCCGCCTGGCCGATAGCTTGCTGCGCATGAAGGCCTGGGACATGGCGAGTGCCTATCAGCAGCTCTTCGCCGGCCTCGCCCGCGAGTACGGCGTCACCCTGGTGGCCGGCTCCATCGTCCTGCCCGGTCCGGCGCTAGTCGACGGCGAATTGCAGGTGGGCAGCGGACCGCTACGCAATGTCACCCTTGTGTTTGGCCCTGATGGCAAACCACTGGGCGAGCCGCTGGTGCGACCGCTGACGGCCAGCGAGGTAGGCGATGACCTCAGTCCGCCGCTGCTGCGGCTGGATACGCCGCTGGGCCGCCTGGGCGTCATCCAGGGTAGTGATACCGGACGCACTGGCGTGCTGGACGCCCCCCAGGTCGATCTACTGGCCATTCCCGCCCTTGCCTCGGAGGCCACCCCGGCACCCGCGCCCTTCGATCCTCAGCGTCTGCGCGCCGCCGGTATCCGCGCCGCGCTGGAAGTTCACCTGCGGGGACGCCTCTGGGAATGGCAGGCCAGCGGCCCCAGTCAGGCCTTCACGCCGGACGGAGAATCGGCGACCGACCCCGCCCGCAGCGGCAGCAAGCTGCTCAATCTGCGGCTATGAGCGCACCCGCGCTGCGCCTGGGCGACCTCTCCACCGGTTTCGTGCTGGCGCTGGCCGCCGCGGTGGCCACTCGCGGGGCGGACGCCACGGGTCTGCTCGATCGCTTTGGCCTGACGGCGGCGCGGCTGGCCGAACCCGGTGGACGGCTGTCGATCCCCCACTACATGCGTCTTGGTCATGCCGCCCTGGAGCTGACCGGCGATCCGGCGCTGGGTCTGGCCATGGGCCAGGCGATGCGTCCGGCCTTCCTCGGGCTCGCGGGGGTGACGGTGGCCCAGGCACCGGATGTCCGCCATGCCGCGGAAACGCTGCTGGCGCTGGAGCCGCTCTATGGCCGTAACTACCGTGGCCAGTCGCGCTATGCGGCCCAGGGGCGCGACGCCTGGCTGCACTTCTATAGCATCAGCCCCTACAACGCCTACAACAGCTTCGTGGTCGACGTGGTGCTCAGCGCCTGGCTGGCGTTGCTGGGCACCGTGGCCGGTGGTCCCCTGCAGCCCCGCCGTGTGCTCATCGAATACCCGGCGCCGGCGGACCTGGCGCCCTACGAGGCCGCCTTCGGTTGCCCGGTGGAATTCGGCGCCGCCGAGAACGCCCTCTTGCTCGACGCCCGCGCCCTGAGCCTGACCGGCCCCGAGCACTGCCCCGCCACCTGGCGCCAGTTGCTGGCGCTTAGCGAAGCCGAGCGTGCCCGCCTGACGCGTACCCGTGGCCTCAGCGAGCGGGTGATCGAGGTCATGGGGCCCTTGCTGCGCCATGGCGAGCCGACCCTGGAGCAGATCGCCGTACGGTTGCGCCTGCCCTCCTGGACCCTCAGGCGCAAGCTCGCCGAGGAAGGCACCCAGTACCGCACCCTGCTCAATCTCACCCGCCGCGACCTGGCGTTGGCCTATATCCGCGATACCGAGGCCAGTTTCGGCGAGATCGCCTATCTCCTGGGTTTTGCCTCGCCGGCTGCCTTCCAGCGCGCGTTCAAGCGCTGGACCGAGCAGACGCCCGGCGACTGGCGCCGCCTGCAGCGGCAGACGATCGCAGGTTGAAGGGAGCATAGGCGGCGATAGAAGGTCCTAACTGGCTGACTCCTGGCCATGACCGCTGCCCTGCCCATGCCGACTCTCCTGCTCTCCCTGTTGCTGCTGTTCCTCGCCCTACCCCTGCGGGCTGCCGAAACCCCTGCCAACGCCCCTGCCGGACTCGACCCGCAGCAGGCGCGCCAGGTCGCGGCCCTGTTGCAGGATCCGCAACGTCGCCAGGAGCTGATCCTGACGCTTCAGGCCATCGCCAGCCAGCCGGCGAGCGCCAGCGGAACGCCTGCCGCCGCGGCGCCGGCCACGGCGGCTGCCCCAGCCCCCGCTCCGGCAGCCAGCGAGGAAAAGGCGCTGGTACCCCTGGAGGCCAACGGCCTTATCGCCCAGACGCTCAATCGCGTCGGTCGCTGGGCCGACCACCTGGGCGCCGAGCTGAATCAGGTGCAGCGGGCGATACGCACCTTGCCGGACTGGTCACGTGCCAGCTTTACCTCCGAAGCGGGCCGCCGCGCCCTGTTGCAGGCCCTGCTGACCCTTGGCACCCTTTTCGCCGCCGGCCTGCTCGGCGAATGGCTGGTGCACCGGCTACTCCAACGCCCGCGGCAAAACCTGCAGCGTCATGCCGATCAGGCCGACAGCCACGCTCGGCACCAGGCCCAGCAGGCGGCCACTCAGCAGCCTTCCCCCGCTGCCACCGCCGCCGATGAAGAAGCCGCTACCCGTCCAGCCGAATCTGCCGTGGCGCTGGTCAAGATCCAGCGCGATGGGGTGGACCAGCTGGAAGAGGTGCCCATCGCGCCAGCCGACAGCGCCGCGCCGCCACAGAGCGAGCCTGTCGCCGAGTCCGCCAGCCCCGACGCCAGCGCTGCCGCGCGCGCCCGGCCCAGCGCCGAGGAACACTGGACCACGCTGCGTCACCTGCCCTTCGCCCTGGGCCTGCTGCTGCTGGAACTGCTACCGCTGCTGGTGTTCTGGACGGTCGCGGCACTGCTCATCCACTACCTGGTGGGGACGGACGCCAGCCAGCGCGAACTGGTCGGAGGCTTCATCGGTGCCTATCTCACCACCCGCCTCGCGCTGATCGTCGTCCGCCTGTTGATCGATCCCGCCGCCCACGGCATCCGCCTGCTCAAGGTACGGACGGGACTGGCCTGCACGCTGCTGCGCTGGCTGCATGCCTTCGTCGCCCTGGTCACCTTTGGCCTGGCGCTGGCGCAGGCGGCGGACATCCTCGGCGCCAGCGAGGCTGGGCGCGAAGCCATCGTCAAACTGGTTTCGCTGCTCGCGCATCTGCTGGTGGTCGGCCTGATCTTTCACGTCCGCCGACCGGTGGCCATGCGCATCGCCGGGCGCCAGGACGGCAATGGCGCCCTGACCGTGCTGCGCGCCTGGCTGGGTCAGGTGTGGGCCCTGTTCGCCGCGGTCTTCGTGCTGGGCGGCTGGACCATGTGGGCGCTCGACATCGAAGACGGCCTGCCACGGCTGATGAATTTCGTCGCCCTTTCGGCCGGCATCGTCATCCTTGGCCGCCTGGCGGCGGTTTTCCTGCTCGGCCTGCTCGGCCGCCTGTTCCAGCCTGCGCCGAGCGAAGGCGCCAGCAGCATCGATCTGCACCTGCAGCGCTACTATCCGCTGGCCCGCTGGCTGGTGGGGGTGATCGTCACCCTGGTCACGGTCCTGGCGCTGTTCCAGTCCTGGGGCTGGAGCGTGCTGGACTGGTTCGGTGACGGCAGCATCGGGCGCAGCCTGCTGTCCGCCTTCCTCACCATCCTCATTGCCGCCATCATCGCCGTGGTGGTCTGGGAAGGCGCCAATGTCACGGTGAATCGGCGCCTAAGCAGCTGGACCGAGCGTGGTGACACGGTACGCGCGGCCCGTCTGCGCACCCTGCTGCCCATGTTGCGCACCGGCCTGTTCATCCTGGTCGCACTCATCGTCGGCCTGACCGCCCTGAGCGAACTGGGCATCAACACCACGCCCCTGCTGGCCAGCGCCAGCATCATCGGCGTGGCCCTGGGCTTCGGCTCGCAGAAGCTGGTGCAGGACTTCATCACCGGCATCTTTCTGCTGCTGGAAAATGCCATGCAGGTCGGCGACTGGGTCACCGTGGCCGGGGTCTCGGGCACCGTGGAATACCTGTCGATTCGCACCGTGCGCCTGCGCGCCGGGGACGGCTCCCTGCACATCGTGCCCTTCAGCTCGGTGTCGGCGGTCAACAACATCAACCGCGGCCTGGGCAACGCCGCCTTGCGCATCAGCGTGGGCTACGCCGAAGACATCGAGCGTGCCATCGCCGAACTCAAGGATATCGGTGCCGGCATGCGCGCCGACGACGCCTTCAAGGACCTGATCCTCGCCGATCTGGAAATCTGGGGCGTGGATGCCGTCGATGGCTCCATGGTGACCATCGCCGGCCAGATGAGATGCATCGACAAGGGCCGCTGGGGTGTGCAGCGCGAACTCAACCGCCGCATCCTCGAACGCTTCCGCGAGCGCGGCATCGAGATCGCCAACCCGCGTGCCAGCCTGTTGCTGCCCAGCGAAGCCGGTATCGTACCCTCCACGCCCATCCAGCCACGTCCCGCGGAGTAGACCTCGTGCAGTTTCGCCAAGATGCCTTCAATGGCCTGATCATCGACGCCGCCTCGCTGCCCACCACCCGCGAGGCCTTCGCCCCAGCCCTGGCGGAGCTGCTCGACGGGGCCCGGCGCGAAGGTCGCAACCTGATCTGGCTGACCCTGCCCCTGGCCCTGGGCGAACTGGTCGGCGTGGCGACCGCTGCCGGCTTCGTCTTTCACAACTGTCTCGAACAGGAACTGACCCTGGTCTGGCGCGGCACGCCCACGGCCTTCGCGCCCTTCGTGCCGACCCACAGCCTGGGTGTGGGCGGACTGGTACTGAACGGCCACGGCGAACTCCTGGCGATCCGCGAACGCGGCAGCCAGGGCTACAAGCTACCGGGTGGCCACGTCGAGCTGGGTGAGGACCTGGGTCCTGCGGTGATCCGCGAGGTCTGGGAAGAAACCGGCATCCACAGCGCCTTTCGCAGCATCGCCGGCCTGGTGACCACCCATCCCTACCGTTTCGGCAAGTCCAATCTCTATGTGGTCTGCCGCCTCGACCCGCTGGATGTCGACATCGCCATCCAGGATCCCGAGGAGATTGAGGACGCCCGCTGGCTACCGCTGCCCGACTACCTGGCCGATCCGGGCAACAGCGCCTTCAATCGCGAGCTGGTGCGCAGCCTGGTCCAGGCCGAGGGCCTGCTGCCCAGCGCCCTGAACAGCGAGCGCTATCCCAAGGCAGAAGTCTTTCTGGCTCAGCCGTCGAAGGACTGATCCATGCTCTCGGCCGGATGGGCGTCGCGCGGGCGGCCCACCGGCCGGGCGGGAATGCCCACCACCGTGGTATGGGGCGCCACGGGGCGCAGCACCACGCTGTTGGCACCGATCTTGGCGCCTTCGCCGATCTCCAGATTGCCAAGGATCTTGACCCCGGCGCCGATCATCACGCCGCGACGCACCTTGGGATGACGATCGCCCTGCTCCTTGCCGGTACCGCCCAGGGTCACCTGCTGCAGGATGGACACTTCATCCTCCACCACCGCGGTCTCACCAATGACGATGCCGGTGCCGTGGTCGAGCATGATGCCGCAGCCCAGCCGTGCGGCCGGGTGGATGTCGATGGCCAGCAGGCGATTGCAGCGCGCCTGCAGGTGCAGCGCCAGCAGACGCTCGTCGTGGGCCCAGAGGGCATGTCCCAGGCGATGGGCCTGCAGCGCCAGGAAGCCCTTAGAAAAGAGAAATATCTCCAGCAGGCTGGCATAGGCCGGATCCCGTGCCAGCACCGCCTCTAGGTCCGCGCAGGCGGACGCGACCAGCGCCGGACGCTCGGCATGCAGGGCGGCGAAGCGCTGGGCGAGTCGGTCGGCCTGTTGCGGATCTTCGGCCAGGGCCTCGGCGCAGCGCCGGCCTAGGGCCGCAGCCAGGTCCTCCGGTTCGAGCAGCGCACGCGTCAGCCCAGCGGCCAGGGCAGGCGCCTCACGGCACCCGGCCTCGGCCTGGGCGCGCAGGAGTTGCCAGAGTTGGGTAGCGGAGCGAAGGCGCATGGCGAGGGGTGTCTTTCAGCGAGGGGCGCCAAGCTTAGCGGGCCTGGCGGACAGCGTCTTGTACATCAGGGTGGTGCTGTCACGGCGCTCGGGTTGCCGGGCATCCAGGGCGTAGCCAGGAATCCTGCCGACCACCTGATAGCCGAGGGACAGATAGAGCGGCTCGGCATGGTCATCACTGCGGGTATCCAGGGTCAGCAACTCACGCCTCTGGGCCTGGGCGGCCGCTTCCACCGCCTGCATCAGCCGACGGGCCAGGCCCTGCCGGCGGTACGCCGGATGCACCAGCAGCTTGACCACTTCCGCGCGGTGCGGCTGATTGGCCGGGGTATCCAGCACCAGTTGCACGCTGCCGACCACACGCCCGGCCTGGAGGGCGGCGAACAGCAGGCGATCGCCGCGGGCCAGGCCCGGCGCGACTCCTTCGGTCCAGAAGCGATGATTCACGGCGTCGGTGAGCGGCAGGATGAAGCCGATGCTCGCCCCCTCCAGCACACAGGCGGCCAGCAGCTGCTGGAATTCGTCCAGGTGCGCCTTGAGGTCGGCGACCTCCAGCCGTTCGATGCGACAAGCAGTGGTCATGGCAGCTCCTCAGATCATGAACAAGAGATAGCGAGCGCCGGCAGCGCCGCTGAGAAAACGACTGCTGCCCCACAGGCGATAGCGCAGGCAATCGCCACTGCTCAGCCGATAGGGCTGCTCCTCGATCCAGAGCTGCAACTCGCCCTCCAGCATCAGCAGATGGTGTTCGAGGCCTGGTCGAGGGGAGGCCTCATAGCGGATATCGACGCCGGGGCCCAACTGACTCTCGATCACCTCACCCGCCAGCGCCTGGGCCGGCGGTGACACGGAGCGGCGGCTAAAGGCCTGCGCGGGATCCGTCCAGACCTGCTGGGCCTGGCGCTGGACCTGTGCCGGAAAAGACTGCTCCACGCTATGCAGCAGGCGCGTCAGGGTCAGGCCGTAGGCCGAACAGAGCTGGCCAAGCACCGCCGTCGTCGGGCTGACCTCGGCATTTTCCAGCCGTGACAGGGTTGCGCGACTCACTCCGCTGAGGGTCGCCAGCTGTTCGAGTGACAGACCACTTTCGAGGCGCAAGGCCTTGAGTCTGAGTGCCAGGCGTTCATCGAGCATCGTCCACCTCCCATTTTCGGGATTTTTTCTCACAAAAGAGAAAATCGAGCAACCCGTTTTTTGGGAAACTTGCTATCCAGTCTATAACTATCGCATTAAACTTTATCGGAAAACCCTTCAACCCCTGGCTATCATATTAGGGACCCGGCGTCCGTTAATAAGGCAACCAGAGGCTCTGGAAAGAGTGCCTGAACAATTTTGCTTATTGAGAGGCCACTAAACCACCGCGCTAAATACGGAACCTTGGAATGACATCTTCCATGTCCAAAAAGAACGCGACGGCAGAATAGACGTCTCAGTTATTGACCGCGCCGGACACCAGCCTGGGCGCGCCTTTCTGCGATCTATTTCAAAAAATGTCGGCACTCCAGGGTTATTGCCCAGACATTGGCAGTAAAACCGCTGAAATCCTTTACAACCCCTGTACAACTTTCTTTTCAGGGGCTCTAGCCCGGCCAGTAGAAACTCAAGCCTTGTATTCAAATTAAACGTCGTCCAATAAAACGCCCTCCTATCAGCCTGCTCGAACTCGCTCGTTAAACTCCTACTCTCAATAAGCGAACCGCCTGGCCTTTGGGGGGCACGGCGCTCGACTCGTGAGTAACCTGAAGTGGGAGAAGTTCTTATGGCTAACAAGAGCAGCAATCCAGGCAACTTCGCCAACAATCGCGAACGTGCCGCCGATGCCGGACGCAAGGGTGGACGAGCCAGTGGTGGAAACTTCGCCAACAATCCCGCGCGAGCCTCTGAAGCCGGGCGCAAGGGTGGCCAGAACAGCCACGGTACCCGTAAGACCGAGGCTGAAAGCGACGCTGTCTCCTCCTGACAACCGCCCATCGGGCCGGCAGCCGCCTGGTAGTCGCTACCCTTGGCAGGCTGCCCTTGGCGTTGAGCCTGGGCACCCCTCCGCCCCACTTTACTCAGCCTGTCCAGAACTGAGCTTCAACTCACATAAATGTATGGCCGTGCTACTTTTAGCGGACAGCCCGAGTGGCCCGCAGGGCTCACTCCCCCAGCCCTCGTCCGCCAGCACCGGTGCCCATGCTCAACAACATTCGCATCCAGAACAAACTCTTCGCCGGCTTCGCCGCCATCATTGCCCTGGTGGTCCTGCTGCTCTGGTTGACCTATGCGTCGTTGCAGAGCCTGGTCGATGCCAATCGCTGGGACCGGCATACCGCCGAGGTACTGCTGTCCGTCACGGCGCTGGACAACAACCTCCTCGAAGCCCGTGCCAAGGTGCGCAACTACTGGTATTCCGGAGCCGCCGCCGACGCCGAGGTTGCCCGCCAGGCGCTGCCTCTGCTGATGGCAGCGGTGCGCGTGCCCCAGCGGCTGACCCAGGACAATCCCGAGCAACAGCAGCGCCTCGCGCGGCTGACCGCGGATCTCGACAGTTGGCGGCAACAGACTTTCGAACCCCTGCTGCGGCTGCGTGACACCGGCAATCTCTCTCCAGCGCAGTTGGCCAACGAGCCGCTGATCACCGCCTTGATCAGCCAGGTCGCAGCCATGCGCCAGCAGATCCAGAGCATCGCCGATGACGAGCGCCACCTGTCCGCCCAGCGCGCCGACCATACCGAAGAGGTACGTAGCCAGCTGACCTGGACCCTGGTCGCGGGCGGCTCCTTCTGCGTACTGTTGGCCGCGCTCATCGCCTGGTTGCTCTCCCATCACCTGCTGCGCTCGATTCGTGCCCTGACCGACACGGTGGCACGGATCTCCGCGGGCGAAAGCAGCGCCCGGGTGAAGGTGCAGGGCCGGGACGAACTGGGCCAGGTAGGGCTGGCCTTCAATCAGATGGCCCAGCAGATCCAGGACGACCATGCCCGCGAGCAGGCATTGATGCAGCGTCTGCGTGCTGACGTCGACGACCTGCTCGGGGTGGTCAACAAGGCCGCAGCGGGAGACCTCACCGGGCGCACCGCGGTCAGTGGCGACGATGCCATCGGCCAACTGGCCCGCGGCCTGGGCAAGATGATCGAGGACCTGCGCGGCATGATCGCCAAGGTCCAGCGCGCCGGCATCCAGGTGACCTCTTCCACGACGGAAATTGCCGCGTCCTCGCGCCAGCAGGAAGCCACCAGCATCGAACAGGCCCAGACCAGCGTGGAGGTGCTGAGCACCACACGGGAAATCGCCGCCAACGCCAATGCCCTGGTCCGCACCATGGAAGAAGCCGTGCAGGTGGCGGACGAGACCACCAATGGCGCGGTACAGGCGCGCACCAGCCTGACGAGCATGGATGGCACCATGCAGCGCATGGTGGCGGCGACCGACTCCATCAACGCCAAGCTCGCCGCCCTGTCGGAGAAATCCAGCCACATCAACAAGGTGCTGACCACCATCACCAAAGTGGCCGACCAGACCAATCTGCTGTCGCTCAACGCCGCCATCGAGGCGGAAAAGGCCGGTGAGGCGGGTCGCGGCTTCTCGGTGGTGGCGACCGAGATCCGCCGCCTGTCGGACCAGACCACCGCCGCGACCGACGATATCGAGCAGATGCTCAAGGACATGAATTCCGCGGTATCCGCCAGCGTCATGGGCATGGACAAGTTCTCCGAGGAAATCCGCCGCAGCGTGCAGGAAGTGGCAAGCGTCAGCGATCAGCTGGCCGAGGTGATCGAAGACGTACAGAAATTGCCGGCGCGCTTCGACATCGTCCTGGAAGGCATGCAGTCCCAGGCGATAGGCGCTGGCCAGATCGCCGAGACCATCACCCAGCTCAACGACAGCACCCAGCAGACCACCGAGGCGCTCAAGGCCACCAGTGAGGCCGTCCAGTATCTCCAGCAGGCGGCGCAGGACCTGCAGAGCAGCGTCGCTACCTTCTCGGTCACCCGTTGAGCATGCAGATCCTGGTCTTTCAACTGGCCGATACCGCCGCGGCCCTGCCCACGGCGGTCATCCGCCAGGTGCTGCCCTTTCTCCAGCTCTCCCGGTTTCCCGCCGCGCCGCCCGGGGTCGCCGGCCTGATGAACCTGCACGGTGAAGCGATCCCGGTGGTGGACGTCGCCGCCATGAGCGGTGCCCCGGGCGCTCGGGCGCGGCAGGACACGCGCATCCTGCTGGTGGACTATCCCCTGCCCACCAGTGGCCATCGGCCGCTCGGCCTGGTGGTGGAAGGCGTCGCTGGCGTACACCGGATCAGCGCCACCTCGCGGCGTCCGGCCGGTATCCGCCTGCCCGACTATCCCTGGCTCGGCGACGTGCTGGAAACACCCGAAGGCCTCTGGTTGTGGCTGGACCTGGACCGGCTGCTCTCGCCGGCCCTGGCCGCCCTGCTGTTCCAGGAGGCCGCGTGACGCTCGATCCCCGTCTTGCCCCCCTGGTGCGGGCGCGCACCGGCCTGGCCATCGCCGACGACATGCTGGCCCGCGCCATCCGCCAGCGGCTGCGCGAGCGCCAGGAAAACGACGCGGAGTCCTATGTCGCGCGTATCCTCGAAGACGAGGCCGAATTCGCCGATCTGCTGGACCTGCTGGTCATTCCCGAGACCTGGTTCTTTCGCGATCCCCAGGCGATCGCCCACGCCGCCCGCTTTGCCCAGGAGCGCCATGCCCGGACCGGTTTGCCGGTACGCCTGCTCAGCCTGCCCTGCTCCACCGGCGAAGAGCCCTACACCCTGGCGATGGCCCTGTTCGATACCGGGCTGCCAGCCACCGCGTTCCAGGTCACTGCGGTGGATATCAACGAACCGTCGCTGGAGCGTGCCCGCCGTGGGCTCTATGGGCGCAACTCCTTTCGCGCGCGGGATCTCGCCTTTCGCGAGCGCTACTTCGACCCCGAAGGCGATCGCCACCGCCTGGCCGAGGCGGTGCGCAACCAGGTGCGCTTTCGCCAGGGCAATATCCTTCAGCTGGGCAGCCTGCGCGACGGCGCCGCCTTCGACGTGGTGCTCTGCCGCAATCTGCTGATCTACTTCGATGACCAGACCCAGGGCCGTGCGCTTAGCCACCTGGCCGCGCTGATGCACGACGACGGCCTGCTCTGCGTTGGCAGTTCGGAAATGGTGAGCGCCATGCGCCATGGCTTCGCCAGCCTGGGCGTCGCCCACGCCTCGGCGCTGATCAAGCGGCAGGCGGCCACGCCCGAGCTGGTGCGGTCTCCAGCCACGGTGCCGGCGCCTCGCCGCAAGACCACCACCCGCTCGCCCTGGCCCAGCCACCCGCTGCCTGCGCGCCTGCGGTCCAGAAGCGCGCCAGCGTCCGAGCCGGCCGCGCCCGTCGCCCCCCAACGCCCGGCACTGGAGGAGGCCCAGCGCCTCGCCGATGCGGGGCGCGGCGCCGAAGCCGAAGCCCTGCTGCGCCGCCTGTTGGAGGCAGACCGCGGCCAGGCGGGCGCCCACTTCCTGCTGGCGCTCATCCTGCCCGACGACCGCGCCGCCGAGGCCGAGCGGGCGCTGCGCCAGGCACTCTATCTGGAGCCCGGCCACTATCCGGCGCTCTGTCGCCTGGCGTTGATCTGCGAAAGAGCCGGTCGCCTGGACGAAGCCGGTCGCCTGCGCGAACGCGCCGCCCGCATCCAGACCCGCGGAGGTGAGGACGCATGAGTCTGACGCGCGACCTCACCTCTGCGGAGCGCCTCGACTGGGCCGAACGCTATGCCCAGCCACCGGATGATCGTCAGGCCCGCTCGGCCAGCGCCCTGGTCTTCCGCCTCGGTGCGGAATGGCTGGGTCTGCCCGGCAGTTGCCTGGTCACGGCCAGCGAACCCACCGTGGCGCACCGCATCCCCCACCGACGCTCGCCGCTGCTGCGCGGCATCGTGCCGGTGCGCGGCCAGCTGCATCCCTGTATCGCCCTGGATCTCCTCTTGGCGGTGGCCCCGGCAGGCCAGACCGGCGGCTTTCCACGCCTGTTGCTGCTGCGCGTCGGTCGCCGTGACTGGGCCGTGCAGGTGGACGAGGTCCTGGGCCTGCAGCGCTATGCGCCGAGCGACGTGCAGCCGCCGCCGGCCACCTTGGGCGGCGAACTGCTCAGCTATCTCGGCGGCGTCTATCGCGAAGGTCCGCATCAGGTCGGCCTGATCGATCTGGCGCGGCTGGAGCGGGCCCTGGAAGAGGCGCTGCGATGAGCCAGCCACCGCGCGATGTGCGCGAGATGTCGCTCTATGATCTCTTCGCCAGCGAGGTGCAGAGTCATCTGCAGGCGCTGGATGCCGGCCTGCTGCGGCTGGAGCGTGATCCCACCGATACCTCGGTGATCGAACCCATGATGCGTGCGGCCCATTCCATCAAGGGCGCGGCGCGTATCGTCGACCTGGACGGACTGGTCGAACTCACCCACGCCATGGAGGATTGTCTGGTGGCGGTGCAGACCGGGCGCCGTCAGCTCGGCGCCGGGGATCTGGATCAGCTGTTTCGCTGCGTCGATTTCCTCGGCGAGGTCAGCCGCCTGGACGAAGCCGCCAGCCAGCGCTGGCAGGTCGAACAGCGCGATGCCCAGCGCGCACTGGCGCAAGCCCTCAGCGCCGGTGACAGCGCCCCGGCCTCGCCCGCCCCGGTGGTCCCGCGCGATCCGCCGCCCGCACCGACCGCGCCGGAAGAACCCGCTGCCGACGCCGAACGCACTCGTGACCTTCTGCGGGTCGATAGCGGCCGCTTCAACCAGATTCTCGCCCTGACCAGCGAGGCCCGCGTGATGGGCCTTGGGCTGCACGGCCTGGTCCAGGGTTTCCAGGGTTATCGCGGGGAGCTGCAGGGCCTGTTCGGTCAGGCATCGGCGGCCAGCAGCGAACTGCGCCAGCGCCAGGAGAGCCTGCTCGATCGCTATCAGCAGCAGCTGCAGGCCCTGGAAGCCTATGAACGACGCCTGCTGGGAGTCTGCCAGGGCCTGCTGGACGAGGTGCTCGGGGTACGGATGCGCCCGCTGCGCGACGCGGTCCAGGGTTTTCCCCGCTTGGTACGGGATCTGGCCCGCGGCCTGGACAAGGAAGCGGTGCTGCAGGTGGACGGCGCCGATACCCTGATCGACCGCGAGGTGCTCACGCGCCTGGAGAGTCCGCTCAACCATCTGTTGCGCAATGCCGTGGACCACGGTCTGGAGTTACCTGCCGAACGCCGCGCCCTGGGCAAGCCCGACTGCGGTCAGATCCGTCTCGAGGCCCGCCATGTCGCCGGCCGCCTGCAGGTCAGCCTGCACGACGATGGTCGCGGCCTGGACCTGGAGCGCATTCGCGCCGCGGTCATCGCCCGGCGGCTGAGTCCACCCCAGGTCGCCGCCGAGTTGAGCCCGGCCGAACTGCTGGAATTCCTGCTGCTGCCAGGCTTCAGCCTCAAGGAAACGGTTACCGAGTTGTCCGGGCGCGGCGTGGGGCTCGACGTGGTAGCCGACGCCATCCGCGCCCTGGATGGCGAGGTGCGCCTGGAAACCCGTCCCGGTGAAGGCTTCAGCACCCATCTGCTGGTGCCGGTCAGCCGCTCCATCGTCCGCGCCCTCATCGTCGACATTGCCGGCGAGGCCTATGCCCTGCCGGTCAATCGCATCGAACGAGTGCTGCGCCTGGAAGCGGCCGAGGTCCATTCGCTGGAGGGCAAGGCCTTCTTCCTGCTGGGCGACGATCGCCTGGGCCTGGTCGCCGCCCACCAGCTGCTGGAACTGGAGGGCGCTCCGCCCAGCGGTGATCTGGCGGTGCTAGTGATCGGCGGCGGCGAGCGGCGTTATGGCCTGGTGGTGGATCGCCTGCGTGGCGAGCAGGGCCTGGCGCTCAAGCCGCTCGACGAGATCTTCGGCAAGCTGCGCTCGGTCACCGCGGGCGCCCTGCTCGACGATGGCAGCCCGGTGCTCCTGCTGGACGTCGCCGACCTGCTGACGGGTATCGAGCGTCTGCTCGGCGAAGGCCGCCTGCGCCAGGTGCAGGGTGGTACCGTCGCCGCCAGTCGCCGAGTCAAGCGAATCCTGGTGGTGGACGATTCCCTTACCGTGCGCGAGATGGAGCGCAAGCTGCTGGAAGGCCAGGGTTACGAGGTAGAGGTCGCGGTCGATGGCATGGACGGCTGGAACGCGGTGCGCGCCGGCGAATTCGACATGCTGCTGTCGGACATCGACATGCCGCGCATGAACGGCATCGAACTGGTGGAGCTGGTACGCCGCGATCCGCGGCTGCATGCCCTGCCGGTCATGATCGTGTCCTACAAGGACCGTCCGGAGGATCGGCTCAAGGGCATGCAGGCTGGTGCCGACTACTATCTGACCAAGGGCAGTTTCCACGACGACGCCCTCATCACCGCCGTGCAGGACCTCATCGGAGCGCCATGAGAATCGCCATCGTCAACGATCTGCTGCTGGCCACCGAAGCCCTGCGCCGCCTGCTGGCGAGCGACGGGCGCCATACGGTCGCCTGGATCGCCCACGACGGCGAGGAAGCCGTGGCACGCTGCGCCGAAGACCGCCCCGACCTCATCCTCATGGATCTGCAGATGCCGCGTCTGGATGGCATCGAGGCGACGCGCCGGATCATGGCCCGATCGCCTTGCGCCATCCTCATGGTGACCGCCACCCCCGACGATTGCGAAGGGGTGTTTCGCGCCATGGGCGCGGGCGCCCTGGACGTGACCGCCACCCCGGCACTGAGCGGCGGCGCCGATGGCGGCGCCCTGCTGCGCAAGATCGCCCGGATCGAGCCGCTGGTGCGCCTGCCAGAGCGCGCCGCCCGCCCCGCGCCCTTCACCGCGCCGGCGCCCGCCGGCACGGTTTCCTCACCCACGGACACCCTGGTCGCCATCGGTGCCTCCACCGGCGGCCCGGCGGCCCTGGTGAGTCTGTTCGACGCCTGGACGCCAACGCCCCAGGCGAGTGTGGTGCTGGTGCAGCACATCGACCGGCGCTTCGCCCCCAGCTTCATTGGCTGGCTCGGTACGCAACTCGCCTGGCCGGTCACGGCGGCCATGCCCGGCGCCCTGCCGCAGCCTGGCCAGGTCTGCGTGGCCCTGGGCGATGACCACCTGCTGCTGGACGAACAGGGACGCTTCGCCTACACCGCCGAACCGCTCGACTATCCCTATCGTCCCTCGGTGGATGTGTTCTTCACCCACCTCGCCAGCCACCCGCTAAGGTCGGGCAAGGCGCTGGGTATCCTGCTGACCGGCATGGGACGCGACGGTGCCAGCGGCCTCTATGCCCTGCGCCAGAGCGGCTCTCCGACGCTGGCCCAGGATGAAGCCAGTTGCGCCGTATACGGCATGCCCGCGGCTGCGGTTAGAATGGGCGCCGCGGAGCGCGTCCTCAGCCCCACCCAGATCGGTGCCTGGCTGCAAAGGCGCTTCGGCGCAGGCTCACGGAGCTCGACATGACAGGTCGCCAACAGGAGCGTTGGACGATGCAGCGGCAGGGACTGGCCAAGATGAGACTCGGGACGCCCGACCCCGCTCGCAGAAGGACTCGCAGTAATGGCCACAGACGAGGGTAACGCCCTGGACAGCCTGACCGCCCCCAAGGTGCGCCTGCTGCTGGTGGATGATCAGCTGATCATCATCGAAGCCCTGCGCCGGATGGTCGCGGATCAGCCCGACATCGAACTGCATTACTGCCTGGATGCCAACCAGGCGGTCAACATGGCCCTGCAACTCAAGCCCACGGTGGTCTTGCAGGACCTGATCATGCCCGAGATCGACGGCCTGGAAACGGTCAAGCGCTTCCGTGCCGAGCCGGCGCTGCGCGATGTCCCCATCGTGGTGCTCTCGTCCAAGGAAGACCCCCAGGTCAAGGCGCAGAGCTTCGCCACGGGCGCCAACGACTACCTGGTCAAGCTGCCCGACAAGCTGGAACTGCTGGCGCGGGTGCGCTACCACTCCGAGGCCCATGTATTGCGGGCCCAGCGCGACGAAGCGTTCCGCTTCCTGCGCGAAAGCCAACGCCAGCTCGCCGAGGCCAACATCCAGCTGCAAAAGCTGGTGGCCATCGACAGCCTCACCGGCATCAACAACCGTCGTCACTTCGACCAGACCTACGAAGGCGAATGGCTGCGTGCCCGGCGCAATCGCCAGCCGCTGGCCCTGCTGCTGTGCGACGTCGACCACTTCAAGCGCTACAACGACACCTATGGCCATCTCAGCGGCGACCTCTGCCTGAAGAAGGTGGCCGCGGTGCTGACCGAGCAACTCAAGCGCCCGGCGGATCTGGTAGCCCGCTACGGTGGCGAGGAATTCGCCATGGTGCTGCCGGAGACCGACGCCGAAGGTGCGCGCAAGGTTGCCGAAGCCTGCCGCGCGGGCGTCGAGCGACTGCAGGTCGCCCACTCCGGCAGTGACCTGGGCTTCGTCACCATTTCCATCGGCGTTGGCAGCATCCAGCCGCAAAGCGGCGATGACCACGAAGCCTTCATCGAACAGACCGACCAGGCGCTGTATCAGGCCAAGGCCGAAGGCCGTAACCGGGTGCATCTGCTGCCAAGCCCCGGCAAGGACGCCTAGCCAGCCCTTCGGCAGGACTAGAAGCTGCGACTGACCAGGCGATCGCGACCTTCCGCCTTGGCCTGATAGAGCAGGTTGTCGGCGGCCTTGAGCATCTCTTCCGGGGTCTGCTCGGGCGTCGGATTGCAGCACGCCAGACCCATGCTCATGGTCAGCCAGAGGCGGTCCTCCGCCAGCGGGTGAGCGATGCGCAATTCGGCGATGCCCTGGCGGCAGCGCTCCAGCACCGCTTCGGCCGCGGTACGCGAGGCGCCCGGCAGCAACAGCACGAACTCCTCCCCACCATAACGCGCCAGGCAGTCCCGCTCACGGATGCGCTGTTCCAGCACCTGGGCCACCCGCGCCAGCGCCTGATCGCCCGCACCATGGCCGTGGGTATCGTTGTACTGCTTGAAGTAGTCGATATCGAGCATGGCGATAGCCAGGGAACCACGGCGGGAGACCGCCAGCTGCCATTCGATCGCCAGTTGCTCATCGAAGCGGCGGCGGTTGCCCACCGCCGTCAGCGGATCCATGTGCGCCAGCTCTTCCAGCAGCCGGCGCTGCCGGGCCAGTTGCAGGTGCAGCCGTACCCGCGCCAGCACGGCGAGCGGATTGAAGGGCTTCTGGATGAAATCGCTGGCGCCCAGCTCGAAACACTCGACCTCGCGGTGCAGGTCGTTGGCGGCGGTGATGAAGATCACCGGGATGGCACTGGTCTCGGCGCGGCGCTTGAACAGCTGGATCAGCTGCAGGCCGTCGATGCCTGGCATCACCACGTCCAGCAGGATCAGATCGGGATGCTCGCGGGCCGCTTTGGTCAGCGCCTGGACGCCACTCTTGGCCAGCATGATGCGCGCCTCGTTGCGCAGCAGATCACCGAGGACACGCAGGTTGCTCTTCTGATCGTCGACGATGAGGATCAACGGCAATTCGGGACGACGCCCCTCCATCGGCCGCTATCCCGACCGTTGTCCGGCCTGACGCACCCGCCGCAGCAGATCCGCGGTGGCATCGGCGGCATGCTCGAACTCGACGTCGTTCACCCACTCCCGGATCCGCGCCACGTCGGCGCCATGGGTGTTACTTACGCAGGCCCGCAGCAGGGTATCGAGCAGCTCTTCAGCGGCGAAGTCCGAGGTCTGCAGAAGCCCGACCAGCCGTTCGAGCAAGACCTCGAAGGCTTCCGTGGAGGCCTCCACATCCTGGTCGACCGGCAGCAGGATCTCGTCGAGCGCCGTCAGGCAGCGCTCGGCTTCCACCTGTAGCCGGCGCACGTCGTCACCGATGGGCTGAGCCAGACGAATCCGCTGGGTGAGACGCTGGGCGGCCTCCTGCAAGGCGCTGGCCCCGACATAGGCCGCCGTGGCCTGCAGACTGTGGGCACACTCGAAGAGGGCGGTGACATCGTCCGCCGCGCGCCAGGCGGCGACCTTCTCGGGCAATTCGGCCTGCTGCAGGCGGAAATCCCGGAGCAGCTGTTCATAGAGCTCGGCACTGCCGCGCAGCAGGTGCAACGCTGGCTCGGGTTCGAGTACCGCACTGGCGCGGGCCCGGGCCAGCACGCCGACGTCCTTGCTCTCCTCGACCTCTTCCACCGCCTTGCGCTCGGCACGCTGCAGTTGTTCGAGGTTGGCCCAGGCGGCGATGATGCGGAACAATTCGGCGGGATCGAGCGGCTTCACCAGGTGATCGTTCATGCCCGCGTCCAGGCAGCGTTCCCGATCCCCTGGGAGGCCATTGGCGGTCATGGCGATGACCGGCAGCCCTGCCAGCGCCGGGCGGGTACGCAGCTCGCGGGTCGCCGACAGGCCATCCAGTCGCGGCATGTGCACATCCATCAGCACCAGGTCGTAGCGCTCGCGCTCCAGCTGATCCAGCGCCGCCTGGCCGTCCTCGGCCACGTCGATGAGAATGCCGCTGCCCTGCAGGAAGCCGATGACCACCTGACGATTGATGGCATTGTCGTCCACCAGCAGCAGGCGGATGCCCTGCAGGTCCACCACGCTCTGGCCCATGGTCGGCGAGGCGACGGGCGCCATGCCCAGGCCGGCCAGCAGGCGCTGCAAGGCCGGCCCGGTGACCGGCTTGTCCAGCAACTCCAGCCCTGGCAGATCCTCGCCCAGGCTGCGCACCTCCTCCGCCTCATAGGGTGAGGCCAGCAGGGTCAGCGCCAGCTGCGGCTGGCATTCGCGCAGACGCCGTGCCAGCACCAGGCCATCCTCGGCGCCGAGACGCCAGTCGACGATGGCCAGTTCGAAGGCCGCGGCGTGATCGATCATCGCCCCCAAGGCCTGCTCGCCGGACTCCGCTTCCACCACCTGCATGCCCAGTTCGCGCAGGCGCTGGCCGAGGGTACGCCGGGCCAGGCCATGATCGTCCACCAGCAGCACTTGACGCGGGGTCTGGCTGGGCAGCCGCTCGGGCTCGCCGACCATTGGCAACGTCAGGCGCAGGGTGAAGCAGGAGCCCCGTCCCGCCTCGCTGTGAACCTCCAAGGTGCCGCCCATGAGCTCGGTGAGCTGGCGCGAGATCGCCAGGCCCAGGCCGGTGCCACCATAGCGGCGACTGATGGAGCCATCGGCCTGGGTAAAGGGCTGGAAGAGCTGCGCCTGCTGTGCCTCGGTCAGGCCGATACCGGTGTCTTCCACCGCCAGGCTGAAATGCGCGCGACCCTCTTCGCAGACGGCGCCGACGCGAATCAGCACATGGCCCCGCTCGGTGAACTTGACCGCGTTGCTCAACAGATTGACCAGCACCTGCTGCAGCCGCAGCGGATCCCCTTCCAGCGCCAGGGGAATGTCCGGGCTGCAATCCAGGATCAGTTCGACCCCCTTCTCGTGGGCCTTGAGCGCGCAGAGATTGAGCGTGCGTTCGAGTACCTTGGCCAGGTTGAAGCCCAACCGTTCGAGCTGGGTACCACCAGCTTCGTTACGCGAGTAGTCGAGCACGTCGTTGATCACGCCCAGCAGGGTCTCGCCGGAATCGAGGATCTTGCCGACATGGCCGCGCTGCTCGCCGGACAGCCGGGTACCCAGCGTCAGGCGACTCAGACCGATCACCGCATTGAGTGGCGTGCGGATCTCGTGGCTCATGGTCGCCAGGAACAGCGACTTCGCCGCCGCCGCTTCCTCGGCGCGGATCCGCGCCTGGTCCAGCTCGAGGGTCCGTTCGGCGACGCGATGCTCCAGGGTCTCGTAGATCTGCGCGTGTTCCAGGGAAATGGCCGCCTGCGTGGCCAGGATGCCCAGCACCTGCAGGCGACCCGGGGTAAAGGCCTGGGCCAGCAGGTTGTTTTCCAGATAGAGGATGCCGATCAAGCGCCCCTGGCGCAGCACCGGCAGGCAGCAGATCGAGCGCGGACGGCGCGCACGGATATAGGCATCGCGGACGAAACGCCCGGCACGGGCGGCATCGTCGAGAATCACCGGCTCCCGATGACGGATGACGTGGGCCACCAGGGTCAGGGGCACCAGCCCTTCGCCGGCGTCCTGCTCGTTCAGCGCCAGGGGCAGGCCCTGCAGCACCCTGGGCTCCGTCGCGCCGCTGCTCACCGAGGCCTGGACCAGCCAGCGCCCGCCTTCGGGCAGCAGCAACAGGCCCTGCTGGGCCCCGCCCTCCTCCAGGATGATGCGCATCATCCGCGCCAGCAGCTGATCCAGCGCCAGTTCGTTGGAGATGGTCTGTAGCGACTTCAGCACCGACAGCCAGTCCAGGCGCATCATCTCGCTGGTGGACTGGCCCTGGGTACGCTGCATCGTCAGGGCGCTGGTCTCGGCCACGCGCAGCCAGTGTGGGAATTCGTCTTCCAGCGCCTGGGCCTTGGCCGCCGCGCCCCAGTGCAGGTAGCTGCGCTGGGCATCCTGCAGATAGGTCCGGGCCAGACGCGGTCGCTGCCGCTCCAGCCAGAAGCGGCCATAGAGCTCTTCGGCCAGCGCCGCGCCCTGCCGGAAACCGTGCAGGCGAGCGGACTCCAGCGCCTGCTCATAGAGATCCATGGCAGCCTCGACGCGTCCGTCGCGCCGGGCCAGCTCGGCGTCCACCAGGTCACGCTTGTGCGCGAAGTTCTCCGGGCAGTGCTCCGCCCACCCGGCCAGACGCTCGCGGGCGCTCTGGACCTTTGCCAGGTCCTCGTCCACCAGTTCGCCTTCCGCGAGCAGGATCAGCGCCTGATAGAAGGCATGTTCGGCGATGCTGAACCAGCCGAAGCTCGCCGCCAGCGATGCCTCCATGGCTTCGGCATGGTGCCGAGCCTGGGGTAGCCGGCGGAACAGCAGCGCCGCCTGCATCTTGTTGAAGTCGTAGTAGTTCAGGCAGAGGACATGACCACTGTCCTGCATCTGCTGCACCAGTGCCGCCTCGTCCTGTCCCTCTTCGTCCCAGCGCTCCTGCCCCGGCGTGAGGCCCTGCAGCAGGCGCAGTGACTGACGCAGAATGGTGAAGACCTCGAGGGTGTTGGGATCGCCGATCCCCAGCAGGATCCGCTCGATCTCCTCGGTTTCGGCCAGGATGTCGTCCAGCGGTGCGCCGGCATGCTGCAGGTGCTTGAGGATGTGGAAGGCACTATAGGCGGTAAAGATGATCTCGCCGGTGCGTTGCCCGGCTGCCAGGGCTTCGCGCAGCAGGGTGACGTTGTCCGCGATGGGGCTCGACCAGGGACTGTTGGTCACCGCGAACATGGTGTAGACCTTGCACTTGAGCGGCAGATTGCCGGTGCGGTCCACCAGGTCGACGGCCAGTCGGCCGATCTGATAACCCAGTTCGTAGCGGCCATGAAAGGCCGACAGCACAGAGCCGTAGTTGGCGTAGCCGAAAGGCGACAGATCGCCGTTGCCGTACCGGATCGACAGTTTGACGATGCGCATGATCGCCAGCAGGCTCATGGCCAGGTCGACGTTGGTGGCCGGTCCCCAGAGCAGGCCCAGCAAGCGGATCAGCAACTGGGCGCGGGGATCTTCCATGCGCGGTAGGTCGAGCAGTGCCGCCGGGGTGTGCTCGGCCAGCCAGGCCTCGACCTCGGCACTGTCGCTGCCGATGGCCTGGTTGATCGCCTCTGGCGCCTCCGGCCAGGGTTCGTCCAGCGCCTGGATACCGGCCACCGCGACGGCCACGGCCTCGGTGAAGCGACCCAGGCCGCTGTACAGGTCGATCTGCAGGGCCCGGACCCCGGCCTCTTCGAAGGTGGTAAGGGCTCGCGGCAGCAAGAGTTCGCAGATGCGCAACGCTTCGCTGGCATCGCCACAGAGATGGGCCACTTCGGCCCATTCCCGATGCACCTGGAACAGCAGCGCGTGGCGGCTGCCCCAGGCCGCCTCGTCGATCAGCTCGACGGCCGTGCGCAGGAAGTCCAGCGCAGCGGGATAGGCATTGGCCTGACGCGCCTTGCGTGCGGCCTCCAGGTTGAGTTCCAGCAGTTGCAGGCGCTCGGCGGGCGATTCGATCAATGCCAGCGCCAGATTGAGATGACTCACGGCGTCCAGCCGCTGGCCGCTGCCCTCGGCGAGGTACAGCTGACCGGCGCGCAGATGGACCCGCTCGCGTTCGGCGGGCGCCAGCAGCGAGTAGGCGGCGTGCCGCACCTGATCGTGGGGGAAGCTGTAGCGGGTGGGCGTCGCCTCGCCCGTCTGGCCGCCGTCGGTTTCGGTGAGCAGGCCTTCCTGCACCAGCGATTGGCAGAGCCGGCGGATATCCGCCGGTGATTCGGCCATCAGCGCGGCGAGACGGTCGCTGGAGAAATGCGTGCCCAGGCAGGCCGCCCATTGCAGCAGCTGCGAGGTCGCCGCTGGCAGTTCCTTGAGCTTGCCGACCATGAAGTCGACGACATTGTCATAGACGTCCAGTGCCTGAAGACGCTGCAGCTCCCAGTGCCACTGCCCGCGTTCACCATCGAATTCCAGCAGGCCATCCTGCTGCAGGCTACGCAGCAGCTGTTCGATGAAGAAGGGATTGCCGAGGGTCTTGTCCAGGCACAGGCCAGCCAGGGCCGCCTGGTCCGCAGCCGGGGCCGGCAGCAGTTCGGCGATCAGCCGCTCGATCTCCACCCGCGACAGCGGGCCCAGCGAGAGGGTGCGGATCAACCCCGCGCTCAGCAGTCTTTCCAGGCTACTACCGGCCAACTGCTCTTCGCGATGGGTGGCCACCAGCAGCAGCGAGCCGTGGTCGCCCCGCGCCAGCAGCCGTTCGATCAGTCGCAACGAGGCGCTGTCGGCCCATTGCAGGTCATCCAACCAAAGCAACAGCGGGCGGGTGTCCGTGGCAAAGGCCCGCAACAAGGTGATCACGGTTTCGTCGAAGCGCTGTTCGGCCTGCTGCGGCGGTAGCTCGGCCACCGGAGGCTGGGGCCCGAGCCAGGTGGCCAGCTCAGGAGAGACCTCGGTCAGCACACCCGCGTTGCCAGCCAGGGCGCCTACCAGGCGTTCGGCGAACGCCTCGCCCAGGGTCTGGCCGATCTCGACCAGCTCACGCACGGCCTGGCGCAGGGCGCCATAGGGCACGCCGCTGCCGAGCGTCTCGAACTTGCCATGGGCCAGGATCACCCGTTCGCCCTGGCGGCGAACGAAGGCCTGTACCAGTGCCGACTTGCCCACCCCGGAGCTGCCGCTGACGAAGACCGCCTCGATCCGGCCCAGGGTCGCCCGGGCCAGGGCCTCTTCCAGCATCCGCAAGGGCACGCCGCGCCCCTGCAGGGTGCGCACCGGCATCAGCCGGGCCGGTGGATCCTGTTCACCCAGGGTAAAGTCTGACGAATCGCCCCCTTGATAGGCTGCCTGGCAACGCGTCAGATCACTCAGGATGCCGAAACAGCCCTGGTAACGTTCCTCGGCGGCCTTGGCCATGAGCTTGTCCACCAGCGCCGCCAGCATGGGCGGTACCGTCGGCACGCGCTCGACCAGCGACGGCGGCCGCATCGCCAGGTGCGCGTGCATCAATTCCAGGGGATCCTGGGCGCGAAAGGGCGGCTCACCGGCGAGCATCTCGTAGAAGGTCACGCCCAAGGCGTAAAAATCGCTGCGATAGTCCTGGTGACGCCCGGTTCGCCCGCTCTGCTCGGGAGCCAGATAGGTGAGGGAGCCTTCCAGACGGACATCGTTGCCATTGACGGCGCCAAAGGCCGTGGCGATTCCCAGGTCGGTGAGGCGTAGCGTGCCGGTGGCGCAGTTGCAGACGATGTTGCGCGGATTGAGATCGTTGTGGGCGATACGCAGCCGGTGCAGTCGCGCCAGGGCGCGAACGATGGACAGTGCCCAGTCGAAGAAGTCCTCCAGGGCCAGAGGGCCCGCCGCGAGCAGTTCGCCCAGATCGGTACCGCCGATGTCTTCGAGTACCAGGACCAGGCTGCCCTCGTGGTCCAGCAGGTCCAGGGCCGCGCTCACAGCGCCACTGGCGCTGGCCCGGCGGGTCAACTCGAACTCCTGGCGTAGCGCAGCCTGGGCCTGGGGCGTGGGGTAGTCGGTGGCCAGCAGCTTGAGGATCACCGGCTGACCATCGTCCAGCCGGGTTCCTCGATAGATCAGCGCATGGCGGCTTTCACTCACCCGCGTCGTGCAGCTGTAGCCTGGAATATTCAACAACGCCTTCGCCTCAATCCTCGTCTGACCAGGCGCAATGCCAGGTCAGCGCCTCCACTATTTTCGTTGCCTTGCTAAAGCTTCAAGGGAACCTTTCGATAAAGTGATATTACCTTAGCCATCACTTGGCATTCGTCCACTCACGCAACAATTTGCACACTCCGGAGCAATAGGCATGGAAGCGTTACCCTCTGTCCGCAAGATCGCCATTCTGGGTGGAGGAGTGTCCGCCGTCACCGCCGCCTTTCGTCTTACTAGTGAGCCCAACTGGCGTGAGCGTTACCAGATCACCCTGTATCAACAGGGTTGGCGCCTGGGGGGCAAGGGGGCCAGCGGACGCAACGCCGCCGATCACCAGCGGATCGAGGAGCACGGCATCCATGTCTGGTTCGGCTTCTACTACAACGCCTTCCATAACCTGAGGCAGTGCTACGAAGAACTGGCTCGACCAGCGGGAGCGCCCCTGGCCACGCTCGACGAGGCCTTCTTCCCCCACTCCCATACCGCCTTCGCCGACGAGTTCCAGGGCCACTGGACCACCTGGCCCATCGATACCCTGGCGTTGCCCGGCAAGCCCGGCGAAGGCTGGAATCCCAAACCCTTCATGGCCGCCCTCGGCGACCTGCTGGAGTGGCTCTTGCGCCTGGGCGAAGTGGACGACACCCCGGTCACTGCCGAGCCGGCCGGCCTGTTCGCCCGGTTGCGCGCCCATTGTCGCGAGGAGTTGCAGGAGCTGGCGCTGGATGAGGCGGAGCGACACCTGCAGCGGGCCCGCACGGCACTGCCCGATGGCGTCGATCATCCGCTACTGCTGTGGCTGCTGCGCGAAGCACGCGGCCTGCTGGGCAAGGTGCTGCACGAGCGCAGCCAGACCCGCCTCAGCGCCCACCGGCTGTGGCTGCTGATGGACTTCGGTCTCACGGTGCTCATCGGCATGCTCGCCGACGAGGTCTACTCCAAGGGCTTCGAGGCGCTCAACGCGGAAACCTTCCTGGCCTGGCTCGAACGCCATGGCGCCAGCACCGCGACCCTGGACGGTGCGGTGCTCAAGTCGTTGCACGGCGGCATCTTCGCCTATCGCGACGGCGATCTCGGCCAACCCGATGTCGAGGCCGGCACCGTGCTGCGCGCCGCCCTGCTGGCCCTGACCACCGCCAAGGGTTCCTTTATCTGGCGCATGCAGGCCGGCATGGGCGACGTGGTCTTTGCGCCCTACTACGAGGTGCTGGCCCGCCGCGGGGTGGAGTTCCGCTTCTTCCACCAGGTCACCGGCATCGAAGCCGCCGACGATGGCCAGGGTCCACGGGTGACCCGCCTGCAGATTCAGCGCCAGGTGCCCCTCAAGGGTGACGTCTACCAGCCGCTGGTGGACGTCAAGGGCCTGCCCTGCTGGCCTTCGACGCCGCTATACGAGCAGATCGACGACCAGGTCGCCAAGGACCTGCAAGATGGCCAGATCAACCTGGAATCCAACTGGAGTGGCTGGCAGGGCGTCGAGCAGCTGGAGTTGCAGGTCGAGCGGGACTTCGACGAGGTGGTGCTGGGCATCTCCGTGGCTGGCCTCGCCGCTCTCTCCCC
Source organism: Pseudomonas oryzihabitans (assembly GCF_001518815.1). Classification (NCBI taxonomy): domain Bacteria; kingdom Pseudomonadati; phylum Pseudomonadota; class Gammaproteobacteria; order Pseudomonadales; family Pseudomonadaceae; genus Pseudomonas; species Pseudomonas oryzihabitans. The sequence goes on from NZ_CP013987.1 coordinate 3,034,141, forward strand.
CAGCCTATGTACCCTGGACCCGGCCTTCGCCCGGATGACCCAGGCAGTGGCGACCGTTGCCACCCAGGCCGTGCAGCTCTGGCAGAACCGTGATGCCTGGCAACTGGGCTGGACCGGTTCGCCTCAGGGCGGCCAGGCGCCGGAGCTGCTGGGCTTCGCCGCCCAGGCGATGGATTCCTGGGCCGACGTCAGCTATCTGGTGGAGCGTGAAGACTGGTCGAACGGTACGCCGCCGGCGGACATCAGCTATTTCTGCGGCGTACTCGAGGCTCCGCCCGCCCCTCCTATCGGCAAGCGAGACGACTATCCGCAAAAACAGGCCGCCCAGGTAAGAGCAGATTTCATCGACCTCATGAACGCCAAACTGGGTGCCTACTGGCCGGAGGCCGTGACCACGGCGGGCTACCGCTGGGACTGTCTGCTGGCGCCCGACGATGTCCAGGGACCGGCACGCTTCGACTATCAGTACTGGCGCGCCAACGTCGACCCCAGTGAGCGCTATGTACAGAGCGTGGCCGGCAGCAGTCGCTATCGGCTGCCCACCGACGGCACGGTCTGTCGCAACCTCTATCTGACCGGGGATTGGATCCGCAACGGCTTCAACATGGGCTGCGTGGAGTCGGCGACCCTATCCGGCCTGCAGACCGCTCGCGCCCTGCTCGGCCACACCGAGGTCCTGCCCGGCGAGGACGCCTTCCAGTAGCGCCACCGTTTCGGCCGCGGCGCGCTCGGCGCAACGGTCCGCGGCGGGCGGATAGGCTGGCTCGTCGCCATTCAGGTACGCCAGCAGTTCGGGAGCCTGGTTCCATTCGGCGGCCTCGGCATAGAGCCGAGGCAGCTCCATGCGGATCCAGCCGTCCATGAGCCGCACGCCCAACTCGCCGATGCCCAGGCCATGCCCCTCGATCACCTCGCGATCCGCCTCGGTGAGCGGATAGTGCGGCGGATAGAAATCGGCCAGGCTGACCAACAACTTGACCGAAAAGCCGCGCGGATCGGCCAGCAGCGCGCCCAGCTCGGCGAACAGCGTCGCTTCCTCGACCAGCGCCTGGGCGAACATCAGCCGATACAGGGTGATGTTGAGAAACAGCTGGCCTACGGCGTTTTCCGCGCGGGCATCCTGATGATAGCGGGCAAAACCGGCAAGGATGGAAGCGTTGTGCGCCCGGTACCAGTGCCGCGGGCTAGGATCGGCGATGAAGGTCAGCCAGCAGCGGGTTGGATACGGCGCCTGGTCATCCGGCAGGCCATGGTGCGCCAGGCACCCGGCCAGCTCGGCCAGATAGATGAAGTGCAGATTGACGTTGCGCCACCAGGGGCTGCCGGTCACCGGCTCCAGGACACCGGCCTGGAGTTCCCAATCGAGAAAGGCCAGCTCCGAATCACCGTAGCTCAGGCCATCGTTATCGGTATCGCCGAAGCGCTGATAGAAGGCTTCACGGACCGCTCGCCGCCGCGTGGGGCAATTCTCGATCTGGCGACAGAGCTCGGTAGTCGCGGCAACCGCCTCTTCGTAGCTGTACATGACTTCCCTGCCTCCGCTGTCGAAATTCCGCACAATCATGGCGCAATGCTATCACCAGGCTCCACGCGCAATAGGCTGAACGTACTAGAAGAGAGGTCCAACGGGCCTCCCTCATGGCGCCAGTCGCCCTTGAGCGGATCGCCGCCGCGAGCGACGACCACCACGGGCCGCACCTGACGATGAGCGGACAGCCGCCGGCTGGGCAACATGGCGTCGCCATCGTCCAGATGTACCCGCCGTGGCAGATCGGCAGCCCGCAGACGCCGAACCGCCAGCGGCGGTCCCGGCTCGTCCACCGCCAGCGCCAGCACGAAGACGCTGTCCTCGGGCCTTACCCGTTGCGCCACGGCGGGTGCCAGACTGACCTCCACCTCCAGTCCAGGCCGCGCAAGCGCCTGGCCAGCGGCTCGGGCCGCCTTTTCTGCCCGGGCGACCCCGTCGGCAAGGGTGCGACGCAGAGGATCCGCGGGCGGTAGAACGGCGACCAGTCTCTGCCAGTAGTTGGCCGCGCCGGCATAGTCGCCACGCTCGTAGGCGGCCATGCCCAGCAGGCCCAGGGTGGTGGGCTCGCCGGCATCCGCCGCCAGGGCCTCATCGGCCAGCGCCTGGGTCTGCGCATCCAGGGTGCGGCCGGCGGCGAAGAAACGTGCCTGAGCCAGTTGCCCCAACACCTCAGGTCGCCGGCCATCGCGCGGCAGGACCTGCTCGAAGGCCGCCACCGCGTCCTGGTAGCGGCCCAGGCCGGCATAGGCGCGGGCAAGCAGGTACCAGTTGTCGGCCGCCTGGGGTTGCAGGCGGGTGGCCGCTTCCAGGTTGGCCAGCAGCGCCTGGGGAGAGCGCGATGGCGCGGCAAGCTGCTGACTCAGCTGTAGCGCCGGCCAGGCGCCGAGCAGCAGGTAGAGGCCCAGGGCCAAGGCCGGTACCGCCAGGGCAGCGCCAACACCCAGACGCCGGCCACGTCGCAGGGGGGATGCCGCCCGGGCCGGGCTGTCGGCGAGCAGGCTCCGACCTGCCTCCGCTTCAGCCAGCGCCAGCGCCTCGGCATCCAGCTCACCCCGCTCGGCACGCGCCCGTAGCTCGGTCAGGCGCTCCTGATAGAGGGTGCGATTGAGGATCGCGCGCTGATCAGCTGCTGCCCGTCCGCCGCGCAGCAGCGGAACCAGCAGGATCAGGACCGCGAGGATCAGCAGCAGTCCGGCCAAGCCCCAGAACGTCAGCATCAGGACTCCTCCTCCGCCTGCAGCGCCGCCAGCCGTTGCCGCTCCGCCTCGCTCAGCCCTGGCGCCGGACGGCGCCGCCGCGTCAGGGCGATGAGCAGTCCGGCGCCACCCAGCAGGCCCAGGCCAGGCAGCAGCCAGAGCAGCAGGGTGCGGCCTTCAAAAGGCGGCCGATAACGGATGAATTCGCCGTAGCGCTGTTCCAGGTGGGTGATGATCTCGTCGTCGCTCTGCCCGGCCGCCATCAGCCGCTGGATCTCGCGACGCAGATCGCCGGCGATGGGCGCATTGGAGTCGGCCAGGTCCTGATTCTGGCACTTGGGACAGCGCAACTCGCGGGTGAGGGCCTGGAAGCGATCACGCTCGGCCTCGTCGTGAAAGCCATAGGGATCGATGGCGGCACCGGCCAGGGCCGGCCAGACCAGCAGGACCAGCGCCAACCACCTCATGGCGCCGCCACCAGGGCGTGATAGCGCGGGCCGAGCTCTTCAGCCCAGACCCGCTGATCGACCACGCCGACATGGCGATAGCGCACCACGCCCTGGGCGTCGATCAGGAAGGTTTCCGGCGCGCCATAGACGCCCAGGTCCAGCCCCAGGCGACCGGCGTCGTCGCGGAGATCGAGCTGATAGGGATCGTGGAATTCCGCCAGCCAGCGGCGGGCGCTGGCGTTGTCGTCCTTGTAGTTGATGCCGTGGATCACCACACCCTGGGCCTTGAGCTGGTTCAGCACGGGGTGCTCTTCGCGGCAGGCCACGCACCAGGTGCCCCAGACATTGACCAGCGCCGGGCGGCCAAGCAGGTCCTGGCGGCTGAACAGTTGGTCATCCTTCACGCCCGGCAGCGAAAAGGCGGGAAACGGCTGCCCCACCAGCGCCGAGGGCAGGGCCTGAGGATCGCGATGGAGCCCGCGAAAGAGAAAACCGGCCAGGACCAGAAAGGCCAGCAGTGGCAGACAGAGCAACAGGCGACGACGCATCATGGGGACTCCATGGGCAAGGAGGCGCCTGCCCGGCGGCGGCGATAGCGAGGATCGGCCAGCGCCACCAGGCCACCCAGGGCGGTGAGCAGGCCACCCAGCCAGATCAGCCTGACGAAGGGCTTGATCTGCAGGCGCACGGCCCAGGCGCCCTCCCCCAGTGACTCACCGAGCGCCACATAGAGATCGCGGGTCAGGCCGGCGTCGATGGCGGCTTCGGTCATGACCGCGCCGCTGGCCAGGTAGCGGCGTTTTTCCGGTGTCAGCAAAGCGACGACCCGACCGTCACGCTCGACCTGCAACAAGGCACGTTCGGCGGTGAAGTTCGGCCCCTCGTAGTGCTGGGTGCCCGCGAAGCCGAAGCGATAGCCGCCAAGCTCGACGTGCTCACCCGGCGCCAGGCGCAGATCGCGCTGCATATCCAGCTGGCTGGCCAGCACCACGCCCAGGGCCAGCACCGCCAGGCCCAGATGCGCCAGCTGCATGCCCCAGTAGCTGCGTGGTTGGCCGCGCAGGCCGCGCCGCCAACCCAGGGCCGCGACCTTGCCCAGCAGATCGCGCAGCGCGGTGAGGACGATCCAGGCGGCCAGCGCCAGCACCGCGAGGATCGCTGCCTTGGGCTGGGCCAGCCAGAAGGCCGCAAGGCCGGCCAGGGCGGCGCAGGCCAGCAGCAGGGGCGCCAGCAAGCGGGCCAGCCAGCGACCCGGACTGCTTTTCCAGCGCACCAGCACCCCGACACCCAGGGCCAGCATCAGCAGCGCCATCAGCGGCACGAACAGCAGGTCGAAATAGGGCGGGCCGACCGACAGCTTGGCCCCGGTGAGGCTGTCGATGATCAACGGATAGAGGGTACCCAGCAGGACCGTGGCGGCGGCGGTCACCAGGATCAGGTTGTTGACCAGCAGCAGCGCCTCGCGCGAGGCCAGGCTGAAGGATGCCGTCCCCGTGAGCGCGGGCGCTCGCCAGGCGAACAGCGTCAGGGAGCCGCCAACCACCAACAGCAGGAAGGCCAGGATGAAGACGCCGCGGGTGGGATCGCTGGCGAAGGCGTGGACCGAGGTCAGCACTCCCGAGCGCACCAGGAAGGTCCCCAGCAGGCTGAGGGAAAAGGCGGCGATCGCCAGGAGCACCGTCCAGCCCTTGAACAGGCCGCGTTTCTCGGTCACTGCCAGGGAGTGCAGTAGGGCTGTCCCTACCAGCCAGGGCATGAAGGAAGCGTTCTCCACCGGATCCCAGAACCACCAGCCCCCCCAGCCCAGTTCGTAGTAGGCCCACCAGGAGCCCAGTACGATGCCGCAGCCGAGAAAGGCCCAGGCCAGCAGGGTCCAGGGTCGTGCCCAGCGCGCCCAGGCGGCGTCCAGCCGTCCTTCCAGCAGAGCCGCGAGGGCGAAGGCGAAGGCCACCGAAAAGCCGACATAGCCCATGTAGAGCATGGGCGGATGCAGGATGAGACCGGGGTCCTGCAGCAGCGGATTGAGGTCGTTGCCCTCGCGCGGGAACTGCGGCAGTAGTCGGGCGAAGGGATTGGAGGTGGCGACCGTGAAGGCCAGAAAGCCCGTGGCCACCAATCCGAGAATCCCCAGCACCCGCGCCAGCAGCGCCTCGGGCAGTTGCCGCGAACGGACCGCCACCGCCAGGCTCCAGGCCGAAAGCGTCAACGCCCAGAGCAGCAGGGACCCCTCGTGGGCACCCCAGGTGGCACTGATCTTGTAGTACCAGGGCAGGCGACTGTTGGAATTGGCGGCCACATAGGCCACCGAGAAGTCGTCCTGCAGGAAGGCCCAGGTCAGGGCAGTGAAGGCCAGCACCAAAAACAGGCACTGGCCGAAGGCGGCCGGACGTGCCAGCCGCATCCAGTCGACCTGACCGCGCCAGGCGCCCAGCAGCGGCAAGGTGCCCTGCACCAGGGCCATGACGAGTGCCAGCAGCAGACAGAGTTGCCCCAGTTCAGGAATCATGGCGCCGGCCTCGCGCCGTCCAGCGGCCGCCCAGCCTGGCGCAACGCCTGGCTGACCTCCGGTGGCATGTACTTCTCGTCGTGCTTGGCGAGAATCTGGTCGGCGACCAACTGCCCCTGGTCATCCAGCCGACCCAGGGCCACCACGCCCTGCCCTTCTCGGAACAGGTCCGGCAGGATGCCGGCATAGCTCACCCGCACCTCACGCTGGAAGTCGGTGATGACGAAGCTCACCGCCAGCGAATCCGCGGCGCGCACCAGGCTGCCCTTTTCCACCATGCCACCGGCGCGGATACGGGTATCCCGCGGTGCCTCGCCCTGGGCGATCTGGCTGGGGGTATAGAAGAGGTTGATGTTCTGCTGCAGCGCGCTGAGGGCCAGCGCCGCCGCGCCGCCTACGCCAAGCAGCAGCAACAGGATCCACAACAGCCGTCGGCGCCGGATCGGATTCATGGACGCCGCTCCCGGCGCCAGCGCTGGCGCAATTCCCGTTCCAGACGTCGACGCGCCAGCCAACCCTGCAACAGCAGACCGCCGAGGATCGCCAGGGTCAGACCAAAGGCGGGCCAGACATAGAGGCCATGGCGTCCCATGCTCAGGGCTTGAGTCCAGTCCATCCCGGTCATGCCCGCGCCTCGCCCAGTTCCGCCTGCACCCACCGACTGCGCCACTCGCGCCGCAGCAGCTCCAGACGCATCCGCTGCAACAGCACGCCAGCGAAGAACAGATAGAAACCCAGCACCATCACCAGCAGCGGCAGCCACATGGCTGGCGGCATCGGCGGGCGCTCCACCAGGCTGAAGGTCGCCGGCTGGTGCAGGGTGCTCCACCACTCCACCGAGTACTTGATGATCGGCAGATTCACCGAACCCACCAGCGCCAGGATGGCGCAGGCTCGGGCAGCGCTTTCACGCTGGCCGATGGCCTGCCCGAGGGCGATGACGCCCAGGTAGAGGAACAGCAACACCAGCATCGAGGTGAGGCGGGCATCCCAGATCCACCAGGTGCCCCAGGTGGGGATGCCCCACAGCGACCCCGTGGCCAGGGCGATCACCGTCATCCAGGCGCCCAGGGGCGCGGCTGCGCGCAGGGCCACATCCGCCAGCTTGAGCCGCCAGATCAGGCCGACGGCGCCGGCGATGGCGAGCAGCAGATAGCAGGACTGCGACAGGAAGGCGGCCGGCACGTGCACATAGATGATACGAAAGCTGTCGCCCTGCTGGTAGTCCGGCGGCGCCAAGAACAGCCCCCAGACCAGCCCGACCGCCAGCAGCAGGCCGGCCAGTGCCAGGCAGGGTCCCTGCAGGCGGCCGGCCAGCCGGTAGAAGATCGCCGGCGAGCCCAGGCGATGCAGCCAGGTCCAGTTCATATCGTCCTCGTCATTGGGCGGCGCCGATGCGCAGGCTGGCGGCCACCGCCAGGGGTGCCAGGGTCAGGGCCAGCAGGGTCAGGCAACCCAGCCAGAGCAGTAGCCCCGTCACCGGCAGGCCCAACCGGGCAGCATCCAGGGTGCTGGCGCCAAGAATGAGCACTGGGATCTGCAACGGCAGGTTGAGCAGCGCCAGCAGCAGGCCACCGCGCGCCAGGCCCACGGTGAGCGCCGCGCCGATGGCACCGATCAGGGTCAGCGCCAGGCTGCCGAGGGTCAAGGCCGCCAGGGTCGCTGGCAGGGCCGCGGCCGGCAGCCCCAGCATCAGCGCCAGCAGCGGGGTCAGGGCCACCAGCGCCAGGCCGGCGAAGCACCAGTGCACCAGCAGCTTGAGCAGCACCAGCAGCGCGAGGGGCTGGGGCGCCAGTAGCCAGTGTTCGAGGGAACCGTCCTGCCACTCGCTGCGAAACAGGGCCTCCTGGCCCAGCAACAGGGCCAGCAGCAGCGCGATCCACAAGAGCCCGGGTGCCAACACGGCAAGTTGCCGGCTGTCCGGGCCCAGGGCCAGGGGAAACAGGGTCACCACCAGGGCATGGAACGCCAGCGGCGTAAGCCACAGCGCCGGGCGGCGGCAGGCCAGGCGCCATTCGCGGCGCAGGATGGCCCGGCAGGCGCCGCTCACCGGCCACCGTCCAGTTGCAGACGACGATGACCGGCAGGCAGGTCATCCAGCTCGCGATGGCTGGTCAGCGCCACGGCGCCGCCGGTGGCGCAATGCTCGTGCAGGCGCTGCTCCAGGTGCTGGCAGGTGCCGGCATCCAGGGCCGTGAAGGGTTCGTCCAGCAGCCAAAGCCGCGGAGGATGGGGCAGATACAGACGTGCCAGGGCGACGCGGCGTCGCTGGCCGGCGGACAGCTGTGCGCAGGGTTCGTCCGCCCACTCGACCAGACCGACCACCGCCAAGGCGGCGACGCAGACCTCGGTCGTGGCCGGTCGCCACAGATTCGCCAGGACCTGGAGATTTTCCACCGCTGTCAGGGCCTCGCTGACGCCGGGCGCATGCCCCAGCCAGAGCAGCTCGGCCGCCGGTGGCCGGCGCACGTCACCGCCATCGGCTGGCAGCAGCCCCGCCAGGATACGCAGCAGGCTGGTCTTGCCGCTGCCATTGACGCCCCCGATCTGCAGCAGCTCACCCGCCTGCACGCTCAGGCTCAGATCGTCGAACAGCAGGCGGCCGCCCCGTTCGCAACGGAGCGCGACGGCGTCGAGCAGGGGCTGATTCAAGACAGGAGATCTCACGGCACTAAAGTCGGTCGGGCAATGGCCGTTAACCCGGCACACGCCTTTGAAGGCGCGCCATTATACACAGGCGACTCTTCCGGACCTGCCCGATGAACTCCTTCTCCGCGATCCCACCCAGCGTCGGCGTCACGCCCGCCCTGCCCGTCCGGGCCGCGGCGGCGCAGGCGTCGGATGCCGGCGCGCAGATCCTGCAGGCCCTGCAGTCCCTCGACGACCTGATTCCGCCCGGCAGCACGGCCACTGCCGAGGTGCTCGCCACGCGGCCGGCCGGCCAGAATTTCCAGTTCCTGCTGCAACTGCAGCTCGCCCAGGGTGGCAGCGTCCTGCTCACCACCCAGAGCCCGACCAATAATTTGCCGGTGGGCAGCCAGCTGCTGGTGAGCACCCTGGGCTCCACCCAGCTGGCGGTGCTGCTGCAAAGCCTAGAGGGCGACGCGCCGCCGCCGCCCTTGCAGCAACTGGATCTGCGCCAGTTGCCGGTAGGCACCACGCTGCAACTACGGGTGCTGAGCAACCTGCTGCAACAGTCCCCGGGAACGACGCCTACCTACGAGGTGATCGCCAAGGCGCTGAGCTCCAACCTCGAAGGCCGCCAGCTCAAGCTGGAATCAGCTCGTCCGGTGCCGGTGGGCAGCCTGTTGACCGTGGTGATCAAGGACAGCCAGGAGGTCACGGTGCTGCCCATGGCACAGCGCCTCGACCAGCTCGACATCGATCGGCAACTGCAGGGCCAGGGACAGCGGCAGCTGTCGATGAACGCCCTGCTGCAATGGCTGGAGGACGTCCCCGAGGCAGACCTGCCGCCCTCGGTCGGCGCGGCCCTCAAGTCGCTGCTGGCCAACCTGGAACACACCGAGGCCCTCACCACGGCCCAGGGCTGGACCCGCGCCCTGGCCCGCAGCGGACTGCAACTCGAGCAGCAGTTGCTGGATCGCAGCGGTCCCGACCTTCAGGAAGATTTCAAGGCCAATCTCTTGCGCCTGGTGGATCGCCTGCTGGCCAGCGTACCGGGCGATGCGCTGCGCAATCCCCAGGTCGCGGTTCAGACCGCCCAGCAGAATCTGCCCGATGCCCTGCGTCGGGCCCTGGGCGACGCCGCCACCGCCAATCGCCAACCCACCGCCCTGGACTTTCCGCTGGGCGAGCGCGATGGCCGTGGCCTCAGCGCCGCCAATGCCGAGCTCGACGAATTGCTGCAACTGGCCACGGGTGTCATCGCCCGGCTGCAGACCCATCAGCTGGCCAGCCTGGCCCAGACCCAGGTACTGCCGGACGGCTACTACCTGTCCACCTGGCAGACCGAGATCCCTTGGCGCGACGGCGAGCGCCTTGGCGCGGTGCAGGTCCGCTTCCAGGAAGAACGGCCTCCGCCGGATAGCCGCGGCGAGGCCCGCGACAGCCTGTGGAAGGTGGAGCTGGCCTTCGACCTAGCGCCGCTCGGCCCGCTGCAGGTCAGGGCCCAACTCGCCAGCGGCCGGCTATCGAGCGAATTCTGGGCGGAAAAAGGTGCCACCGCGACCCTGATCGATACCGAATTGCCCCACCTGCGCGACCGTCTGCTGGCCGCCGGCTTCGTGGTCGGCGACCTCAGCAGCCGCCAGGGCCGCCCCGCACGCAATCCGCGTACCTCCCTCGAACAACGCTGGATCGACGACACCGCATGAGCACGCCCTCCCCCCGCCAGGCCATCGCCCTGTCCTATGACGGCAGCAGCGCTCCGATCCTCTCCGCGAAGGGTGATGCCGAACTGGCCGAGCTCATCCTGGCCACGGCCCGCGAGCACGAGGTGCCCATCTACGAGAACGCCGACCTGGTGCGCATCCTGGCACGCCTGGAATTGGGCTCGGAAATTCCCGAGGCGCTCTATCGCACCCTGGCGGAAATCATCGCCTTCGCCTGGCACCTCAAGGGCAAGTGCCCAGCGCACCTGGCCGACCAACCGGACCTGTCGTACGGCTGGGAGCGGATGCCGTAAGTTGCGGTTGAGCGCAGCGAAGCCCAACGGCCAGGCTTGGACGACACGTCGAAACCGGCCCAGATCTCGGCAGCGTTGGGCTTCGCTACGCTCAGCACCAACCTACGCCCGGTTTCAGCGGCCCTGCAACGAATGCCCGACGACGCCCTTCTCTTCCACCTTGGCGGCGTCCCAGAACGCGTCCATCTCCTCCAGGCTGGCTTCCTGCGGCGTGCGTCCCTGGGCTTTCAGCGCCTCTTCGATATAGCGAAAGCGTCGTTCGAACTTGGCATTGGCCTGGCGCAGGGCGTCTTCGGCATCGACGTGCAGGTGGCGCGCCAGGTTGACCATCACGAACAGCAGATCGCCCACCTCCTCCGCCACCTGGGCGGCCTGGCCGTTGGCCATGGCGTCGCGCACCTCGTCCAGCTCTTCCTGGATCTTGGCCACCACCGGGGTCGCATCGGCCCAGTCGAAGCCCACGTTGGCGGCGCGCTTCTGCAGCTTGGCCGCGCGGCTCAGGGCCGGCAACGCGGCTGGCACGTCGTCCAGCAGCGACAGCTGCTCGGGCGCCATGGCCTTTTCCGCGCGCTCCTCGGCCTTGATCTCCTCCCAGCGCCGCTTGATGGTGGCCTCGTCGAGGCGCGGCAGGTCCAGGGGGCCGTGCAGGTCGCCGTCGGGAAAGACATGGGGATGACGGCGCACCAGCTTGCGGGTAATGCCGTCCACCACCTGGGCAAAGTCGAAATGGCCGTCCTCGCGGCCCAGCTGGCTGTAGTAGACGACCTGGAACAGCAAGTCGCCCAGCTCGTCGCGCACCTGGGGGAAGTCCTGCTTGGCAATGGCATCGGCGACCTCATAGGCCTCTTCCAGGGTATGCGGCACGATGCTGGCGTAGTCCTGCCGCAGATCCCAGGGGCAGCCGTGCTGGGGATCGCGCAGCCGGGCCATGAGGTGCAGCAGGTCGTCGAGCTGGTACATGGGTAAATCCTGTGACTGGAAAAAGAACGAGGCGCCAGAGGCGCCTCGTGGGGTCGTCACCACACCACTCAGGCGGCGCGGTTACGACGGGCTTCGATGATGTTGGGCAGCTGCGAGATGCGCCCCAGCAAGCGCCCCAGGGCGTCCAGGCCAGGGATCTCGATGGTCAGCAGCATGTTGGCGGTGTTCTCCTCGCGATTGGAGCGGGTGTTCACCGCCAGCACGTTGATCCGCTCGTTGAGCAGGATCTGCGAAACGTCACGCAAGAGGCCGGAGCGGTCGAAGGCCTTGATGAGGATGTCGACCGGATAGGTCTGCACCGGCACCGGTCCCCAGCTCACCTGGATGGTCCGCTCCGGTTCGCGACTGGCCAGCTGCAGGGCATTGGCGCAGTCCTGCCGGTGGATGGTCACGCCGCGCCCCAGGGTGATGTAGCCGACGATGGCATCACCCGGTACCGGCTGGCAGCACCCGGCGATCTGCGTGAGCAGGTTGCCGACGCCCTGGATCTGCACGTCACCGCGCTTGCCCGGCTTGTTGGTGGGCTTGCGCGGAAGCAGATCGAGGGTATCGACGCCCTTGTCCGGCTCCACCAGCTGCTGGGCCGCATGCATCACGTGGGCCAGGCGCAGATCCCCGGCACCCAGGGCCGCGAGCATGTCCTCGGCGCCCTTGTAGTTGACCTTTTCGGCGAGGGTGTTGAAGTCCACCGGCGGCAGGGCCAGGCGCGACAGCTCGCGCTCGACCATGGCCTTGCCGGCGGCGACGTTCTGATCCCGCGCCTGGAACTTGAACCAGTGGACGATCTTGGCCCGCGCCCGCGAGGTGTTGACGTAGCCGAGGTTAGGGTTGAGCCAGTCACGACTGGGCGAGCCCTGCTTGCCGGTGATGATCTCCACCTGCTCGCCGGTCTGCAGCTGGTAGTTCAGCGGCACGATGCGGCCATTGATCTTGGCGCCGCGGCAGTTGTGACCGATCTCGGTGTGTACCCGATAGGCGAAGTCCAGCGGGGTCGCGCCCTTGGGCAGATCGATGGCGTGGCCGTCGGGCGTGAAGACATAGACCCGGTCCGGCTCGATGTCGACGCGCAACTGATCGGCCAGACCGCCGATGTCGCCCAGCTCCTCGTGCCACTCCAGCACCTGGCGCAGCCAGGAGATCTTCTCTTCGTAGTGATTGGAGGCCGATTTGACGTCGGTGCCCTTGTAGCGCCAATGCGCGCAAACCCCCAGCTCGGCCTCCTCATGCATGGCGTGGGTGCGGATCTGCACCTCCAGCACCTTGCCTTCCGGGCCGATCACCGCCGTGTGCAGGGAACGGTAGCCGTTCTCCTTGGGGTTGGCGATATAGTCGTCGAACTCGCGGGGAATGTGCCGCCAGAGGGTGTGCACGATGCCCAGCGCGGTATAGCAGTCACGCACCTCGGGCACCAGCACGCGCACCGCGCGCACGTCATAGATCTGGCTGAACTCCAGGCCCTTGCGCTGCATCTTCCGCCAGATGGAATAGATGTGCTTGGCCCGGCCACTGAGGTCGGACTTGATCCCGGTGGCAGTGAGTTCGTCGCGCAACTGCCGCATGACGTCGGCGATGTACTGTTCACGATCCAGCCGCCGCTCGTGCAGCAAGGTGGCGATCTGCTTGTACTGCTGCGGCTCCAGGTAGCGGAAGGACAGGTCCTCCAGCTCCCACTTGATATGGCCGATGCCCAGGCGATGGGCCAGCGGCGCATAGATGTCGGCGACCTCACGGGCCACCCGGTTGCGGCGTTCTTCGGTGGCGTTCTTGACCGCGCGGATGGCGCAGGTGCGTTCGGCCAGCTTGATCAGGGCGACGCGAACGTCGTCGACCATGGCCACCAGCATGCGCCGCAGGTTGTCGACCTGGGTCTGGCTACCCAGCACCATGGACTTGCGCGGATTGAGACTCTCGCTGATCGCCGCCATGCGCAGCACGCCTTCGATCAGCTTGGCCACCACCGGCCCGAAATGCTCGGCCGCGGACTCCAGGGTCGCCTTGCCCTCGCGCACCGCCCGATAGACGACGGCGGCGATCAGGCTGTCCTGATCCAGCTTGAGGTCGGCGAGGATCTCGGCCATCTCCAGGCCGGTACGGAAACTGGACGTGCCCTCCGCCCAGGTATGCTCGACCTGCCCGGAGTTCTCTTCCGCCGTGCGGGCGAAGCCGCAGGCATCCAGCAAGGCCTCGCGATCGAGATTTGGATCCACGCTCTGGATATGATCCAGCCAGGCGTGAAGGTTGATGCTGCCATCGACATTGACTGGCTGATGCGCTCTGACCTGTACCATCTACCCCTTCCTCACGGCGCAGCGTTCTCGCCGGATTGGCTCGCATCGGTTGGCGAGCCGTCGTTACCCGGGCATCCCGCCCGCTTCGAACAACACCATGGCTTCCACATGGGCGGTCTGCGGAAACATGTCGAGAATGCCCGCTCGTGTCATGCGATAGCCCTGTCGCACCAGCTCTCCCGCATCCCGTGCCAGGGTGGACGGATTGCAGGACACATAGACCAGCCGCCCTATGCCCAGGCCCCTGAGCTGCCGGACCACCTCCAGCGCACCGTCGCGCGGTGGATCCAGCAGGGCCAGCGAATGGGTACCCAGATCGGCGGGTAGCGGGTTCGACAGGTCCACCTGTAGAAAGTGCGCGTTGCCGATGCCGTTGTCACGTGCATTTTGTATTGCCCGGGATGTCATCGCCGCGACACCTTCGATGCCGGTGACCGCAGCCGCCTGTCGCGCCAGCGGCAAGGCGAAGTTGCCCAGGCCGGAGAACAGGTCGAGCACCCGGTCGTCAGCCGTTGGCGCCAGCCAGTCCAGGGCCTGGGCCACCATGGCCTCGTTGATGGGCGCATTGACCTGAACGAAATCCCCTGGCCGATAGGCAAGGGTCAACGCCCACGGCGCCAGCTGGTAACCCAGAACGGCATCGACCTGATCCGGCTCGGGCTCACCCTTGCCCTGCCACCAGAGCTGTACCTGCGCAGCGGCGCAGAACTCGCGCAGACGAACCTGATCGCCCGGCAGCAGCGCCTGGGTATGGCGGACCAGCAGCGCCGTCGCCGTGCCCTGGAAAAGCTCGACATGGCCGATGGCCTGGGGCCGTTCCAGGCTCCCCAGCACGCCCGGCAGCGCCCGTAAGAGGACCTGCAGCTCGGGCACCAGCACCAGGCAGTCGTCGGGCGTGACGATGTCCTGACTGGCTTCGGCGCGAAACCCCACTTCCAGCCGATTCTGCCGCTCATCCCAGCGCACCGCGACCCGGGCGCGCCGGCGATAGCCGAATTCGGGGCCCACCAAAGGCGCAGCCCAGACCAGCGGCTGGACCCCCGCCAGGCGCTGGAACTGCTCTGCCAGCGCCTGCTGCTTGAGGGTCAGCTGATCGGCATGGGGCAGGTGCTGCAAGGTGCAACCGCCACAACGGTCGGCCACGGTACAGGGCGGGGTGCGCCGCAACGGGCTGGCGTCCAGCACCTTCAGGGTACGGGCCTCGACCACCTGGCTGCGGGCACCGAGCACCCGTGCCTCGACGCGCTCGCCCGGCAGGGCACCGGCGACGAACCAGGTCCGCCCGCCTTCGTGACCGATGCCACGGCCGTCATTGGACAGACGATCGATGCCCAGCACCTGGCGCTTGCCGGTGGGTACCGCGACCGAACGCGCTCCGCCGGCCGGCTGGAAACGCAGGCCGCCACCGCCTCGCTTAGCGCGGGTCATAGACGCCGGTCGACAGGTAGCGATCGCCTCGGTCACAGATGATCGCGACGATCACCGCATTGTCCACTTCCCGAGCGATACGCAGGGCGCCCGCCACCGAACCGCCGGAAGACACGCCGCAGAAGATGCCTTCTTCCCGCGCCAGTCGGCGCATGGTGTCTTCGGCTTCCTGCTGGCCCATGTCGATGATGCGATCCACGCGGCTGGATTCGTAGATCTTGGGCAGATAGGCCTCCGGCCAGCGGCGGATGCCGGGAATGGCCGCACCCTCCTCCGGCTGCAGCCCGACGATCTGCACCTTGGGATTCTGCTCCTTGAGGTAGCGCGAGGTGCCCATGATGGTCCCGGTGGTGCCCATGGAGCTGACGAAGTGGGTGATGCTGCCATGGGTCTGGCGCCAGATCTCCGGACCGGTACCCAGGTAGTGGGCAACGGGGTTGTCGCCATTACCGAACTGGTCGAGCACCTTGCCGCGGCCTTCGGCCTGCATGCGGGTAGCCAGATCCCGCGCGCCTTCCATGCCGTCTTCCTTGCTGACCAGGATCAGCTCGGCGCCATAGGCGGTCATGGCCGCCTTGCGTTCGGCACTGGAGTTGTCGGGCATGATCAGGATCATGCGATAGCCCATGATGGCGGCGGCCATGGCCAGGGCGATCCCGGTGTTGCCGGAGGTGGCCTCAATGAGGGTATCCCCCGGCTGGATATCGCCGCGGGACTCGGCCTGCCGGATCATCGACAGCGCCGGGCGATCCTTGACCGAGCCGGCAGGGTTGTTGCCTTCCAGCTTGAGCAGCACGGTACTGCGGGTGTCGCCGGCCAGGCGCTGCAGGCGCACCAGCGGCGTGTTACCGATGCAATCGGCGATGGTGGGATAGTGCAGACTCATGAATCAGCTCGTTCCGCCAGGGGTGAAAGCCTTCCATGATACCCCCAAACCCGCGTCGACCCTACCCACCCGACGCAGGGCTAGGGTCGCGGTGCAGCGGCACCGTCGCTGGCCAGCTCAAGGGCGGCCGGCAGGCTCAGCGACAGGATGGCTTCCGGCCCCAAGTTGGGCCGCAGCTGGGGCGTCACTTCCAGCCCGGGCAGCCCCGCCAGCCGTTCGGCCAGTCGTTTGGCGGCCTCGGGCGCGACCTTGCGGGTCATGTCCTCGGTGCCGGAAAACAGCGAGAGTTGCACGGGACGGGCACCACCCACCCCCTGGAACTCCTGGGCCCGCTTGAGGATGTAGCCCTGCTGCCAGCCATAGGCCACGTCGCTCGCGACATAACGCTGGAAGGCCTGGGGTTGCCTGAAGAGCGTATCGAGCACGAACAGGCCACCATAGCCATGCCCCCAGAGGGTCTGGCGATTGGGATCGAACGGCACGCTCTGGGTCAGCAACGGCTTGATGCGCTGTTCGATCAGATCAAGAAAGGCCCGCGAGCCGCCGGTTGGCCACTCCTTGCGTGCATCGTCACGATTGCGCCCGCCATTGACCGCCGGGGTGTAGTCGTAGGTGCGCTCCTGCATGGCATCCGCCGCGTCGGCATAGCCAATGGCGACCAGAACCGGGGGACTCTTCAGTTTATGCGGCGACAGCCAGACATCCTGGAGCTGCGCCAGGGCCGTCTCGCCGTCGAGCAGGAACAGCGCGGGATAGCCCATCATGGGTGCCGGTTGCTTGGGGATGCCGATATAGACCCGATAGCGCCGCTTGCCGTCCGCCGACTCGAGCAGGTGCGTCTCGAAGCTGTAGTACATCGACCCCCGCTCCACCAGGGTGGCCTGCTTCGTTTCCTGGGCCTGGGTCGGTGCCATCCAGCCGGCCCCCAGCAACAGGGCACCCGCCAGCATCAGACTGCAACTCTTCTTCAAAGGATCTCCTCGAACATAACCGTACCGGAACGACCGGCAATCCCTACCAGACCGCCGATGGCGCCAATGGTTGTCCACCCCGGCCAGGGACCGTGGCAGCCTTCGCGCATTTTCGCGGATCAATGTCGCGAGGGGGTGCGACCCCTTTCGCAAAGACTCTCTTTACATTTGGTAAAGAGGTTAGACTCGCCAATTTCCTCGGGGGACGCGTAGTGCTGGACGAATTGGGACTCAAGGGACGCATTCTGCTGTTGAGCGTCCTCCCGACCTGCTGCATGGCGGCCCTGCTCGGGGTCTACTTCAGCTGGGTCCAGCTGTCGGACATGCGCAGCCAGCTCATCGAGCACGGCCAGCTGGTCGCTCAGCAGATGGCGCCTCTCATCGCGCCGGCCATGCGCACCGGTGACAACGATCAGCTCAATCGCATCGCCCAACGGGCCCTCGATCAGGCCGACGTCCGGGCGATCAGCTTCCTCGATGCCGATGGCAACGTCCTCGCCCATGCCGGCCCCTCCATGACCGTGGAGCTGACCGGGCGCGATTTCCAGACCATCAGCATGAGATCCGGCCTCGACATCACCCACTTCAATCTGCCGGTACAGACCCACGATCTGCGCCTGACCCGCAGCGACGGCAGTCCGGCCTCGCCCCAGACCCTGGGCTGGATCCAGCTCGAACTCTCCCACCACGCCACCCTGCTGCGCGGTTATCGCAATCTGGTCGCCGGCCTGCTGCTGATCCTGCTGGGCCTGGCCTTCACCGCCTTCATCGCGGTGCGCATGGGCCGGCGGATCAATCGTCCGCTGCAGGTGATCGCCCAGGGCGTCAGCCAGCTGCAGGAAGGCCGCCTGGAAACGCGCTTGCCCACCCAGCTCGGCAGCCCCGAATTCGACGAACTGGCGACCGGTATCAATCGCATGGCCGAAGCCATGGAAAACGCCCAGTTCGAGATGCAGAACAACATCGATCAGGCCACCGAAGACGTACGCCAGAATCTGGAAACCATCGAAATCCAGAACATCGAACTGGACCTGGCACGCAAGGCCGCCCTGGAGGCCAGTCGCATCAAGTCGGAATTCCTGGCCAACATGAGCCATGAGATCCGCACCCCGCTCAACGGCATCATCGGCTTCACCAACCTGATGCAGAAAAGCGAGCTGACTCCCCGCCAGCAGGACTACCTGAGCACCATCCAGAACTCCGCGGAAAGCCTGCTGGGCATCATCAACGAGATCCTGGACTTCTCGAAGATCGAGGCCGGCAAGCTCGTGCTGGAAAACCTGCCGTTCAATCTGCGCGACATGATCCAGGACACCCTGACCATCCTCGCGCCCTCGGCCCACGAAAAGCACCTCGAACTGGTCTGCCTGGTGTATCGCGACACCCCGACCCATCTGGTCGGCGATCCGCAGCGCCTGCGCCAGGTGCTCACCAACCTGGTGAGCAACGCCATCAAGTTCACCCACTCCGGCACCATCGCCGTACGGGCCATGGTCGAGGAAGAAACCGACGACCATGCCCAGCTGCGCATCAGCGTGCAGGACACCGGGGTCGGGCTGACCGACGAAGACCGGCAGATGCTGTTCCAGGCCTTTTCCCAGGCCGACAACTCCCTGACCCGCCAGGCGGGCGGCACCGGGCTGGGCCTGGTCATCTCCAAGCGCCTGATCGAGCAGATGGGCGGCGAGATCGGCCTGGAAAGCATTCCCGGCGAAGGCTCGGAATTCTGGATCACCCTTACCCTGCCCAAGGCCCATGGCAGCGTCGAAAACCACAAGCGCATCGCCCTGGCCGGCCGTCGCGTTGGCCTGGTGGAACCGCACCCCCTCACCCGCCAGGCGCTGCAGCACCAGCTCGAGGAGTGCGGCCTGAGCGTCGAAGTCTTCGAGACCCTTGAACAGCTGAGTGACGCCGTCGCCCATCCGGCGTCCGGCAAGCTGCCGGTCAGCCTGGCGGTGCTTGGCGTCAGCGCGCGTACCATTCCCCCGGATCTGCTCACCGAGCGCATCTGGGAGCTGGGTCGCCAGGACTGCAACACCCTGGTCTATTGCCCGACCACCGACCAGGCGGTGTTCCACGCCTCCCTGCCGGACGTCCACTGCCAGCTGCACGCCAAACCGGCCTGCAGCCGCAAGCTCGAACAGGCCGTGGCCGAACTGCTCAACCAGCGCCCGCAGCGCAACGAAAGCGGCGGGATGGGCATCACCGACCGTCCGCCCCGCCTGCTCTGCGTGGATGACAATCCAGCCAACCTGCTGCTGGTAGAAACCCTGCTGACCGATCTCGGTGCCCAGGTCACCGCGGTGGACAGCGGCTATGCCGCGGTGGAGGCGGTTCAGCAGGAGCGCTTCGACCTGGTATTCATGGATGTGCAGATGCCCGGCATGGACGGTCGCCAGGCCACCGAGGCCATTCGCGACTGGGAAGCCAGCGAGGGCGGCACCCCGGTGCCTATCGTTGCGCTCACCGCCCATGCCATGGCCAACGAGAAGCGCGCCCTGTTGCAGAGCGGCATGGACGACTACCTGACCAAGCCCATCAGCGATCGGCAACTGGCCCAGGTCATTCTCAAGTGGACGGGCTTGCGCCTGCTGCACAGCTCGGCACCCGAGGTCACCAGCCTCAACAGCGGCGGTCAGGACATTTCCACCCTACCGGTGATGGACGCGGACGAAGGCCTGCGCCTCGCCGCCAACAAGCCCGACCTGGCCAAGGACCTGCTGAGCATGCTGCTCGCCTCCCTGGCGGCGGATCGCCAGGCCATCCGCCAGGCCCGCGAGGACGGTGATCGCATTGCGCTCATCGAGCGCGTCCACCGTCTGCATGGCGCTACTCGCTATTGCGGCGTGCCCCAGTTGCGCGCCGCCTGCCAGCACAGCGAAACCTTGCTCAAGCAGGGCGCTCCGACCTCCAGTCCAGCGCTGGAAGAACTGGACGCCGCCATCGTCAACCTCTCCGCCCAGGCCAAGAGCCCGCTCTAGTGGGCGCTAGTCCTCGAACAGCCTGAGCTGCAGCGCGGCTTCGCGCAGATCCAGCAGGCGCACGCCGACGCCCAGCAACCGGACCGGCCGATTGCCACGGCGATAGGCCTGCTCCAGCAGGCGCCGATAGCTGTCGAGATCCCGACCGGCGCCCTGCTGCTCCAGGGTGGTCTGGGTGAAGTCGTGGAACTTGACCTTGATGAAGGGCCGTTCCGGGCGATAGCGATCGGCCAGCCGCACCAGCCGCTCTTCGAGCTTGGCCAGCAATTCCGGCAACTCCTTCACACAGGCAGCGGCGTCGGGCAGGTCCTGGTCATAGGTGCGCTCCACGCTGGCTGATTGCCGCTGACTGTCCACCTTGACCTGGCGCTCGTCGATACCATGGGCCAACGACCAGAGTCGCTCCCCGAAGCTGCCGAATTCTCGCAACAGATCGAAGCGCGACCAGGTCTGCAGATCGCTGCACAGGACGATGCCGCGCCGCTTGAGCTTGTCCGCGGTGACCTTGCCGACGCCGTGCAGCTTGGCCACCGGCAGCATGGCCACGAAATCATCCACCTCGTGCGGCGCGATGACGAACAGGCCGTTGGGCTTTTTCCAGTCGCTGGCGATCTTGGCAAGAAACTTGTTGGGTGCCACCCCCGCTGACACCGTGATGTTCAGCTCCTGCCACACCCGACGGCGGATGTCGCGCGCGATCAGGGTGGCGCTGCCGTTGAACAGGTCGCACTGGGTGACATCCAGGTAGGCTTCATCGAGGGACAGCGGCTCGATCAGCTCGGTGTAGTCCTGGAAGATCCCATGGATCTGCCGCGACACGTCCTTATAGACATCGAAGCGCGGCTTGACGAAGACCAGGTCGGGACAGAGCTTCTGCGCCTGATGGGACGACATGGCGGAGCGCACACCGAAGGCGCGGGCCTCGTAGTTGCAGGTGGCGACCACCCCACGCCGATCAGGGGTACCGCCTACCGCCAGGGGCTTGCCGCCCAGACGCGGATCGTCGCGCATCTCGATGGACGCATAGAAGCAGTCGCAATCGACATGAATGATCTTGCGCTGACGCTTGGGGGGAAGTTGAGCGGTGGAGTTGTCCGGAGCCATGGAGAGAGATGCCGGGCCGGGCACTGCGGCTGATTATCCGTACAGTAAGCCAAGCCCGTCCGCATTTGTCCATGGCGAACGACGAATCGACCGTTAACCGACGTCCTGCAACAGGCGTTGGCGATGAACGACCTCTTCACGTAGCTCATCGACCACGGCCTTGAGGTCATGGGCGTGATGCAACTGATCATAATAGAGGTGACGCTCGGCGATTACCCCATCCGGCGTGGTGACCATCAGTCGCGCGAAATGGTCGCTGCGCTCGAAGAACTCGATGCGTCCCAGACCCTGAAGATGATGAAGCAAGGTTTCCAGCAGGAGATTCATGGCGGCCCCTTGGACTTTCCTGGTCAAACGGCTCAGTCGCGCTGCCCATCGTCGAAAGGTGCACTCTCGTCGCCGGCGATGACGATCCGATCTTCTAATTGGCCGGATCGAACATGGCGAGACGGGGTATCCAGCAGCGCTTGTGCTGCGGTACGAAGCGTCTTCATGTCGTCGACGAGCAATTCGACTTTCTGCACGACTTGAAGTGCCATCTCGCCAGCACCGTTGATACTGCTGCCGGTCAGGGCAAGGGAAAGATTGCACAGCTGGGCGACGAGCGTCGCTACATCCTGTTCCATCATGCGCATGATGCGCTGATCCAGACAACTCGAATCCTGGGAAGGGTGCATGGGGTTCTCCGCGAGACACCTCGAGGATAGCATATGGCCACCACCGGCCCTGGTGGTGATGCGGCGTTTTGCTATCACCGTCTCACTTGCTCGCGCGCTCTCATCGGATTCGTGGACCCTTTGCCACGCACACGGGTCGACTGATGACGTGCAACCAGGAGATCCCCCATGAAACGCCCCCTACTGCTTTCTTCCGCCCTGTTGATCACCCTGGCACTCAGCGGCTGCTTCGACCGTGATCAGTCGGATCAGCAAAATCGCTCCAGCGGTGAAAAGGCCTCGGTGCAGATGCAGAAAAGCGATACCGACAAGTGACCTTCCCTCGCCTCCTTAAATAAGCCTTTGAAGAATATTAAATTTTTCCTTGACGTTTTTGTTCTTGGCCCTATACTGAGCCACATCGGACGCGGGATGGAGCAGTCTGGTAGCTCGTCGGGCTCATAACCCGAAGGTCGTTGGTTCAAATCCAGCTCCCGCAACCAAATTCGAAAAAACCACTCTTCTGAGTGGTTTTTTTTTGCGCTGAATTTGACCTGGGCCAGATCCCAGCGGTGCGAACTCTGGAGCTACAAGAGCTACAAAGGTTGGTATAGAGCTTTTTTATCTGTACAAGGCTTGGCAAACCGCGCGCGAGCAGTAATCTGACGCGCGTTTCCTGTCTAGAGGAGTTTGCATGACTGCACCTGATCCAGCCAAAGAGGTCTCCTCGAAGCCGGTATCCCCTGCGGATCATCCCGTTTCGCCCCCTCCCGCCCTACCCTGGCGCCTGCTGGAACGGCTGACCGCCTACCGGCAACCCATCGAGCTGGGTCTCACGCTGGTGTTGTTCGCCGTCGCACTGGTGGTGTGCTGGCACCTGCTGAGCAGCATCGATGGCGAAGCCCTGCACGATGCCCTGCATGACATCCCGCACTCGTCACTGATCGGCGCCCTCCTGGCGGCGGCAGCCGGCTTCACCATCCTGTTGGGCTACGAGTGGTCGGCCATGCACTTCGCCGACGTCAAGCTGCCGGCGCGGACCTGGACCCTGGGTGGTTTCACTGCCTTCGCCATCGGCAACGCGGTGGGTCTGTCCATGCTGTCCGGTGGTTCGGTGCGCTATCGCCTCTATGCGCGCAAGGGCCTCAGTGCCCTGGAAGTGGCGCAGATGACGGTGTTTTCCAGCCTGGCGCTGGGAACCGCACTGCCACCGCTGGCCGCTATCGCCGCCTTGACCAATCTGCAGGCCTCCACCCAGGCCCTGCGGGTACCGGAGGCGGTGATCATCACCGTGGCCGGGCTGATCCTGGTCGGCTATGCGGTGGGTATCCTGGCATTGCGTCGCTGGCGCGCCCCCGAACAGCCCTCCGCCCATGCCCTGCATTTCCGCATCGGCAAGAGAGCGCTGCGGCTGCCGACCCTGCGCCTGTCCGCCCTGCAGCTGGCGATCACCATCCTCGACGTCGTCGCCGCGTCCATGGTGCTCTACCTGCTGCTGCCGACCGCACCACCCTTCGGTGCCTTCCTGCTCGTTTATCTGCTGGCGCTGGCCGCCGGGGTACTCAGCCACGTCCCGGGTGGCGTCGGGGTCTTCGAAGCCGTACTGCTGGCAGCCTTCGCCAACGAGCTGGGCGCTGCCCAGCTGGCTGCCGCCCTGGTGGTCTATCGGCTGTTCTATGTGCTGCTGCCCTTCGTGCTCGCCTGCCTGGTGCTGCTGTTCAGCGAAGGCCGCCGCCTGCTGTCGAACAGTCCGGCAGTTCGCGTGGCGTCCGGCCTGGCCGCGCCCATCCTGGCTATCCTGGTGTTCTTTTCCGGGGTAGTCCTGCTTTTTTCTGGGGTCACCCCTGAAATAGACACCCGTCTGGAAGGCATGGATTTCCTGCTGCCCCAGCGGTTGATCGACGCCTCCCACCTGGGCGCGAGCCTGATTGGCGTCGTCTGTCTATTGCTGGCGCAGGGATTGCGCCGGCGCCTGTCCGCGGCTTGGGCGGTGACCTTGGTTTTGCTGTTGCTGGGCTCTCTGCTGTCCCTGTTGAAAGGTTTCGACTGGGAGGAAGCCTCCATCCTGGCGCTGACGGCCGCGCTGCTCGCCATCTTTCGCAAATCCTTCTATCGCCGTAGCCGGCTGATGGAACAGCCCTTCTCGCCGCTGTACGTGACCGCCAGCATCTGCGTGGTCGCGGCCTCGGTCTGGCTGCTGCTGTTCGCCTATCAGGACGTTCCCTACGATACGCGCCTGTGGTGGCAATTCGCGCTGGACGCCGATGCCCCCCGCGGTCTGCGCGCGGCCCTGGGCAGTTCGGTACTGCTGCTGATCATTGCCCTGGGCTGGCTGCTGCGCGCCGCGCCGCCACCCATCGAAGCGCCCGATACGGCAGAGCTCGAACGGGCCTTCGGCATCGTGCGCAAATCCAGTCAGCCGGATGGCGGCCTGGTGATGACCGGGGACAAGGCCCTGCTCTTCCACGAGAGTGACGACGCCTTCCTGATGTACGGTCGCCGCGGGCGCAGCCTGATCGCCTTGTTCGACCCCATCGGTCGGGCACAACCCCGCGCCGAGCTGATCTGGAAATTCCGCGACCTGTGCGATCTGCACCATGCGCGTCCGGTGTTCTATCAGGTACGCGCCGAGAACCTGCCGTTCTACATGGACATCGGCCTGACAGCCCTGAAGCTGGGTGAGGAGGCGCGGGTCGATCTGCACGCCTTCGATCTCGACAGCAAAGGCAAGAAGGACCTGCGCTATACCTGGAACCGGGGCCAGCGCGATGGTCTGTCCATCGAATTCCATGCACCCGGCGAAGCGCCCTTCGACGAACTCAAGGCCATCTCCGACGTCTGGCTGGAGAGCAAGCAGGTGCGGGAGAAAGGCTTCTCTCTGGGCCGTTTCGATCAGGCTTACCTCAAGCACTTCCGCATCGCCGTGGTGCGCTTCCAGGACCGAGCGGTGGCCTTTGCCAATCTGCTGGAAACCGAACGGCCTGACCTGGCCAGCATCGATCTGATGCGTGTCACCGCCGATGCGCCCAAGCAGACCATGGAATTCCTCATGCTCGGCCTGATCCTGCATTTCAAGGCCGCCGGTTTCGCCCGCTTCTCGCTGGGCATGGTGCCACTGGCAGGACTACACCCCCGTCGCGGCGCACCCATTACCCAGCGCCTGGGCGCCATGGTGTTCAGGCGCGGGGAACAGTTCTATAACTTCCAGGGACTGCGTCGCTTCAAGGACAAGTTCGATCCGGAATGGGAGCCGCGCTACATGGCCGTGCCTGCCGGCCTGGATCCCCTGGTAGCCTTCGCAGACACCGCCGCCCTAATCGCCGGGGGTTATACCGGCCTGGTCAAACGTTGAGAGTCCTATGCTGAAACGTGCACTCGTCGTACTGCTCGTCCTTCTGCTGATCGCCGCGGGCCTGGGCTGGTGGTGGTTTCATCGCTGGCCATCGGCTCCCCAGGTCAAGGTCCTGGCGCAGCCGGACGGCCGTCTGCTGACCATGGCCGCGCCCAAGGGCGAGCCGCATGCCCGCGTCGTGCTGGCGACCCCGCCCGATCTGCAGCTGGCGGATGCCGACCTGCTGAGCCTGGCAACCGACACCGGCGCCGAGATCGTTCAGTACGAAATCAAGGTGCTCAACAGCTGCCAGGCCCAGGGTGACGATTTCGCCACTGCGGCCAAGGAACTGAGCGGTGCTCCAACCTTCGTCGGCGGTATCGGCCCAGGCGCGGCCCGGGCATGGCGCTGGCTGGCCACTCAGGACAACGCCAAGGCTGCGGCCCTGAGCGTCGGCTTCAACGTGGAGTCCCTGGATTGCCCGGATGCACTGCCGGCCAAGGCGGCGAACGGCCACTGGCATATCGCCTGGAACGATCATCCCACCGATGACTCCGCCATCTTCGTGCGCCAGCAGAGCAATGCCGATCTGACCATCGCCGACTATGGCACCGCCCTGCCGGTGGTACTGCGCGAGCAGCTCAAGACCCGGCTGCTGGGCGAGCACAACGATATCCCCACCATCGAGATGCCGGCCGATCCAGACGTCAAGCCCGGCCACCCCGACGTAGTGACCATCTTCTACTCCGGTGACGGCGGCTGGCGCGACATCGATCGTCTCTCGGCTCAGGCCATGAACGAAGCAGGTTATCCGGTGATCGGCGTGGATTCGCTGCGCTACTTCTGGCAGCACAAGAGCCCGGAACAGGTGGCTGCCGACCTAGCCAACCTGATGCAGGAGTACCGCGAGAAGTGGAACGCCAAGCACTTCGTGCTGGCAGGCTACTCCTTTGGTGCCGACATCCTGCCGGCGGTCTACAACCGTCTGCCCAAGGCGGATCAGGACCAGGTGTCCTCGCTGCTGCTGCTGGCCTTCAGCCGCAAGAGCAACTTCGAGATCGCCGTGGAAGGCTGGCTGGGCAAACCGGGCGACGAAGCCGACACCCTGCCGGAAACCAGCAAGATTCCCGCTGCCAAGCAATTCTGCGTCTATGGCGAGGAAGAGAAGGACGACAGTGGTTGCACTCAACCCGGTCAGCCGGGCGAGAAGCTGGGTCGCCCGGGCGGTCACCACTTCGACGAGAACTACGACAGGCTGGCTGACTTCATGGTCAAGGCTATCGAGGCCCGTACGCCGCAGTAGCCGCTACGTAGAGCGGGCGTGAAGCCCGCTCTACGTCTCCTGAGTTGGAGACAGGCAAGGCCTGCAAGGTCCCGTGAAACCCGCTGAAGACGGTACCGGAGTCGCCCGAATTTAAGACGGGCAAGGGAGCATCCTTCCAGGCCATGTCCAACGCAGCCTGACCAGCGCCTGGCAGAGACTGGACAGTCACTCGGGGCCCGGACGAACGGCTGGAACAACAGGGCGGTCTCCCGCGGTCTATCGCTCCATCAGCCCCGGAGACCTTCGCCATGACTACACCGCTTTCTGCCGACGCCGCCAGCAAGATCCTGGTCGACGCCTTCCAGCCTCTGGGTTGCGTGGTGTCCTCTGGCGCCGATGGCCATGACCTGGCATTAGGTGTAGTCGATGCGCAAGGTAAGACGCTCTACGCGGAAGAGCAGCTCGGCGAAGCCGACTACAGCGATCCGCTACGCCTGGCCGGCTACATAGGTACCGTGCGCAGCGAACTGGAAGGCCGCGGTCAGACCCTCGATAGCTGGCAGATGCCCTTCATCACCGATCCTGACGCCCTGCCCCCGCCGGTATTCAACTAGGCAAAGAAAAGGCCCCTGCTGGGGCCTTCTTTCTGCGCTCGGTCAGATCTCGACCTGGGTGCCCAGTTCGATCACCCGATTCACCGGCAGCTTGAAGAATCTCAGGTTGCCGTTGGCGTTCTTCATCAGGAAGACGAAGAGATTTTCTCGCCAGGGCGCCATGCCCAGGCGCTTGGAGGCGATCACCGTTTCCCGGCTGAGGAAGTAGGTGGTGCGCATCGGGGTGAAATCCAGACCTGGATAGGGGCAATGGCTGAGCGCCAGGGGGATGTCCGGCTCGTCCATGAAACCGTAGTGCAGTACCACCCGATAGAAGCCGTCACCAAAGTCCTCGACCTCCATGCGCTCCCCACGCGATACCCGCGGCCGGTCCTCATAGCGCACCGTGAGCAGCACCACCTGCTCATGCAGCACCTGGTTGTGCAGCAGGTTGTGCAGCATGGCATGGGGGACCACATCGGTCCGCGCCGTGAGGAACACCGCGGTGCCCTTGGCGCGGAATGGCGGCTGGGCGCGGATGCTGCTGATAAAGATCGGCAGCGGCAGCGCCCCGTCGTCCAGGCGCTCCACCACCAGCTGCCGGCCACGCTTCCAGGTGGTCAGCAGGATGAAGATGATGATACCGGCGATCACCGGGAAGGAGCCGCCGGAGAAGATCTTCGGCGCGTTGGCGGAGAAGTACAGGACATCCACCATCAGGAAGCCGATCAGCAGCGGCACCATGATCCAGCGTGGCCACTTCCACAGCAGCAGGATCACCGCCGACACCAGGCAGCTGGTGATCAGCATGGTACCGGTCACGGCGACGCCATAGGCTTCGGCCAGGTTGGCGGAAGACTGGAAGGTGAGGATCAGGAAGATCACGCCCAGCATCAGCGCCCAATTCATCAGCGGGATGTAGATCTGCCCCTGCTCCTGGCTTGAGGTGTGCTGGATCTGCATGCGCGGGATGTAGCCCAGCTGGATGGCCTGGCGAGTCATGGAGAAGGCACCGGTGATCACCGCTTGGGAAGCGATGACGGTGGCCAGGGTCGCCAGGCCGATCATCGGCAACAGCAGCCATTCCGGCGCCAGCAGATAGAAGGGATTGCGCACGGCCGCGGGATCGGCGAGCAACAGCGCACCCTGACCGAAATAGTTGAGCACCAGCCCCGGCAACACCAGCATCAGCCAAGCGCGGGCGATGGGCTTGCGGCCGAAGTGGCCCATGTCGGCATAGAGCGCTTCGGCGCCGGTAAGCGCCAGCACGGCGGCGCCCAGGACGATGAAGCCCTTCACCGGGTTGGCGGCAAAGAACTCCACCGCCCAGTAGGGATTGAAGGCCTTGAGCACCTCGGGCTGCTGGACGATGCCATAGACACCCAGGGCGCCCAGGGTGGTGAACCAAAGCACCATCACCGGCCCGAAGAACTTGCCGATGGTGGCCGTGCCACGCTTCTGAATGGCGAAGATGCCGACCAGGATCACCAGGGCGATGGGTACCACCCAGGCTTCCAGCCCATCGAAGGCCAGTTCCAGGCCTTCCACCGCCGACAGCACCGAGACCGCCGGGGTGATCATGCTGTCGCCATAGAAGAGCGCCGCACCGAACAGGCCCAGCAGCACCAGGGTGGTGGCCAGCCGGGGCGAGCCTTGCGCCGCGCGACGGGCCAGCGCGGTCAGGGCCATGATGCCGCCCTCGCCCTGGTTGTCGGCGCGCATGACGAAGGTGATGTACTTGAGGGTGACGACCCAGATGAGCGACCAGAAGATCAGCGACAGGATGCCGAGTACGCTGTCGTGATTCAGCGGCAGGCCGTAGTGCGGGGAAAAGACTTCCTTGAGCGTATAGAGAGGGCTGGTGCCGATGTCGCCGTAGACCACGCCGGTGGCGAGCACGATCATTCCCAAGGCCGAAGGGGCTTTACCACCGTGCTCGTGTTCCGGACGGCTCATGCGGGGCTCCTAGAGTCGAAAATCGGCGCATCCTGCGCCGAAGCGGCGCCGGGATCAAGCTGAAAAGGCCAGGGGCGTGGTGCCGGCAACCTCTCAGCGCCGCGCTTCACGCACCCTAGACTCTCTCGTCGGCAAAAAGCTCCGTGCTGTCGACAGGGCTTGCATGCCCCTTCCAAGCAGTGACAGAGATGGCTAGAATCGCGCGTTTTTTGATCAAGGCGCCTCCTGAGCGCCCGCCGAGGTTAGCCCATGTCCATCCAAACGTCCGCCCCCAAGGTCGGTTTCGTCAGCCTCGGCTGCCCCAAGGCCACCGTCGATTCCGAACGCATCCTCACCCAGCTGCGCATGGAAGGCTACGAGATCGTACCGACCTATGAAGACGCCGACGTGGTGGTGGTCAACACCTGTGGCTTCATCGACAGCGCCAAGGCCGAGTCCCTGGATGCCATTGGCGAGGCCATCGCCGAGAACGGCAAGGTGATCGTCACCGGGTGCATGGGCGTGGACGAGGGCAATATCCGCGGCGTCCATCCCAGTGTGCTGGCAGTGACCGGTCCGCAGCAGTACGAGCAGGTGGTCAGCGCCGTGCACGAGGTGGTGCCGCCACAGCTGGAGCACAATCCGCTGATCGATCTGGTGCCGCCCCAGGGCATCAAGCTGACCCCGCGCCACTACGCCTACCTGAAGATTTCCGAAGGCTGCAACCACAGCTGCAGCTTCTGCATCATCCCCTCCATGCGCGGCAAGCTGGTCAGCCGCCCGGTGGGCGATGTGCTGTCCGAGGCCGAGCGGCTGGTCAAGGCGGGCGTGAAGGAGCTGCTGGTGATCTCCCAGGACACCAGCGCCTACGGCGTCGACCTCAAGTACCGGCTGGACTTCTGGAACGGCCAGCCGGTCAAGACGCGCATGCTGGAACTCTGCGAGGCGCTGTCGGGCATGGGGGTCTGGGTGCGCCTGCATTATGTCTACCCCTACCCCAATGTCGACGACGTCATCCCGCTGATGGCCGCCGGCAAGCTGCTGCCCTACCTGGACATCCCCTTCCAGCACGCCAGCCCCAAGGTACTCAAGTCCATGAAGCGCCCGGCCTTCGAGGACAAGACCCTGGCGCGCATCAAGCGCTGGCGGGAGATCTGCCCGGAGCTGACCATCCGCTCTACCTTCATCGTCGGCTTTCCCGGCGAGACCGAGGAAGACTTCCAGTACCTGCTGGATTGGCTGACCGAAGCCCAGCTGGATCGCGTCGGCTGCTTCCAGTATTCGCCCGTTGAGGGCGCACCGGCCAACGAGCTGGGCCTGGAGCCTGTTCCGGACGAGATCAAGCAGGATCGTTGGGAACGCTTCATGGCGCATCAGCAGGCCATTTCCGCGGCGCGGCTACAACTCAAGGTAGGTCGTGAGATCGAGGTGCTGATCGACGAGGTGGACGATCAGGGCGCGATCGGCCGCTCCTATGCCGATGCCCCGGAAATCGACGGCAACGTCTATGTCGACAGCGCGACTCCGCTCAAGCCGGGCGACAAGGTCTGGGTGCGGGTCACCGACGCCGATGAATACGATCTCTGGGCGGAAGTGATCTAATCCTGCAAGCGGTGAGTGCCGGGCACATGGGCATGCCCGGCCGCACTGCAACTGGCGGTGGTCGATGACGGCGCCGCCGGCTGGCCGAGTTCGCGCAGGATCCCGCAGCGATCTCCTTCGCCTTCCCCCTGGCACTGGCGCCTCAGGGTCACCAGTTGCTCGCGTAGCTGATCCAGCTCGCGGATGCGCACCTCGACATGGTGCAGATGAGCACCGATCAGGGCATCCACCTGGGCACAGCCGGGTTCGCTGGTATCGCGCAGGGCCAGCAACGCGCGGATCTCTTCCAGGGTCATGTCAAGAGAGCGGCAATGACGTACGAAGACCAGTCGCTCGACGTGGCTCTCGTCGTAACTACGGTAATTGCTGCTGCTGCGGGCGGCAGGACTCAGCAGCCCCTCACGCTCATAGTATCTGATGGTCTCGACCGCGCAGTCGGTACGCTTGGCCAATTCGCCGATCTTCATCGCCCCCACCTCAACGCTCTGTCAGCCATACAGACTGCCGCGCCAGAGGCTCTGGAGCAAGGGTTATCGGCGCAGGAGGGAGGTACTGGTTCGGGAGCGTTCGTGGGCGGGGGATGGAGCCAGCCGCGACGGCGGCGCGGTGGAGAAAAGCCGACGCCCCGGCGATGAGTGGATCGCCAGGGCGTCGTGACAGCGACCAACCTAGTTGGCGTTGTTCTGGTAGAGCGCGGAGGCGCGCGCCGGATGTTCCGACTGGAACTGGGTCTGGGAATTGGCGCGAATGGACTTGCTGGACACATCACGGCTGGCAGCCGATGCGGTGCCTGACAGTAGACCCAGGAACAGAACGGTAACGATGGCTTGGACACCCAGGACTTTCATAGCGAATACCTCTTGGTTGTGCTGTTTCAATAGACACAGCGTACCTCCAGTACCAATCCGCTAAAAAGTAGCCTTTTAGAGAGTGATCATTACCTAAAAGGCAAATATCGTAGGAGAACTCTTGCCGCTCTCCGGTCGTCCCTTGCCTGATCGTCCAGCGGCTAGCGCAGCTCTACCAGATGCTTTTTCAGCCCCATGGCGTCATCAGCACCCAGACTGGTCATGTGGAAGAAGCCATAGTCCTCCAGATAGCTCCAGTGACTCAGGGGCCCCTTGCTCGCCTTGCCATGCCGACACTCCAGCGTCTTGGCTCGTCCGCTCAAGGACGCCAGTAGCTGGCGGGCCTCGCCCTCGGCTACCACCTTGCAGGACACCTGGATCTCCCGCTGCTCGCGACCCTGCCGATTGCCGGTCAAAGTCTGCTGCGCCTGATAACCGACCTGACTGCCCACGGCCAGTGCCCGCCAGTCACCATTGAACGTCAGGTGTGTCAGGCTGGCCGATTCTTCGACCGGCAACCCACCGTTGTCGACCTCCGTGCGCCGTACCAGATCGATCAGGCCACGCCAGCTGAGCGCATCCATCCGTGCTGCCTTGCCCTGTGCAGTGAACCTGAACAGGCCTGGCAAGGGGCCGGCACTGACCTGCAGGGCCTGGCGATAGGGATGAGACTGGCCGGCGTAGCGACTCTCGCCCTCCTCCACCACGGTCTGAATGGCGGCACGGGGCGCGGGTAGCGCCAGCGCCTGGAGGGCCTGCAATGGCTGAGGCTGGGCCACAGGCAATTCGGTCGGAGATGCCATGGTCGAGGCTGGGACCGCGGCGGCCGGAGTGGTCGCCACCGCAGGCATTCGCGGTGCGGCCAGCAGAGCGTCACGATGATCGCATACGGCTTCCAGCACATGCCGACGTTCGACCGGAGCGGTGGTGAAGGCCTCCTGGGTCAACCTGGCCGGTTCGCTATCGGTGATGCGACCGCTGTCATCGAGGCCATAGCGCGCCAGCAGGAGGTAGCGGCGCGCCGTGCAATCCGCGGCCAGGGATTCACGCCACTGGCGCACGGGGGCGCCATAGCGCGGTGTCTTGACCGTAACGCCCAGTTGCTGCCCGCCCCAAAAACGACGGACGCCCTGACCGTCCACCAGGCTGTTGCGGTCGATGACCAGAGTATCGCCACCGGCGGAACTGGCCAGGACGCGCCAATCCGTGTTCGCCGGCTGGGCGCAAAGTGCCGCGATATCGGCACGCTGCCTGAGCGCGGCGCTCTTGGCGGTGCTCAGGGGCAGCGGTGCGGCATAGGCATTCACCTGCCCCGGATAGACTCGCTGGGCGCCATCGAGATAGAGCAGCTCCGCCTTGTCGGCGGCGCAGTCCAGAGCGACCAGCGCCGACCCCTCTTCCGGCAAGGCCAGCGCGAATTGGAGCCGAGAGCCGTCTCGTAGCACGCTTTCTGGCATGAGAGGACGAGTGAAGAGGTCTTCGGCCTGGGGAGCAGGCTCGGTCGACTGCTGCTGAAGGGTGCAGCCGGCCAGGATCGATAGCAGGCAGAGGGCGGAAAGACGACTGGGAATCATGGATCCTCTCGGCAGCAAATCGCGATGGATATCGCGAACAACGAACTGGACCTGAACGAAATGCGTCTGGTGCGGATCAATAAGGGAAGCATGTCGTTTGGCATGACCTCCCCCGTTCCCACAACACGAGGTGCATTTATGAATACCGATCAGATCATAGGCAATGCCAAGGACGCTACCGGCAAGGTCCAGGATAGCTTTGGTGCCGCCACCGGCAACACCGACTGGCAAGCCGAGGGCAAGTCCCGTCAGCTGGAGGGCAAACTGCAGGAGCAGTATGGCCAGGCTGTCGATTGCGCACGCAACGTGACGGCCGACAAACCCTTTACCGCACTGGCCGTGGCCGGTGGCATCGGTTTCGTCCTCGGCGTACTGCTGTCGCGCTCCTGATCGGAGACGCGGGGCTGGCCGTGATGCCAGCCCCAAAACAAAAAGGCCTGCTCAGACAGGCCTTTTTGTTTTGGGGCTTTTCACTGATTGAGGGTGAGGAGATGCTTGCGTACCGTCTCCACGATGTCGCCGATATTGAAGGGCTTCTGGAAGACGGCGTCGAACAGCTCGGAACTCTCCTGCGCCAGATGCGCCTGAGCGCCACTCATCAGGATGATGGGAAGGTGCTGCAGGCCCTGACGTTCACGTAGCGCTTCTGCGAGCTCGCGGCCATTCATCACCGGCATCATGAAATCGGTGATGACCAGCGACGGTAGTTCGCGATCGAATACGTCTAGCGCTCGGCGACCGTTGCTCGCCTTGACCACCATGTAGCCTTCGTCTTCAAGAGCGAAGGCCAGGATGTCCGCTATCAGAAATTCGTCATCGACTACCAGTATCGTCGTCATGTGGAAGCTCTCCCAGCCGACGCGATCATGGTTGTATTGAGGGCATGGCTGAACCTGAAAGCACCTTCACCATGTCTTTGAACGCCTTTTTCAGTTCGATTCCCGAATCGTCTATCACCATCTCACGTAGCGAGGGGTCATAAAGGCTATCCCGCACCTTGAGGATGGACAGGACTCTTTTGATCTCCGCCTCAGCCTCGACGAATCGCAGCAAGATCAGATTGTCCACCATGCTGGAAAGTTCGGGGGCCGGCGCTGCTATATCCGCGCCGAACACGTCCCGTAATTCCCAGGTGGCTAGAACTGTGACGCCCTGGGTACGCAGCTCGTTCAGTAACGCGCTGAAGTATTCGATGAGCCGCCCCTGTGGCAGGGCGAAGCGGGCAATGGCGCCCAGACTGTCGATCACCAGCCGCTTGATGCCATGCTGCTTGACCAGCGCGAGCAGCTTCAGACCTACCTCATCAAGGCGCAATTCGGTCGTGGGCTGCCAGTGCATATGCAGCGCGCCCTCGTCGATACGGCCGGCCAGATCGAGCCCTAGGGCATTGGCCTTGAGCTGCAGCCGCTCCGGCGGCTCATAGAAGCTGAACATCAGACCGGGTGCCTCGGGCGTGCAGGCGGCCAGGAAGTTCAGGCAGATGGACGTCTTGCCGGCCCCCGAAGGCCCCATGAGCAGCGTGGTCGAACTTTCCGGCAACCCGTTTTCGATCATCGCATCCAGCGAGGCCACGCCGCTGGTCACCCGCTGGTGACCGACGCGGTAGGTTGCCCCGGCCGAGGGATCTCGATACAGGGTTTCCAGCCGTGGAAACACCGTGATGCCGGCATTGGAGATGGTGAATTCGTGAAAACCCGACAGGGCTCCGCTACCGCGGGTCTTGCGCAGCGCCATACGGCGGATACTGCGACTGCCGATGTCCTCTTCGTGCAGATCCAGCACGCCATCGACCATGGTGTGTTCCGGACTGCCGTCTTCGAGGCGAGCGCTGGTGAGAAAGATTACCGTACAGCCGGCGAAGGCCGCGTGCCCCTGCAGTTCGGCGATGAACTTCTTGGTGTCGATGGGCGTTTCCGCGCGCGAGCGGGCATTGAGCAGGCCGTCCACCACCAAAAGACTGGCCTTCTGCCGGCTGATTTCTCGCCGCAAGAGCCGCACGACCTCATCCAGCCCTTCGCCTTCCATGGTATCGAAGGCACTCAGGTACTGGACCTGATCCCCGATGCAGGAACGATCGAAGAAATCCAGTGTGGAAAAGAACTGGAACATCCGCTCGTGAGTTTCCGACAGCATGGTCGCGAACAGCACCCGGCCACCGCCACGCACATGATTGAAGGCGATCTGATTGGCCATGATCGATTTGCCGGAACCCGGACGACCCTGGATGACATAGGACGCACCTGCAACCAGGCCTCCCTTCAAGATCTCATCCAGCCCCTGGATACCGGTTACGACGCGCTCGAGTCGATTCAAGAACGATGCCTCAAACTAATGATGTGTCTGGGACGCCTTTGGACAGGCGCCCGGTGCTTCGCAGGCAAGAGGGTATAAGCCTGGTGCGCAAATAGCCAGCTAGAGCGCGCGCGTTCAGCCGCGTTTGCGAATCAGGCCTTCCTGGGCCACCGAGGCCACCAGCTGGCCCGCGCGGTTGTAGATGCTGCCGCGGCACAGGCCACGCGCGCCGCCAGCCCAGGGGCTGTCGATGGCGTACAGCAGCCAGTCGTCCAGGCGGAAATCGCGATGAAACCAGACCGCGTGGTCGAGACTGGCGATCTGCAGCGAGCGATCCCAGAAACTGGTGCCATGGGGCAGTAGCGAACTGGGCAGCAGGTTGAAGTCCGACGCATAGGCCAGCAGGTAGCGGTGCAGCGCCGGCTGATCCGGCAGATCGCCGGTGGCGCGGAACCAGACGTGGCGGACCGGCTCGGTGGGCTCCGGATTGAAGGGATCGGTAAAGACCACTGGGCGCATTTCGATGGGGCGTGGTCCCAGTAGCTTGTCGCGCAGCGGCGCCGGAATCAGCTCGGCATACCGCTGGGCATGGGCAATCTCCGATTGCAGGGTCTCGGGCGCAGGCACTTCGGGCATGGTGGTCTGATGCTCGAAACCCGGCTCTTCTATATGGAAGGAGGCGCTGCAGAAGAAGATCGGTTGCTCACCCTGGAAGGCGGTGACCCGGCGCGTGGAAAAGCTGCCGCCATCGCGAATGCGATCCACCTGATAGGTCACCGCCTCCACCGCCGAGCCGGCGCGCAGGAAATAGCCATGCAGGGAATGCACGCGGCGCTCCGCCGGGACGGTCTGACTGGCCGCCGACAGGGCCTGCCCCAGTACCTGGCCACCAAAGAGCTGGGGAAAGCCAAGGTCCTGACTGCCGCCGCGATACAGGTCGGGAGCCAGGGAGTCGAGGCTCAGGAGATCGACCAGGTTGTCCAGCACCTTGCTCATGGGTAGGGTTCCTTGACAGAGAGCGGTCATCATACGCAAAACCGGTCAAATCCTGTGCGTTCGCCGTGCATCTGCCCACGTTACTCATCGTATGACGACAATTGGTGGAGCTTGTGGCTGCAATAGTGGTCACAATGGGGGTATTCGCTGTTCGCTCGCAGGCTTTCTCTCCATGACCGAAACCTCAACCGCTTCGTCTCCTGCACCCTCCGCGCCTCAGATTGCGGAGCTGGGCAAGCGTCTCGGGCACAACGACGTCTTCTTCGCGGCCGTGAAGAAGACGCGTATGCCGATGATCGTGACGGACCCGCATCAGCCGGACAATCCGATCATCTTCGCCAACGAGGCCTTCTTGCGCACCACCGGCTACGAGCTGGATGAAGTGATGGGCCGCAACTGCCGTTTCCTGCAGGGGCCTGATACCCGTCCGGAACACATCGCCGAAATCCGCAACGCCCTGCGCGAACACCGCGATTGCAATGTCGAGTTGCTGAACTACCGCAAGGATGGCACCACCTTCTGGAATGCCCTCTTCATATCGCCGGTCCTCGACGCGGAAGGCACGCTCATCTACTACTTTGCCTCGCAATTGGATGTGTCCCGCCGCCGCGATGCCGAGGACGCCTTGCGCCAGTCGCAGAAGATGGAGGCGCTGGGCCAACTCACAGGCGGTATCGCCCACGATTTCAACAACCTGCTACAGGTGATGGTTGGCTACCTGGACATCCTGCGAATCAATCTGAATCGTCCCGAATTGGACCGCGACAAGGCCAAGCGGCATGTCGACAACACCCGCGATGCGGTGAATCGAGCCGCGACCCTGACGCAGCAGTTGCTGGCCTTCGCCCGCAAGCAGCGCCTGACCGGGCGTGCGGTGGACCTGAACAAGCTCATCGAAGCCGGCCAGGGACGTTTCTCGCAGGCGTTGGGCGCCCCCTTCCGCTTCATCTTCCGTCCCGCCCACAGTCTGTGGAATTGTCGCCTCGATCCAATCCAGCTGGAAACAGCGCTGCTCAACATCATCGACAACGCCCGCCTGGCCATGCTGGAGCGTGGTACCGGCACCCTGACCCTGGAAACCCTCAATGTAGAGGTCAATGGGCAGGATCTGGCCCATGGTGGACTTTCCCAGGGACACTATGTCTGCATCGCCCTTACCGACACCGGATGTGGCATGTCCACCGATGTGCTCGGGCGTGCGCTGGATCCCTTCTTCACTACCCGTGACGAGGGCCAGGGCAGCGGCCTGGGCCTGTCCATGGTCTATGGCTTTCTCAAGCAGTCGGGCGGTCTGGTCCGACTCTATTCCGAAGTTGGGATAGGGACTTCGGTACGTCTCTACTTCCCGGTCTCGGAGGAGGAGGCACGCGAGCATCCGGCGCCGCTCCCTAGCCTGCACGAGGATGGCGGTGGCTCCGAAACGATTCTGGTGGTGGACGACCGCCCGGACGTGGCAGCCCTGGCCCAGGCCATCCTGGAAGAAACCGGCTATCAGGTGCTGGTCGCGCACAACGGGCAACAGGCTCTGGATATCCTCGCCCGTGAGCCTTCCATCGATCTGCTGTTCAGTGATCTGATCATGCCCGGCGGTATGAACGGCGTCATGCTGGCCAAGGAGGCGCAAAAGCGGCAACCGAACCTGCGTATCCTGCTCACCACCGGCTATGCCAACAATGCCCTGGACGTCGAAGAAGGCAATGGCGAGCGTTTTCCCATCCTCAACAAGCCCTATGGTCGCCAGGATTTGACCCGTTGGATTCGCCGCATGCTGGACGCCGAGCAGCCATGAGTGACGAAGCCCTGGAGCGCGAGCCAGCCAGCTGTGACGCCGGGCAGGATGGCCCGGTGGATCTCCAGAGCTTCCTGGCCTGTCTCGAACGGGTGGGCAACAGTCCCGAGCAGGTGTCGGTCCAGCATCTGATCGATGCCATCGGCAGTCGCTCCTTCGGCCCCATGATCCTCTTGCCAGGCGTGCTGGCGATCTCGCCGCTGACCGGCATTCCCGGCATCGCCACGGCCATCGCCGTCTTCGTGATGCTGGTGAGTGCCCAGTTGCTGCTGGGACGCGACCATTTCTGGCTGCCGCGCTGGGTCCTGCAGCGCAATGTCTCGCGCGGCAAGCTGCGCAAATCGCTGCGGCTGCTGCAGAAACCGGCGCGGTGGGTGGACAAGGTGGTCAGGTCACGCCTGCGGGTGCTCACCTCGCGACCGGCGCACTTCGTCACTGCCCTGCTCTGCATCCTCATCGCCGCGACCATGCCGGTGCTGGATCTGGTGCCCTTCGCCAACACCACGGCCGGTCTGGCCCTGACCTCCTTCGCCCTGTCGCTGATCGCCCGCGACGGACTGCTATTCCTCCTGGCGCTGGGCTTCTGCACCGGGATCGTCTGGTTCATCCTGGAGCTGTTGGTGTTTTGAGCGCTCGCCTGCCGCTGGTCTATCACGAGGACTACAGTCCGCCCTTCCCCGCCAGCCATCGCTTTCCGATGGATAAATTTCGCCTGCTGCACGAGCACCTGAGCGCGACCGGCATACTGGGCGCGGACAATTGGCAGCGCCCCGAGCCATGCCCAGACGCGCTGCTGGCCCTGGCACACGCGCCCGACTACATCCAGGCCTTCCAGGCCGGCGAACTGGCACCACCGCTGCAGCGCCAGCTGGGCCTGCCCTGGAGCGAAGCCCTGGTGCGCCGCACCGTCCGCGCGGTGGGCGGCTCCTTGCTCACACTGGAGCTGGCGCTGCGGCATGGCCTGGCCTGCCACCTCGCCGGCGGCACTCACCATGCCCACCATGACTATCCAGCCGGCTTCTGCATCTTCAATGACCTGGCGATCCTGGCGCTGTCACTGCTGGAAAGTGGTCGGGCCGGGCGGGTACTGATCCTGGATTGCGACGTCCACCAGGGCGATGGCACGGCGCGCATTCTCGCCGAGGTCCCTGACGCCATCACCGTCTCGCTGCACTGCGCCACCAACTATCCGGCACGCAAGGCGCAAAGCGACTGGGATATCCCGTTGCCACGCGGCCTGGACGACGCTGGCTATCTGCGGGTCCTCGACGACGCCCTGGGCTATCTGCTGCCCCTCCACCAGCCCGACGTGGTGCTCTACGACGCCGGGGTGGATGTGCATCGCGACGATGCCCTGGGGTATCTGGCGCTCACCGACGCCGGCCTCGCGGCTCGTGATGGCCTGGTCTTGCGACGCTGCCTGGCGGCGGATATACCGGTGGCAGGGGTGATCGGCGGCGGCTACTCGGCCGATCGCACCGCCCTGGCCCGCCGCCACGGGATCCTGCACCACACGGCGACCCAGGTCTGGCATGAGCTGGGCCTGAACTGAACGGGAGTTTTCATGAGCAAGACCGCCAAGACATCCGAATCCAGCCAGGCACGCCTGGCCGTGCTGATCGACGCTGACAACGCACCCGCCGCCATCGTCGACGGGCTCATGGCCGAGATCGCCCGCTTCGGCGTGGCCAGCGTCAAGCGCATCTATGGCGACTGGACCCAGCCGCAACTGAACAGCTGGAAGAAGGTGCTGCTCGACCATTCCATCCAGCCGGTGCAGCAATTCGGCTACACCAAGGGCAAGAACGCTACCGACAGCGCCCTGATCATCGACGCCATGGACTTGCTCTACACCCGGCGCTTCGATGGTTTCTGCCTGGTCTCCAGCGACAGCGACTTCACCCGCCTGGCCGCGCGACTGCGCGAGGAAGGGCTGACGGTCTATGGCTTCGGCGAGGAGAAGACGCCGGATCCCTTCGTCTCGGCGTGCGACAGATTCATCTACACCGAAATCCTCAGGTCCAAGCCACGCGAGGAAAATCGCGAGACGACGCCTGCCGACAAGCCCGCCAGCAGCAACCGCGGCAAGCCCAAGTTGAGCGCCATCCTCAAGCTCATCGAACAGGCGGTGGAAGATGCCTCCGACGAAGGCGGCTGGGCGAATTTGGGGCTGGTCGGTACCAACCTGGGCAAGGTGCGTCCGGACTTCGATGCCCGCCTCTATGGGCATCGCAAGTTCAGCGGCCTGGTAAAGGCCCATGGCGATCGATTCGAGGTTCAGGAACGGGATCCCGCCGATGGCAGCGCCGGCAAGGCCGTCTACATCCGCAACCGCTGACGCCGTCCCGCTTGCCCGGCTCTGGACCGGGCAATGGCAGCGAAAGCCGGTGATCGGTCGCCATCAAGGTGCCATACCATCGGTCTGACGTTGCGGAACCGCTCGGCTGGCGGCGGCCTCCACCTCTAGGTAAACGCTACCAACGGAGACCGCCATGCGAGCCTTGACCTACCACGGTGCCCACGATGTCCGTGTCGATACCGTACCTGATCCGACCATCCAGGATGCCGACGACATCGTCCTGCGGGTAACCGCCACGGCCATCTGCGGCTCGGACCTGCACCTGTATCGCGGCAAGATTCCCACGGTCGAGCATGGCGATATCTTCGGCCACGAGTTCATGGGCGTCGTCGAGGAAACCGGGCCGGCCGTCACCGCGGTCCAGAAGGGCGACCGGGTGGTGATTCCCTTCGTCATCGCCTGCGGCAGCTGCTTCTTCTGCAACCAGGATCTCTACGCGGCCTGCGAGACCACCAATACCGGACGCGGCGCCATTCTCAACAAGAAGCAGATCCCGCCGGGCGCGGCGCTGTTCGGCTTCAGCCATCTCTACGGTGGCGTACCGGGTGGCCAGGCCGAATACGTGCGCGTACCCAAGGCCAATACCGGCCCCTTCAAGGTGCCCGGCACCCTCGCTGACGAAAAGGTGCTGTTCCTTTCCGATATCCTGCCCACCGCCTGGCAGGCCGTGCTCAACACCGGCATTGGCCAGGGTTCGAGCATCGCCATCTATGGCGCCGGACCGGTCGGCCTGCTGTCGGCCGCCTGCGCGCGGATGCTGGGTGCCGACCGTATCTTCATGGTCGACCACCACCCCTACCGCCTGGCCTATGCCCAGCAGACCTATGGCGTGATCCCGATCAATTTCGACGAGGACGACGATCCGGCGGCCACCATCATCGAGCAGACCCCCGGCAAGCGGGGCGTGGACGGAGTCGTGGATGCCGTGGGCTTCGAGGCCAAGGGCAGCACCACCGAGACCATTCTCGCCAACCTCAAGCTGGAAGGCAGCAGTGGTAAGGCCCTGCGCCAGTGCATCGCGGCCGTACGACGCGGTGGCACCGTAAGTGTCCCCGGGGTCTATGCCGGCTTCATCCATGGCTTTCTGTTCGGCGACGCCTTCGACAAGGGCCTGACCTTCAAGATGGGTCAGACCCACGTCCAGCGCTATCTGCCGGAATTGCTGGAACATATCGAGCGCGGCGATCTCGCCCCCGAGGCGATCATCACCCACCGGATGTCCCTGGAGCAGGCGGTCGAAGGCTACAAGATCTTCGACAAGAAGCAGGAAGACTGTCGCAAGGTGATCCTCACGCCCGGCCGGACCGAGCCACTGGTGCCCGAGCGCCTGGAGGAGCCCTTGGCAGCGCCACTGGGCCAAGCCGGCGTGGTCTAAGAGACTAGCACCTCGCGTACAATGGCGGCCTTTCCGTAGTCTCCTGGATGCCGCCATGCCGCTCTCCCCTTCCACCCCTGCCGTCGCTGTCATCGGGGGTGGCCCCGCCGGTCTGATGGCGGCCGAGACCCTGGCCGCAGCCGGCATGCCTGTCGACCTCTTCGATGCCATGCCCTCCGTCGGCCGCAAGTTCCTGCTGGCAGGCGTGGGCGGTATGAACATCACCCATGCTGAAGAGCAGGCAGCGTTCCGTCAGCGATACCGTGAGCGCAAAAGCCAGGTAGGCGTCTGGCTCGATACCTTCGACAGCGACGCCTTGCGCGCCTGGATCCATGAGCTGGGCATCGAGACCTTCGTCGGCACCTCGGGGCGGGTGTTTCCCGCCGACATGAAGGCCGCGCCCCTGCTGCGCGCCTGGCTACATCGCCTGCGTGACCAAGGGGTGCGGATCCATACCCGCAGCCGTTGGCTCGGCTGGGACACCGAAGGCCGGCTACGCCTCGCCACTCCAGAAGGTGAACGGCTGTTGCAACCACAAGCCTGCGTCTTGGCGCTGGGCGGCGGCAGTTGGCCACGCCTGGGCTCGGATGGCGCCTGGCAAACCCTGCTGGCCTCGCGCGGCATCGAATTGCGCCTACTGGAACCGGCCAACTGCGGTTTCGAGGTAAAGGGCTGGAGCGATTTTCTCAAGACCCGCCATGCCGGCGCGCCGATCAAGCCCGCCGCCCTGGCCTTGCCCGGCCAGCCAGCGCGCCAGGGCGAATTCGTCCTGACCGATGCCGGGATCGAAGGCAGCCTGGTCTACGCGCTAGCTGCCGAGATCCGTACGGCCATCGACCGCGACGGCCAGGCGACCCTGAGCCTGGATCTGGCACCCCAGCGCAACCTGGCCGAACTGGACCGGGCCCTTTGCAGACCCCGTGGCAGCCAGTCCCTTGCCAACCATCTGCGGCGCCATGCCGGAATCGACGGCGCCCGAGCCGCCCTGCTTCGCGAGCTGGCTCCGGCCGAGGCCTTCCAGGACATGACCCGGCTGGCCCAGGCCTGCAAGGCCGTGCCCCTCACCGTGGTCCGACCGCGCCCCCTGGCGGAAGCCATCAGCAGCGCTGGCGGCGTGCCCCTGGAGGCGCTGGACGACGGCCTGATGCTACGGCAATTGCCGGGGGTCTTCTGTGCCGGCGAGATGCTTGATTGGGAAGCTCCCACGGGCGGCTATCTGCTCACCGCCTGCTTCGCCAGTGGTCGGGCAGCGGGCCAGGGCGTGTTGCGCTGGCTGGCCGGCCGCTAGCGTCAGGCCGGGCGCTCGACGAACTCGGTGGCTGGGGAGCCATTGGCATTGTGCTGGCGGATCACCGCCGGGCGCCCTTCCTCATCCAGTAGCACCTGGCCGATACCGGCCCCGTTCCACAGGCGCTCGCCAGCCTCGCGGCGGTCCGGCAGACGCGGCTGCAACTCCCAGCGCCGTCGCTTGGTGAAGCCGTTGAGGGGCGACCAGGGCGCATAGAGCCAGCGATTGAGCCTGTCCAGGGTCGCCAGCAGACGCGGCGGAAACTCGTTCTTGATACCGCTGCTGGTGATCTGCCACAGCCGTGGCTCGCCGCGCCTGTCGCGAATACGGATGTCGTAGGCGAAGGAATAGTGGACATCGCCCGAGAGCACCACATAGTTGCCCGGGGTACGGCGATGGCGAAAGATATTGAGCATGGTCTTGGCGGCACCGGGGTGGGCCATCCAGTTCTCGGCATCCACCATCAGCGGCTGGCCGAACCAGGTGAAGATCCGCTGCACCGCCTCGATCAGCTTGACGCCGAACATGGGCGCGGCCGAGACGATCACCGCCGAGGGATGATCCAGCAGCTCCTGCTGCAGTTCGCACAGGGCTTCCCAATCCATCAGCCCCGAGGGGTGCCCCAGACGCCGCTCGCTGCGCCAGCGGCGGGTACGGGTGTCCAGCACGATCAGTGGCGGTTCGGTCTTGAGCACATAGTGCCAGCCCTGGAAACGCAAGAGGTCGTCGATGCAGGCATTCTGCGTCTGGCAATCCAGCCAGCCGTCTTCGGCGGCCGTGGCCAGTAGCCGATCGGCCGCCGCCAGGGGTTTGGCCACCGACTCGGGCGCGTTGCCCCAGGCTTGGCAGAGGAGATAGGCCAGCAGGGCATTGCCGATGATCCGGCGGGAGAACGGATGACCATAGGCGGTCTCCTCCCAGCGCGCCGATAGATTCCAGTCGTCGGTGACATCGTGATCATCGAAGATCATCAAGGTCGGCACTCCGGCCAGGGCCCGCGCCGCCTGGGGCAGCGTCGCGACGAAAGCCCTTATGCACTCCGATTCGGCCGCGTACCGCTCGCGGTCCTTGTCGTCGAGCACGGGTGGCACGACCTCGATCAGGGTCCAGGGCGTCGGCGACCAGCTGAGCAGGTACAGCGCCAGCACCTCGCTCAGGGTCACCAGATGATTGTGGGCATTGGTGGAGGTGAAGATCGGCTTTTCCACCCCACCGAAGAAGCGCTCGCGCAGCGCCCGATTGGACTTGAAGGCCGGCAGCAGGTCTTCGCGGTGATAGAGGTTGGCGGCATGGGCCATCAGCGCATCGCTGTCTGCCACCACGGCGCCTTCGAGACATTCGCCATAAAGGCCGAGGCGCCGGATCAGCGCCTGTACGGCCAGCAGCATGGGGCCGGCCACGTCGTCGGCATAGACCTGGTCACCGGTGAGCAACAGCGCCGCCGGCCGCTCCTCGGGCGTCGCACAGTCCTGCAGCAGGCGATCGACCGCGACCAAGCCATCGGCCGAGGAGTGATGGGGCTTGCGACAGGATCCGTGGAGCAGATGATCGAAGCGGGCGCGCAGGACCAGGCGTGGCAGGTCGCCGTTGGCCGAAAGCAGATGCGGCGCCCAGTCGCGGATCCCGCCCGCGCTTAATTGCAGGTCGTATTGGATGAAGGTATCCAGCGGCAGCTCGATCTCGGGCCTGACGTCCAGCAACTGCAGATAGGCCTGCTCACCCAGGCGCAGGCACTGAACCTCGCTCTGTATCCCCCACTCGGCTTCACCCTGCCAAAGCCGCGGCACAGGTGTCTCGGTGGTGGTGGTCACCAGCCAGAGCAGCAACCGGGACGACTCGACCCGGCGCAACAGCGGACCGGCCAGTACCGGGGGCAAGGCAGAGGTATCGCTCATGGGCTCTCCTGTGGACGCAGAACTGACCACTATGCCGCGTCCGGATTCAGCCCGCAGCCGCCGCCTGGCTACAAAGTTTGAGC
Source organism: Pseudomonas oryzihabitans (assembly GCF_001518815.1). Lineage (NCBI taxonomy): Bacteria > Pseudomonadati > Pseudomonadota > Gammaproteobacteria > Pseudomonadales > Pseudomonadaceae > Pseudomonas > Pseudomonas oryzihabitans. The sequence goes on from NZ_CP013987.1 coordinate 3,078,984, forward strand.
CCGCATCACAGTCGGCCTAGAATTCGCTCCCTTTTCGTCGCCATCCGGGCCTGTCATGACCTTTGCCGACCTCGGCCTCATCGATCCGCTGCTGCAGGCGCTCGCCGCCCTGGAGCACAGCTCCCCCACTCCCATCCAGCGCCAGGCCATCCCGGCGGTGCTGGCCGGACGCGATCTGCTGGCCGCGGCCCAGACCGGTACCGGCAAGACCGGCGCCTTCGGGCTGCCGCTCTTGCAGCGACTGGTGCAGGAAGGTCCGGCGGTGACGCCCAACCATATCCGTGCGCTGATCCTCACACCTACCCGCGAACTGGCCGAGCAGGTCCATGCCAGCCTGCATGACTATGCCCGGCACCTGCCGCTGCGCACCGCGGTGGCCTATGGTGGCGTGAGCATCAATCCGCAGATGATGAAACTGCGCAAGGGTGTCGATGTACTGGTGGCGACCCCGGGTCGCCTGCTCGACCTGTTCAGCCAGAACGCCGTGCGCTTCGATCAGGTGCAGCTGCTGGTGCTGGATGAAGCCGATCGCATGCTCGACCTCGGCTTTTCCCGCCAACTGGGCGAGCTGTTCGTCATGCTGCCGCGCAAGCGCCAGACCCTGCTGTTCTCGGCGACCTTCTCCGACGCCGTGCGCCAATTGGCCGCTCCGGTACTGCGCGATCCCCAGACCATCGACGTCAGCCCGCGCAACACGGCTGCCGTGACCGTCAAGCAGTGGGTCGTGCCGGTGGACAAGAAGCGCAAGACCGAACTCTTCCTGCACCTCTATCGCAGCGGTCCTCGCCAGCAGGTGCTGGTGTTCGCCAAGACGCGCAAGGGCGTGGAACAACTGGTGGAGGTGCTGCAGGCCGAAGGCCTGGCGGCGGAGTCCATCCATGGTGACAAGCCCCAGCCGGCGCGGCTGCGCGCCCTCGCCCGCTTCAAGGCTGGCGAGGCGGATATCCTGGTCGCCACCGACGTGGCCGCCCGCGGCCTGGACATCCAGGACCTACCCCTGGTGGTCAACCTGGACCTGCCCATCGTCGCCGAGGATTACGTGCATCGCATTGGCCGGACCGGCCGCGCGGGCAACCAGGGCCAGGCGGTTTCGCTGGTCTGCGCCGATGAAGTGGACCAACTGGCGGCCATCGAGACCCTCATCGGCCAGGTCCTGCCGCGCCGCGACGAACCGGACTTCATCCCCGATCACCGTGTTCCGGAAACCCGGCCCAACGGGCTGGTGGTGAAAAAGCCCAAGAAGCCGAAAAAGCCCAAGGTCGGCGCACCGGTGTCCGACAAGCCGCTGGGGCGCTGGGTGGAAGATGGCAAGCCCAAGGTCAAGTCGGTGCGTAAGTCACCCGGCTTCGGCAAGGCGCGCAAGAAGCCCTGAGGATTGGGGTGGCGGACAAGGCTGCGCCGTTGTCCACCCTATGGGATTGGCGGTGGAGCGGCGGTAGAGGGTGATCGCGGCCATGGGCCGCTCCTACAAGAGAATCCGTACCGATAGCCTGGAAAACCGCGCAGCGTTTTCCAGGGATGGGATCGAAGTGTCTTGCACCGGGTGAAGGAGGCGAAGCCGTCATTCACCCGGCCCTGCCCCCTACTCCGCCAGGCGCCAGGTGGTGCCGCCCTTGCCGTCTTCCAGCACCACGCCCAGGGCGGTGAGCTGGTCGCGAATGCGGTCGGATTCCGCCCAGTTCTTTTCGGCACGCGCGCTCAGGCGCGCCTGGATCAGTGCCTCGACCTCGGCCGCATCCACCCGGCCCGCCGCATCGGCGCGCAGGAAGGCTTCCGGCTCCAGCTGCAGCACACCCAGCACATCAGCCAGCTCGCGCAGACGCCCGGCCAGACCGGCCGCGGCGGCGGGATCGCTCTCGCGCAGGCGATTGATCTCACGCGCCAGTTCGAACAGCACGCCGCAGGCACCGGCGGTGTTGAAGTCGTCGTCCATGCACTGGGCGAAGCGCTCGGCGTAGCTTTCGCCGCCTTGCGCCGGAGCCTGGGGCAAACCCTTGAGCGAGTGGTAGAAGCGCTCCAGGGCGCCCTTGGCTTCGCGCAGGTTGTCTTCCGAGTAGTTGATCGGGCTGCGGTAGTGGCTGGCGATCAGCAGGTAGCGCACCACTTCCGGGTGATACTTCTCCAGCACCTCGCGCAGGGTGAAGAAGTTGCCCAGGGACTTGGACATCTTCTCGCCATTGATGGTGATCATCCCGCAGTGCAGCCAGGCGTTGGCGTAGGGCTTGCCAGTGGCCGCCTCGCTCTGGGCGATCTCGTTCTCGTGGTGCGGGAATTCCAGGTCGTTGCCGCCACCGTGGATGTCGAAGGTGTCGCCCAGGCAGCAGGTGGACATCACCGAGCACTCGATGTGCCAGCCCGGACGCCCGGCGCCCCAGGGCGACGGCCAGCTCGGCTCACCCGGCTTGGCAGCCTTCCACAGGACGAAGTCCAGGGGATCTTCCTTGGCCTCGCCCGGCTCGATGCGGGCGCCGATGCGCAGGTCCTCGACGCGCCGCCGCGACAGCTTGCCGTAGCCGGCGAAGCGGTTGACCCGGTAGTAGACGTCGCCATTGCCCGGGGCATAGGCGTAGCCCTTGTCGATCAGGGTCTGGATCATGGCGTGCATGCCATCGATGTGATCGGTGGCGCGCGGCTCCTGGTCCGGCTTCTTGATATTCAGCCGTGCCTCGTCCTCGTGCATCGCCTCGATCATCCGCGCCACCAGGTCGGTGAAGGGCTCACCGTTGGCGTTGGCGCGGTTGATGATCTTGTCGTCGATGTCGGTGATGTTGCGCACGTAGGTCAGGTCGTAGCCGCTATGGCGCAGCCAGCGGGTGATGACGTCGAAGGCCACCATGCTGCGACCATGACCCAGGTGGCAGTAGTCGTAGACGGTCATGCCGCAGACGTACATGCGCACTTGCCCCGGCACCAACGGCGTGAAGGCTTCCTTGGTCTTGGTCAGGGTGTTGTAGAGGTGCAGCGCCATCATTGCCCCCAGGAATCGCGCAGGGTCACGGTGCGGTTGAATACCGGCTTGCCCGGCGCCGAATCCTTCAGATCGACGCAGAAGTAGCCTTCGCGCTCGAACTGGAAGCGGTCTTCCGGCTGGGCCTGGGCCAGCGACGGCTCGGCACGGCAGCCCTTGAGCACCACCAGGGAATCAGGATTGATGTTGTCGAGGAAGCTGCCGCCCTCTTCGCTCTTCTCCGGCTGCGCCGAACGGAACAGGCGATCGTAGAGGCGCACCTCGCACTCCACGCTGCCCTCGGTCGGCACCCAGTGGATCACGCCCTTGACCTTGCGCCCTTCCGGGTTCTTGCCCAGGGTGTCCGGATCGTAGCTGCAACGCAGCTCGACCACGTTGCCGTCGGCATCCTTGATGGCCTCGTCGGCGCGGATCACGTAGCTGCCGCGCAGGCGCACCTCGCCACCCGGCTCCAGGCGCTTGTAGCCCTTGGGCGGATTCTCTTCGTAGTCACCCTGGTCGATGTACAGCTCGCGGGCAAAGGGCAGCTGACGCAGCCCCAGATCCTGCTTGGGATGCCGCGCCAGCTCCAGGTTTTCCACCTGGCCCTCGGGGTAGTTGGTGATCACCACCTTGAGCGGCTTGAGCACGCACATGGCACGCGGCGCGTTCTGGTCCAGGTCCTCGCGAATGGCGAATTCCAGCATGGCCACGTCGACCACGCCATTGGAGCGGGTCACGCCGATCATCTCGCAGAAGTTGCGGATGGCGGCCGGGGTGTAGCCACGACGGCGATAGCCCGACAGGGTCGACATGCGCGGATCGTCCCAACCCTGCACATGGGCCTCGTCCACCAGTTGCTTGAGCTTGCGCTTGCTGGTGACGGTGTAGTTCAGGTTGAGGCGGGCGAATTCGTACTGGCGCGGCTGGGCCGGCACCGGCAGCTTGGCCAGGAACCACTCGTACAGCGGACGATGGTCCTCGAACTCCAGGGTGCAGATGGAGTGGGTCACGCCTTCCAGGGCATCGGACTGACCATGGGTGAAGTCATAGCTCGGGTAGATGCACCAGGCGTCACCGGTCTGGTGGTGATGGGCGTGGCGGATGCGATAGAGGATGGGATCGCGCAGGTTCATGTTGGGCGAGGCCATGTCGATCTTGGCGCGCAGCACCTTTTCGCCGTCCTTGAACTCGCCGGCCTTCATGCGGGCGAAGAGGTCCAGGTTCTCGGCCACCGAGCGGTCGCGGAAAGGACTGTTGCGACCCGGCTCGGTGAGGCTGCCGCGGTATTCGCGAGCCTGCTCGGGAGTCAGGTCGCAGACATAGGCCAGGCCCTGCTCGATCAGGTTCACCGCCCAGGCATAGAGCTGGTCGAAATAGGCGGAGGCGTAGCGCACCTCGCCGGCCCAGTCGAAGCCCAGCCAGTGCACGTCGCTCTTGATGGCGTCGATGTATTCCTGGTCTTCCTTGGCCGGGTTGGTGTCGTCGAAGCGCAGATGGCAGTCGCCGCCGAATTCCCTGGCCAGACCGAAGTTCACGCAGATCGACTTGGCGTGGCCGATGTGCAGGTAGCCATTGGGCTCGGGGGGAAAGCGGGTGACGATCTTGGCCTGCTTGCCGGCGTCCAGGTCAGCCTGGACGATCTGCCGCAGGAAATGCGCGGGGGCGGCTTTGGCGGCGGTGGACGAGTCGGAAGTCGGCTTGCTCATGGGATCCTTAACTGGGCAGGCGCACGGCCAGGGTAGGCCGAGCAAAGGTAAACCCGTATCATAGCCCAACCCGTCAAGTCCCGGCGAAACCCTTGAGGCCCTCGCCGGGTCTGGATGCTGTCCCCCTTAGCTACGGATTCGCTGCCATGATCAAGCTGCACACCAACCACGGCGTCATCACCCTGGAACTGTTCGAGGACAAGGCGCCCGAAACCGCGGCCAACTTCAAGGAATACGTCAAGAGCGGTCACTACGACGGCACCATCTTCCACCGTGTGATCAGCAACTTCATGGTCCAGGGCGGTGGTTTCGAGCCGGGCATGAAGCAGAAGCCGACCCGCGCCCCGATCAAGAACGAGGCCAACAACGGCGTTTCCAACGAGATCGGCACCGTCGCCATGGCTCGTACCATGGATCCGCATTCCGCCTCGGCGCAGTTCTTCATCAACGTGTCCGACAACACCTTCCTCAACCACACCGCACCCACCAGCCAGGGCTGGGGCTATGCAGTGTTCGGCAAGGTCGTCGAGGGCATGGACGTGGTCAACGCCATCAAGGCCGTCGCCACCACCAGCAAGGCCGGTCACCAGGACGTGCCGAGCGAAGACGTGATCATCGAGAAGGCCGAGATCGTCGAGTGATTTTACTGGTCTCAGACCTGCATCTCGAACCGCAACGCCCGGACCTGGTCCGGGCGTTTTTGCATTTCCTCCAGAACCGCGCCCGCGGTGTCGAGGCGCTGTACATCCTTGGGGATCTGTTCGAGGCCTGGATCGGCGATGACGCCATGGGCCCCTTCGAGCAGGAGATCGCCACCGCCCTGCGTCAGCTGGCGGACAGCGGTACGGCCATCTATCTGATGCATGGCAATCGCGATTTCCTCATTGGCAAGGCGTTCTGCCGCCAGGCAGGCTGCCAGCTGCTGCCGGATCGCCATATCGCTGACTTCCAGGGTCGCCGGGTGCTGCTGATGCATGGCGATACCCTCTGCACCCGTGACGAGGGCTACCAGAAGCTGCGCCGCATCCTGCGCAACCCCCTCACCCTCTTCGTGCTGCGCCACCTGCCCCTGGCCAGCCGCCAGAAGCTGGCGCGCAAGCTGCGCAACGAGAGTCGCCAGCAGACCCGCGCCAAGGCCATGGACATCACAGATGTCACCGAGGCCGAGGTCGAGCGAGAGATGCGCGCTGCCCAGGTGACGACGCTGATCCACGGCCATACCCACAGACCCGCTCGCCATGAGCTGCTGCTCAATGGCCAGCCGGCCGAGCGCATCGTGCTGGGGGACTGGGACCGCCGAGGCTGGGTGCTGGAAGCCAGCGAAGCGGGCCTGACCCAGGTCGATTTCGCTCTCGACGAACGGTAATGGCGCGGCCAGGCATGCCTGGCTTTCTTGCAGCAATTACCTGATCAGTAAAGCAATTTTGCTTGGCTACCCGGTCGTGGCCACTCCGGCTGCGACCGATCGTCACAGGACCGCTACAGAAATCCGCGCAGGCGACCGATGACGAGGGTGTAAGGAGATGTAACCCTTTTCGCGGAGACGCCCATGCAACTCGATACCCTCTTTGCCCAGCTGCACAACCTGCCCAACGTCCCCGAAGTGGCGCAGGTCCTGATCCAGCAGTTCGACGACCCCAACACCAGCATCGAAACCCTGTCGCGCACCGTGGCGCGTGACCCGGTCATTGCCGCCAAGGTACTGCGCCTGGCCAACTCGGCGCGTTTCCGTGGCGCCCGCGAATCTACCAGTATCGAAGACGCTGCCCTGCGCCTGGGCTTCAACACCCTGCGCACCCTGGTGCTGGCCTCGGCCTTCGCCAGCGGCTTCAAGGCCGCGCCTGGCTTCGACCTGCAGGCCTTCTGGTACAACAGTTTTCTGGTCGCAAGCCTGTGCAAGCCACTGGCCAAGCAGGCCGGCCTGGACCAGGAAACCGCCTTCACCTGCGGCATGCTGCATGACATCGGCGAATTGCTGATTCAGAGCGGCGCGCCCGAACTGGCACCGAGCCTGGCCGGTCGCGCGACCGCCAGCAGCCACCGCGCCGCCGACGAGACTCTGCAACTGGGCTTCGGCTATCCGGAAGTCGGTGCGGAACTGGCCCGCCGCTGGCAGCTGCCCCAGGTACTGCGCGACGCCATCGCCTTCCAGGCGCGTCCGCTGCAGGCGCCCGAGGGCAAGGGCTATGCACTGATCGTGGCCCAGGCAGTGGCCGTGGCCGAGGTCCTTCAAGAGAACGCCGGTGACAGCAAGGTGCAGGACCTGGGCGGCCCGCTGTTCGCCAGCATCGACCTGGAACAGCTCACCGCCGTACTGCCAAGCGCCCGGGATACCGCGGCAAGCTTCAGTCAGGCCGCCTGAATTCCTGGCGCCTGGCCGAATCGCAGGCAAGAAAAAACCCCTGGAGCTTGGCTCTCAGGGGTTCTCTCAGATCTGGCGGTGAGGGAGGGATTCGAACCCTCGATAAGATTTCTCCTATACACACTTTCCAGGCGTGCTCCTTCAACCGCTCGGACACCTCACCAGATTTACTCGGCATCTGCATCTGCATCACCGAGGCGCGCAACTATAGGCAAAGACGATTTCAATGGCAAGCTTTTTCTTCAATCTATTCATGCATTTGCACGACGCACTGGCGCGAGGGGGTCGTAAGCACCGTTCACAGGATGACCGGCCGGTCGCTGTTGCTAGTCCGCCCGCCTGTCAGGCGTCCGACCAATGGTAGCGTCGTAACCAATTCACTAATTGCCTGAAAGCAAAGGAGAAATATTGCAAGACGACACTTTTGATAACCAGTTGGTCGTTACCTGCCACAAAACTGAAATTTATGTTCTATAGCTACTGGATAGTGCTTAAGTCCGCGGGAATCAGTAGCTACATGCCGCTGTTGCGCAAGCGCTACGCGCTGAAGACGTAAAGGCTCTAAACAGCTAACAATAAAGGCCCCGAGTCATGTTCAAGAATCCCGTCCCCAAGTGGCGTCAGGCGAGCTTCGTATTTATCGTTACCACCGTGGTGTTGGTCATACCCAACCTCTCGCGGTTCTTTGGCTGATCTCCCAGGATCACCGTTCGCGGGTGCGTCCTTTCGCCCAGCCCTTGCATGAGGCTTGGACGCCGGGTTCATTGCATCCCCAAAGCGCCGGCTGCTGACCTGCATCCGAATGAATCGTGGCCGGACCATCGGTACCAGCGGCAGCCCTAACGGCACGTCGCTGCGGATGACGGTATCGAAGGAAGGCCGCGCGCCGCGCACGCCATCGCTAGCAGGCAATCGAGCATTGGCTTGCCTTACCTGTTCACACCGATCTGGCGAGCAGACCTATCGTGGACGACACCTGTGCCATTGCCGTAAGGCTGCTCTATGGCAGCGCAACAGACGAAGGTGGACCCTGGCCGCCTCCGCGTCTGTTGCAGGCACCTTTGATCATTGCTGTTGCTGCACCTGCTGCAGCGGCTCGACCAGCACCCTGGCTTCCATCTGCTCTACCCCACCACCCCGGCGCATGCCCCGTACCGGACAGGCATCGAGGTAGTCCAGGCCTATGGCCAGGCGCAGGTGGCGCTCAGGCCGGATCAGGCGATTGGTGACGTCATAGCTGTACCAGGCACCTTCATGCCAGGCTTCGGCCCAGGCATGGCTGGAGAGGTGTGCGCTGTCGTCGGTGCATAGATAGCCGGACACGTAGCGCGCCGGAATGCCCAGACTGCGGGCGCAGGCCAGGAAGGCATGGGCATGGTCCTGGCAGACGCCAGCGCCCTTGGCGAAAGCCTGGGCGGCGTTGCCGTCAACCTCGGTGGAACCGGGTAGATAGGTCATGCGCTCGTGTAGCCTCTCCATGAGCTGGATCAGCGTGGCGCGATCCCGGCGACCGTCGCAGATGTCACGGGCGAAGGCCGTCAGGGCCTCGTCGGCGTCCGTCAGGCGGGTCTGACGCAGGAAGGGAAAGGGTGAGGCCTGGCAGGGCTCGGATTCGAAGCCCTCGTCGATTTCCACCTGACCACTGGCGGTGATGGTGATGGCGTCATGCGGGGTGTCCAGGGTCAGGACATGCAGGATGTTGCCGAAGGGATCGCGCTGTGCCCGCGCCGGGCGCGGCAACGACAGTTCCCAGCCGAGGATTCGCTGACGCGCGTCATCCTGGGGCGTGAGCCGCAGGTACTGGATGCTGGCGCGAACCTGGTCGGCGTAGCGATACAGCGTTTCGTGATGGATCGCGAGCCTCATACGGCCTCCAGATAAGCGGTGTTGATGGCGCTGGCGAGCTGGCGGACATGGACGATGAAGCCGCCGATCCAGGCATGCAGCCCTTCGTCCAGCACCTCGTCGATGCTGGTATAGCGCAGCCGCGCCTCCAGGCCGGCGGCCAGGCGCTTGGCCTCGCGGCCGTTCTCGCCGGGCAGGCTGGCCAGCACCCGGTGCAGTTCGATCACGCAGGCCAGCAGCGAGCGTGGCAGGTCTTCCTGCAACAACAGCAACTCGGCACCGTTGCGCACATTGAGGGCATCGCGATAGAGCTCGGTGTAGGCCTCGAAGGCGCTCAGGGCGCGCAAGAGCGCACTCCACTGATAGAAGCCGCGGGCGGAGGCGTCGCTGATGGCTTCGGCCTCCTCCTCGCCCAGTACCTGGTAGCGGGCGTCGAGCATGCGCAGAGTGTTGTCGGCGCGCTCGACGAAGGTGCCCAGGCGGATGAAACGATAGGCGTCGTTTCTCATGATGGTGCCGACGGTGGCCCCACGGAACAGGTGGGATCTCTCCTTGACCCATTCGCAGAAGCGGCTGATGCCGAAACGGATCAGGCCGGTGACGGCGATCTCGCGCATCTCCAGCCACGTGGCGTTGACGTTCTCCCACATGTCGGCGGTGATGCGTCCACGCACCGCGTGGGCATTGCTGCGCGCGGCCTGCAGGCAGCAATAGATGCTGCCGGGATTGCGCTCGTCCAGGGCGAAGAAGTGCAGCAGGCGCTCGGGGTGCAGGGCCCCGTGCTTTTCCCGGTAGTCATCCAGGGTGCCGGTGATGAGCAGCGGCATGGCCAGTTCATCCAGGCCTCCGCCCTGCCCGCTCTGCGGCATCATCGACAGCGAATAGCTCACGTCCAGCATCCGCGCGAGATTCTCGGCGCGCTCAAGGTTGCGGGACATCCAGTACAGATCGGCAGCGGTACGACTCAACATGGTGGGGTCGCCTTTCAAAGGTCCTTGCGGGGCCGCCGTGGCGGCCACTGTTCTGTGGCGATCTAGTCCTGGACCACCCAGGTGTCCTTGGTGCCGCCGCCTTGGGAGGAATTCACCACCAGCGAGCCTTCCCGCAGCGCGACCCGGGTCAGGCCGCCGGGCACCAGACGCGTCTTGCGCCCGGACAGCACGAAGGGCCGCAGGTCGATGTGCCGCGGCGCGATGCCGCTTTCGACGAAGGTCGGACAGGTGGACAGCGACAGGGTCGGTTGGGCGATGTAGGCGCTGGGATTGGCCTTGAGCCGCGCGCGAAAGGCTTCGATCTCCATGCTGCTGGCGGTGGGGCCGACCAGCATGCCGTAGCCGCCGGAGCCATGGACTTCCTTGACGACCAGCTCGGGCAGATTGGCCAGCACATGGGACAGCTCGTCCGGCTTGCGGCACTGCCAGGTGGGCACGTTGTAGAGGATGGGTTCCTCACTGAGATAGAAGCGGATCATCTCCGGCACATAGGGATAGATCGACTTGTCGTCAGCGACCCCGGTGCCGATGGCATTGGCCAGGATGACGTTACCGGCGCGATAGGCGGCCAGCAGGCCCGGCACGCCGAGCATGGAGTCCGGATTGAAGGCCAGGGGATCGAGGAAGGCATCGTCGAGACGTCGGTAGATGACATCGACCTTTCGGAAGCCCGACGTGGTACGCATGAACACCTGTTCGTCGCGCACCAGCAAGTCGGCCCCCTCCACCAGTTCCACGCCCATCTCACGAGCCAGGAAGGCATGTTCGAAGTAGGCGCTGTTGAAACGGCCTGGTGTGAGGACCACCACCGTGGGGTTATTGACCGGGGTGGAGCTGCGCAAGGTATCGAGCAGGATGTTCGGATAGTGGTCGATGGGCGCGATGCGCTCCAGGGTGAACAGCTCGGGAAACAACCGCATCATCATCTTGCGGTTCTCGAGCATGTAGGACACCCCGCTCGGAGTGCGCAGGTTGTCTTCCAGCACGTAGTAGGCACCATCGCCGTCGCGGACCAGATCGACACCGGCGATATGGGCATAGATGCCGTTGGGCAAATCCAGCCCCTGCATGGCCAGCTGGTACTGGTCGTTGGCCAGCACCTGCTCGGCCGGAATGACCCCTGCCTTGATGATGCGCTGGTCATGATAGAGGTCATGGAGAAACATGTTCAGCGCCTGGACCCGCTGAATGCAGCCGCGCTCGATGATCTGCCACTCGCTGGCAGGAATCGCCCGCGGCAGGGCGTCGAAGGGAATCAGACGTTCCGTGCCCTGCTCGTCGCCATAAAGGGTGAAGGTGATACCCGCGCGATGGAACAGCAAGTCGGCTTCGCGGCGGCGCTGGGCCAGGAGTTCAGGGGGTGTTTCCTTCAGCCACTGGGCATAGCGACCATAGTGCGGTCGGCATTGCGCCTGGACGTCATACATCTCGTTATACAGTTGGCGGCTCATGCCGATCTCCTTGTCACCCACGGTGCAGCGTCGCAAGCCGCGTGCCACCGTAAGGGCCCTCAAGATCAGGCCCTCGCGTAGCTGCGAGGCGCGCGGTGCACCAAAGCCAGGCACGTAAGCGTGCGCATGCACCGCAACGTTTCCGTCATGAGCCTAAGACGGTGCGCCAAGCGGAAAGTGCGATGATTGAGGGGCGCGACGGTTACCGGAGATGAGACGGGCATCCCGTCCGGGATGCCGCCTCGCAACGCGTGGGATCAGGCAGGGCTGCGGTTGACTTCCTGGGTGACGCCCCAGCCATCAAGCTGCCCGCCGAGGGGTACCACCACGGCCTCGAGATCGCTTTCGAAATCATCGATGGTGGCGTGGGTGGCGAACATCACCTTGCTGACCTGCAGGTGCCAACCGCCCTCTTCGTGGGGCACCACCTGGGCGTTGAGGGACTCGCCGTGAAATTGGTCCGCAGCGATGCGGGCCTTGCCTTCATCGGCGAAGATGGCGAAGAAGTCGATGGGATGAAAGCGGGCGAAATCGAAGCCGCCCTCTTTCATCCGCTGCAGCAGGTTCAAGCTCACATCATCGGCAAACGACAAGGACATAGGACTTCCCTCCTCTGGTTCGGATGATCGTCTCGCTGGCCATCGCTACCGACGCCAGCGAGTCGCGGCTGAGAACTCGAACGGTGCCGCGACCGCCAGGGCTTACGCCTTGCCGATGGCCTCCAGCACGTATCGAGGTAGAGCAAAGGCAGCGGCATGCAGCTCCGGGGTGTAATAACGGGTCTGGATGCCTGTATCACTGTAGCGTTGCGCCAGGGTTTCGGCACTCTGCCGACGCAAGGTCGGGTCCTTGCTACCCCAGGCCAGGGTCATGACGCCCCCTATGTAGGTAGGCACCGCCGACAGATAAAAGTGCCAATCGGCGAACAGCCCGGACAGGCGGCTGGCGGTGGTCTTGACCTCGTCCAGCTGCAGGAACGGGGTACCGTTCTGCGCGACCATCACACCGTTGTCGTTCAGGCAGCGGTGGCAGGCCTCATAGAAATTCTCGGAAAAGAGCACCTCGGCCGGGCCGATGGGGTCGGTGGAATCGGAGATGATGACGTCGTAGCGCTCGGTGGTGTTGGCGACGAAATTCATGCCGTCGTCGATCACCAGATTCAGGCGCGGATCGTCGAAGGCGCCCGCCGAATGACCGGGGAAGTATTCCTTGCACATCTCCACCACCGAGCCGTCGATCTCGACCATGGTGATGTGCTCGACGCCCTGATGCTTGGCCACTTCACGCAGGATGCCGCCGTCACCACCGCCGATGATGAGCACCCGCCGCGGGGCCGGATGGGCAAGCAGGGGCACCTGGGTCAGCATCTCGTGATAGATGAATTCATCGGCCTCGGTGGTCTGGATGACGCCATCCAGGGCCATGACCTTGCCCAGCACCGCGTTCTCGAAGATCACCAGATGCTGATGCTCGGTCCGCACCTCGTGGAGCAGGCGTTCGACGGTGAACCGCTGACCGTAGCCGTCGTAGAGGGTTTCCAGGTAGTCGCTCATGTCGATCTCCGCAGGTAGCTGGCCGAGACAGACAATGCCCGACCAAAAGCCGGGCATTGTAAGAGCTGGATGTGACAGGCTCCAGCGTTGCGCTGACTAGCCTTTATGGGTAGGCGCGGTGGCCGATCGATTGCCGCGCGGACCGGCGGCGGCCCAGGCGATCAGGCCGATCACCGGCAGTACGATGATGAGCACCGTCCAAACGATCTTGGCGTTGCTGGTGCTATCACTGCGGATCACATTGACGATTGCCCAGATGTCGAGCAGGAAGACGATGAAGCCCAGTACACCGCCGATGGTGGAATTGATCATGTCGCGACTCCCGTTGCGAGGACAAAGGTCTCGTCAATTGGGACTGGCGATGAGGGCGTGGAGTTCGGCCGGCTCGCTTGGCAGCGGCGCCAGCCGTGGGCCTCAACCGAAAGCGGTGAGATCGATGTCGGCGAAGGACGTAACGCAAGGATGATCGCCCAGCTGGCCGCCGGCACGCACCAGGCCACAGGTGGGCAGACCGGCCTGCCGCGCGGCATCCAGCTCTTCCACCACGTCGGATAGGAACAGCAGTTCCGCCGGCACGTGGGTGGTAGCCGAGGCAATGCGCGCATAGGACTCGGCCTCGCGCTTGCCGCCGGTCAGGGTATCGAAATACCCGGAAAACAGCGGAGTGAGATCACCATGCTCGGAGCAGCCGAAGATCAGCTTCTGCGCCTGCACCGAGCCCGAGGAATAGACATACAGTGGAATACCGGCAGCGTGCCACTGGCGCAGGGCCTGGACGGCGTCGGGATAGACATGCCCCTGGAGCGTGCCAGCGCGATAGCCCTCCTCCCACACCTGCCCCTGCAGCGCCTTGAGCGGCGTGGCCTTGCGGTCGCTGGCGAGCCACTCCAGCAGGATGGCGATCACTCGCTCCACATCGGCATCCAGCTCGCCGGCTTCGGCGCGCACGGCGTCGAGCTGTTCGGCTACTGCCGGCTCCCCGGCATGAGCACGGACATGGGCCGGCAGATGCTCGCGGGCATAGGGAAAGAGCACGTCGAAGACGAAGCTGACGGCGCTGGTGGTGCCTTCGATATCGGTCAGAATGCCCTTGATGGTCACGCCTCGACCTCCAGGCGCGGGAAGCGCTGGGCGATGTCCACACCGGTGAAGTGGGCGACCCAGCCGTCGGGATTGTCGAACAGGCGGATGGCGACGAAGGACGGCGACTCGCTCATGTCGAACCAGTGCGGCGTGCCGGCCGGCACCGAGATGAGGTCATCCTTCTCGCAGAGTACGGCATAGACCTGGTCGTCGATGTGCAGGGTGAAGAGGCCCTGACCGGCGACGAAGAAGCGCACCTCGTCCTCGTTGTGCCGGTGCTCTTCGAGGAACTTGGCACGCAATGCCTCCTTCTGCGGGTGCTCCGGGCTCATGCTGATGACGTCGACGGTCTGGTAGCCGCGCTCCTGGATCAGGCGGTCGATCTCCGGCCGGTAGGCGGCGATCACCTCCTCCTGGCTGGCACCGGGCGCCACCGGTGCGCTGGCCTGCCAGCGCTCGAAACGCACCCCGACCTCGGCCAGGGTGGCGGCGATGTGTTCGCCATCGCTGATCACCTTCAGCGGCTGGCGGGGTTCGGCATCATGGTAGACGGTCAGTCGGCTCATGGGCGCAGGCTCCGGGTCTTGAGTTCGCATTCGAAGAGGAATTCGAAGGCTTCCACGTGGCGCAAGGCATCGGCCATGCGCGGGCCCCAAGTATAGAGGCCGTGTCCGCGGATCAGGTACCCCACGCAGTCGGGGTGCACGTCCAGCCAGGTCTGCACCTGGTCGGCCAGGCGCGGGATGTCCTGGTCGTTATCGAACACCGGGATCTCCACCCTGACGTCATGGGTGGTGACGCCGTGCAGGGCTTTTTGCAGCTCATAGCCATCCAGCAGCAGACGATCGCCTTGGAGCTGGCGCGAGAGCACCGTCGAGTTCACCGAATGGGTATGCAGCACCGCGCCGATCTCCGGCTGCCAGCGGTAGAGCTGGGTATGCAGCGCCGTCTCCGCGGAAGGCTTCTTGTCCTCCAGCGGGGTACCGTCGAGATCCGTGGCGAGGATGTCGTCCAGCTCAAGTTGACCCTTGTGCTTGCCGGAGACGGTCAGCAGCAAGCGGCTGTCGGACAGCCGTACCGAGTAGTTGCTACTGGTGGCCGGCGACCAGCCGCGGCCATAGAGGAAGCGACCGGCGTCGATGATTTCCTGGGCCAGTTGCTCACGCTGCTGGATCATGGAGGGTTCTCCTAGGTTCTGTACGAAAAGTCGCCGAGCGACGGTCAGGCGAGGCGCAACGACCAACGGGAGTAACAGCCAACGGCTGGCCCAGAGGGTGAGCGCCAGCGAATCAAAACGCTGAGGAAGCGGAGTTTACGAGAGGTAAATGAGCATTGCGACCGGGCTGGCGATCCAGGTGTTTTTCAACGAAGCATCACCGAGCGCAGGCACTTTTCGTACTGGACCTAACGGACAAGAGGATGAGGAAGGCCCCTGCCAATGCCGCCAAGGAGGCACCGGCAAAGGCGGCAAGGGCGCCGGATACCTGCCAGGCATAGCCAGCATACAGCGCGCCCAGCGCACCGCCAGCCCCGGAAAGTGCCGCGTAGAGCGATTGGGCCTGGCCCTGGCGGCGGCGGTCGAAATGGGATTGGACGAACTGAATGGCGGCGGCGTGAAAGCAGGCGAAGGTGGCCGCATGCAGGAGCTGGGCGAACAATAGCACTGGCAACTGGTCCGCGAGGGCGCCCAGCAGCAGCCAGCGTCCGGCAGCGATCAGGAAGGCGCCGACCAGCAGGGTGGTCAGGGCGATCCGCGCCAGCAGCTGGGGCATGAACAGGAAGATCAGCACCTCGGTGATCACGCCCAGGGACCAGAGCTGGCCAATGACGCCGCGGCCATAGCCAAGGGCTTCCAGGTGCAGGGTGAAGACCGTGTAGTAGGGGCCGTGGGACAGCTGCATCAGCGCCGCGGCAGAGAAGAAGGCCAGTACCCGCGGTTGCCGCAGGGTGGTCAGGAAGGGCTCGGCCGGCGCCTCGGGGCGCTGGCCGGGATCCACCGCCACCCCTGGCACCGCCAGCGAGGCGAGCAGGATGATCGCCATCACTAGCAGCAGATAGGCCGGATAGAGATTCAGGCTGACGTATTCGAAGGCCCAGCCGAGTCCGGCCACCGCGGCGATGAAACCCACCGAGCCCCAGAGGCGGATACGCGCATAGCGCTGGGGCTGGTCACGCAGATGGGCCAGGGTGATGGCTTCGAACTGGGGCAGCACGGCATGCCAGAAGAAGGCATGGCCCGCCATGATCAGCGCCAGCCAGGCGAACCCCTGGCCCAGGTAGATGCCGGAGAAACACAGCAGGGTGCAGGCGGCGCCCAGGCGGACGATGCTCAACCGGCGCCCGGTACGATCGGCCAGCCAGCCCCAGAGATTAGGCGCCAGCACCCGCATCAGCATGGGAATGGCCACCAATTGGCCGATGGCGGTGCCGGAAAAGCCCAGGTGGTGGAAGTACAGCCCCAGGTAGGGCGCCGTGGCACCCAGCAAGGCGAAGTAGGCAAAGTAGAAGCCTGACAGTCGCCAATAGGGAACCGGCATCGTCTGCCCGGTGCCTGGCGCGCGTTCAGGATCTCGCGAGCTAGAGGCAAACAAGGCGAAAATGCCTGAGGAAGCGGAGTTTACAAAAGGTAAATGAGCATTCCGAAGGCATTTTCAACGCCGTTTGGCCGACGCGCAGCTGATCATGAACAGGTGCTCAGAGCTGGGGCAGGACGGGTGTGGAGACCCGCACCTCGGCGTTCTGCGCGCGATGGCGCAGGAGGTGATCCATCAACACCAGGGCCATCATGGCTTCGGCGATCGGAGTGGCGCGGATGCCCACACAGGGATCGTGGCGACCCTTGGTGATGAGTTCGACCGGATTGCCGTGGACGTCGATGGAGCGTCCTGAAGTGGTGATACTGGAGGTGGGCTTGAGCGCCAGATGGGCAACGATGGGCTGGCCGGATGAGATGCCGCCCAGCACGCCACCGGCGTTGTTGGACAGGAAGCCTTCCGGGGTCAGCTCGTCACGGTGCTCGGTACCGCGTTGGGCGACGCTGGCGAAGCCGGCGCCGATTTCCACGCCCTTGACCGCGTTGACGCTCATCAGCGCATAGGCCAGTTCGGCGTCGAGGCGGTCGAAGATGGGCTCGCCCAGACCGGGTGGCACGCCGTCGGCGACCACGGTGATGCGCGCACCCACCGAGTCCTGGTCGCGGCGCAGCTGATCCATGTAGGCCTCCAGCTCCGGCACCTTGGCGGGGTCGGGGCTGAAGAAAGCGTTCTCTTCCACGCTATCCCAGGTCTTGAAAGGGATCTCGATCGGACCCAGCTGGCTCATGTAGCCGCGCACCCGGATGCCCTGGGTCGCCAGGTACTTCTTGGCGATGGCACCGGCCGCCACACGCATGGCGGTTTCCCGCGCCGAGCTGCGACCGCCGCCGCGGTAGTCGCGCAGGCCATATTTATGGTGGTAGGCGTAATCGGCGTGGGCTGGGCGGAACAGGTCCTTGATCGCCGAGTAGTCCTTGGACTTCTGGTCGGTGTTGCGGATCAGCAGACCAATCGGCGTGCCGGTAGTGACCCCTTCGAAGACCCCGGACAGGATCTCCACCTCGTCCGCTTCCTGGCGCTGGGTGGTGTGGCGGCTGGTGCCGGGCTTGCGCCGATCCAGGTCGCGCTGCAGGTCGGCGATGTCCAGGGGCAGTCCGGGTGGGCAACCGTCGACGATGGCGACCAGCGCCGGGCCATGGCTTTCGCCGGCGGTGGTGACGGTAAACAGCGTGCCGAGGGTATTGCCGGACATGCGAGGGCTCCGCGCTACGGGTGAAAGGTATAGATTCAAAATGGGAATGGGCGATTTTACACGCGCCGTGGTCTTTTACACGGATTGTGTGCGGGATAGGCCCCCACACCCCAGCCTCGGTGCCCTCCTCGTCATGCGTCTGCTGTTCTCCCTGCTGCTGTGCCTCGCCCTGCCCGCCCTGGCCAAGGCCGCCGATCCCGTGCTCTTTCGTCCCCTCCAGCTCGACACCGGCAGCGGCGTGCTCAAGGGCAGCCTGATCCTGCCCCGCAGCGAGCGTCCGCAACCGGTGGTGCTCTTCGTTTCCGGCTCGGGCCCCCTCGACCGCAATGGCAACGCCCCCGGCGCCCGCAATGCCGCCCTGCAACGCCTGGCCGAGGCCCTCGGCAAGCGGCGGATCGCCAGCGTGCGCTTCGACAAGCGCGGCGTGGCGGAAAGCCGCAGCGCCGAGCCGGACGAGAGCCATTTGAGCGTAGAGCGCTATGTCGACGATCTGGTCGGCTGGATCCGGCTGCTGCGCGCCGATCCGCGCTTTTCCGAGGTGATCCTGCTCGGTCACAGCGAAGGCGCCCTGATCGCCAGCTTGGCCGCCGACCGGGTGCCGGTCGCGGGCGTGGTGACCCTGGCCGGCAGCGGCCGCCCGATCGACGTGGTGCTGCGCGAGCAGCTGGCGGGCAAGCTGTCGCCCGCGGCCCTGGCCAGCGCCCAGTGGATCATCGACCAGTTGCTGCGTGGCACGCCGGTACCCGAGGTGCCGAAGGAGCTGCTGGTGCTGTTCCGACCCAGCGTCCAGCCCTATCTGATCTCGCTGTTCCGCCAGGATCCGGCCAAGGCCTTTGCCGGCATCCAGGCACCGGCGCTGATCATCCAGGGCACCCACGATGTCCAGGTGGAGGTCGATGACGCCCGGGCGCTGCACCGGGCCAAGCCAGATGCCGAACTGGCGATCATTCCCGGGATGAACCACGTGCTGCGCATCGCCCCTGCGGACTTCCAGGCGCAACTGCCCACCTACGACAATCCCAACCTGCCCCTGGCCCGCGAGTTGATCGAGCGCGTAGCCGCCTTTGTCCAGCGCTCAGGTTCCCCGCACACCGGCCGATAAGCCGTAAAGGCGCCCAGGAGGCGCGCCAGCTGGAGCCTGCCCGTGGAAACCCCTGACCAAGAATCGCCGGCCGTCGAGGCTGCCCCCCATGAGCCCCATCCCTGGGCCAGCCTGCCGCCCGAGCGTTTCCAGCTGCTGCGGCTGATGCCCCAGCCGGCGGATCGCCGAGTCGGTGCACGCCCTCTGCGCTTCGTGCAACTCGGCCTCGTCGAGCGCCATGGCGAGGAGGAAAGCCTGCTGCGACTGACGGTGCAAATTCCCGGGCAACTGTTGCACCGGGAGGTCAACGTGCTGGAGGTCTGGGTCGACCATCGCCTCGGCGAAATCCGCCTGGGCCCCGAGCGGGGTCTGCAAGTCGAACCGGAAGAACGCGGCCTGGGACGCTTCCTGCTGGCCCGAGCGGCCGCCTGGGCGCGCCTGCGCTGGAACCACTACCGGGTACAGGACCTGCCCCTGGCGCGCCGCGACGCCCTCGACGAAGACAGCCGCAAGCGCCGTGACCACGTGCTCAGTGCCCAGGGCTTCACCGTCGAGACGGCCGCGGACGACGAGCGCCAGCAGCTCTGCCGGGCGGCACGGGTCAGCCAGCTGCGCGAGGACTGGAATGCCGACAAGGTGCAGCTGCTGTCGCTGCTGGACGGTGCCACCCTGCTGGAACAGTGCGATCGGGTAATCGACGAGCGTGACTCCAGCCTGAGGCAGCTGGAGGACCGCATCGCCCTCTATCGCCGCGACGACATCTCACTGCGTTTCGCCATCGGCTGCCTGGCGGTGTTCTGCCTGTTCCAGGCCGCACTGCTGATCTGGATGGCCCTGCGCTAGGTGGCAGGCCCGGACGACCTGTCGGCAGCGCTCAGGCGCCACCCCTCGCCAGAGGCTTGCTCCCCCCGTGGACCCTGCTAACGTAGCCACCCGTTCGCATCCATCCGCTCGGAGTGCCCGCTGTTCATGGTCTCGCCTCTTTCCTTTCGCCGGCGCGCGCCTCTGCGCCTCGCTACCCTCGGCCTGTTGACGACCCTCGCCGGTTGCCAGTACTTCGCCGAGGAGCAGCCGACTCGCAATCAGCCGCAACTCAAGGGCAGCCTGCCCCTGCGTGGCCTGGCGCAGACCGCTTCGGTGCGCCGTAACGCCGATGGCCAGCCGTTGATCGAGACCACCACCTTCCACGACGCCCTCTTCGCCCTCGGCTACGTTCACGCCAGCGAACGCCTGGCGCAGATGGTCGAGCTGCGCCTGCTGGCCCAGGGTCGGCTGGCCGAAGCCTATGGTGACAGCCGGCTGGATACCGACCGTTTCATGCGCGCGGTCGATCTGCGCAAGGCTGCCCAGGTGGCTTACAGCAACGCCTCGCCGCGCATGAAGACCTTTTTCGAGGTCTATGCCCGGGGCGTCAATGCCTACCTCTATCGCGCCGGCGAGCGAGTCGAGTTGGATGGCCACGAGTACCGCGCCGAGTACTGGAAGCCGGAAGACAGTGCCCTGCTCTTCGAACTGCTGAACTTCGCCCAGGCAGTGGACCTGCGCAAGGAGACCGCCGCGCTGGCACTGGCCGCCCAGGTCGGCCCCGAGCGCCTCGCCTGGCTGCTGCCCACCTATCCGGACGAACCCCTGCCCGAGGAGGAGACGGCCAAGCTGCGCGGCTTGAATCTGCGGGGCCAGTTGCCCGGCCTCGACGCCCTGCTGGACGTCCAGCGCCAGCTGGCGCAACTGGCGCCCTTCGGTGGCCCGACCGGTACCGCCTGGGCGGCCACTCCGGGCCACACCCGCAGCGGCCGCAGCCTGCTCGGGGTGGACAAGGTCAGCGCCTTCAATGGCCAGTCGCCCTTCACCCTGGTGACCCTGAGAGCGCCCCGTTTCGAAGCCGTGGGCACCACCCTGCCCGGCCTGCCGCTGCTGCTCGATGGCTACAACGGCAAGCTGGCCTGGGGCGCCGCGACCCTGATGGGCGACAGCCAGGACCTCTACCTCGAGCGCCTGCAACGCCAGGGCGGTCGCCTGCAGGTGCAGAGCGGCGGCCAGTGGCAACCCGCCGGCGAACGGGTGGAAACCTTCTTCGTGCGCGGCGAGAAACCGCGTCGCGAAACCCTTTACACCAGCCCGCGCGGCCCCCTGCTGAATCTGGCGCTGGCGCCGGACGCCAACGGCTATGGCCTGGCCTTGCGCAGCAGCCGTCTGGAAGCCGACAAGAGCCTGGACGCGCTCTTCGACCTGTCCCGCGCCAAGGACGTGGAACGCGCCTTCGAACTGGCCCGCGAGCTACGCGCCAGTGACTGGAACCTGGTGTTCGCCGATGCCGAGCACGTCGGCTGGCAGGTGACCGGGCGCTATCCCAATCGCCGCAGCGGTTTGGGGCTGCTGCCCTCGCCCGGCTGGGACGAGCGTTACGCCTGGGACGGCTACGCCGATCCCATGCTGCACCCCTATGATCAGGACCCGGCCCAGGGCTGGCTGGGCGCCGCCAACCAGCGTGTGGTGCCGCGCGGCTACGGCATGCAGCTGTCCAGCAACTGGTCGGGCCCCGAGCGCCAGGAGCGCCTGGCGCAACTGGCCGGGCGCTCGGCGCGCCTGGACAGCCGCGACGCCATGGCGCTACAGCAGGACCAGACCACCACCCTCGCCGCCAAGCTGAAGACGCAACTCGACGCCCCCGGCTTCGCCGCCCCGCTGCGCCAGGCCATCGCGGCGCTACCCGCTGCCCAGCGCCAGGCGGCGGAAGAAGCCCTGCGGCGTCTGCAGAACTTCGACGGTCGCCTGGCCGCCGGCTCAGCCGATGCGGCGCTCTACGAGGCCTTCTTGCAGGTTTTGGCCGAACAGACCTTCGCCGATGAACTGGGTGGCACCAGGAGCAAGGCCTGGCAGGCCTTCACCACCCTTAGCGACACCGGCTACAACGCCATCGTCGATCACCTCCTGGCCCGCGACGACAGCCCCTATTGGGATGACGTCAGCACGGCCACCCGCGAAGACAAGCCGGCGATCTTCGCCCGCTCCCTGGCCGGGGCCATTGCGACCTGCGAGGCCAAGCTGAGCAGCGATCGCGCCGCCTGGCAGTGGGGCCGCCTGCATCGTCTGGACGGCAATGCGAGCGGTGGTGACGGCTCGACCCTGGACCTGACCGCCAGCCACTGGGGCGGTAACGATCAGGTCTGGCTGGCACCCGCACTTCGCCTAGTGGTGGACTTCGGCCTGGCCGAACCCCTGCAGGCGAGTCAGGCCGGCACCCCGGGCAAGGGGTGGGCCCAAGGGCAGTATCGGAGCCTGCCGCTGCAGCCACAGAATCTGGAGCGCGTCTATGGGCGCGACCGCCTGCTGTTGATCCCGCAGAAGTAGACTTCTCCTCCGGCAACCCGCGACTTGGCGCGGGTTTTGCCCCTGCCCTGGCAGACCTCAGCCGGCGTCGTCTCCTTTCACCGCGCCGCGGACCGCTGTAGAGGCGCGGTCCCGCAGGTGCCTGGCAATGGAAGCGCCCGGTGATGGTGCCGTGCCTGTCACCACAATGGTGCAGGCCCTAGTCGAGACGTCCATAGCGGTGCACAGAGAGGCGCCCTGGCGTCCGTCAGCCGCCGGAGACACCATGCCTGCCCAGTTTCCTCCTCACGCCGCGCATCTCTGGGTCGCGGGTTCGGATGCCCCGGAAAAGCCCGAGCTCAATCTGGGCTTCCTGCCCCTGAGCGACGCCGCCTCGCTAATCGTGGCGGCGACCCAGGGCTTTGGCGAGCCACACGGCCTGACCCTGAACCTGCACCGCCAGCCATCCTGGTCGGCCCTGCGCGACAACCTGCTCAACGGCCACCTCGACGCCGCCCACTGCCTCTATGGCCTGGTCTATGGCATGCACCTGGGGCTGGGCGGCACTCCCGCCACCGACATGGCGGTGCTTATGGGTCTCGCGCAGAATGGCCAGAGCCTCAACCTGGCGCGCAGCCTGACCCGGGAAGGGGTTCAGGACACGGCCTCGCTGGTCGAGCGGATCCGCCAGCCGGGCACCAGCCCCCTGACCCTGGCGCACACCTTTCCCACCGGCACCCACATTTTCTGGCTCTACTACTGGCTGGCCGCCCAGGGCATTCATCCGCTACGGGACGTGCGCACCGCGCTGGTACCACCACCGCAGATGCCCGAGCACCTGGCCGCCGGCCGGGTCGATGGCTTCTGCGTCGGCGAACCCTGGGGCGCCGCCGCCGTCGCCCGCGGCCAGGGTTTCACCCTGACCACCACCCAGGCGATCTGGCCGGACCATCCGGAAAAGGTGCTGGCCTGCACCGGCCGCTTCGCCGAGCGCTATCCCAATACGGCCCGGGCGTTAATCCGCACCCTGCTCGATGCCAGCCGCTTCATCGAGGAAAGTCGTGAGAACCGCCTCGGCACCGCCCAGCTGATCAGCGATGCCGCCTACGTGAACGCCGATCCGGCGCTGCTGGCCGGACGCTTCCTCGGCCACTACGAAGATGGCCTCGACCACCGCTGGGAGGACGAACATCCCCTGGCCTTCCATCGCCAGGGCGCGGTCAACCCGCCCTATCTCTCCGACGGCCTCTGGTTCCTTACCCAGTTCCGCCGCTGGGGCCTGCTGCGCGAGGACCCGGACTACTTGGCCATCGCCGAGGCCGTGCAATGCACCGAGCTGTACCGCGAGGCTGCCACCGAGCTCGGTCTGGCGGTACCGCCGCCCCGGCGCAGCAGCACCCTGTTCGACGGTCGCACCTGGGACGGCAGTGATCCAGCCGGTTACGCCCGCAGCTTCGCCATCCACGCGCTCAGCGATCACTAGGGAGAACGACCTTGCGCATTCTGCTCATCGACGACACCCCCAAGCAGGTCGGCCGCCTGAAGAGCGCGCTGATCGAAGCCGGTTTCGAGGTCATCGAGGAATCCGGCCTGACCATCGACCTGCCGGCGCGCATCGAGACGCTACGGCCGGACGTCATCCTGTTCGACACCCAGTCACCCGGTCGCGACGTCATGGAACAGGTCTGTCTGGTGACCCGCGACCAGCCGCGCCCCATCGTCATGTTCACCGACGAACACGACCCGGCGGTGATGCGCCGGGCCATCCAGTCCGGCGTAAGCGCCTATATCGTGGAGGGCATCCAGACCAGTCGCCTGCAGGCCATCATCGACGTCGCCCGCGCCCGCTTCGAGACCGACCAGGCGCTGCGCGCCGAACTCCAGGCCCGCGAGCAGCAGTTGCTGGAGCGCAAGAAGGTCGACCAGGCCAAGGGCCTGCTGATGAAGATGCGTGGTTGCAGCGAGGACGAGGCCTACACCCTGATGCGCCGCCAGGCCATGAGCAAGCAACAGAAGCTGATCCAGGTGGCCGACCAGATCATCGCCATGAGCGAATTGCTGGGCTGAACCGGCGCCAGGGGCAGAACTCTGGAAATAGTCTGGCACCGATTTGTGTGGCAATATCCGCGCCCCCTGGATATCCACGCTCGAAAAGGACTTCTGTCATGAGCTCGCTGCAAGCTGAAATGCTGGTCGAACAAAAGGTCGCCAATGCGCGCAAATCCACCGGCGCCGCCTACCTGATCTGGTTTTTTCTCGGCATGCTCGGCGGTCATCGCTTTTACCTCGGCCGCACCGGCACCGCCGCCATCATGCTGGTGCTCTCGCTGCTCGGCTGGGTCACCTTCTTCATCCCCTGGATCATCCTGGGTATCTGGTGCCTGATCGACGCCTTCCTCATCCCTGGCATGATCCAGCAGCATCAGGACAAGGCACGCCAGCAGGCGCGGCTGGAAGTGGCGGCGCTGCAGACGAGCCACGCGCTCTGAGCCGTTCCGGGGCGCTTCGCCACCCGACAGCACCCCGCTGATTTTTTCCTCGACAAGCGCAGCGGCCTGCGGCTACTGTCCGCTGCAGGTCACCTCCTGTGACCCACGTCGCTCGGACGGTTCCGGGCGCTTACGTACTTCGAGGAACGCATGACTGATTCCAGTCCCGTGCGCCGCTTTGCGCGCATCGATCGCCTGCCCCCCTACGTCTTCAACATCACCGCCGAACTCAAGATGGCCGCGCGCCGTCGGGGTGAGGACATCATCGATCTGTCCATGGGCAATCCCGACGGCCCTACCCCGCCGCACATCGTCGAGAAGCTCTGCCAAGTCGCCCAGCGCGAAGACACTCACGGCTATTCCAGCTCCAAGGGCATTCCCCGCCTGCGTCGCGCCATCTCCCACTGGTATCGCGACCGCTATCAGGTGGAAATCGACGCCGACAGCGAAGCCATCGTCACCATTGGCTCCAAGGAAGGCCTGGCGCACCTGATGCTGGCGACCCTGGATGCCGGCGACACCGTACTGGTGCCCAACCCCAGCTACCCGATCCACATCTATGGCGCGGTGATCGCCGGGGCACAGGTGCGCTCGGTGCCCCTGGTGCAGGGCATGGACTTCTTCGCCGAACTGGAAAGAGCCATCCGCGAGAGCATTCCCAAGCCGAAGATGATGATCCTCGGTTTCCCTTCCAACCCCACCGCCCAATGCGTGGAGCTGGACTTCTTCGAGCGCGTGGTGGAATTGGCCAAGCGCTACAACGTGCTGGTGGTGCACGACCTGGCCTATGCCGACATCGTCTTCGACGGCTGGCAGGCGCCCTCCATCATGCAGGTGCCCGGGGCCAAGGACATCGCGGTGGAATTCTTCACCCTGTCCAAGAGCTACAACATGGCCGGCTGGCGGATCGGCTTCATGGTCGGCAATCCCGAGCTGGTCGCCGCCCTGGCGCGGATCAAGAGCTACCACGACTATGGCACCTTCACCCCACTGCAGGTGGCGGCCATCGCCGCCCTGGAAGGCGACCAGCAGTGCGTGCGCGACATCGCCCAGCAGTACCAGCAGCGTCGTGACGTGCTGGTGCGTGGCCTGCACGAAGCCGGCTGGATGGTGGAGATCCCCAAGGCCTCCATGTACGTCTGGGCCAAGATTCCCGAGCCCTACGCCCAGCTGGGCTCGCTGGAATTCGCCAAGAAGCTGCTCGCCGAGGCCAAGGTCTGCGTCTCGCCAGGTCTGGGCTTCGGGGACTATGGCGACGACCACGTGCGCTTCGCGCTGATCGAGAACCAGGACCGCATCCGCCAGGCGGTGCGCGGTATCAAGCAGATGTTCCGCGCCGATGGCCTGCTGCCCAAGGTTGCCTCGCGTAAAACGGGGGTCGAACCGGCCTGAGTCATCGCCGCGCCGTCGACCGGCGGCGCGGCGAATCCTTGCCGGTTCTGGTGTTCCAAGCTATAAGCGCCTAGTGCACCCTCGGGATATCGTCATGCTGAAAGGCCTGTTCAACCTGCTCAAATCGCCCTCCGCGGACGACCTCAAGCTGGCCGCGAGCATCAACAACTCCTACAAGTCCATGCGCGTGGTCGGCCGCGGCACCCTGCGCATCGACCCGGCGGAGGTCTTCGACTCCCCCGAATTCAAGGAAGACCTGGACCGCGCCCGGCGGCTCATCAACCGCTGATGTTCCTGCTGCTGCTCCTGCCGATCCTGGTCAGCGGTTTTCTCGTCTGCCACAAGCATCCGCTGTACTTCTATCGCCTGCATCGCTACGAGGGCCAGTACCTCTATCTGCAGAGCGCCCGCTTCGGTCTGTTCTGCACCCTGCTCGCCGTGAGCCTGCACCTGGGCATCGCCCAATTGCTGCAGGGGCGCAGCTGGTCATGGGGTGAGCGGACCTTTTCCCTCGACTATTTCGCGGGTCTCGCCGAGTTGTTGCGCCGCACTGGTACCCTGGACGATCCGCTGCAGGCCGCCTGGATCCTGCTGGTGACGGTGACCGCCTTGCTGATCCCCACGGCCTGGGCAGCACTGGCTCGCTCGACCATCAAGCGCAAGTACGGCCTGACCGAGGACAACTACCGCACCTTTATCCTGGCCGGCATCCTCAAGGACAGTCCGCTGGACGATCTGCTGATGACCGCCTCGATCAACCGGGAGACGCTGATGCTGACCCTGGAAGAGCGCAAGGTGTATGTCGGTCGCATTACCACCCTGGGCGAGCCGAGCGAAACGGAAGGGGCCGACCAGGACGTCTGCATCAAGCCGATCATGAGTGGCTACCGCGACAAGGACAAACTCTGGGTGACCTTCACCACCCATTATGCGGACAAGGGCAAGGACATCTACCTGACGCTGAAACAGAGCCAGATCGTCTCGGCGACGCGCTTCGATTTCGACGCCTATGAAGCGTTTCGCTCAAGCGTCAGCCGCAATTGATAGGGTTTGGCGACGCTTTCGCAGGGAACGTATGACTTTTTAGGCAGGTCCCATTTTGCAGGCGCATTCACTGCCACGCGGTGACGCCCTTTCCTAACTGCCTAAGAAATCAGGAGCACGTCCATGACGCCCATGCTGAAGAAAGCCTCCAGCCTGTCCCTCGCCATCCTGCTGGCTGCCGGTGCCGGTCTGGCCCAGGCCGCTGACAAGCTGTCTCCGGCCGAATTCGTCGACGACGCCTCGGCCAAGGGCATCGCTGAGATCGAAGCAGGCAAGCTGGCCCTGGAAAAGAGCAAGTCCCAGGACATCAAGACCTTCGCCCAGAGCATGATCGACGACCACACCAAGGCCAACGAGCAGCTCAAGAGCCTGGCCCAGGAGAAGAAGCTGAAAGTCTCCACAGACGCAGAGCTGATGGACAAGGCCAAGGCCATGATCCTGCAGGTGCGTGACGATTCCTTCGATCGCTCCTACGCCAACAACCAGGTCGTAGCCCACGAGCAGACCATCGAGATCTTCCGCACCGAAGCCAAGAACAGCGATGACGCCGCGCTGAAGGCTTTCGCCGAGAAGACTCTGCCGAAGCTGGAACACCACCTGCAGGAAGCCAAGGCGCTGCAGACCAAGTACGCCAAGTAATAGGGTTATCCCGATAGAAAAGGCCGTGGCGAGTGATCGCCACGGCCTTTTCTTTTAGCCTATCGCGGCCGCTCCCACAGGGCGCCAATAGAGGGCGACTTTTTGTAGCTACGCCCAATCCTTGGGCGGTGGCTTGCCCCGATACCCATTCCGAATCCCGCCAAGGCCCGTGACTACCGGGCTCGCACGACTTGGCGTCGCTCTTGCAAAGACCTGGGCAGCGGTGGCCAACGGCGGTCACCCCAATCGACAAAGGCGTCAGTTCACCTCCCGGCAACGGGTCAGGGTGACTGGCGCCTTTTTCATGCCCGTGACGTGCCCGAGGTGCCTCCATGAGTCCCAGTTTCTGGAAAGCCGGCCATGCGCCGACCCTGTTCGCCGCCTTCCTGTACTTCGACCTCAGCTTCATGGTCTGGTACGTGCTCGGCCCCATGGCCGTGCAGATCGCCACCGACCTGCAATTGACCACCCAGCAGCGCAGCCTGATGGTGGCGACGCCCATCCTCGCCGGGGCGGTCCTGCGCCTGATCCTGGGCTTCGTCGCTGATCGACTGTCGCCGAAGACCGCCGGCATCATCGGCCAGGTGGTGGTGATCCTGGCGCTGCTGGTGGCCTGGCAGCACGGCGTGCACAGCTATGAGCAAACCCTGGTGCTGGGCCTGTTCCTCGGCTTCGCCGGGGCCTCCTTCGCCGTGGCCCTGCCGCTGGCCTCCCAGTGGTATCCGCCGCAGCACCAGGGCAAGGCCCTGGGCATCGCCGGCGCCGGCAATTCCGGCACCGTGTTAGCCGCTCTCTTCGCCCCGGCGCTGGCCAAGGCCTTTGGCTGGACCAACGTGTTCGGCTTCGCGCTGATCCCGTTGATCCTGACCCTGGTGGTCTTCGTGCTCTGTGCGCGCAACGCACCGGAACGCCCGGCCCCGAAGAAGCTGGCGGACTACGCCCGTGCCCTGGGCGACCAGGACAGCTGGTGGTTCATGTTCTTCTACAGCGTGACCTTTGGTGGCTTCCTGGGTCTGGCCAGCACCCTGCCCGGCTACTTCCATGACCAGTACGCCCTGGAACCGGTGATCGCCGGCTACTACACCGCCGCCTGCGTCTTCGCTGGCAGCCTGATGCGGCCCCTGGGCGGCGCCCTGGCCGACCGCATCGGTGGCATCCGTGCCTTGCTGGGCATGTACACCGTGGCGGCCATCTGCATCGCCGCCGTGGGCTTCCACCTGCCCAGCGCCATGGCCGCCCTGGCGCTGTTCGTGGTCGCCATGCTCAGCCTGGGCGCCGGCAACGGCGCGGTGTTCCAGCTGGTGCCCCAGCGCTTTCGCAAGGAGATCGGCGTCATGACCGGACTGATCGGCATGGCGGGCGGCATCGGCGGCTTCGCCCTCACCGCGGGCCTGGGCACGATCAAGCAGGCCACCGGTGACTACCAGCTCGGCCTCTGGCTGTTCGCGGGCCTGGGCGTACTCGCCTGGTTCGGCCTGCTGAGCGTCAAGCGCCGCTGGCGCACCACGTGGGGCTCGGCTGCGGTCACGGCGGCACGCGTCTGAGCCAGGACCCGGCGGATCAACCTCGCCGGGTTTCGTCCTTCAAGGGGCGGGACGAACGTAGCTGGTCAGCACATGGTCCCGCCAGACGCCGTCGATTTGCAGATAACGGCGGGCTAGGCCCTCGCGTTCGAAGCCCAGGCTCTGGAGCAGATGAGCGCTGCGCAGGTTGTCCGGCAGATGGTTGGCCATGATGCGATTGAGGCCCAACTCGCCGATGACGAAATCGCGGCCCAACCGTACGGCATTGCACATCAGGCCGCGCCCCTGCCAGGCCTCGTCCAGGCCATAGCCCAGGAAGCAAGCCTGGAAGCCGCCGCGAAAGATCTGGCTGAAATTCACCGTGCCGATGACCAATGGCCCCGCTCGCAGCACCAGGCGCACTTCGCTCACGCCCGGTCCGCCCGCCCGATAGGCCGCTACCTGCCCTTGCCATTGGGCCTGGGTGTAGAAGGCGTCGGAGCGCCGCGGCATCGACTGCGCCAGATGCTGGCGATTGCGCCGATAGTAGTCGGCCACCGCGGCGGGATCGGCCAGGGTCAGGTCGATCAGTTCCACCGCCTCGGTCACGGTGAAGCGGGGTGGATACTGCAGCGGAATGGTCAGAGCGGTCATCGCTTCGTCTCCGGCGGCAATTCGTAGACCCAGGTGGCGCAGCGTCCGCCCTCGGGTCCCTCACGATCGTTCTCCAGCACCCGGATGCGGCGAAAGCCGACCCGCTCGGCCAGCCGCTGGCTGGCGGCATTGGCCGCCGAGGTGGTGAGATAGAGCCCCGCGGCGCCGCGCCCTTCGACGAAGTGGCGCAGCGCCGCGGTCATATGGCCCTGCCCCGCGTGACGGCTGTGCGTCCAGTAGCCGATCTCGTAGCGGCGGCCGCCCTCCAGCGGCGTGAGTCCCAGGCAGCCGAGCATCTCGTCACCGCGCACCAGGAAGTAGCGCTTCTCGCCCTGGGCCAGGGTGAAGGCGCCGCGGGCCGCGAGCAGGCTGTCGCGCGCCTGGGCGACCGTGGTGTGCTCCCGGGCCCAGCCGAGGAAGCGGCGATGCTCGGCATAGCTCCAGTTAAGCGCCTCGGCGAAGGCCTCTGCCAGGCGCGGTTGCGGCCACACCAGCTCGAAGTCGGCCAGGGCGATACGGGGCGGAAAGTTCATGGCGTGGGTCCGAAATCCAGCCGTGGCACCGCGGCCAGCAGGCGTTGGGTCATGGCGTGAGCGGGCGCGCGCAGCACCTGCTCGGCGCTGCCCTGTTCGACGATACGGCCGCCGTCCATGACCGCGATGCGATCGGCCAGGTACTCGACCACGCCGAAGTTGTGGGTGATGAAGAGATAGGCCAGGCCCATCTCCGCCTGCAGTTCGCGCAAGAGATCGAGGATCTGCGCCTGCACCGAGACGTCCAGCGCCGAGGTGGGTTCGTCGCAGACCAGTACCTGAGGTTCGACGATCAGCGCCCGGGCGATGGCGATGCGCTGGCGCTGGCCGCCGGAAAACTCGTGGGGGAAACGCTGCAGGGTATCGCCGGGCAGGCCGACCCGCTTCACCAGGGCCGCGGCGCGGCCCTGGCGCTCGGCAGCGTCCAGCTCCGGCCGCAGGGCCAGCAGCCCCTGCTCCAGGGTGGCGCCGATGCGCATGCGTGGATCCAGAGAGGCGAAGGGATCCTGGAAGACGATCTGGATCTGCCGGCGCAGCCGTTGCAGGGTACGTCTGTCGGCGGTGAGCAGGTCTTCGCCGCCCAAGCGCGCGCTACCTCGGATGCGTGGGCCGTCGAGCAGCCGCAGCAGGGCCTTGCCGGTAGTGGTCTTGCCGCAGCCGGATTCGCCCAGCAATGCCAGGGTCTCGCCGGCGTGCAGGTCGAAGGTCACGCCGTCCACCGCCTTGACCCAGTCGCGGGTGCGGCCCCAGGCACCGCGGCGGATTTGATAGTGCACGGCCAGGTCCTGCACCTCCAGCAGTCGCTCACCTGGGTGGCGCGCGGGCAAGGCCCGAGGTGTGCCCGCCAGGGTCTGACCGCGTTTGGCGAAGGTGGGGATGGCGGCGAACAGCTCGCGAGCATAGGGATGCCGGGGCGCCTGGAAGAAGTCCTCCGCCGGGGCGCTTTCGACGATCTCGCCGTGGCGCATCAGGGCCACGTGATGGGCCACCTGGCGCACCACCGCCAGGTCATGGGTGATGAGCAGGATGGCCATGCCCAGCTCACGCTGGATATCGGCCAGCAGGGTCAGGATCTGCGCCTGGACGGTGACGTCCAGCGCCGTGGTGGGCTCGTCGGCGATCAGCAGGTCGGGCTCGGCCGCCAGCGCCAGGGCGATCATGATGCGCTGCTTCTGGCCACCGGAGAATTGGAAGGGATAGTCGTCGATCCGCCGCTCCGGCTCGGGAATGCCGACCCGGCGCAGCCAGTCCACCACCCGGGCTCTCGCGGCAGCGCCGCGCAGCGGGGTATGGGCGCGCAGGGTTTCCTCGATCTGCTCGCCGATGCGCATCACCGGATTCAGGCTGGTGGCGGGTTCCTGGAAGATGGTGCCGATGCGCCCGCCGCGCAATTCGCGCAGGCGGCGCTCCGGGAGGCGATGCAGGTCGGTACCGGCCAGCAGCGCCGCGCCGCAGGTGATACCCAGCGAGGGGGGCAGCAACCGCAGCAGGGAGAGCGCCGTGACGCTCTTGCCGCTGCCGGACTCGCCCACCAGGGCAAAGGTCTGGCCACGGGCGATGGCCAGCCCCAGCTGCTTGACCGCCTGGCGCGTGCCCTCCTCGCCTTCGATCAGGATCTCCAGGTCACGAATTTCCAGCACTGGATTCATGGCTGCACCTCACCCTGGCCAGGCCTTCTTCTGAGCCAGGCGGACCTCAATCGGCGACTGCGCGGATCGAAGGCGTCGCGCACGGCATCGGCGAAGAGATTGGCAGCCAGCACCAGCGTCAGCATGAAGGCGAAGGCGCTCAGCAGATTCCACCAGATCATGGGGCTGCGGGACATCTCGGTGCGGGCGTCATTGATCATGGAGCCGAAGGAATTCATGGTCGGATCGACCCCGATACCCAGGTACGACAGCACCGCCTCGTAGAGCACCAGGCTGGAGAACTCCAGGGTCAGGGTGATGAGCACCAGGTAGAAGACATTGGGCAGCAGGTGCCGGCGCAGGATGGTGAAGTGGGAGACGCCAAAGGCGCGCGCCGCCTGGACGTATTCCAGCTCGCGCAGCTTGAGCGCCTCGGCGCGCAGCAGACGGCACAGCCCGGCCCAGCCGGTGAGGCCGAGGATCAGGCAGAGCATGAACAACCGCAGGTCGGCGCGCGCCGCGCCGGTGTCGAACAGCTCCGGGTGACGGTCGATGAACACCTGCATCATCAGCACGCAGGCCGCCACCAGCAGCACCCCGGGGATGGAGGTCAGGGTGGTGTAGAGATAGGTGATGATGTCGTCCACCCGGCCCTTGAAATAGCCGGCGGCCAGGCCGAAACCGATGGCCGGCGGCAGCATGGCCAGGGTGGTCAGACTGCCGATCACGAAGGCGGTGCGGATGCTCTTGAGCGACTGGTAGAGGACATCGTTGCCGGTGCTGTCGGTCCCCAGCACGTGATAGCCGCTGGCCAGGGCGGTCACGCTGCCGGCCACCAGGCAGACGCCCAGCCAGGTTAGCAGGATGGCGCGCCAGGGGGTGGTGGTATGACCGCGAAGGATCAGCAGGCAGCGCGCACCCAGGCCACCCGCCTCGCGCAACCGCGCCGCCGCCAGCACAGCGGCCACCAAGGCCACTGCCAGACCGCCGAGAAGCCCCACCAGCAACCGCTGGAACACATCGCCGCGCCACTCTCTAGCAGGATCGGCCAAGGTCGTACCGGCATGCTTGAGACGTGGAAAGTCGCGTAGCGGCTGGCCATCGGCGGTGGTGCCCAGGGTCTCCTTGGAGAACTGGTGGGTGGCCAGCGGTGCGGAGTAGGTTTTCTCGCGCTGGGTGAGACTGGTCCCGGCCAGCAGGCCGTCGAGGGCCGAGAGCACCGTGGGTGAATAGATAGGCGCCGTCGCGCCAGGCGCGGCCGGCAGTTGCGGACGGTAGTGCACGGAATCCAGCAGGGCGATGGCGACGAAGCTGGCCAGCACCACGGCCGCGCTCATCGCTGGCGCGTCCTGCAGCACCCGTCGCCAACTGGCGCGCAGGGCCGGCTGACGACGGGCACGCCAGGCGTAAAACAGGCTACCGGCCACCAGCAGGTAGAGGGCGATATCGGTCCAGAGCAAGACGAATTTCGGCATGGCGGCTACCTGAAGCGAACGCGCGGATCAGCGAGGGTGTAGGACAGGTCCGCCAGGATCAGCCCGACGATGTAGAGCACCGAACCCAGGAACACCATGGTGCGGACCACGGCGAAGTCCTGGCCGTTGATGGCGTCGATGGTGTAGCTGCCCAGGCCCGGGATGCCAAAGAAGGACTCGGCGATCAGGCTGCCCATGATCAGCAGCGGGATGGCCGAGACCACGCCGGTGAGAATCGGCAGCGCCGCATTGCGCAGCACGTGGCGCAGCAGTACCTGGCGCTCGGCCAGGCCCTTGGCGCGGGCGGTGCGCACATAGTCCTTGCCGATCTCTTCGAGAAACAGCGCACGGTAGAAACGCGCCTGGCTGCCGAGGCCGGAGATCACCGCCACCACCACCGGCAGCAGCAGGAAGCGCAGCAGATTCCAGCCTTCCTCGTAGCCCGAATAGGGCACCAGCCGCAGGATCTTCGCGAACAGCCACTGACCGGCGATGATGTAGAACAGCGAGGAGATCGACAGCAGCACCACACAGAGCACCACGCCCCAGAAGTCCAGGCGGGTGGCGCGAAAGAACACCAGCAGCAGGGCGAAGCCCACGCTGGCGACCAGGCCGAGCACGAAAGTCGGCAGCGCCAGCGCCAGGCTGGGCCCGGCGCGCTCGCCGATCTCCCGGGCGATACTGCGACCGCTGTCGGAGGTGCCGAAATCGAAGGCCAGCAGCTTCACCGAGCGCTCGAAGAAGAGCGTATCGGTGAAGCGCCCCACCCCTTCACGGGTGGTATTAATAAGCAGCGGCTTGTCGTAGCCGTGCTCCGCCTTCCAGTCCTCGATGGCGTCGGCGGTGACGTACTTGCCGCCAATCGCCAGGCGCGCCATGTCGTCCGGGGTGTTGACGGCAAAGAACAGCACGAAGGTGAGCAGGTTCACCCCGATGAGGATGAGCACGCCATAGGCCAGGCGCCGCAGCAGATAGCCGATCATGGCCGCTTCTCCCCTGCCGAATCGCCAAAGGCAGTCTGGCGTTCACGGCGCCGGAGGATGCGCCAGGCCGGCCACACCAGCAGCAGCGCGAGCCCCAGCAGCAGCCACAGTGGCCAGAGCACCGGTTGGTTCCACTCCTGGACCTTGCGCTCACGCAGGGCCGGATCCAGGCGCAGGTAGCGCAGTTGGTCGCGCACCATCTGGGTCGGCTTGGCGTTGTACACCCACTGCTGATAGGCACCCGCCGACAGGGGATTCCAGCCGAACAGCCAAGGCGCATCCTGTTGCACGATGGCGACCATGCGCCGGATCAGCGCCACCTTTTCGGGACCGTCGTCGAGACTCTTCATCTGCTCGAACAGCCGGTCGTACTCGGGGTTGCTGTAGTTGCCGGCATTCTCGCCACCATGCTTGGCCTTGCCCTGGGGGCCGTAGAAAAGGAACAGGAAGTTCTCGGCATCGGGATAGTCGGCGTTCCAGCCCCAGAAGAAGATCTGCGCCGCGCCCTTGCGCATCTTGTCCTGGAATCGGTTGTAGTCCGAGCCGCGCAGTTCCAGCTGGATACCCAGCTTGGCGGTCTGCTGGCGCATCCAGTCGAACATGGCGCTGTCGCCACTGCTCTGGGCGTCGTACTGCAGGATCAGCGGCCGCCCGCTCTTGGCATCGCGGCCATCGGGATAGCCGGCCTCGGCCAGCAGCTGCCGCGCGTCTTCGATGGGCCGCCGTTCGGGCTTGCCGTCCACCAACCGGTAGACCACCGGGTTGGCACCGGCCGGCGACGCCTCATAGCCCAGCACACCGGGCGGCAGCGGGCCATTGGCGACCAGGCCGTTGCCGTTGAGGAAGACGGTGATGTAGCTCTCCCAGTCGAAGGCGATGGACAGCGCCTGGCGCAGCTTGCGATTACGCACCTGCTGCTCGGGGGTCGCGCCCTGCCCTACCACCGGATCCAGCCAGTTGAAGCCCAGGTACCAGTTGGAGGCCTCCACCGCGGTGGGTAACTTGAGGCCGCGCTCGCGATAGAGTTCGGCGGAGTCGGCCGAGTCGCCCGCCTTGGTGCGCAGCGCCACGCCATACTCGCCGCGCTCGACCTGCGGGGTGTCGTAGTAGCCCTGGATGAACTTGCCCATCAGCGGCACCCCTTCCTTTTCCAGGCTGAACACCGCGCGGTCGATCAGCGGCATGGGCTTGCCGCAGTCGTCCAGCCGACCCTCCTCGCGATCAACAGGCTCACCTTCGCAGGGATAGGGATCGGCGCGGTAGTTGGGATTGCGCTCCAGCACATGGCGGCGATTGGGAATGGATTCGGCCAGGCGATAGGGCCCGGTACCCACCGGCCAGCTGTTGAAGCTGAGGTTGTGCTCGGCCATACCCGGCTGGCTGTAGAAGCGATCCGCCTCCCAGGGCACCGGCGCGGCGAAGGTCGTGGCCAGCCAGTAGCTGAACTGGGGGTATTTGCCGATCACCCGCAACCTCAGGGTGTGGTCATCCAGCACCTCTATCCCGGGCAACTCGCCCTGGCGCAGGTCCAGCCAGGGCAGCGGCGCGCCCTTGGGCAAGCCGGCGCGCAGGGTCTTGTCGGCGGCGCGCAGGCCATCGCCAAACGCCTGCATGCCCACCAGGTGCTCGGCGAAGATGGCGTAGCTGGGCGAGACCAGCCGCGGACTGGCCAGGCGGCGCAGGCCGTAGGCATAGTCGGCGGCGGTCAGGGCGCGGCTGCCGGGCTCGGGGAAGTCGGGGATCTGGTAGCGATCGGCCAGATCGTCCGGCTTGATCGGGAAGTAACGGTAATTGCCCTGGACATCGCGGGCAAAGGCCGGATGCGGCGCATAGCGGGCATCACGGCGGATGGGAATGTCGTAGACGCTCTCGGCGATCTGCGCCGGCGGCGCATCGTCCGGCAGGCGCCGGCCCTGGGCGTCCAGGTAATAGGGTGCGACCACTCGCTCCGCGCCGCGGGCGATCAGCTCATAGGGCCGCTTGAGATAGTGATAGCCATAGAGCGGCTCATAGATGTTGTAGGTGAAGTTGGTCTCGTCGCCGGAATAGGAACTGGCCGGATCCAGGTACTTCGGCGAACGGGTGGTAAAGGCGGTATAGAGGGTATTCTGGCCTTCGGCTCCTGCGCGGTAGGGGCTGTTGATCGGCGTATCGTCGGGTGAACAGCCACCGAGCAGCACCAGGGTCAGCAGTGCGAGGAATTGTCTGGACAGTCTGGGCATCGCGTTCCTGCACCGAAAGAGACCTGAGGCGGCAGCGCCGGCCTAAACGACTAAGCTTGAGCTATTTTCCCGCGAGGCGCAGCACCCCATGCAATCCCGGAAAGATTTCGACAAGATCGTCCACTGGTCCCAGCTCCAGGCCCCGGATGGCCCCGGCTATCCCGACAGTGACGAGCGCTTTTCCCTGGGCGCTGCCTTCGGCCGCCACTTCGGCTTCGCCCGCCTGGGCATCCACCATGAATGGCTGCCACCTGGCCGGCGTACCTCAAGGCCCCATGCCGAGGCCACCGAGGACGAATTCATCTATGTGATCGCGGGCCACCCCACGGCCTGGATCGACGGCCACGCCCACCGACTCGATCCGGGCGATGGCGTAGGCTTCAAGGCCGGCGATGGCGTCACCCACACCTTCATCAACGAGACCACGGAGCCGGTGGAGCTGCTGGTGGTGGGCGATACCAGCCGGGCGGACAATCGGCTGCACTATCCGCTGCATCCGGAATACACCGCAGGTCTTGGGGACAAGCAGTGGCGGGAGTGTCCCAAGCGAGAATTGGGGCCGCATTCGGGTAAGGCACTGTCGCCACGAGAGGACGACGAATGCCCGTGAATCCGTTGCGACTCCCCGCCTCCATTCGCGCCAACGCAGGCCTTCTCACCCAGCTGCAATTGGCGCCCGATACCCGCCTGACCTACGGTGAGCATGAGATGGCGATCCGCACACCGGACTGCCCCGACTACTACTTCGGCAACTACCTGCTGCTGGATCAGCGCCCGACCGCCCAGCAGGTGTTGGCCTGGTCCGCGGCCTTCGAGCAGCTGCTCGACAGCCCACAGCCCCTGGGGCATCGTGCTTTCGTCTGGCCAGAGCCGCAGGGCAAGGCGCCACCGGCGGACCTGCCTTGCGGCTACGATTATCAGCGCCTAGTCTGGATGCGTCTGGCCGCCGATGCCCTGCAGCCCGCCCCGGTCCTGCCTGAAGGACTTCACGTCAGAACCTTCCAACACCCCACCGACTGGCAACAGTGGCGTGAGCTCCAGGCAGAGGTGACTCCGGGCGCGGAGGATCCTGAAGCGCACCGGCGCTATCTGGATTATCAGGCGCGACGCTATCGATCACTGAGCGACAGCGGCCTGGGCGACTGGTGGGGTGTATTCGATGGCGAGGAGCGGCTGCTGGCCTATCTTGGCCTCTATCGCCTGGGCCGACTGGGCCGTTTCCAAGCGGTTACCACGCGGGTGGACTGGCGTCGGCGCGGACTCTGCCAGGCCTTGCTCGGCACGGTGCTTCGGCACCAACGACATCGCGTGGACGCCTTCGTGATCGTGGCGGAAAGCGAACATCACGCCCAACGGCTCTATGCCAAGGCGGGGTTCGCCGTAGAGGGCGGCATAGGAACCCTGCTGTGGGCAGGTGCCGGCAGAGGATAGCAATCTAGCTCTCATGCCGAGGTAAGCGTGTGCTTCCCTACCCTGATCTATCGCGGCCATGGGCCGCTCCTACAGTGTAGGAGCGGCCCATGGCCGCGATGGCCTACGCACGACTTCTTACCCGGCCGTTGGGCTTCGGCGATGGAGCCGCCTCAACCCAACCTACGAAACCCTACCGTAGGTTGGGTTGAGCGCAGCGAAGCCCAACATGACCTCGGCCAACACCTTTGCGCGTGGAAAACGCTGCGCGGTTTTCCACTCTACACGGGATCTGTGGGAGCACCCCCTCTCCATTTGGGAGAGGGTCGGGGTGAGGGGCGGCGGCTCAGGCCCTTCGCGCCTGGGCCGCGCTCACTGCCGCGCGTAGCGCTAGCAAATAGCTGTCCACGCCGAAGCCGGCGATCTGCCCCAGCACGATCTCGGCGAACACCGAATGATGGCGGAAGCCTTCACGGGCATGGATGTTGGACATGTGCAGCTCCACCACCGGCACGGTGAGGATCGCCAAGGCGTCGCGGATGCCGTAGCTGTAGTGGGTCCAGGCGCCAGCGTTGATCAGTACCGCGTCGACGCCCTCCTCATAGCCACGATGGATGCGCTCCACCATCGCCCCTTCGTGGTTGCTCTGGAAGCTTTCCACCTCGACGCCCAGTTCAGCACCCAGGGCCGTTAGCCTGGCGTCGATCTCGGCCAGGGTCACGGTGCCGTACTGCACCGGGTCGCGCTTGCCAAACATATTGTGGTTGATACCGTGCAACATCAGGATCTTCATGGGTTTGCTCACTGCAGCGGAATGGTCAGCTGGTCGATGACCGCCCGGGTCTCGGGGCGCACGCCGCGCCACCAGGCGAAGGCTTCGGCAGCCTGCTCCACCAGCATGCCCACGCCGTCCGCCAACTGAGGCACGCCCTGCTCCCGAGCCAGACGCAGGAAGGGGGTCAGACCCTTGCCATAGGCCAGTTCGTAGGCCAGCGCGGCCTGGGCGAAGACGCCTGCCGGCACCGGCGGCAATTCGCCGACCAGACTGGCCGAGGTGGCATTGATCACCAGATCGAATGTCTCCCCTTCCAACGCCGCGTAGCTCTTTAGGCTGAGCAGCTGATGGTCGATCTCCTGGGCGAGCGCCGTCGCCTTTTGCCCGTCGCGATTGACCAGCACCAGCTCCGTCGGCTTCGCCGCGAGCAAGGGCAACAGGGCGCCGCGCACCGCACCACCGGCACCCAGCAACAGCACCCGCTTGCCGGCCAGGGGTTGGCCGAGATTGACCTCGAGGTCGCGCAGCAGGCCGATGCCGTCGAAGTTCTCCGCCAGCACCCGCTCGCCCTCGAACTTCAGGGCGTTGGCCGCCCGGGCTAGACGTGCCCTTTCGCTGGACTCGGTGGCCAACTGGAAGGCCTGCAGCTTGAACGGCGCGGTCACATTCAGGCCCTGCCCGCCCTGGGCGCGAAAGCGCTGCACGTCGCCGGCGAAGTCCTCCGGCGAGCCCTCGATGGCGCCATATTCCAAGTCTTGATCGGCAGCCGCCGCGAATAGCCCATGGATCAGCGGCGACTTGGTGTGGTTGATCGGGCGGCCAATCACCGCGTAGTGGTCGGTCATGCGCAGGGCTCCTGGCTGAAGAGCACGCCATCGGCCTGCAGCCGGGCAATCTCTTCCGCGCTGTAGCCCAGGCTCTGGGCCACCACGGCATTGTGCTCGCCGAGATCCGGCGCCACTTGCTGGATGGTGGTGTCGCACCCGGAAAAGCGGAATGGCAGATTGGGCATACGCAAGGTGCCGAAGCGTGGGTGCTGTTGCTCCTGGATCATGCCGCGCGCCTTGATCTGAGGATCCTCGATCACCTCGTCGATGCGCTGCACCTTGGCACAGGGCACGTCGATCTCATCGAGCAGCGCCAACAGCCGCGCCACCGGATTGGCTGCCACCCAGGCCTTGACGACGGGTAGGATGGCTTCGCGATGGGCGTTGCGGCCGGTAGAGGTGTGGAAGCGAACGTCACTGCCAAAACCCGGCTGGCCCGCGTCCTGCTCCACCAGGGCGGCGAAGCGCTTCCAGGATTCGTCCACCTGGGCGGCGATGACCAGGTCGCCGTCCTGGGCGCGAAACACGCCATAGAGGGTCGAGGTGGGCATGTCATGACCGGTCTGCTGCGGCAGGATCTCGCCGCCGGACAGGGTATAGCACTGCACCGCGTATTCGTGCATCGATACCAGGGTGTCGTACAACGCCATGTCGATGTGCTGGCCGCGCCCGCTGGTGACCCGTCCCAGCAGCGCCGCGTTGATGGCGGCCACCGCGTGGGCGCCGGTGTACATGTCGCCCAGGGAGATGCGCAGCAGCGGCGGCGCCTCGCCCGGCGTGCCGACCATTTGCATGATGCCGCTCTTGGCCTCGGCGATCAGCCCGAAGCCGGCGCGGTGCGCGTCGGGCCCGGTATGGCCATAGGCCGAAATCGAGCAATACACCAGTCGCGGATTGCGCGCGGACAACTCCGCATAGCCCAGGCCGAGCCTGTCCAGGGCGCCGGGCCGGTAGTTCTCGATGAAGACGTCGGCGCTGTCGCAGAGCTGCTGCATGAAGGCCTTGCCGCGCGGGTCCTTCATGTTGACGCTGACGCCCTGCTTGCCCATGTTGAGTTGCAGGAAGTAGCCGCTCTGCTGGTCATCCAGGACGAAGGCGTGCTGGCGACCGGCATCGCCGCTGCCGGGCCGCTCCACCTTGATCACCTCGGCGCCCAAGGCCGCCAGGCAGCGCCCCACATAGGGGCCGGCGAGGAAGTGGCTGTAATCGATGACCCTCAGGCCCTGCAGCGGCAGTGGCTGGCTCATATCGCACCCTCCCGCCGCGGCACCATCAGCCGGTGCTCGCCGCGCTGGACGACCTCGCCCTTCTGGTTGATCAGCTCGGACGGCAGCACCACGATGCCCCAGCCCGGCTTGCTCTTGCTCAGGCGCATGGACCCCACGCGCAGCCTGACGTGCAATTCGTCGCCGACGCGGATCGGCAGGAGGAAGTCCCAGGTCCAGCCCAGCGACATCCCTGGCAGGAAGCGGTAGTCGCACTGGGTCTTGAGGCCGTCGGCGATGGACAACCCCATCAGGCCATGGGCGACCAGGCCGCCGAAGTGACTGGCGTTGGCATAGGCCTCGTCGACATGGACCGGGGTGTGGTCGCCGGTGAGGTCGGCATAGGCCAGGATGCGCTCCCTGGTGACCTGGTAAGTCGGCGTGAGCGCCTCGTCGCCTTCGTGGGCATCCTCGAAGTATTTTTCTTGTACGGTCATGGTCGCTGTCACTCGGCTTGACGGGCGTTGACGGCCAGGGCGTCGTGCACGGCGCGGGCCGGCACGGCCTGGATGAATTCCAGCGCCAGGCCATCGGGCAGGCGCAACCAGTTGGGGCCCTGGGGCAACTGCTCCACCCCCTCGAAGCGCCGGGCGGCGGCCAGGGCGGCGTCGAGGTCCTCGCACATCAGCCCCAGGTGGCCCAGGCGCCCTTCCGGGCCTTCGAAATCCGGCTGGCTCATGAACTGCATGCCACCCAGCGTCCAGTACTGGCAGGGCTCCTCTACCGTGCCCTGCACCTCGCGCAGGGTCATGCCGAACACCTCGTGGAAGAAGCGGATGTGCCAGTGGATGTCCTTGACCCAGATGGCCACGTGTTCCAGATAGGCCTTGGGAATGCTCATGCTGTCGCGTCCTCTCGTTGTCGGTCGGCCAGGGCGCGCTCGATGCCCTTGATGCAGGCGACCAGGGTGGCGTTGACCGGTGTGGGCACGCGGTACTGCTGGCCGAGCCGCACCACCGCGCCGTTGATGAAGTCGATTTCGGTGATGGAGCCCTTCTGCAAGCTCTGCAGCAGGGAGGTCTTGAACGACGGCGGCAACCCTTCGCGTGCCAGCTCCCAGGCAGCCTGCGGCTCCCGCAGGCCAAGCTCGACGCCGGCCGCGCGCGCCACCGCGATGGCCTCGCCCACCGCCTGTAGCGCCACGTCGCGCAGCAGCGGCTCGCTGTAAAGCTGGCCATAGGTGAGCTGGGTGATGCCGGTGAGGGCGCCGGTGGCGACGTTGACCAGCAGCTTGTCCCAGAGGGTGCCGAGGATGTTGCCGCTGACGGTAGTGGCCAGTCCCGCATTGTCGAAGACCGCGGCAACGGCCTGGACGCGCGCCGAGAGCTGACCATCGAGCTCACCGATGATCGTGCGCTTGCCCACGACCCCGCTGCGGATCTGACCGGGCCCGAGCAGCACGCCGCCGACATAGGTCTTGCCGGCGATCACCCGCTCCTGCCCGACGATCTCCGCCAACAGTTCTTCGTGACCGAGACCGTTCTGCAGCGACAGCACCAGGGTATGGGGACCGACCAGCGCCCGGGCCTGGCTCATGGCCGCGGTGGTGGCGAAGGACTTGACCAGCACCACCACCAGATCGACCACGCCGACCGCTTCGGCATCCACTGCGGTCCGCACCTGAAGCCGGCGCGTGCCGTCGGCAGTCGTGACTTCCAGGCCGTCGTGCGCTATCACGTCGAGATGGGCATTGGGCCGGTTGAGCAGCCAGGTGTCATGCCCGGCCTCGCTCAGCCAGGCACCAAAGGTGCTGCCCAGGGCACCAGCCCCGAGGATGCAGATTTTCATGGCAGAGGCTCCTGATTAGCGCCCTACCCTAGGCCTGGGGATCCTATTGAGCTATACAAAGACCTCAATCCGCCTATCAGGAAAGCTGATAATGCTCCCCACGGACGGCCTGCCCGAACCCAAGTTGCTGATGCTGTTCGAGGTGCTCTATCGCACCGGCAGCGTCACCCGCGCCGCCGAGCAACTGGGCCAGAGCCAGCCCACCATCAGCCTCTGGCTCGGCAAGCTGCGCCGCCAGCTGCGCGACCCGCTGTTCGTGCGCACCCCGGGTGGCATGAAGCCCACGCCCCAGGCCGAAGCCCTGATCACGCCCTGTCGCGAAGTCCTCGAATCCCTGCGCCGCCTGGTCGCCTGGGAGGTCGCCTTCGAGCCCGCCACCGCCCAGCGGCTGTTTCGCCTCTGCCTGAGCGATGCCAGCCACATCACCCTGCTGCCACGGATACTGGCGCACCTGCGCGAGGTGGCGCCCGGCGTACGCCTGGAGGTCGCGCGGATCGATGGCAATACCGAACAGGCGCTGGAGATCGGCGAAGCCGACCTGGCAATCGGCTTCATCCCCTGGCTGGGTGGCAGTCTCTATCAGCAGCTGCTCTTTCCCCAGGATTGGGTCTGCCTGGTCAGCGCCAGCCATCCCCGGCTTGGAG
The DNA here is from genome assembly GCF_001518815.1 of Pseudomonas oryzihabitans. Taxonomy (NCBI): domain Bacteria; kingdom Pseudomonadati; phylum Pseudomonadota; class Gammaproteobacteria; order Pseudomonadales; family Pseudomonadaceae; genus Pseudomonas; species Pseudomonas oryzihabitans. The sequence goes on from NZ_CP013987.1 coordinate 3,122,372, forward strand.
CGCGCCTGACGGCGGCGGCCTATGCCCGGGAGGGTCATGTACTGGTGAGTGCCGGAACCGGCCAGAAGCTATTGGAAGCCGGCCTGGTCAGAGCCGAGGTGCAGCGCCGGATCGTGCTGGAGTTACCCGGCTTTCTCGGCGTCGGCGCGGTGGTGGGTAGCTCCGATCTCATCGTCACCCTGCCCCGGCATATCGGCACCACCCTCGCGGCCACCTATGGTCTCAAGGTCCATGAGTGCCCGGTGCCGATCGAGGGCTTCGCGGTCAGGCAGCACTGGCATGCGCGCTATCACCAGGATGCCGGCAATCGCTGGCTACGTGGGGTGCTGATGGAGCTCTTCGGCCACGGGCGTTAGCGCAGCGGCCGGAAACGAAAAAGCCCCAGCTCAGGGCTGGGGCTTTGGGGCAGGACGCCTGGACGATCAGTTGTCCAGGGCCGGGCGCTGGCCGGAGATGGCGATGCGCTTGGGCTTGGCTTCTTCCGGGATCACCCGCACCAGCTCGATGCTCAGCAGGCCATGCTTGAGATCGGCGCCCTGCACCTCGATATGGTCGGCGAGGCGGAAGGACAGCTTGAAGGCGCGTTGGGCGATGCCCTGATGCAGGAATGTCACGCTCTCGGCGCTGTTTTCGCGCCGGCCGCCCTTGACGGTGAGAACGCCACGCTCGACTTCGATTTCCAGGTCATCTTCCTGGAGACCGGCGGCGGCGATCACGATGCGATACTGGTCGTCACCGTGCTTCTCGACGTTGTAGGGCGGATAGGAACTGCCAGCGTCGTTGCGCAAGGCGGATTCGAACAGGTCGTTGAACCGGTCGAAGCCAACGGAATGACGGAAGAGCGGGGCCAGGGACAGTACGTTGCTCATGGTGAATCTCCTGATAGGTTCAGCAAGTTTCGGTATTGCCTGCGGGACCCGACTTCGGCATCCCGCACGAACCTAGATAGGAATTCCCCAACAAATTTCAAGGCCCAATCCCGACGAACGGTAGTGACGCTATTTCTTCTTCGGCTTGCGCTTTTTCTTCTTGGCTGCAGCCAGCGGCAGCGCCTGCTCGAAGGCCGAGCGCACCTCCTGCAGGCGACGCTCCTTGAGGTCGTGGATGCGCTTGCCGCGCTCGGTAGTGAAGTCGATGAGGTTGCTGTCGTCGCTCATGTGGCTATCCGGCGAAAGGTGAGATTCAGCCGTACCCCGCTGGCTTTGCGGGTCTTGGCGATCTGGTGCTGCCAATGATGCTGGGTCGCGCCGCCCATGACCAGCAGGCTGCCGTGACCGAGTTCCAGGGAATGGCCGATGCGGCTGCTGCCCTTGCGGCGGAAATCGAAACGTCGCGCAGCACCCAGGTTGAGCGAGGCGATCAGCGGATTGGGGCCGAGACTGGCCTCGTCATCGCTGTGCCAGCCCATGGAGTCCTGGCCGTCGCGATAGCGGTTGAGCAGCACGCCATTGAAGCCGTGGCCACAAGCCGCCTCGACGGCTTCGCGGATCCGCTGCAGCAGTGGCGTCCAGGGCAAGGCGGCATGATCCAGGCCGGCATAGCCGTAGACGACCCCTGCATCGGCGTACCAGGCGACCTGTCGCGGCACCGGATGCCAGCGGCCGAACACCCGCACCTGCGGTTGGCTCCAGGGCGTCTCGGCGTCGAGTTGCCGCAGCCAGGCGTCGGCGGTGTCCGCCGGCAGCCAGTGCGGATGAAAATCCAGCTCGGCATCGGCCAGGTGCAGGACATCGGCCATGGCTAGACGCGCAAATCCACCTGGACGCCCACCTGCTCCGGCTCCTCCAGGACCTGGGCCCGTTCGGCGCCGAGCCCCTGGCGCAGGGCTTCGCGCCGACGGCGCCGGCGGCGGGCTTCGCGATCCAGGGTGGCCTCGTCTTCCAAGGGGGTCTGCCCGGTCTGCGCGGCCGATTCCACCGGCGCCACGGGGGCGACCGGCGGTCGTAACGGCGCCGGGTCCAGCTGGTTGGGCGGGGTTACGCCCACAGGCGGAACGATGGGAATCATGACGGGGACCTCGAATTTGGAGCGGCGCCTGACGGACTGCGGCAAAGAGCACCGCCCTGGGGTTGGGCTTATGACTCCGCTTTCGCTAAAATAGCCGGCTTTTTGATAGCTGGGGAGAAGCTTCTACATGGCGTCACATCAACCGGGACAACGCTGGATCAGTGACAGCGAGGCCGAACTGGGCCTGGGAACCATCCTGGCCCTGGACGGCCGCCTGCTCACGGTGCTCTATCCAGCCACCGGTGAGACGCGCCAGTATGCCCAGCGCAATGCGCCCCTGACCCGGGTGCGCTTCGCCCCGGGCGACGAGGTGACGCATTTCGAGGGCTGGAAGCTCACCGTGCGGGAGGTCTCCGAAGAGGATGGCCTGCTGACCTATCACGGCTTCACGGCGGAGCGCGAGGCACGCAGCGTGCCCGAGGCCCAGCTGTCGAACTTCATCCAGTTCCGCCTGGCCAGCGATCGCCTGTTCGCCGGGCAGATCGATCCCCTGCCCTGGTTCGGCCTGCGCTATCACACCCACGAGCACCGCAACCGCCTGCTGCAGTCCAGCCTCTGGGGCCTGGGCGGCGTCCGCGCCCAGCCGATCCCGCACCAGCTGCACATCGCCCGTAGCGTGGCCGACCGGGTCGCGCCACGCGTCCTGCTGGCCGACGAAGTGGGCCTGGGCAAGACCATCGAGGCCGGTCTGGTGATCCATCGCCAGCTCCTCAGCGGTCGCGCCAGCCGGGTGCTGATCCTGGTCCCGGAAAATCTCCAGCACCAGTGGCTGGTGGAGATGCGCCGCCGCTTCAACCTGGAAGTCGCGCTGTTCGACGCCGAGCGCTTCATGGCCAGCGAAGACGGCAATCCCTTCGAGGATGCCCAGCTCGCCCTGGTCTCCCTGGACTGGCTGGTGCGCGACGAAAAGGCCCAGGATGCCGCCTTCGCCGCCGGTTGGGACCTGCTGGTGGTCGACGAGGCCCACCACCTGGTCTGGCACCCCGAGGGCGCCAGCCGCGAATACAGCCTGGTCGAACAACTGGGTGAGGTCATCCCCGGAGTACTGCTGCTCACCGCGACCCCCGAGCAGCTGGGCCAGGACAGCCACTTCGCTCGTCTGCGCCTGCTCGATCCCAGCCGCTTCCATGACTTCGCCGCCTTCCAGCAGGAGTCCCAGCACTACCGCCCGGTCGCCGAAGCCGTGCAGGAACTGCTCGATGCCGGCGCCCTGAGCCCGGCGGCCCAGGACGCCATCGGTGGCTTCCTCGGCCAGGAAGGCGAGACCCTGCTGGCCGCTGCGGCCGCCGGTGATGCCGATGCCCGTGCCCGCCTGGTCCGCGAACTGCTGGATCGCCACGGCACCGGCCGCGTGCTGTTCCGCAACACCCGCGCCGCGGTCAAGGGCTTTCCCGAGCGCGAATTGCATGCCCATGCCCTGCCCTTCCCGGATGCCTATCTGGACGAAGGCGTCATGCCCGGCCAGTCACTGCAACCGGAAACCGAATTCGCGCCGGAAGACGACAACGATCGCTGGTGGCGCCACGACGGCCGCGTCGAATGGCTGATCGACACCCTCAAGGCGATCAAGCCGCACAAGGTGCTGGTCATCTGCGCGCGCATGGAAACCGCCCTGGACCTGGAAGATGCCCTGCGGCTGAAGTCCGGCATCCCGACCACGGTGTTCCACGAGGGCATGAGCATCCTCGAACGCGACCGCGCCGCCGCCTACTTCGCCGATGAGGAATTCGGCGCCCAGGTGCTGATCTGTTCCGAGATCGGCAGTGAAGGCCGCAACTTCCAGTTCGCCCACCACCTGGTGCTGTTCGACCTGCCGGCCCACCCGGACCTGCTGGAGCAGCGCATCGGCCGTCTGGACCGGATCGGCCAGCGCCACACCATCCAGCTGCACGTGCCCTACCTCGAAGGCAGCCGCCAGGAGCGGCAGTTCCAGTGGTACCACCAGGCGCTCAACGCCTTCCTGGCCACCTCGCCCACCGGCAGCGCCCTGCAGGCGCGCTTCGCCGGCGAGCTGGACGAGCAACTGGCCGGTGGCGACGACGCCGCCTGGCAGACCCTGCTGGAACAGGGCGCCGAAGCCCGTGCCACCCTGGAAACCGAGCTGCACAACGGCCGTGACCGCTTGCTGGAACTCAACTCCTCTGGCGCCGGTGCCGGCGAGCAACTGGTCGAGGACATCCTCGAACAGGACGACCAGTTCGCCCTGCCGATGTACATGGAAGAGCTGTTCAATGCCTTTGGCATCGACAGCGAGGACCATTCCGACAACGCCCTGATCCTCAAGCCCAGCGAGAAGATGCTCGACGCCGGCTTCCCCCTCGGCGACGACGAAGGCGTGACCATCACCTACGACCGTAACGTGGCCCTGGTCCGCGAGGACATGCAGTTCCTGACCTGGGAACACCCCATGGCCCAGGGCGGCATGGACCTGGTGATGTCCGGCTCCATGGGCAACACCGCCGTGGCGCTGATCAAGAACAAGGCGCTCAAGCCGGGCACCGTGCTGCTGGAACTGATCTACATCAGCGAGGCGGTGGCGCCGCGCGCCCTGCAGCTGGGTCGCTACCTGCCACCGCTGGCGATTCGCTGCCTGCTGGACGCCAACGGCAACGACCTGGCCGCCCGGGTGGCCTTCGAGACCCTCAACGATCAATTGGAAAGCGTGCCGCGCACCAGCGCCAACAAGTTCGTCCAGGCCCAGCGCGACTCCCTGGCCAAGCTGATCGGCGGCGGCGAAGGCAAGGCCCTGCCCCGCCACGAGGAACGCGTCGCCAAGGCGCGCCAGGCGTACCTCTCGGGCATGGACGAGGAAATCGCCCGCCTGGAGGCCCTGCGCGCGGTCAACTCCAGCGTCCGCCAGGACGAGATCGACCGGCTGCGCCAGCAGCGCGAAGAAGGCCTGACCTACCTGGACAAGGCTTCGCTGCGCCTGGAAGCCATTCGGGTGCTGGTGGCGGGTTGAGTGGAAGGGCTTCGTTAACGAAGCCCTTTAGCGATACCTATCGCGGCCATGGGCCGCTCCTACAGTTCTGCAGGAGCGGCCCATGGCCGCGAGTGCTTTAACTGGGAATCAATGCTGGGCTTCGCTGGCGCTCAACCCAACCTACGGAACCGCTCAGTCCCGTAGCGTGGAAAACGGCGTAGCCTTTTCCACTGGGCGTCCAAGCCAAGGGCGCCCTCACCCCAACCCTCTCCCAAGGGGGGAGGGAGCTATACGAGCAGGCGTTCAGCTGCATCAGCTCCGGCAAGCTCGTGATCGGTCGCCGCGCCTAGCCGTAGGTTGGGCTGAGACGGCCCCACCGTCGAAGCCCAACACACCGCGATCGCCGGATAACTCCCGTTGGGCTTCGCTAGCGCTCAACCCAACCTACAGAAATCCCTCACGCCGCCAGGGTCGCGCCGCCGTCCACCACGATGTCCTGCATGGTGATATGGCTGGCCAGGTCCGAGGCGAGGAACAGCACGGTGTTGGCGATCTCGTCGGGCTGGGCGATCTTGCGCAGCGGGATGCCGAGCTTGAAGTCTTCCGGCAGGCCGTCCACCAAGCGCTGATAGCCTTCGGGCGAACCGAGCATGCCGGCCAGCATGGGGGTCGCCGTGGAGCCGGGCGAAACCACGTTGCAGCGCACGCCCGAGCCCGCCAGTTCCAGGGCCACGCAGTGGCTCAGGGACACCAGCGCCGCCTTGGAGGTGCAATAGCCGGCCATCTGCAGGCGCGGCACATGGGCGGCGTTGGAGGCGATGTTGACGATGGCGCCGCGGCCCTGGGCCTTGAACAGCGGCACCAGCTGGCGGAACAGGTAGAAGGGGCCGGAGACGTTAACGTCCAGCAGCGCCTGCCAGTCGTCCAGGCTCAGGCTGTCGCTGGTGCCCAGGCGCAGCACACCGGCGCCATTGACCAGCACGTCCAGGCGCCGCTCTTCGGCCAGCAGGGCCTGGCAGACGTCCTCGACCTGGGCCGCGTCGGCAACATCCAGCAGTTGGGTGCGAAAGGGATAGCTGCTCTCGGCGAATTGCCGGTCAAGGCCGATTACCTCGGCGCCGGCCGCCTGGAAGCGGCGTGCCACCTGCAGGCCGATGCCCTGCCCTGCGCCGGTCACCCAGACGCGCTTGCCGGTGAAATCCAGTTGCGTCATCAAGGGCTCCCTAGGCGCGAGCGCGCAGCAGGTCCAGCCAGCCCTGCAGGGTCGGCTGGGCGGCGAGATCGGCAAAGGTGACCGGCAGGCCGCGCTTCTGCCATTCCCCCACCAGGGTCATGACCTGCACCGAATCCAGACCGAAGTCGGTGAGGTTGTCGTCCAGCGCCGGCTCCTCGTCGTCGGCGTCCAGCAGCGGCTGGACCTGGGCACGCAGCCAGGCTTCGTCGAGCACCGCCGCGCCCGCGCCGGTGACCTGGGCGGTGCTGAGGGTGCTGCCGCAGCGAGTAGCCACGTAGCGCAGCGCCATGCGGTGCTCTTCTTCGCTGAAGTCGGCCACGGCGTCGCCGATCAGGAAGGCCTGGATGTCCCGCATGAAGGCGTCGGTGCAGGTGGTCAGGCAGCCGATGTGGGCATAGACGCCGCAGACGATCAGCTGGTCGCGGCGCCACTCGGTCATCAGGTCCTGCAGGTTGGATCTATGGAAGGCGCTGTAGCGCCACTTGGTCAGGACCACGTCATCGCCCTTGGGAGCCAACTCCTCTACCACTTGCTGCAGCGCAGGATCGGCCTGGGTCAGGCCAGGGCCCCACATGTCGTTGAGCAGGGCACGGTCGGCTGGCGGCTGGTCCGTGGGCTGGGCGGTATAGACCACCGGCATGCCCTGGGCATCGGCCCAGGCACGCAGCGCGGCGATGTTGGCCACCACCTGGGCGATCAGCGGGCTGTTGTCGCCATAGAACTCGACGAAATAGCGCTGCATGTCGTGGATCAGCAGCACGGCGCGATCGGCCACAGGCGTCCAGGCGACCTTGTTGGCGGGAAAGCCGGCGGGCTGGGGCAAGGGATAGGACGCAAGACGGGGAATAGCCATGAGAAACCTTAAAGACGTTCGGTGGAGGGGGTCTGCAGCTGCTCGCGCAGGCGGCGCTTGTCGATCTTGCCGACGGCGGTGAGCGGCAGCTGGTCGAGGAACTGGAAACGGTCAGGCAGCTTGTACTCGGCCACGCCCTGCTCGCGGAGGTAGCGACGCAGGACCACCGGCTTGAGCGCTGGATCGCTGACCACCAAACAAGCGCAGCTCTTCTCACCCATCAGCTCATCGGCGATGGCCACCAGGGCCGCGTGGGTGATACCGGGATGACGCAGCAGCAGACCCTCGATCTCGGCCGCGGCGATCTTTTCGCCCCCGCGGTTGATCTGGTCCTTCACCCGGCCGACCACCTTGAGGTAGCCGTCGGCATCGCGCTGGACCACGTCGCCGGAGAAGTAGAAACCCTCGGCGTCGAACACCTGGGTATTGTGCTCGGGGCTGCGGTAGTAGCCGCGGAAGGTATAGGGGCCACGGGTGGACAGCAGACCGGGTTGGCCATCGGGCACCGGCTGGCCGTCTTCGTCGGTGATGCGCACCTCGTCATCCGAGCTCATGGGGCAGCCCTGGGTGGTGAAGATGCGCTCGGGTTCGTCGTCCAGGCGGGTGTAGTTGACCAGGCCCTCGGCCATGCCGAATACCTGCTGCAGCTGGCAACCCAGCTCCGCCGGCACCCGTCGGGCCTGGGCCTCGGCGAAGCTGGCACCGCCCACCTGCACCATCCGCAGGCTGGCCAGGCGAGCGCGTTGCTCGGGTGCGGCAGCGGCCTGCAGCCAGAGCGCCACCGCCGGCGGCACCAGGGCCACCCAGTCCACCTGATGGCGCTCGATCAGTTCGAAGCAGCGCAGCGGCTCAGGATCGCGGGCCATGACCACGCAGCCGCCAGCGATGAACACGCCCAGGGCGCCAGGCGAGCTGAGGGTATAGTTGTGCCCCGCCGGCAGGGCGCAGAGAAAGCGCGTCGCGGGGGTCAGCTGGCAGATTTCGACGCTGCGTCTGAGGCTGTAGTAGTAGTCGTTGTGGGTACGCGGGATCAGCTTGGGCGTACCGGTGCTGCCACCGGAGAGCTGGAAGAAGGCCACCTCGCCACCCGCGGTGGGCGTCAGCTGATAGCCGGCCAGCGGGGTGTCCAGGCGTTGCTGCAAGCTGCGCGCGTCGTCCGCGCCATCCAGCAGCACCTCGCCGAGGCCCGGTGCCACGTCGCGCAGCTCACCGAGGAAGTTGTCGTCGCGGAACAGGTTGTGCTCGCGGGAAGCGATCACCAACCTGGGCTGGATCTGCTGCGCATAGGCCAGCAGTTCCAGCTTCTGGTGACTGAACAGGGCGTTGACCGGCGCGATGCCGGCCTTGAGCAGGGCGAAGAAGACCACATAGAACTCGGCCACGTTGGGCAGCTGCACCAGCGCCGTGTCGTGGCGGCGCAGACCGGCGGCCTGCAGGTGGGCGGCCAGGCGGCTGGAGCGCTCGTCCAGCTCGGCGTAGCTCAATTGCCGCTCGCCGCAGAGGATCGCCGGCGCCTCGGGCAGCGTCGCGCGGCTGCGGGCCAGGATCTCGGTCATGGGCAGGTCGAGCCAGTAGCCGAGGGCGCGATAGCGGGCGGCCAGATCGTCCGGCCAGGGGGTGAATTCCAGACTCACGTAGGGCTCTCCTCGTCGAGCAAACCACAGGCGGCACGCATGGTGCCCAGTTTGGCGGTGACCTCGGCCCATTCCGCTGCGGGGTCGGATGCCTCGACGATGCCGGCGCCGGCGAACAGCCGCAGCCAGTCGTCCTGCACCGTACCGCAGCGGATGGTGACCACCCACTCGCCATTGCCCTGGGCATCGCACCACCCCACCATGCCGGTGAACAGGCCGCGGTCGAAGGGCTCGATGCGCTCGATCAGCTGGCGCGCCGCGGCCGTGGGATAGCCGCAGACGGCCGGCGTCGGATGCAGGCGGCAGGCGAGTTGCAGCGCCGAGGTGCGACTGTCGGCCAGTTCGCCGTCGATGGCGGTGGACAGGTGCCACATGGCATTGGTGCTGAGCAGCGACGGCGCTTCGGGGACGTCCAGCCGGCTGCACAACGGCGCCAGCTGCTGGCGGATGTCCTCGATCACCAGTCGGTGCTCGTAGTGGTCCTTGCTGGAATCCAGCAGGTCGCGGGCCACCCGCTGGTCTTCCACCGGATCGGCCTGGCGCTTGGCGGAGCCCGCCAGGGGATTGGTGTATACCCGGGCGCCCTGCTTGCGCACCAGCAACTCGGGGCTGACCCCGACCAGCTCACCGCCCTCGGCGGTCGGGATGCGGAATTGATAGCCAGTGGGATTCTGCCGCGCCAGGTTCGCCAGGATGACGTCCACATCGGCGGGTTCGGCCAGACGAATCTCCTGAATCCGCGACAGCACCGCCTTGCTCAGTTCACCGCGACGGAAGGCCTCGATGGCCTCCTCCACCGCCAGGCAGAAGCCGTCCGCGCTGGGCAGGTTGCGCACCTCACGCACCTGCGCCGGTGTGATCGGCGCACGGCTGACCGGCGCCGAGCGGGCCACCCAGGCATGCTCCCGAGGGACATAGAGGCAGGAGGGCCTGGTGGTATCGAAGGGAATGGCGCCCATGATCACCGGCTCGGCGATGCCGGCCTGGCGGGCACGGGCGAAGGCCTCTTCCACGGCGTGCAGGAACAGGCTATCTCGGTGCGCGCCGCCGCTGGCCGGTGTCTCGACCCGGGCGCAGATGCCCTGTCCCTGCAGGACGCGATCACCCGACTGGAACAGGAACGCGGCCTGTTCCCGACGATCGGCAGCTACCTGCTCGACCCTCTCAGCCCTCTTGCTCGTCATTTCGATGAACCTCTACACGAATGATAATGCTTATCAATAATCGGAAGCTAACTTTTGTCTGACGAAAAGTCAATTCGTTAGGGACCAAACGATTTTCTCGATGGGCATGCAAGCCCTTGATATAGCTCGTTTATCGCCATCCGGCGGCGACTACACAAGCCAGATCCAGTCCGATGGCGGCTGCCCTCTCGATACCTGATCACTGGAATGGCTTGCCGGCTCCGGGTGCTTCTTTGAAAATGAGAGTGATTATCTTACAACTGGAAGGCGTTCATGTTCAGCTTGTCGTCATTGTTTCGCATTCTCACCACCCTGGCTGTCGCCACCCTGGCGCTGGGTGGTACCGCCCAGGCGGCGGACTGGCCGCGAGAGATCAACGCCGATGGCAGCCAGGTGACCCTGCACGCCAAGCCACAGCGCATCGTCTCCACCAGTGTCACCCTTACCGGTTCCCTGCTGGCCATCGGCGCTCCGGTGGTAGCCAGTGGCGCCACCTCGCCCAACAACAGATTCGCCGATGACCAGGGCTTCCTCCGCCAATGGGGCGAGGTCGCCAAGGAGCGCGACGTGAAGCGGCTGTACATCGGCGAAGCCAATGCCGAGGCAGTGGCCGCCGAGGCCCCTGATCTGATCTTGGTCAGCGCCGCCGGCAACGACTCGGCCCTGCGTCTGGTCGATCAACTAAAGGCCATCGCTCCGGTGCTGGTGGTGGGTTACGACAATCGCAGCTGGCAACAGGTGGTGGAGCTGCTGGGCCAGGCTACCGGTCGCGAGGACGCCGCCGCCAAGGTGGTCAACGACTTCGCCGGGCGCGTCACCGACCTCAAGGCGCGCCTGCAACTGCCGCCGCAACCGGTATCCGCCTTCGTCTACAGCCCGGCGACGCGGCAGGCCAATCTCTGGACCGCCGCCTCCTCCCAGGGTCAGTTGCTGGAAAGCCTGGGCTTCAAACTCGCCGCGCTGCCAGTCGGTCTCGCCACGGGCCACAGCCAGGGTCAGCGCCATGACATCCTGCAGCTGGCCGGCGAGAACGTCGCCACCGGTCTCAACGGCCAGACCTTCCTGCTGTTCGCTGCGGACGCCAAGGAGGCCGAGGCGGTGCGCAGCAATCCGCTGCTGGCACACCTGCCGGCGGTCAAGGAGAACCGCGTGGAGGCGCTGGGCGCCGAGACCTTCCGCCTCGATCCCTACAGCGCCAACCTGCTGCTGGATCGACTGGAAAAGCGCTACGCCAAGCCCTGAACCGGGCAATCGCGGAAAACGCTACGCCAAACCTTTAGCTATCCGTAGGGTGGACAACGGCGCAGCCTTGTCCACCACTCCCTGCCGTGAACCCCAGTGGAAAACGCTGCGCGGTTTTCCACGCTACGCCAGGCGCACCGGAGCGGATCAGGCGCCGAGGCTTTCAGCTCGACGCAGACCGCTGGCCAGCGCCCAGCACAGGGCAGCCACCAGCATGGCGACCAGACCGAAGACGAACGCTGCCTGCGCCGGCAACATCAGGCTGGCCAGGCCGCCGAACAGCGCCGCGCCGATGGCCTCGCCACCAATATTTTGTGCCGTCCACAGGGCATTGATCCGCCCCAGCAGGCGATCCGGGGTCAGGCGCTGGATCAGCGCGTACTGCACCAGCGAATTGAGGGCGCCCAGGTAGCCGAACAGCACCAGGCACAGCGCGGATAGCCAGAAGCCAGGTAACAGCGCGAAGAACGCTACCGCCAGAAAGGTGGCCACCGCGCTCATCAGCAGGGTACGCCCAGGGCGTGGCGCCTGGTTCAGTCGACCACTGGTGAGGGCGCCGAGGGCAGCACCCAGGGGGGCGGCGGCATAGAGCCAGCCCAGGTGTCCGGTATCCAGCCCCCAGCTCTCCCCCAGCGCGGGATAGAGCACCCGCACCGCATTGGCCATGGTCACCAGGGCGCCGACCAGGGCCACGGCACCCAGCAGCCGGTTCTCGAACAGAAAGGCAATGCCGCCACCCAGGGCCTGCCAGGGCGATTCGCGCGGCTGCTCCGGCGGCGGCAGCGGCGGTAAGCGCAGCAGCACCAGCAGGGTGATCAGGGTACCGAAGGCCGTCAGCCCGTAATTCCAGACGACACCGCTCTGGGCGATCAGCAGCGTTCCCAGTGGCGGCGCGATGATGGCCGCCACCCGCACGCTGAGCATGTTCAAGGCGCCGGCCTGCACCATGGATTCCCGACCGACCAGGATCGGTGTCACCGCCAGCAGCGCGGTGACGCCCAGGGCGCCGAAGAAGCCATCCCACAGCGCCAGCAGGTAGATAGCCGTCAACGATGGCTCGGGCAGGCTGGCGTTGATGGCCAGGCCGATGAAGCCCAGGCCGCAAATGGAGCGGGCGGCGAGGATCAGCCGGCGCCGCTCCAGGCGGTCGGCCAGCACCCCGCCGGTGAGCAGGCCGACGAACATGCCGATGCCGGCCATGCTCAGTGCCAGGCCTACCTTGAGCGGCGAGTCGGTCAGGGCCTGGACCTGGATGGGCACCGCCACGGCGAGCAGCCCGAGAGAGAGTACGGACACCAGACGGGCGATGAACAGGGTACGAAAGGCGGCGTGGGACCTGAGCAGGCCGAAGTCGAGCAGGAAGGACGTCTTGGACATGAATCACCGGAAAAACACAGGGGACGCTATCGAGCCGCCGAGGCAAGGCTGTTAGCATGTAATACAGACTATCATGTGTTAATACGCCTTGTTCTCATCCACTCCCTCTCCTGCCTGCCGTCGCGGATGATCATGCGCCGCTTCCTTATCCTCGGCTGTGCGGGTCTGTCGCTGCTCCTGGTGATGGCCGCGAGCCTGGCGCTCGGCTCCACCGCCATACCGCTGGCCGACGTCTGGCAGGCACTGGGCCACGGCTGCAGCGATCCCGCCTGCCTCATCGTGCGCGAGGCGCGCCTGCCGCGAACGCTTGCCGGCCTGCTCGCCGGCGCGGCGCTGGGCGTGGCCGGCACCCTGATGCAGGCGCTGACGCGCAACCCCCTCGCCGACCCGGGCATCCTCGGCGTCAATGCCGGTGCCAGTTTCGCCGTGGTGCTGGGCATCGCCCTGTTCGGCGCCAGCGGTCCCGAGCATTACCTGGGCTATGCCTTCGGCGGCGCCCTGCTGGCCAGCCTGGTGGTGCTGCTGGCCGGCATCGCCGGTGGCGGCGGCTTCAACCCCATGCGCCTGGTGCTGGTGGGGGTGGCCCTAGGGGCCATGCTCGAAGGCGTCAGCTCCGGTATCGCCCTGCTCGATCCGCTGGTGTACGACCAACTGAGATTCTGGCAATTCGGCTCCCTGGACGTGCGCCAGTTCAAGCTGCTGCGCAGCGCCAGCCTGCCGGTGCTGGGTGGGGTGGCTATCGCCCTGCTGCTGGCTCCGGCACTGAATGCCCTGAGTTTGGGCACCGATCTGGCCGTAGCCCTCGGCACCCGGGTCCGCCAGACCCAACTGCTCGGCCTGCTGGCCATCACCCTGCTCTGCGGCGCGGCAGCCGCGGCAGTGGGGCCCATCGCCTTCGTCGGCCTGATGGTGCCGCACCTGGGCCGCTGGGCCATCGGCGAAGACCATCGCTGGCTGCTGCCCTTCGTCCTGCTGTTCACCCCCAGCCTGCTGCTGACCGCCGACATCGTTGGTCGCCTGCTGGTGACCAATGAGCTGCGCGTCTCGGTGGTGACCGCCTTCCTCGGCGCACCGCTGCTGATCTGGCTGGCGCGCCGCCAGCGCCAGGGAGGTCGGGCATGAACCGCCCTGATCGCCTGCGCCTGCCCGGGGTGCTGCTCGCCCTGTTTGGCGGCGCCCTGCTGCTGGCGACGTTCGCCCTGGGCAGCGGCAGCCTGACCCTGAGTCCTTCCCAGGTACTGGCCGCCCTGTTCGGCGAGGCTCCGCGCGGCATCGAGCTGGTGGTCACCCAGTGGCGCCTGCCGCGGGTGGCCCTGGCGCTGCTGATCGGCGTCGCCCTGGGCCTGAGCGGCGCGCTGTTCCAGTCGCTGCTGCGCAATCCCCTGGGCAGCCCGGACATCATGGGCTTCAACACCGGCGCCTACAGCGGGGTACTGGTCGCGCTGGTGCTGTTCCAGGCCAGCATCCTCTGGAGCACCACCGCCGCCCTGATCGGCGGCCTGGCCAGCGCCGCCCTGGTCTATGCCCTCACCTGGCGCGGCAGCGGCGTGGATACCCTGAGACTCATCATCGTCGGCATCGGCGTGCGCGCCTTGCTGATGGCGCTCAACACCTGGCTGATCGTGCATGCCTCCCTGGAAGCCGCCTTCAGCGCGGGCCTGTGGAGCGCCGGCTCACTCAACGGGGTGACCTGGGCCAAGGCCTGGCCGGCGGTGATCTTCATCCTGCTGGCGGGTGCGGCCAGCCTGGCGCTGAGTCGCCGGCTGTTCCTGCTGGAGATGGGCGACGACACCGCCTGCGCCTTGGGCGTCCCGGTGGAGCGCACCCGGCTGTCGCTGCTGGGCCTCGGCGTGGTGCTCACCGCCGCCGGCACCGCCGTGGCCGGGCCGATCTCCTTCGTCGCCCTGGCCGCGCCGCAGATCGCCCGCCGCCTGACCGGCACCCAGCGCCTGGCGCTGCCTGCCGCCGCACTCACCGGCGCGGTCCTGTTGCTGGGCGCGGATCTCATCGCCCAGAGCCTGTTCCTGCCCTATGTCCTGCCGGTGGGCCTGGTCACGGTGAGCCTGGGTGGGCTCTACCTGATCGGCCTGCTTATCTGGGAGTCCCGCCGCTCATGAACGACGCCCCTTCCTCGCGCCTGCACGCCGAGCGCCTGACCCTGGGCTATGGCCGCAAGCTGATCGCCGAGGACCTCTCACTGACCATTCCCGATGGCGAACTGACGGTCATCATCGGTCCCAACGGCTGCGGCAAGTCGACCCTGCTGCGCACCCTGAGCCGGCTACTGGCGCCCAGCCAGGGCCAGGTCTGGCTGGACGGCCAGGCGATCCAGAGCTATCGCACCAAGGAGGTCGCGCGCCGCCTGGGCCTTCTGCCACAGAGCTCCCAGGCGCCGGGCGACATCTCGGTGCGCGACCTGGTGGCCCGCGGACGCTATCCGCACCAGACACTGTTCGGTGGCGTGCGCGCCGACGACGAGCGCGCCGTTACGCACGCCATGCAGGCCACCGGCGTCTTCGAACTGGCCGACCGGGCGGTGGACACCCTGTCCGGCGGCCAACGCCAGCGGGTGTGGATCGCCATGGCTCTGGCCCAGGAGACCCCACTGCTGCTGCTCGACGAGCCCACCACCTGGCTCGACATCACCCACCAGATCGACCTCCTGGAATTGCTGGAAGACCTCAATCGCCAACAGGGCCATACCCTGGTGATGGTGCTGCACGACCTCAACCACGCCTGTCGCTACGCCACCCACCTGGTGGCCATGCGCGACGGCAAGGTACTGGCCACCGGCCGCCCGCGCGACGTGGTCACCCCCGAATTGATCAAGGCGGTCTATGACCTGGACTGCCTGATCATCGACGACCCAGTGGCCGGGACGCCCATGGTGGTACCCCTGGCGCGGCGTTCGGCCGGCTAGAGCCCTTTCAGCGCCCGATTGAGCACCGGACCGATCTGCGCCAGCTGGGCCGGGGCGATGATGTCGACGTGGGCGCAGTCCACCTCGTGGGCCTGCAGGCGGGTGATCCAGGGCGCCCAGGTAGCCTTGACGTCCATTCCCACCGGCAGGGTACGCCGGGCGACGAACATCAGCGCCTCGCCGTCGAAGCGAGCGCTGTGCGCCGTGGCCAGCAGCCGTACCGAATCGGCGTAGTTGCCCTCGATGGTGGCGAACAGCTCCGCCCCCTCCCCCAGCGCCGGATCGGCCAGGCCCTGCTGGGCGGCGAGGAAGGCCTCGCGCTCGCGATTGACCTCGGCCAGCACTTCCGGGTCCAGCTCGCGCTGGCCCTCACGCTCATGCCAGTTCTGGGTTTCCGGCGGATAGGTGTCGAGCAGGCCCAGGAAGGCGACCTCCTCTCCGGCCGCCTGCAGTCGCGCCGCCAGCCCCTGGGCCAGGGTGCCGCCCAGGGAGTAGCCGAGCAGATGATAAGGCCCCTGCGGCTGCACCTCGCGCAGGGTGTCCAGATGGCGCTGGATGACGGCGTCCAGATCGGCGCCCTGGGCCAGGGCGCCGTCCGGACGCGGCGACTGGATGCCGAGCAGCGACCAGCGCGGATCCAGATGCCGCTGCAGCACGCTGAATTGCCAGGCGAAGCCCGAGGCCGGATGGAAGCAGAACAAGGTGGGACCGTCGCCCGGGCGCAGCGGCAGCAGGGTCTCGAAGCCGGCACGGGTTTCGCGGGCCGCGTCCTGCTCCAGCTGGCGCGCCAGGCGGGCGACGCTGGAGGCCACCATGATCTGGCCGATGGACACCGGTTGCGCCAGACGTCGCCGCAGGTTGGCCGCCAGGGTCATGGCCAGCAAAGAATGGCCGCCAAGGGCAAAGAAGTCGTCATCCGCGCCCACGATGGCGCAACCGAGCACCTCGGAGAAGGCCGCCGCCAGCTCGCTTTCCAACCCCAGCGCCAGCGGTCGACTCGCGGCCCTGGCCACGCCCTGGGGCGCCGGTAGCGCCTTGCGATCCAGCTTGCCGGTGGCACCCAGGGGGAATTCCTCCAGCTCCACCAGGGCCACGGGCACCAGATGTGGCGGCAGCTGATCCGCGAGGCGGGCGCGCAGGCGCTCCAGGTCCAGCACCGCACCCGGCTGGGCGAGCAGATAGCCCACCAGTTGGCGGGCATCGCCCCCGGCGCCATTGGCCGCCTCGCCCAGCACTCGGGCATGGGTGACGGCCTGGCCGACGCCCGGCAGCGCGAGCAGGGCATGATCGATTTCCGCCAGTTCGATGCGCTGGCCACGGATCTTGACCTGGTCATCGCTACGGCCCAGGTAGTCGACCACGCCTTCGGGCAGCCAGCGGGCGACGTCGCCGGTGCGATAGAGGCGCTCGCCCTGTCCGTCGGGCGCGGCAATGAAGCGTGCGGCGGTCAGATCCGGGCGCCCCAGGTAGCCATCGGCGAGCTGCACCCCGCTCAGATAGAGCTCGCCGGCTACGCCCGGCGGTACCGGCCGCAAGCGTTCGTCGAGGATATGCAGCCCGGTGTTCCACACCGGCTTGCCGATGGGCACGCTGCTGCCGGTGACGGCCGCCAGGGCAGCACCATGGGCCGGATGGTAGGAAACGTCCACCGCCGCCTCGGTGGGGCCATAGAGATTGTGCAGGGGCGCGCCGACCCGGCGCTCCCAGGTGCGGGCCAACTCGGTGGGCAGGGCCTCGCCGCTGCAGAAGACCTGGCGCAGGCTGGCGCAACGGGCGACGGTCGCGGGCTCATCCAGGGCGGCGACGAAGGCCGCCAGCATCGAGGGCACGAAGTGCACCGTGGTCACCCGCTCCCGGGCGAACAGCTCCTGCAGCGCCTCGGGATCGCGGTGGGCCTCGGGCGGGGCCAGGTACAGGCGAGCCCCCACCAAGAGCGGCCAGAAGAATTCCCAGACCGAGACATCGAAGCTGCTTGGCGTCTTCTGCAAGACGGTGTCGCCAGCGCCGATCGGATAGCTGTCCTGCATCCACAGCAGGCGATTGACGATGGCGGCATGACCTACCACTACGCCCTTGGGGCGGCCCGTGGAACCGGAGGTGTAGAGCACATAGGCCGGATCGCTGGGCCGCGGCCCCTCGAACACCGGATCTCGATCAAGCACCTCCAGGGGCGCGTCGAGGATCAGCACCTGGCCCTCACTCAGCATCGGGAAGCGCCCGCGCTGGCTGGCATCGGTCACCAGCACCCGTGGTCGGGCGTCATCGAGCATCAGTTGCAGGCGTTCATCAGGATAGCCGCTATCGAGTGGCAAATAGGCGGCGCCCAGTTCGACGGTGGCCAGCAGCGCCAGGGACAGGAACACCGAGCGCGGCAGCGCCACCGCGACGATGTCGCCCCGCCCGACCCCGGCCGCGCTCAGGCGCTGGGCCAGGGCCAGCACCTGCTGGCGGGTCTCGGCATAGCTGAAGGCATACTGCAGATCGGCCAACGCCGGTGCCAGGGGGGTTCGCGCGGCCTGGTCGGCCAGCAGGGTCGCCAGGGTGACCGCTGGCAGCGGGCGTTCGGTGGCGTTGATCTCGGCCAGCCAACTGCGGTCCATCGGCGCCAGCAGGTCGGCATCGCCCAGAGGGAGCCCGGGCTGCCCGGCGAATTGCTCCGCCAGCAGCCCGAAGCGGTCGGCGTGGCCCTGCAGCAGGTTGGCGGCGTAGCGCTCGGCGTTGCCGAGCAGCTTGATGTCCAGCGCGCCGCTGGCCTCCAGGTAGAGGGCGATCTCCATGTCGCGCACCGGCCCCGAGGCCAGTTCGTGGGTGATGCCCGGCACCCCGGCGAAATCCAGGGCGAAATCGAACAACTTGAGGTTGATGACCGGCCCGGTCAGGGGCTCGGCATCGCCCGGCCGGCCGAGATCGCGGGCGATCTGCTCGGCGTCGTAGCGCTGGTGACGACGTACTTTCTTGAGCTCGGCGGCCAGCACCGTGGCCAGCTCCGGCAGCGTCTGGCCGGTGGCCGTGCGCACGCCCAGGGGCAGGACGTTGAGCGTCGCCCCACCTGACTTGAGCGCCACTGACCCCATGCGACGCATGAAGATGAAACCGGCGCTGAAGGCCGGCTGGCCACTGAGGCGGGCGAACCAGGTGGCGGTCAGGGCCACCGCCAGATCGGCCGGCGTCACCCCTTGGGCCTTGCCATGCTCGGCCAACCTGGCGAACACCTCGGCAGGTACCCGGGCACGGGCTTCCACCACCCGCGGCGTGGGCACCTGCCCGGCCAGCCCCCCGGGCGCCAGGGACGCGGCCGGCGGCAGCGCAGCCCCCCGCTCGCGCCAGAAGGCTTCGTCGCGCTCGCGGACGGCCGACTGCTGATAGTCCTGGTATTCACGCACCACCTCGGCAAAGGAGACGAAGGGCGAGGCCTCGGCCGTCTCACCGCGCACCGCGGCGCTGTACAGGGCGGCCACCCGCTTGGCCAGGGCGGCGAAGCCATAGCCATCGATCAGCAGGTGGTGATAGCGCTGGTACCAGAACAGGTGATCGTCACCCAGCTGGTAAATCCGATTGAGCCACAGCGGACCGCCGCTGGTAGCCCTCAGGTCGCCGTCGAGATCGGCGCGAATGGATGCCCGCGCGGTACCTTCCGGATCGGCTGCCCCGCGCAGGTCCAGCCACTCGGGTGTGGGGATGGCAGCGTCGGTATCTATCCACTGCACCAGCTCGCCCTCGCGTTCAGCGAAGTTGAGCCGCAGGCTATCCAGCTCGCCCAGGCCCTGGACGATGGCCGCCACCAGCGCCTCGGCCTTGAGCGGCCCGCGCAGTTCGACCAGATGGGCCACGGCGAAGGCATTGGCATGGGGCGACAGCTGATCGGCCAGCCAGATGCCGGGTTGGGCGGCGACCAGGGGCAGTTCGGAAAAGGCGCAAGAGGGCGTAGAGGACACAGGAACTCCAGTCAGAAAAGCAGAGAGGCGGCCGGGCGGATATCGCGCCAGTGGCTGGCCAGCCAATCGTCACAAGCCGCGCGCAGCGCGGGCCCGAACACCGGCTCCCAGCCGGAGGGAACGGTCATGGCCTCCGGCCAGAGGCTGCACTGGCCCCGGGCATTGCGCAGAATCAGCAGCACCTGCGCGGGATCGTCGAAGGGATTGAGAGCGTCCATCGGACCTCCTGGCAGTAGGGATTAGCGGTGGGCGTCGGCTGCGACCAGGGGTTGCCAGAGCCGGACCAGGCCATCGAGCAGGCCCCCGCGCCACCAGAGGGCATCATGGCCCCCATCGATCTCGCGATAGTCGAGGTCATGACCCTGCTCGCGCAGGCGCTCGACCAAGGCACGGGAAGCTTCGAGGATGGCCGGTTCGCGCAGTCCCGCCTCGATGAACAGCCGCAAGGGATGCCTGCTTCCCTGCCCGCTTTCCAGCGCCTCGAACAGCCGTCCCGGCGCGCCGCGCAGCGGCCACCAGAAGGAGCCGGACTGGCTCAGGGCGCAACCGAAGCGCTCCGGCCAGTGCAGCGCCGCATAGAGCGCGGCCAATCCGCCAAAACTTTGCCCGGCGACGACAGTGGAGGGCGCTGACTGGGCATGAGGCGCCCAGTCGCGCACCTGAGGCAGCAACTCTTCCTGCACCGCCCGCCAGAACGCGGGATTGCAGGGCAGCTCGCTGCCGCGTAGGGCACGGTCACTGTTGTCGATCAGCAAATAGACCGCCTCCGGGAGCTGGCCGGCATCGGTGAGCTGCTGCAGCGGCGTGCCTATGGGCATTGCCTCCGCCCAAAACTGACCATCCAGCAGGATGGCCAGCGGTCGCTCCATAGGGGTGGTATTGCCAGTCGTGAAGACCCAGACCGGGCGACTGTTACCCAACTGGATGCTGTCCCACTGATACTGCTGCATTCTTGATGGGGCAGCCGGAGACAGACTGCGGTCATCGAAGGACGCCCAGGCTGGCTGCGCTGGTGCGCCTGGCAGATGCACGCCAGATACCGCCAGTCCTCGGCCACCCTGCCAGGCACGGCGGGGATTGAGCCGGTCGGCCTGGGCCAGGGGAAAGACGCTGCGCCACCACAGACGGATACCCTGGAGGTCAGGTTGGGACTCGTCTTCGAAAGCGGCCGGCTGCCCGGTAGGGATGAGGCAGTAGCTGCCACGCCAGCCTCCGTCCAGCTCGGTCTCCCAGGCCCAGACATCGGTGCCCGGCAAGCGGGTGAGGCTCTGCGGCAAGCCCGGCTGGTGATGGTCGGTGACGCCAGTAATGTTGAGCCAGACCCGCTGGGTATTAGAGTGTTCGGCCGTGCCCTGGGGATCACGCCAGAGAAAGGTCAGGCGATAGCGCCTGCCCACGGTGGGTTCGATCAGCGGCGTGCCGCGGCAGGCGACGGCCTGCCACCAGGACTCGCTGCCCACATCGTCCCGCTGGAAGAGTGAATCTTTCATCGCATCTCAGTGCATCGTGGAAGAGATCTTCATGGCCTGCATCGCGCCGACCGACCCGAGCTTGGCCCGGTCGGCTTAAACCTCAGAAGTCGTAACGCGCCCCGACCATCACGCTGCGCGAGGGGCCCTGGAAGTTGAAGGTGGAGACCGAACCTACGCGCGACCAGTATTCCTTGTCGAGAAGGTTGTTCACGTCCAGGGTCGCGGTGAGCTGCTTGGTCACGGGATAGGAGAACTTGGCATCCACCGTGGCATAGCCGGGGGCGGACACGGTGACTCCAGAGGTCTGGTTGGTCTGGGAGAAATCGCTCATCGCGGTCACCCCGCCGCCGATGCTCAGACCGGTCAGCGGGCCACCCGCCAGGGTGTACTTGGTCCACAGCGAGGCCATGTGCTTGGGCATGGCTTCGAACAGGGTATTGCCATCACCGCTGAGGTTCTGGGTATCCATGTAGGTGTAGCCAGCAAGCATTTCCCACTGCTCGGTGAGCTTGCCGCTGACCTCGATCTCGGCACCCTTCACCCGCGTCTTGCCGGAGCTGTCGGAATAGGTGGTGATGGCCACGCCGTTGGCGTCGAAGGGCCGGGCTGCCCGGTTCTCGTCGGTCAGCTGGAAGATCGACAGCCGTGCGTTCATGTCGCCGTTGAAGTAGCTGCCCTTGATCCCGAGCTCGTACTGGTCACCCTCGCGCGGATCCAGCGCCTTGCCCTGGTCATCCAGCTCGCTCTGCGGTTTGTAGACCTTGGAATAGCTGGCATAGAGGGAGTGATAGTCGTCCAGGTCGTAGACGGTGCCCAGATAGGGAGTGACGAAGCCGCTGTGCTTCTGGCTCTCCCCCGCCTCGGCGCCGCTGGCCAGGGTGGTGGTATAAGCCTCGCCCTTGTACCAGGAGACGCGCGCACCGCCGATCAGCGCCAGGCGCTCGATGGGCCGGAAGGTGACCTTGGAATAAAGACCGAACTCGCGATCCTCGCCACTGAAATCGGTCTGATAGGCACGGGCCGGCTTGGCGAAGCGTGTCGGCGAATAGCTGTTCACATTGACCGTACCCAGGACGCTGTTGCCGTTCTGGTAGTCGGTGTCGTAGTGCTTGTAGTCCGTCCCGACGACGAATTCGCTGACCTGCCCTAGCGCCTCGAACGGCTGGCTGTAGCTGGCGTCGAGGGAGTAGGCATCCTGCTCGAAGTCCCGGGTACTGGCGCGAATGCTCGTGTTGCCGTTGGCCTGCACCGCCCCACCGGTGAAGGCATAGAGGTAATCCGCCTCCCGGTGCGAGGCTCGGGCGGCGATGCGCCCATAGCCGCCGTTATCGAACCTGTGGGTCAGCTCGAAGATGCCGTCGGTGGTCTTGCCATCGAAGTAGTTCCAGTCCGCCCCTAGGAAGCGCGACTGGCTGAAGTCCAGCAGATTGCCTTGGGCGTCTGTGGGATAGCCATTGTGCGGGGTGAGGTTCTTGACCTGATGGATCAGACCGAAGGAAAGCTGGGTGGCGTCCGACAGATCGATGTCCAGGTCGCCGTAGTAGCTCTGGTCAGTATTGGCGTTGTAGTCCACCTCGCCATTGCTGTCGGCACGCGAGGCGACGAAACGACCGCGAACGTTCTTGCTCGCGGTGAGCGGGCCGGCCAGGTCGATTTCCTGGTAGTTGGTGTCCCAGGAGCCGTAGCGCCCGGTGATATGGCCCTGAAAATCCTCGGTGCCGCGCTTGCGCACCATGTTGACGATACCGCCCAGCTCGCTGGTGCTGTTGAACAGCCCCGAGGGGCCACGCATGATCTCGACTCGGTCGAAGGGCGACAGGATGGGCACGGTGCCGAAGATGCTGGTCATAGGCGCCGGCAGCCCGTCGACGTTGTATTCGTCGTATTCGTAACCACGCGAATAGATGGAGGAACGCCCGCTGTCGTTGGTGAGCACCCGCAGCCCGGCGGTGGACTTGGCCAGCTCGTCCAGGGTGTTGAAGTTGCGATCCTTGATGTACTCGCTGGTGTAGGAGGTGATCGACTGGGGAATGTCGCGCAGTGCCGCCGGCGTCTTGGTGCCCACGGTCGCCGAATCCACGGTATAGCCACCGGTCTGCTCCGAGGGCGCCATGTCATAGAGGCGATTGCCTTCGATGGTCAGGGTGTCCAGCTCCGTGGCGCTCTGCTCCGCGACCGAGGCGGCGAGCACCGTCAGGGGAAAGGGAATCAGGGCGCCGATCAGGAGTAGCTGACGAAGCGCTCCACGTGGCTGGCGGACGGGCTGGCAGAGGGTTCCTTGGGTGTTCATGGTGATCCTTGTGACCGTGGCGTTGCAGCCGACGCCGTGCACTTGAAGGCTGCTCTTCGCGGCATCGCGCGAGGGCCAGCACTTTAAATGATAAAAACTCTCATTATCAAATGTTACGTTAAGCAATAGTCGTTTGCATCGCAGCGCACAGGCAGCCGCGATCCGCGCCCAGAGGCCGGGGCGGAATCAGGAAGAAGACTAGGAACTTATCGAGCGGACCAGATCGGTCCGGCGGAAAGGGGTCAGGCGACGTCCCGACAGGGCGCGCCGCAGCCGACTGGTGGCGCGTTACTGGTGGCGCGTTAGAGACCGGAAACCGCGGGCGTCTTGGCGGCCACCTGGCCAATCACCGGGCTGGGCAGCCGGCAGACGATCTCGCCGATGGCATTCATCCGTGCGAGGCCACCATCACCCTTGCAGGCGTGGTAGTCGGCAAGGTGTTCGGAAGGCGAATTGCGCAGCCCCTGATCGACCGCGACTACCAGGGCGATGATCCCCAGGCCTAGAGCAACGATTTCGAGCGTGCTGCGGGTACGATACCAATGGATCGGTCGCGAAAGGCTCATGGTGGCTCCAGGAAGGGGACGAGCGTCGGCTGCAGGGCTTCCTACTCTAATCGCCCTGCCATGAATGTAAACAGCCATTACTCGGTGGAGGCCTGAGCGTCGCGGTTCACCTGCTGGCGCTTACATCCGCGCTTGGTGGAAACAAACCCTGCGCCCAATCGCCCTGCCCTATTGGACAAGCCAGAGCGCGGGCTTTCAGACCCGAGCATCCTTGGGCAGAAAGGCGCGATCAAGCTCTGCGCTACGGTCATCCCGCGCCCAGCCGATCTGCCTGGTCGCTATCCAGGAGCTCAGACCGGCAGTCGCCTCTCCTCAGGGATTTTCCTTGGCAGGGGTCTTGATGTAGCCGGGTACCGCGGAATCTGGCGGCGTATGGCGCCCTTCGGTAGCCGCAGCCCCATTGGCCTGGGCGCGATCCTCCGCCGCCTTGGCCTGCTCCTGGGAGGCACGGTCGACCTTGCCCTCGGCGGCCTTTTCCTGGGCATGCTGGGCATGCGTCTGGGCGTCCCGGGCATGGTCTTCGGAGGTCTTGTCACAGGCCGCCAGGGTGACGGCGCTGACCAGTACGAGGGACGACAACAGAGCTTTCGACATTGGGTATTCCTGACAATGGAGACTTCTCAGAGACCCGGCCGGGTGCACGTTGGTTTCTGGTCGGCCCTGCCCGCCTTGTGACTTGAGGTGTGCCTCTCAGGTCGAGCCTGCCGCACACCGCTGTCTTGGCGTTCAGCCAAGAACTCCATCCAGGCAATTCGTCTTCCTGCGCAGTAGGCGCACGTCACACCACAGGTGCACCTTTGAGACGAAGGTCCCCCCTACCGCCACCGCCATCGGCTCCACACCAAAGGTCAGGAAACCCGCCCGCTCATACAGCGCCCGGGCAGCCTGATTACCCTCGGTCACCGTCAGCTGAACGACCTTGAGCGTGGCAATATCCTTCGCATACGTCAGCAGCTCGGCCAGCAAGGCTCCGCCTATTCCCAGCCGTCTATGCCGATCAGGCACGTACAGACCAAACAGCGTCGCCTTGTGCCGCACCTTCTCCCGCGTTTCGAGCCGGAGCCCGGCCACGCCCAGCAAGGCCTTTCCTTCCGTCGCTCCCCAGACCAGCTCCCGCACCTGATCGCCGACCTGCAGCCGCCGCTCCCACCAATCGAGTGGCAGTCCTTCTCGTTCCTGCACGCTGGACGTAAAGGCCTCCGGGTACCTGGCATAGGCTTCCAGCATCAGTTGCCTATAGGCCGGCGCGAATTCAGGTCCCAGACGGTGAATCTTCATCGTGCCTCGATCGTGAGGGAAAGTCGGATAAGCATCCATCGATCACCGGCTCAGGTAAGGGATCAAGGCATTCAGCCTTCGTCATGCTATCAAAGGAGTCCTGGCGCCCTACCCCATTGCAACCGCAGGACCGGCCCGCTCACCGAACGAAACCGATGATTAGGACCGTCTGACACCGCCAGGCTCTCCAACTCAACCGCCGGTCATTCCGGGTGAATCCTGAGGCGGTTGGCAGGTCACTAAGTGCCATTATATTGATACTACAACGTCAGTCGTCAGACGTTGATATCCACCCTGTCAGCAGTCTGGGCCCCCTATGAAAACCTCTCCAGAGCTTGGTCGGCTTGTCGATCAGACGCTTGCCGTGCCCGTGGGGCCCTTTTCCTTCGCACCGGTGCTGGAGCGCCTGTTTCATCAGGACATCCATGAACAGCGCAGCCGCCATCTCACCCGCTGCCTCCTCATCGGGACCTTGAGCTACAACAGCTTCCTGCTCTGGTGGTGGCTGCTGATGGAAGATGCCCTGCCGTGGGCAGCCGGCCAGATGCTGGGAATAGCCACCCCCTTCACGCTGCTGGTCATCTGCCTGCTGCGGGTGGCCCCCATTCGTTGGCGCGAAGCCCTGGCCCTGCTGCCGTTCTACGTCGGCCTGCTGGTGGTCTACAACCTGGTGATCAATGGCCCGGCCGGCAAGGAAATGAACCAGACGCTGTTCATTTTCACCTGGCCGCTGATGCTCACCTTCGTCAACACCTGCATGAAGAGCGCTCTGCCGCCTGCCCTTGCGTTCAACGGCTTCGCGCTAACAGTCATCTGCATCGCCGTTCACGAGGCCCCCGTGTCGACCATCGTGGGCGGTTTGATGATCACCAATGCCGTCGTGATGGCGTTCTTTTCCCTCCTGGCCAGTTACTGGCTCAATGTCGAGGGTCGTCGCACCTATCTGTACAAGTTGCGCGAAGAAGTCCGCCTGGCGTCCTTGAATTCGGCCAACCAGGACCTGCAGATCCTCTCGGAAACGGACTCGCTCACTGGCCTCGCCAATCGCCGTCAGCTGCGTCCGCTGCTCGAAGCCTTCTGGCAATCGCGCCTGGCAGGTGAGCAAGGCGCCGTGCTCCTGATCGATGTGGATCATTTCAAGCGCTACAACGATCACTATGGCCACCTCGCCGGCGACGAATGCCTACGCACCGTGGCTACCACCTTGGCGGTCGGCCTGGGCGCTGGCGACCTGGTTGGCCGTTACGGTGGCGAAGAGTTTGTCGTCATCCTCAGGCACGTCGGTCCGGCCCAGGCACTCGCTGCGGCGGAAACCATCCTGCAACGCATTCGTGACCTGCAGATTCCGCATCAGGGGCGTCAGGACGACAAGACCTATGTCACCGTCAGCATAGGCATCGCGCGCAGCGGCATCGTCGGCTTGAGTACTGCGGACGATCTGCTGGATTGCGCGGATCGAGCCCTCTACCGCGCCAAACGCGATGGCCGTGATCGGGTGTTCGAAGGTGGGGTCGAGGCCGTCCTGGGTGCGCCTCTGGAGCATGCGGATCTGCTCACGCCGGACGATGTCCGCAAGGGACTCGCCAGTAATGAATTCCTGTTGCACTACCAACCCATCTACCGCGTTCAGCCGCAGCAGGTGATCGGCTACGAGGCGCTGCTGCGCTGGAAGCACCCTACCCTCGGCATGGTATCGCCGGACATCTTCATTCCGCTGGCCGAACAGGGCAACTTCATCATCGCCCTGGGCGAATGGGTGGTGAAGGAGGCCTGCCTGGCAGCCAGCCAGTGGCCGCCTCACCTGAGCGTCTCCATCAATCTTTCACCGTTGCAGTTTGCCGACCCCATGCTGCACGAACGGGTATCCGCGGCGCTCAGGCTCTCCCGTCTCGCGCCTAGTCGGCTGGTCCTGGAAGTCACCGAAGGTGTGGAACTGGTCATTGATACCAAGACCCGCCAGTCCTTTGCCCTCCTCCAGCTGCTGGGCATCCGCATGGCCCTGGATGATTTCGGCAGTGGCTATGCCGGGCTGGGCCCCATCCTGGAGCTACCCTTCCAGCTGATCAAGCTTGATCGCCGGATTCTGGCCATCCAGGACGAGGAGCAACGCGGGCAGGTCCTGACCTCGTTGCTGTTATTGGGCCAGGCGATGAAGCTGGAAGTACTTTGCGAAGGCGTGGAAAACGCGGCGCAGCTGGCGCTGCTGCAACAGCTGGGCGTTCGGCTCGCACAGGGCTACCTGCTCGGCAGACCCGAGGCAGATCCCGTTTCCCAGGAGAGATTGCCCCTGGAAATCGAGAATTACTAAGGCACTTGCCTTTCGTTCTAGGTACGTCCCGAAAGTGCTCAGACAGGGCCCGACTAGAGGCCGGCCAATCCGTCCAGCACCGCTGTGCAGATAGCGGTGCCATAGGTCAGTACGCCCAGCGGTACCCCAACCGCTGCGCCCAGGATCAAGGCGCACCCTAAGACGGCCAAGAGCGGTACCCCGAACACCCGCTGTCCCAGAAAAGAGCCAGATCCGTTGTCCTCAAGCACGTCGGTCCGGGAGGTATTCGAAGGACTCCCGGTATCAGCCTTGGCGCGCGGGGATTGAATGTCCTGACCACGCGAGGGCGTGGCCCTGCCTTCCATCTCGATGAGGCCGGCGATGTCGGCGAGAGTGCCGCTGTTGCGGGTGATCTGCTCATGAGCAGCGCGGAGCGAATCGGGCTTAGCGGTGCGGCCTGCGCCGCGAGGAGGTCTTCGTGAGGCAGTCATACGGGTGGAGAATGGCCGAGATAAGACGAGAGTGGCAGAAAGCTTATTAACATTACCTGTATAGCTAGCTAATTGCCATTACCTCTCCAAGACGGGACGTCCAAGCGCCCAAACCGGGGCCATCCAGGTGTCATCAGGCGCGATAGGCGCCCCCTTCTTCTGCAGGCCTATCGCGTTTCAGTTGCCCCGCCCTTCTGCGTTCCTTGGGTGCCATACCAAACACGCGTTTGACACACCCGACCTTCATCCGTGGCGAAGCGACCAGCAGTCGCCTCCAGGCTAGCTGTGTTTATACCGAGCCCGCCTGTCGCAACCTGCGGCCTGCGCTCTCCACGCTATCGACGCCTGCATCCGGGGCAGAACCAGCTGACGTCCCCAACGTTCTCCCGCGGCGCCGCCATCGTCGGAGAGCCGAGTGTCGCACTGCGCTCGATTGATACGTCTAGATACGGAAACCATTTACCAGCCGCTGTAGGCGACCGGCTTCGGCTTCCAACGCCACACAGGCCACAAGCGTGGTCTGGAGGTTGTCCACACTCTGCTGATTGAACAGGTTGATTTTGCTTATGTCCTTGTTCAAGGTCTCGGCCACCGAACTCTGCTCCTCGGTGGCTGTAGCCACGGATTGATTCTGGCTGTCGATATCAACGATATGCTCCGTCACGCGCCCTAACCGCACGCCAGCGGGCTTGGCTACATGCATGCTGTGGTCGCTATGTCGCTGGCGCTCATGCATGAGCGCCACGGTCTTCTGAGATCCGTTTTGCAACTCCTCAATCATCTGCTGAGCCAACCCCTGTGTCCGGCTGGCCAAGGAGCGAATTTCGTCTGCTACCACCGCGAAACCACGACCGGCCTGGCCGGCGCGCGCCGCTTCGATAGCGGCGTTGAGCGCCAGCAGATTGGTCTGGTCGAAAATACTCCGGATGATCGGCGAGGGCGGCTACCAACCGACCGAGTTCATCAAGCGCTACCTCCCGGACGGCTACTTCGAACTGCTGGTGGTGGACGAGGGACACGAGTACAAGAACAGCGGTTCGGCCCAGGGCCAGGCCATGGGAGTGCTGGCAGCAAAAGCGCGCAAGACGCTGCTGCTGACGGGCACACTCATGGGCGGCTACGCCGACGACCTGTTCTACCTCCTGTTCCGGATCCTCTCCCGGCGCATGATCGAGGACGGCTACCGACCGAACGCGCGCGGCAGCATGGCCCCTGCGGCCATGTCGTTCATGCGCGACCACGGCGTGCTCAAGGACATCTACACCGAGCGCAACAGCCAATCGCACAAGACGGCCCGGGGCAAGAAGCTCTCGGTACGGACGGTGAAGGCCCCAGGCTTCGGCCCCAAAGGCATCCATCGCTTCGTGCTGCCCTTCACCGTGTTCCTCAAGCTCAAGGACATCGGCGGCAATGTGCTGCCGGCGTACCAAGAGGAGTTCGTCGACATCCCGATGGAGGCGCACCAGGACGCGGCCTATCGGCAGCTGGCCAGCAAACTGACCGCGGAGCTCCGCCAGGCCCTGGCACGGCGAGACACAACCCTTCTCGGGGTGGTGCTCAATGTGCTGCTGGCCTGGCCGGACTGCTGTTTCCGGCCGGAGGTGGTGAAACACCCTCGGACCCGGGACACCTTGGCCAGGGTTGATGCGATCTTCGACGAAGACCAGGCGAGCCCCAAGGAGGAGGCGCTGATCGAGCTGTGCCGTCAGGAGAAGGCGCTGAGCCGCAAGGTGCTGGCCTACACCGTCTACAGCGGCACCCGGGACACGACTAGCCGACTCAAGCGCTTGCTCGAGCAAGCCGGTCTGAAGGTGGCGGTACTGCGTGCTTCGGTGGACACGGCCCGGCGCGAGGATTGGATCCTCGACCAGGTTGACCGCGGCGTCGACGTGCTGGTCACCAACCCGGAGCTAGTGAAGACCGGTCTAGATCTCTTGGATTTCCCGACAATCGTCTTCCTGCAGACGGGCTACAACGTCTACACCCTGCAACAGGCAGCGCGACGTTCGTGGCGGATCGGGCAGAAGCAGGCGGTACGTGTGCTGTTCTTCGGCTATGCCGGCAGTTCGCAGATCACCTGCCTGCAGCTGATGGCCAAGAAGATCGCGATGGCTCAGAGCTCGTCGGGAGACGTTCTGGAATCAGGGCTCGATGCGTTGAACCAAGATGGTGATTCGGTCGAGATGGCGTTGGCTAGGCAATTGGTCAATGGATGACAACAGCTCCGCTTCGGCGGGGCTTTCTATTTCCGATAGCCCAGGGAAGCACCTGCCAGCATCCCGTTAAATACGCCAGACCAACGCATAAGTCGCGTATTTATTTACGTACAATTTTGTGTATCATGAGCGTGCGCGTGCCATACCTATGACTAAGCTAACTACTTTGATCGCACCGGCACGACAATCGAATTGACTTAGACGATCACACCTACCTACCGCTATCTAATGACTTTGAGGCCACAGCGCATGAGTGCACTCCTAGACCGGGCTGAACAGGCAGTGTCCGCTACAGCAATGGTTCGGGGCTTTAGCGCGAAATTGAAAGAGGTCACCAGTGGTGAGGTCACTCACCTAGTTATTTTCAAGGACAACGAGCCGGCTGCAGTGTTAGTAGGCGTAGAGGCCTACCAAGCTCTGCAGGACGAACTCGAAGACCTCCGTGCTGAGCGGCTCGCCATTGAGCGCCTTTCCACCTTGGATAAACAGAAGACAGTGAGCCTTGAGGACATGGAGGCTCGCTTCGAATAGGCGAAGGTTGATGAAATGGAGCGTTCGGTTTCACCCTGATGTCGAGCACGATCTCGCCCAGCTAGGCAAAGCTGAGGCGAAAAGGGTACTCAAAGTTATCCGGGAACGGATCGCTGAAAGTGAACCTGAAAAAATTGGCAAGCCACTCCGCGGCGCCCTCGCAGGGCATCGCGGGATCAGGACGGGCGATGTACGCATCGTTTACAGGATCGAAGGCACGGAAATCATACTGGTCCTATGTGTAGGGGCCAGACGTGATGACGAGGCTGCCAATAGAAGAGTCTGACGAGATCCCCCGCTTCGGCGGGGTTTCTTTTGCCTATTGCTCATCGACCACACGCCGCTTGTCACGCAAGACGGCCGCTAGCTGCCAAAATCTTCGAAAGAGACGGTTATCAGCTAGGAGAAACGTCTCGAAAACGACAGCTCTCGACCCAAAGCTGCCGTTGGCGGAGGGCAGCTAACGGCCAGCAGCGCGAAGAAGCTCCACCCGGGCACTGGCAATGGCAATGGCAATGGCAATGGCAACTCCTAAGAGGTCCTCCAACTGACGGTGTGCGCCGTACCTCACAAACCGCCATCAAGGCCCGACGCTATGTGTGCCAGCAGACAGACGCCGCACATCCAGACTTCCACACTGAATGGGCACCCCCTCAAAGGTGTCGTGCCCGCGGCAATAGCGTGAAAGGCATCTCCGCGTCGTTGTCTACGTATCGCGTTGAATGCTAAGGAAAACATGGATAGGCAGTGGCTTCGAGCAATCCAGCGGTTGCGGCATCCCGCGCCGCGCACCTTCCAGTACGAGCCGGCCTTGCGCGCGGAACTGTTCAGTCTGGAGCAGATGGCCGCCCACGGCGCTCATCTCGCCCGACAACATCGGCTGAGCTCCCATACCACCTCGGACGCCCTACTTCATCGCCTTGCTGAGAACGCCGCCGTACTGGCCAGCAGTGGCCAGGCGATGACCATGGCCGCGCTGTCTAATCAACGCGCCACGCCAGCGGCCACCTGGCTACTCGACAATTTCTATCTAGTCGAAGAGCAGATACGCACCGCCCAGAAACACCTGCCCAAAGGCTACTGCCGTGAGCTGCCTGGTCTGGAAGACGGGCCCTCTCGCACCTTTCCACGGGTGTATGACATCGCGCTGGAAACCATCTCCCACGGCGACGGCCGCGTCGACAGCGATAATCTGAGCCGTTTCGTCACCGCTTATCAAGCGGTAACGCCCTTGACCCTGGGCGAGCTGTGGGCCATTCCCATCATGTTGCGCCTGGCGTTGATCGAAAATCTTCGGCGTGTCGCATCACAGGTGATGGCTAGCTGGACCGACCGCAACCTCGCCAACGACTGGGCCGACCGTTTCATTTCCACCGCAGAGCACGACGCCAAGAGCGTAGTGCTGCTGGTGGCCGACCTCGCACGCTCTGCGCCGCCGATGACCAGCGCCTTCGTTGCGGAGCTCTCGCGACGTTTGCAGGGCCAGAGTACCTCACTGGTTCTGCCGATGACCTGGGTCGAACAGGCCCTGGCGGAGTCCGGTCAAAGTGTCGAACGCCTTATTCATCTCGATGGCCAACTGCAGGCCACGGAGCAGGTGTCGATCAGTAACAGCATCAACAGCTTGCGGCTGCTATCGGCAGCGGACTGGCGCGAGTTCGTCGAACGCATGAGCGGCGTTGAACAAGCGCTGGCCAAAGACCCGGCTGACATCTACCGTCGCATGGATTTCGCCACTCGCGATCACTACCGCCACGCCATCGAGCGCCTGGCGCGCAGCTGCTCGCATTCCGAGATCGACATCGCGCAGGCGGCCATCGGGCTCTGCGACGCCGCTGCCGAGCAGGATCCGCTAAAGAGGCACGTCGGTTTCTACCTGGTGGGCGCGGGACTGGCCACACTGGAAATACAGCTGGGTGCCCGGCGCTCCCTGGTGGAGCGCTGCCGCAGGATACTGCGCGGCGCGCCTATGGCGTTCTTCGTCGTGCCCGTCATAGCGCTCAGCGTGCTGTTGGCCTGGCCTTTCTTCACCTGGTCTAGAGCGGACGGATGGGGGCTCTGGACGATAGTGCTGCTTGGCGGGCCGATCATGGTAATGACCAGCCAGCTGGCTATCGCGCTAGTAAACCGCCTGGTGACCCTAACGCTGCTGCCGGACATTCTGCCCCGCATGGATCTCAGCGCCGGCATTCCCCCCGAGGCACGCACACTGGTCGTGGTGCCAACGCTGATCGGTAGCGTTCAGGATGTGGAAGAACTGATCGATGGCATGGAGGTACGCTTTCTCGCCAATCGGGACGCTAACCTGCACTTCGCCTTGCTCACCGATTTCATGGATGCCCAGAGCGAAGTCCTCGAGAGTGACGCGTCGATACTGCACTACGCGAGCCAGGCGGTCGAAGCCCTGAACCTGAAGTATCTGGAAACCGGCCCGGCCCGGTTCTTCCTGCTGCATCGCCCGCGGCGGTGGAATCCCACCGAACAGCGCTGGATAGGCCACGAGCGCAAGCGCGGCAAGATAGCGGACCTCAATGCGCTACTACGCGGGCATGGCGCTGGACGCTTCTCCCTGGTCGTCGGCAACTTTTCTGCTCTGCCGAGGATCAGCTACGTCATCACGCTGGATACCGACACCCAACTGCCGCGCGAGGTGGCGCGGCAGCTTCTGGGTGCGATCTGCCACCCGCTCAACCAACCGCGCTTTGATGGGCGCCAGAAACGCATCACGAGCGGCTACGCGATTCTGCAACCTCGTATCGGCATCAGCCTGCCGAGCATCGCCCGCTCCGCGTACGCTCAGCTGTTCGGCAGCGACGCTGGCGTGGATCCCTATACGCGCTCCGTTTCCGACGTCTACCAGGACTTGTTCGGCAACGGTTCATTCATCGGCAAAGGGATCTATGCCGTGGATGCCTTCGAACATGCCCTGCAGGACCGCTTTCCCGAAAACCGTATTCTCAGCCACGACCTGATCGAGGGCTGTTATGCCCATTCCGGCCTGATCAGTGATGTACAACTCTATGAAGAGCATCCGGCGCGCTACAGCACCGACGCCAAACGCCGTCATCGCTGGATACGCGGAGACTGGCAGTTATTGCCGTGGCTGATGCCCTGGACACCGAAATCCGACGGTAGCCTGGAGCCGAATCGCCTGACGCACCTGGCCTACTGGAAGATCATCGACAACCTGCGTCGTAGCCTGGAGCCAGCCGCCTTTCTCGGGGTATTGCTATGGGGTTGGTTTGCCAGCTCTCACCCGCTGGCGTGGAGCCTTGGCGTATTGCTGCTGGTGATCACCCACCCCCTGACCAGCGCCTCGCTGGAGCTGCTGCACAAAGCCCCGGACATCCAGCTCGGTCAGCACCTGAAGGTGGTCCTTCGCAGTGCCACCCAGCAGATCACGCGTGCGTTGCTGAGCCTGGTGTGGCTACCCTTCGAAGCCTTCAGCAGCCTGGACGCCATCGGCCGCACGCTGTGGCGCCTAACCATCAGTCGCCGCCATCTACTGCAATGGAATTCGTCGCGCGAAGTGGAGCGCAGCAGCCGCAACGACCTACCGAGCCTGTATCGGCTGATGTGGGTGGCACCCCTGCTGGCCATCGTCGTGGCCGCCGCCTTGCTGCTGGGTGACGCCCCCTGGGTATCGGCAATCGCCGCGCCTTTCCTGCTGGCCTGGCTGCTGGCACCGGCCGTCGCCTATCGGTTGAGCCAGCCAAGTGGCCCATCGATGTTCACGCCTTCTCCCGCGGAGCAGCAATTTCTGCGCGGCCTGACGCGCAAGACCTGGGCCTTCTTCGACGATCATGTGGGCCCTGGCGATAACTGGCTGCCACCGGACAACATTCAGGAGCAGCCAACGGCGGTGACCGCCCACCGAACCTCGCCAACCAACATGGGCATGGCGCTACTGTCCCACCTGGCGGCCCATGACTTCGCCTACCTGAGCGGGGGCCGCCTGCTCACACGATTGGATAAGACACTGGCCAGCATGTCGCGGCTGGAGCGTCATCGCCGCCACTTCTACAACTGGTACGACACCCAGACCCTGCAACCGCTGCCGCCGCGCTACGTGTCCACGGTGGACAGCGGCAATCTGGCTGGCCTGCTACTGACGCTGCGCTCCGGGCTTTATGAATTGCCGCACGCGCCACTGCTCAGCCCTGACTGGTGCAGTGGCATGGCGGACTGCCTTGCCGTGCTGCGAGGGGCAATACAGGCGAGCGAACTGGATGAGCGCCTGCTCGACGGCGCGCACAGCGAATTGGCGTCCGCCCATACGCTTGAAGGTCTGAAAGAGATCAGTACCGTCCTGCAGCGCCTGATCGTTTGGGCCGAGGCTCTGAAACCCGCGCTAGAAGTGGCTCCCGAAGCCGACTACTGGCGTCTGGCATTGCTCGCTCAATGCGAGGATCTCCACGGCGAGTTGGCCAGCCTGATCCTGCCCGGCTCCCCCCTGGCGTCGGCCAGCTGGCATGAGCTGGCGCAGCTGGAGGTTACGCAGTGGCCTGTGGCCGAGCAGCCTCAGGTACGGGCGGTAATCGCCCAGGCCAAGGAGCGCATCGTCACCGCGCTGCGCCTGGCGGATCTCACTGCCGACCTGGCCGACATGGACTTCACCTTCCTCTACAACTCGCAACGCGAGCTGCTGACCATTGGCTACAACGTCGAGGAACAACGCCTGGACGGCGGCTACTATGATCTCCTGGCGTCGGAAGCACGTCTGACCAGTTTCCTGGCCATCGCGCAGGGACAACTGCCACAGGAAAGTTGGTTCACCCTCGGCCGGCTGTTGACGAGCAACGGCGGCAATCCCGTATTGCTGTCCTGGACCGGCTCGATGTTCGAGTACCTGATGCCGATGCTGGTCATGCCCAACCATGCCGGCACCCTGCTCGACCAGACCTGCCGCGCGGCCGTGGCGAGACAGATCGAATACGGCCAGCAACTGGGCCTGCCATGGGGCGTATCCGAGTCCGGCTACAGCACCCTGGACGCGCATCTCAACTACCAGTACCGGGCCTTCGGCGTACCCGGGCTCGGTCTCAAGCGCGGGCTTGGCGAAGACCTGGTGATGGCACCCTATGCCTCGGTGCTGGCGCTGATGGTAGCGCCAGAAGCCGCGTGCAAGAATCTCCAACGCCTGGCCGGCATGGGCATGGCTGGCCGCTATGGCCTGTATGAAGCGATCGACTTCACCAGCGCCCGCTTGCCTCCAGGGCAGAGCGCCGGACTCATTCAGTCGTTCATGGCGCACCATCAGGGCATGAGCCTGCTGTCATTGACCCATGTCTTGCTCGATCGGCCTATGCAGCGCCGCTTCGAAGCCAATCCGCAGTTCCAGGCCACGTCCCTGCTGCTGCAGGAGCGGGCGCCGAAAAGCGCCGCGCAGTACCTGCACACTGCCAATGCCTCGCTGGAAGGCCAGGTCTCCCGTGCCAATGAGAACAAGCTACGGGTCTACACCGATCCTTGCCGCCGGCACCCGGCGGTGCAGTTGCTTTCCAACGGCCGATATCATGTGATGATCAGTAATGCCGGCGGCGGCTATAGCCGCCGCGATGATCTTGCCGTCACGCGCTGGCAGGAAGACATCACTTGCGATAACACCGGCACCTTCTGTTACCTCCGCGATGTGGACAACGGCGACTTCTGGTCGTCGGCGCACCAGCCGACCTTACGCAAGACGGAGGGCTTCGAGGCGATCTTCACCGATGCCAGGGCCGAATTTCGGGTCCGCGAACGTGATTTCGATGTCCATACCGAAATCGTCGTCTCGCCGGAAGACGACATCGAATTACGGCGCCTGCACATCAGCAATCGCAGTGGACGGCGCCGAACCCTGGAGCTTACCAGCTACGCGGAAGTGGTCCTGGCCCCTGCCTTGAGCGACGCCTTGCACCCAGCATTCAGCAAGCTGTTCGTGCAAAGCGAACTGCTCACACCACTGCAGGCCATCCTGTGTAGCCGGCGGCCACGCTCCAGTGATGAAAAGGTGCCGTGGTTGTGTCACCTACTGGCGGTCCACGATGCGGACATCGCGGCAATCTCCTACGAAACCGATCGAGCCCGCTTCATCGGACGTGGGCGGAACCTGACGTACCCCGCCGCCATGGATGCTGAGGCACTTTCCGGTACCGCCGGCGCGGTGCTCGATCCCATCGTGGCCATCCGCTGCCGGATCACCTTCGACCCAGGCCAGATCGCCACCATCGACCTGGTGACCGGCGTGAGCGACAACCGTGAGGGTTGCCTCCAGCTGATCAACAAATACCGCGACCGCCGCCTTGCTGACCGCGTCTTCGACCTGAGCTGGACCCACAGCCAGGTGCTTTTGCGCCAGCTCAACACCTCCCACGCCGAGGCGCGGATGTTCGAGCAGATGGCTGCGTCCATCATCTATACCAATCCCTCACTGCGGGCCGCACCGAGTATCCTCGCGGCCAATCAGCGCAATCAAAGCGGCCTCTGGGGCCAGGCGATCTCGGGCGACCGACCCATAGTGCTGCTGCAGATTTCCACGGCTATCCATATCGATCTAGTGCGCAAGCTGGTGCAGGCTCACGCCTACTGGCGACACAAAGGGCTTAGTGTCGATCTGGTGATCTGGAACGAAGACCAAGCGGGCTATCGGCAGGAACTGCAGGACTCGATCATGGAGCTGGTCACCTCGGGCAGCGAGGCGCACTTGATCGATCGGCCAGGTGGCATCTTCGTCCGCCCGGCGCAACAGCTCTCCCATGAGGATCGTGTGCTGATGCTGGCGGTCGCTCACCTGGTGTTCAGCGACGAGCGCGGCAGTCTCGCCGAACAGGTCCACCGGCGCCGCGCGGAACCGAGGCTACCTGCTTTCGATGCCAAGCTATTGCCCAGCGTCGTTCCGACCGCTGCGACTCCGCTGGCCGATGCGTCCCTGATCCTCGGCAACCCCCATGGCGGCTTCAGCGCCGATGGCAAGGAATACGTCATTCACTCGCATGGTGGACAGCGCACGCCAGCGCCCTGGGTGAACGTGCTGGCAAACCCCAACTTCGGCAGCGTGATTTCGGAAAGTGGCAACGCCTACACCTGGTATGAAAATGCCCACGAATTCCGCCTGACCCCGTGGCGCAATGATCCGGTCAGTGACCCAGGCGACGAGACCTTCTACCTACGCGACGAGGACAGCGGCCACTACTGGTCGCCCACACCCTTGCCCCGCCCTGGCAAGGGTACTTACGTGACCCGGCACGGCTTCGGCTACAGCGTCTTCGAACACGAGGAAGACGGTATTCGCAGCGAGCTGTGGGTCTATGTATCGCTTCAGGATCCGGTCAAGTTCTCGCACCTGAAAATCCATAACGCTACAGATCGACCTCGGCGGCTATCGATCACCGGCTACGTGGCCTGGGTACTCGGAGATCTTCGCGAGAAATCCTGCATGCACGTGGTCAGCGAGGCCGACCCGAACAGCGGCGCGCTCCTGGCACGCAACAGCTACTCCATCGAGTTCCCAGGCCGGGTGGCCTTCTTCGATGTCGATATGCCGATCGCCAGCAGTACCGCCGGCCGCTGTGACTTCATCGGCCGCAACGGACATCTCGCGGCGCCGGCAGCGATGGCACAGCCCAACCTGTCCGGGCGCAGCGGCCCAGGGCTCGATCCTTGCGCTGCCCTACGGGTGGATATGCAACTGGTGCCTGGCGAGAAGCGCAGCGTCACCTTTCGGCTCGGCGCGGCGCAGGATGCCACCTCGGCATCGCATCTGGTGCTACGCATGCGGGGCAACGTCACCGCAGAAGCGGAATTGCAATGCGTCCGCGAGCACTGGCACGACACGCTCGGCAAGCTGCAGATCAATACGCCAGAGCCGGCCGTGGACGTACTGGTCAATGGCTGGCTGATGTATCAGGTGATCGCTTGCCGCTTCTGGGCCCGCAGTGGCTATTACCAATCCGGCGGGGCGTTCGGTTTCCGCGATCAGTTGCAGGACAGCATGGCCATGCTGCATGCCGATCCGACCGCGGTTCGTCGGCACCTCCTGCTGTGCGCTGCTCATCAATTCATCGAAGGTGATGTGCAGCATTGGTGGCACCCGCCCTTGGATCGCGGTGTGCGTACCCGCTGCTCCGACGACTATCTCTGGCTGGCCTGGGCGACCAGCCGCTACGTCAAGGTCACGGGAGATGCCAGCGTACTCTCGGAAACCGTG
Source organism: Pseudomonas oryzihabitans (assembly GCF_001518815.1). Lineage (NCBI taxonomy): Bacteria > Pseudomonadati > Pseudomonadota > Gammaproteobacteria > Pseudomonadales > Pseudomonadaceae > Pseudomonas > Pseudomonas oryzihabitans. The sequence goes on from NZ_CP013987.1 coordinate 3,160,982, forward strand.
GGCTACCTGGAAGGACGCGCGCTGAACGCTGGTGAACAGTCCTATTACGACCTGCCGACCCACTCCCCCTTACGAGAGACGCTATACCAGCATTGCGTGAGGGCCATTGAGCACAGCCTGGCGCGTGGCGCTCACGGCTTGCCGCTGATGGGTGACGGCGACTGGAACGATGGCATGAACCGCGTCGGCGAAGGGGGCAAGGGCGAAAGCGTCTGGCTCGGTTTCTTTGGCTACGACGTGCTCCGCCGCTTCGCCACCACCGCCCTGCTCCATGACGATGCCGCCTTTGCCAAGCGCTGCGAAGAAGAGGCCGAGACCTTGCGCCTCAGCCTCGATGCGCACGCGTGGGACGGAGACTGGTATCGCCGCGCCTACTTCGACGATGGTACGCCCCTGGGTTCGGCTGGCAATGATGAATGCCGCATCGACTCCATCGCTCAGAGCTGGTCGGTGCTGTCGGGCGCAGCGCCGGAGCCGCGCCAACGCGCGGCCATGGCGTCTCTGGAGCAGCACCTCATGCGTCGTGATATCGGCCTGGTGCAGCTGCTTGATCCGCCCTTCGACCAGGGTGTATTTGATCCTGGCTACATCAAGGGCTATGTACCCGGTGTTCGCGAGAACGGTGGGCAGTACACCCATGCGGCGGTGTGGGCGGGCATGGCGTTTGCCGAGTTGGGAGACAGTGCCCGGGCATGGGAGCTACTGCGGATGATCAATCCAGTCGGCCACGGGAACGATGCCACCGCCATCTACAAAGTCGAGCCCTATGTCGTGGCTGCCGATGTCTATGGCATGCCGCCCCACGAAGGACGGGGTGGTTGGAGCTGGTACACCGGCTCCGCCGGCTGGATGTATCAGCTGATCGTCGAGTCGCTCCTCGGCGTGCAACGCAGCGGCAGCCAGTTGCGCATCCGCCCGGTGCTACCGGCAGAGTGGGCGACCTTCAGCCTGGAGTATCGGTTCGGCACCACCCTCTACCGCATTGCACTTTCCCGCGGCGACCTGCCCCAGCCGACCATTCAAATGGACGGCACGATGGTGCAAGGCGACAGCATCGATTTGATCGACGATGGCCTGGAGCATCAGGTCGATGTGCGCTGGCCGGACAACTAGAGCTGCGCAATGCCAGCGCGCTCCGAGCCCTTCGCAGCAGCGCGCGAGACAGAGGGACAGGACTTGACGACGCAGGACCGGCGAAAAGCCGCATCATGCAAGGATATCCCTGATATTCACGACTGGGACAGGGCCATCTGAACGAACTGCTGGTCTGGTCTACGAACAAAAGCACAGCGACCTGCCTCGCGAACTCCCAGAAGGGCACTACACAGCAACATCGCTCATACACCCATGAGGAAGCCGTTATGCTTGCTTACTTCGTCGTTTCAAAAAGTTCGGGAAACATCATTCGGGTCACCAGGCGCGACGTCAGGCCAGCGGACTCCGCAACCGTCACCTTCCTCGAGGCGTTGCCCAGCGAACTGGCTAGCTACGAGTCTGCACACGCACGCGGCCAGGACCTGATCAACATCGCCGATACGGCGAGCCATCTCAGCAGCACCTGACACCAAGGGAGCATTCGTGGGTGACGCCAGGCGTATAGAACCGCCACCATTCGATAGACCAGCAGCTGTGTCGTTGGCTGTTATTATCGCTGGATCGTCTGCCTGGCGATCAGCTGAACATGACCCCGGAATTGATCGCCAACATGCTCGGCGTACGTCGCGAAGGGGTCACCGAGGCCGCGGGCAAACTGCAGCGCTAGGGCGTTATCGAATACAGCCGCGGCCACATCACGGTACTCGACCGTAAGCAACTCGAACAATTGAGTTGCGAATGCTATGCCGTAGTGAAAAAGGAAACCGATCACCTGCTGTCATATCTGCCGATACGCAGTTAAGACACGTGCACACGAAGCTAGAGGCGGGTACTAGCTCAGCATGAAAAAGGCGCCCATCGAGCTGATTGACTCCCTGAAACAAAAAGCCCGGCGCTATAGCCAGGCTAAATTTCATCTCCCACGAATCACCGAGGGGCTGGCTCTTGATCGTCATTCTCACCTGTCACTGGTTCATCGAAAGCGTCTGAATCTTCTTTAGGCAGGCTGACCGAATCTATCTCATCAGGACGCAACTCCTCGGCTGGGTCAGGTTCAGCTGCGTGTGCGCTCAGGAATTCGGAGGGCATCACGTATGGTCCGTGCAATGCTCTTGCGAGCAGGGCTGAGGCGTTCGGCGAACTGAATCTTTGCCACCTACTAGTTGGGACAATCATTTACCACCTCACAGGGAGACCGTGAATGGCCTCAATAGATTCGAGGTAGAAAACTATGAGATGTTCAGTAGCCACTACTACCGGTAGTCTTTATTATTGTGGAACTAGCTTTTTTCCCTATCCGCTCCTAGAGAGCGAGATAAAAGAAAATGCTGACGAAGTTTTTCGGCTTTTTGCCTGCGTACCTCAGCTTTTCGATACTGCCTCTCTTCTGGGGTAGACGGCAGACAGCCTGAACGCGCGCCACTACCCACTACACCTCTAACATCTTCAGCCATTTTGATTCTCATTTTGCTAAGTTTGCTCGATATTGGAAACGTCCTTGAGCTTTCTGTTCAGTGGCCACTATTACCAGCCATCTGAAGCTTGACCGATCATCCGCACACCACGTCGCGCTAACGGGGGCTAGTCTTTATAAAGCGTTTACTTTACCGCTTATGCTTGAGCGATCCGTATTATAGCGTTTAATTATCCAGTGGCGTCATGGTCCATCGAAGGAAAGAGTAATGAAAGGCGACCCACAGAAGTGGACTACTTCTTCCTACGCTCGGGGATTTCGCGCGGCTCTTGTTTTAGAGCAGGCATAAAAAAGCCCGCCTCAGTGGGCGGGCTTCAAAGTCGTCTGCATCTTCTATACGCACAAAATTGGCAAGATAGGGAAATAATTGCTCAAACGCTCGCTACCGTCGAGCGGCAATATGACCCAGTAGCCCTTCTTCTGTTACCACGGTGTTAGTACGACTAAGCGCCTGGGTCACTAGATCCTCGCAGCGCTTACCGATGCCACCGCACCACCGGCGGCACGTCTGCTCGGGGCGTGCATCCGGGTCCCAGCTGTTCATGTAGTAGCATGCTTTGAGCGAGACGACTATGTCTGTGGATCGGTGCCATTCTACCCGCGTAGCTCAGGGATCGGCCAGGCAGTGGCCGCCTTCCATACAAACAGCCGTGGCGCTGGTTACTCAGGGCGCGGGATCAGGAATCCATGGCATCGACCTTGCGTGCCTTGCCCGTGCTGTACTTGGCCACCAGTCCAGTCCAGTCCAGTGACGATAGCTGATGGTGTAGCGGAGCGTGCAGCAGGTAGTCCAAGTCGCGCTGCTCCTGCGGGCTAAGGCCGCTGCCAGATTGCACTTCCAGGTGGCCGGCGTCATAGAGCTTCTGTCAGGCCTGCTTGCTGGTGTTGTCGATGATCTGGGCGGACAGGCAGCGGACGACTGCACTTAGGATGTCACGGTAATGCTTATGGTGAGTCTCCGGTGCGATGCGTGCCGTGCGGGCCGCGGCGGTTGCTCGATTCGTCGTGCTGCATCCACTGCAGGGTGGCCAGCAGCTGTTCCAAGTGCAGGAGGCGGTGGCTCAGGGTGAAGACCAGATCCTCTACGGGCAGCGCCTGGCCAGGGGTGTAGTCGACCCAGCTGGTACCAGCACAGGCGTCGCACGCCCTCTCGTAGATGACGCCTTTGGTGACGCCTCCCCTGTGACCTATCACGCAACGCGAAATCAGCTTCACCTTCCGGGTGAGGTCAGGGCCGTGCTACTTGCGCATTAGTCCTTCGGTCGATCTCCTCAATGATCAGGACCTTCTCGCTCTGGGCGCGTGACATGTCACGCTGGTTTTTTTCCTGCGCCGCTCTGTCGATGGTGCTGCTGTCTTTCCAAGACAGGAACCGGTCATCCTGACCTCGACCAGAGCGCAGACCCTGGGCGGTAGATATACGGACGAAGCATTGGCTGCGCTGCTCCTCCAATACGCGGCACCTTCGGCGCAGCTCATCGTCCGTAGCAGTACCCATGCGAAGCGCAGCAATAGCGTGTATTTCGTCGACAAGCTCCTGAGCGTTATCAGGAGCAGCTACGTGTGCCTTGTCGAGGTGGCTTGGCAGAACGACTAGGGACCGCCCCAAGATCTGGGCGGCTATGTCGTGGATCGTGTGCTGCATAGTGATCACTGGATGACCTCGATTCTGGGTAGGCGCAAATAAGCGGTGATGGCTAGGCGCATCCTCAAAGCCAACGCAGACCCAAGCCAAGAAACCTGCTTCGCTCAGATGGTCCAGGGTCTCACGCTGCACCGGGGAAACAGTGCTCTTGTGCACACGGTTCAGCTTGAACCCAATCCGCGTACCGAAATAGCCGCAGCGCGCTAGATCGATGCAGATGTCAGGGATGCCAACCGTTACGCCCTGCCCCTGTAACTTCTTAGCCGTAGTCGCGTCGCGTTTGCCGCCTTTAGGGACGTGGTAGATCACTTTCGGGTACTGCAGGTCGAGCCAGTCGAACAGTTGCTTTTGCTCAATGGCTTCCCTGTCATTCCGGCGGGTCTTTGGGCGCGAATAGCGCGGCGGGGCTCAGGGCATGAGGGCGGCGGTCATGCAGCACCCGCTTTGGCCAGCAGCCCATGGCAGCGCTGCAGCAGCTTGTCTTGGGCATCGTAACGGTTCTCGAATCGGCGCTTCCAAGGGTGGATGGCAATCAGGCCGGGCATGCCGGTTCCATCCTGATGGCGGCTAGCGCGCAGCGGTAGCAGGCGCAGGTGGGCGCCGGACCAGGCGCGACCTTCGATGTGGTGGATGCTCACGAGTAGGTTCAGGCGGCCATCCAGCCGACGTGCGATGCAGCCCAGGCTGGACACAGCATTATGGAAGCGCTTTTCCGCGGCGCTAAGTGTCTTACCCTTCATCGCCATCGACCAGGAGGTTACCGATCGCGCGGCGTGGTGCCGGGGCCGGCGCATTGCGCTCGCGCTCCACCGACTGGGCAAGCTCCTGCTCGCGGAAGTGGATATGGGCCTCGGTCTGCTGGATCTAGGGGTCCGTGACGGAGCCGCGATTGAATCCCTGGTCATAGGCCAGGCGGCGGGCTTCGGTCATCTTTTGCTTGGTGAACATCATGCTACGTCGGCCTCCGGCCAGATGATGCGAGCCGAGGTCAGCGCATCGTCGCGGGTTACTTGGGCGCCGACCATTGCGAACGGCGGTCGGCCAGGGAATAGAACGAACCAGCAGGGCTTCATGCGGCACTTCGACGAGTGCTTTCCCACTCGAACAGGACGAAGCCGCCACCCTCGCGGAGCCGGTCAGCAGTGCGTTCGCCTACGCTCGCCTCGAACTTGGCAGCCGAGAGGGACGGTCGGCTTCATCTCCTCGTAGCGCTTGTACACCACTTCAACGATGCTCATGCGCTCGAAGTCGTTGTCACGACTGGCGCCTAAATCATCGATAACCAGTAGGACTGGCCTGGGGCGGCAGGACTTCTACATCGAGGAGCGTGTACTCCCGATCTGGAACTTGCATAAGGCATAGCCAGCGCGAAGACAGCGTCCATAGTTCTCGGTCTGCATCCACGGACGACTTTGCTGCTGACTAGCGTAACCGTCATCTTGGCGCTGATTGCTAAGCCAGGCGCGAGGCCCACCGGTCGGGCATGGAAGGAAAAAAACGATAATGAGCAGTCTAAGGAAAAGCCAGAAGTGAAATCCGTGGAGACGGTGAGTTGTGGCACGGAAAATTTTGAGGTCGAGAAAAAGCGTCGCCTACGTTGGTATCCTGCTGTTCATCGCAGTTGCAGGAACGGTCGTCATTGTAGTTTTGCCGTTCTTCCTATTTGATTATTGGTAGAGCGCACACCCGCGGAGGCGCTGCCCGGACATGCTGAATCCCACAGCTATCACTGGCGCTAGAGCGGTTTCTTGCGGGATACTCACTACCCTATTGGAATAGAAGCACAGGAGGTGCTCATGGTCCTTACGGTACGGTTTCAGCTCAGGCTCACCAACTTGGAAGCGGATTTGGTCAATCGTTTTGCTGAAACGCTTCAAAATCGCTCACGCCGCTGACCTCAAGCTCTAGGTTCAAACCGATCTTGAGCAAGCCCTCACTGACGCAGGCAAACTCAGCAAAGAACAGGAGTTTTGTCTTGCATGGGCTCGTACCAACTGTCCAGACCTATATACCAAGGAGTGAATGAAGATGACGGACTCTCTCGTCGGGCGTGACCCCTATAAAGCGCTTCCTATCGTAGACGGCCCTGTTCAAGGCCAAACCCATGCTTGGCCACACCGCTCATTCCAAGTGGACTCATCTCCAGGAAGCCTTGGATCACTTCCCTCTATCGTTACCTATCACCTAAATCAGCATCAACACCTCGGCTGGGTTTGGTCGCTAGCGCAGCCATCCTGACACCACTTGAACAGGGGCGTACTGGTACAGATATAAATGGCGATTAGGCATCCTTTGAGGCAATCCTCCAGTGGGTCGAGGCCTGAAAAGTGGATTTCCTTGCAGTAGTGCTTAACGGGCCCTGAAAGATGCTGAGCGAAGGCATCGGTCGTATCTCACTTCGCCTTTTGCGAGCCACACAGCAAGATCGCTGAAACAGGCACGAGGAAGCCGTTATGCTCGCCTATTTCGTCGTTTCACAAAGTTCGGGCAATATCATCCAGGTCACCCGGCGCGACGTCAGGCCGGCGGACTCCGCAACCGTCACCATCCTTAAGGCGTCGCCCAGCGAGCTGGATCGCTACGAGTCTGCACACGCCCGCGGTCAAAACCTGATCAACATCGCCGATACGAGTCGTCCCAGCAGCACCTGAGGCCAAGGGAGCATGCGTGGGTGACGCCAGGCGTATAGTGACGGCTCAATCCGACCGCACTGCCGAAGAGAAGCTATGCCCGAAGACTCCAAGCCGCAACGCAATAGCTTGTTGGCTGCTCTACCTGACGACGTCCAGCAACGGCTCTCTTCGCACCTGGAGCTCGTCCATCTGGCGCTGGGTCAGGTGCTCTATGAATCTGGTGAGTCCGTACGCTACGTCTACTTCCCCACCGACTCGATCGTTTCGCTGCTCAACGTGATGGAAAACGGCGCCACGGCGGAAATCGCCGTGGTGGGTAATGAAGGCTTGGTGGGTATCTCGCTGTTCATGGGCGGAGAGAGCACACCTAGCCGCGCCGTGGTACAGAGCGGCGGCTATGCGTATCGGCTGCAAGGTCAGCGCCTAACGGAAGAATTCGATCGACATGGTGACATGCTGGTGCTGATGCTGCGATATACCCAGGCACTGATCACCCAGATGTCGCAGACCGCTGTCTGCAACCGCCACCATTCGATAGACCAGCAGCTGTGCCGTTGGCTGTTATTGTCGCTGGATCGTCTGCCTGGCGATCAGCTGAACATGACCCAGGAATTGATCGCCAACATGCTCGGCGTACGTCGCGAAGGGGTCACCGAGGCCGCGGGCAAACTGCAGCGCCAGGGCATTATCGAATACAGCCGCGGCCACATCACGGTACTCGACCGTAAGCAACTCGAACAGCTGAGTTGCGAATGCTATGCCGTAGTGAAAAAGGAAACCGATCGCCTGCTGTCATATCTGCCGATACGCAGTTAAGACACGTACAGCCCTTGCAGCGTGAATGGATCGTCAACATGCCTGTAGGCAAAAACGCCCATCACACATCCAGTCTGACTGTCCGAGCCGGTGCCACGACCCAGCGCATTATGCCCAGAGCATTTCTGGAGAGATCACGCTGTAGACAAGCGCTGCTGGCTAAGAAAGTAGGACATATCCATGGCCTCCAAGGGTTTACTGAAAAAAAACCCTTGGGCCTGATCGCATCCGCTATTCATAAAAAAATCTGCTTCGGCAGAGGTTTCTATGCCTTCAGCTATCACCGTGAGGCCTAGGCTTTTCGCCATTGAGAGCATGGCACCGACCACCGCCTCCCTGCCGCTATCCAATTCGATATCATGAACAAATGACCTGTCTATTTTTAGAAAATCAAAGGGCATACGGGTCAAGTATGAAAAGCTCGAATAACCGGTACCAAAATCATCGAGTGCAAGCAAAACGCCCGCCTCTTTCAGCACCTCCAACCTTATCAAGCATTCGCTCAAATCCTTTATAAAAATCGTCTCCGTTACTTCTAGCTGCAGTAGACCCGGATCCAGCTTACAATCGCGCAAAACCGTAGAAACGTAGTCTGCGTAGGAGTCGTCTTCCAACTCCAACGCCGACACATTGACGGCGATTTTGATCTCCCCTAAACCCAGCGACTTCCATTGGCCTATTTGGGTACAGGCTTCCTTTATCGCCCACCGACCTAACGCCACCACCAATCTCGTCGCCTCAGCGACGGGAATAAAACTATTTGGCGCAACTTCTCCCAAAGCGTCATTGCGCCATCTCATCAACGCTTCAACACCTACAACCGCACCGTTCGAAAGATCGATCTTAGGCTGGTAGACAAGCCTGATCTCGTTAAGATCGATGCACTGACGTAGACCCTCCTCGATTTTCTGCCGCTCCTGGGCCTGAGCGCCTATTTCATTACTAAAGAAGGTATACCCGTTTCGGCCGTTCTGTTTCGTCCGGTACATGGCAGTGTCAGCTTGCGCAATGAGCGAATCTATATCGACATGTTCTTGCGGAGAAAACCCTATACCCATACTGATCGTAATATGAATTTCTTGATGATCTATCAAATAAGGTTCATTGCAACTAGATATGATTTTTTTCGCGACTTTCTCGGCAGCTTCGCGACTCTTGAGTCCTGCGAGCAATACTAAAAACTCATCGCCTCCCTGTCTGCTTACCGTATCTTCCTCCCGCACACATCCCGACAGTCGAGCAGCAACCGAAACCAGAAGCTTATCGCCCACCGAGTGGCCAAAGGAATCGTTTATCCCTTTGAAGTTATCCAAGTCTAGAAAGAGTATCGCGACGTTTGAATGGTTCCTAACGGCGGATCGCAATGATTGTGCTGCCCTGTCACGGAACAACAGGCGATTGGGCAGATGGGTCAACTGATCATGCTCCGCCAGATAAGTCATCTTGGCCTTCATGGCGCGCTCCATCGAGACATCATGGAATACGATGACAGCCCCCGTTACAGCCCCCTTCTCATCGATCATTGGCGCGGTGGAGTCCTCGATGTCTATTGATCCACCGTTACGCCTCAGGAGGACAGCGCCTGCACTCAATCCTGTAGGTGCTAGCTTACTCAGCGCCAGTTCTACCGGATGAGGTATATCGCCAAATGCCCCATCAAGCTTGACTTTCATGACGTCGCTAACGGGCTTCCCTTTTGCCAACTCTTTCGGCCATCCCGTCAGCTTCTCAGCGGCGGGATTGATATATTCAACCTTTCCTTCACCGTCAGTACCTATGACTCCGTCACTGATGGAATCCAGGGTGATCTTTGCTCTCGACAGAGCGCTATTGCGTACGCGGTATCCTTCAGAACCTGTCCAAACGTCTTGTAACACCTGTATCAGGAGGCGAGGATGGGATAACTCATCACCTATATAGATATGCGCGCCTTCTTGAAGGGCGAAATCTACACGTGCGCGGAATGACTCCGACCCTAAAAGCAGAACAGGAATAGGAGAGCTTTTTTTGGCGGCGGCGCTCAAGAGCTCTAGGATTTTAACGGGCTTCAGGACGCTCTTTGTCAGTACCAGGACAATAACATCTGGCTTCTCTTCACCCTTGAGCGCCTCGAGCGCAGAGCCAACACTATTAAATTGGGAAACACCAAAGACAGTAGACGTAGAACCAAGGCTTTTTATGAATCCAGTGGCTCGTGCCTTCGTAGAAACAACCATCAGATTGACGTCCATCACCACCTCTGTCTGGCCAGCCTGTTTTAATATATCCACCGCACAATGAAGCCATGAATCACGTAGCGCGTTCGACTGAATCTATCTATAAAATAACGATCATCAAATTATATTAAACCAAACAAACCCCTAATATCTGCAATACATCCAGGACCTCACGCGCATCCTGGCACGGAGTCAAGAGCACCATTGTGTGGAGCACCCACTAAAACCCTGCAGTCTACTTTTTTAAAAATCGGATTTTTTTAAAAAAATCAAAGACACTGCTACTAGGAGGCCGTCGAAACGAAATAATAACCTAGGTATCCCCTTCGCAATCTAAAGCCGCTCAGAACCCTTTAGGGACTTCGATTATCGCCAACAGGAGGGAGAGCTACTTTTCTATTATCAGAGAGATACTCAGGTCATCCAAAACGGTCCTCTACCAAGAATCAAAAACAAGACTGGACAACAGTACCAGCAAGACCACGCCGATCAGCAAAAAATACAATATACCTTCTGTAGACGTTGAATCTTTTAGCATATCTTCCTTATCAACCTATACGCGTGCCACACGCAACGCGTGAAGTCACAAAACAACCAAATGCAACAAATACTGCAACCATTGGCATTCGCATTTAATTCATAGCGGCGCAAATACCCAGCCACGAATACGGCTAGAAAATCGCATCTACAGCAATGCTGTCGACCACTACCATTGGCAGGAACAGCTAAATCTTCCAGACAGGATCAGCCCTGCATCCAATCGTATTCTTACAAAAGCACACCAAGCATTCCAAGTGAAGGACACTTGGCTGCCACACGCCTTCATGGGCCATTTTTAATTATTGATCCGCCCTCTACATCAAGAGCGGAATGCCTATGAGCGCCCTATCCATTACGCCGCGCCGATAAAACTAGGCAATAAGAGGGAATCCCTTCCCACCCTTGACAGCGCCATCTAATTCCAGCCAACGAAGCCATTCACCGACGCCTTGGACCTGTTATGCCCAAGCCTTCGTGCCAATTACAGACTCGCTATAATCAAATTCTGCACCCAAGGGCATGCGTTCAGTACTCACGGTATATCTTAAGCTGCATTATAAGTGCAAAAAAGGGAGTTTTCCGCTACTCATATTTCCCTGCTTTCAGTGACGCAAGCGGCAAACTTGAATGCAGCGTTCGGCATCTGGACCTTGGATATCTGACCCACCAGACCCTGGTCATTACGACAGCTATGAGAATGATGCGCCCCACGGCAAGGCTTGTCGGTGAACAGCTGAGAGTCAGACAGCCGTAGCCCGCCCGTCTCGCTATCCGTGGTAGTGCTTGAGCTCGAGGAGTCGACGTCCTTTGAGGGGATTCAGGGAGATCAAAGCTTCGGAAAGAGCTAGATGCCATTACCGAATAGGTCAATCGCCTGGCACGCCTACCAAAGCCTATCGGTAAAACGCCCACTCCCCAAAAATCAACCAGCGCATCGACAGGATGAGCAGTAAAGAAAAGCGGCTCTTTATTACCAAAAAAAGTGACTGATTCAGTTCGCCACGCTAGGGAACCAACTTGTCGTTCCTGTCAGCTGTTATTGAACGGTCCGACAGTTCTCGTTGGCGCCGCTTCGCCATTTTCTCTAAACGTAATTCAGCATTCCTGGTTTGCGTTTCTTCCAGGGTAGGTCGTAAATCTTCCGGTCGCGCTCCGGCGTTTGTCCGAGTGTTGGATTTATCATCCATCTATGTTCTCCTGTAAGCGGCATTCGCCTACATCAGAAGTGTTACGATGCTCGCCGTTCAGTGGCCACTATTACCAGCGGTCTAAAGCCACACAGTGACTGGGGACCGGATGCCTTTCGGCACACGCTCTCGCGTCCGGATCCCGCGGGTCAGCGAGCCCTGGCAAGAGCCAGGCATTACCTAGACGGCCGAGGGGATGCACAGCTTGCAGTACCCCTGCAGATCGACTGCCCACAACGACCTCCCCACTCCAGATCTGCCTTAACGGTATCGATCACATCAGCAATTGGGCCAAGCACGCCATTAGGCCAGTCAGAGCAATGCCGCCGATCACGGGTAAGAGGATCCAGAACGGGTTCTTCTGTTGCCTACGAAATCGCATCGACTTGGCGAGTACGGCACTCACCTTGGCCTGGGAGGCATCGATGCGACGGCGCGACTCAGCGCGGGCTTGAGCATGAGTATTCACGATCGACTCCTTTAGCGGCAGCGGCCTCCGCAGTCTTTTTGAAGAACGGAGACCGGTTGATAGTGCCTCCCGCCAAAATTGACTATTAGCCGGGAGATCCAACGCTTACGCCGGTGTCGACTTGACGATCTCTATCGGAGAACTGACCGCCTACTCGCGGTCTGCTAGCCAACAAGCTGGCACTTGAGCACATCCTGTTCCGGTGCCATGCGACACATTATCCAATCGCGGGTGGCGGCGCGCGGGCTACACTACGTGTAGACCCGCCAGTTCCACGGTTTCAGCACTGAACGCTGTCGGATGGCGATTTACGATAGCTTCGAAGATACTCCGCATCACCGCATCGGACTCGAAATCGGTGCGACACCGAAGCAGACCGGAATGGGAGACGCTGCGCTGCACTGCGGCAATTAGCCCACCAGCGCAGAGGCTCTTGATGATGTTATGCGGTAAACGCCCCGAGCGGCGCAACGTCGTTACGGCCTCGGCGAGGACATCGAGAATCTCCTCCTCCGCGGCTGAGAAGGGTCCCGTACCAAGCCTGCCTTTTTTCAGCAAGTAGCGGCGGGCCAGATTAAGCGCATGATGATCCAACTCGGCCTGGACCCTTGTGTTCATAACGCCACGCGCTTTAAGGCTGCTTTCCAGTGCGATGAGATAATCCCAGTTGAGGGACTGAGAAATCTGTGCGACGACACGATCCATAGTGACTGTCCATGCAAGAGCTAGCCTCAATGGCAGTCTGATAGCATCCGATAAGTATCGTTCCCGACCGTCCGTCTCGACACACGGAGGCCGTCATAACCCTGGAGCGTACTGACCTCTCGCTCCGCCTCCGAGCCAGATCTTTCGATCTCTCCGCTCCCAACACGGATTAGTTTAGCGAAGCACCGGGATTGAAGCGGGCGGACCTACGTCGTAGTAATGTCATGAACCGCCATCTCGGATTGCACAAGGACGAAGCTTAAAGATGCGTTTATAGAAAATTATGGAATGAAGATGTGTCTAGCTCATACGCGGTTGCCAAAAAACTATTTATTAGCAATTGGCTGGAATGCCAGAGTTTAAGGCGAGTACGCAATCATTCCAGGTAATGGCCATAGAAGATCGTATCAGCTTAGAGCACATTGGTAGACGTTCGGACGTCGGGGGTTCGACACGCTGATCAGGACAGCGATCCATCGCACCAAACTATACTTAATCTATCGAAGCCTACCGCTGATCAGCAACACCGCCATCTATTAAAACACGGGAAAAATTATTTCATCTTTGCTATAGCCATTTACAGATGAAAAAAGCTATAACGGCAGCTACTGACTAATCTGGAGGAGATCACAATGTCCTTGATCCAAGAGTACCGTCAAACCGAAGCTGCCATTGAAGAATTGAAGCAACGCTTGGAACAGTTGAACACTGATGAGCGTCTGCAGAAAGAGCTCGAGTTCGAAAAACAGCTACGTGCCCTGCTAGGCGAACACAACAAGTCGCTTCGCGACGTCATTGCCGTTCTGGACACAGAAGCCGGCATCAAAAGCACCGATCGCAGGAGTAACTCTGCCGCTGCAGCACAGCAGCGGCGGCCCCGCTCGTTGAAACGCTATAAGCACCCAGAAACTGGCGAAGTCATCGAAACTAAGGGTGGCAACCACAAGATACTGAAAGCCTGGAAAGCTGAGCACGGCGCCGACGTAGTCGAAGGCTGGCTTCAGAGCGAGTAATCACCTCCCAGCGCCGCATCAAGCATGCGACTCATACCAAGGTTGAGTCGCTGCACTATCAGTACTTCTGATGTTCCCGTAGGGAAAGCTCAACGCATCAGTAGTCGCCGCTTCGCTTCTACCGTTCGTCGGTGTCAAGCTTGCTGGGAACCCTTTCGCTGATTACTGTCTATCCATACAGTACCCTGAAAGGAGGTTTTCCCCATGTCCATTTCGCGCCCCATCCCTCGTCTCTGCCACGGTTGTCCCGGTCGTTCTGTCGAGTACCAGAAGGTCATGGCTTCAGGGATTGAGCAGGTGGGCCGCTATGGACATGCTTGGTGATGAGCAGGACACCTTCGAACAGCAGCAGTCCCTCTTCCGTCCTACGGAGCTGATGTACTGCCGCAACCTTGTTGATCTGCTGACTGAAGAACTGGACCAGGTGCGTCAGTGCTTGGGGCAAGCCCAGCGCGCCAATCGGATTTTGGTCGCTGAGCGGGATGTCCTGACGGCGGAGGTACAGCGCCACCGACTGCGCTACGTCCAGTTCGTACAGGAAGAGAACCAACGCCACGTGCCACGGGGTGACCGGCTCATTCCGGACGACCGCGGCGACCCACTCTCGCGTGCCCAGTGTCATATCCTGCGGCTGGAGTCGATGAACTCCATCCTGCACGCAGACCTCTTCAAGGTACGCGCGCAGCTGCAGATCCTGCTTACCGAACGAGACAGCACGCCGTCGGCGCCGACGGGGGTGCAGCATGGATAACGCCGCCACCAATGTCGTTGCGCTTGACTCCCTGCTAGACAGTCGCCGCGTATGGCGCGGGCAGAGTCCTCACGTCGACGATGCCAGCACCCAGCCAACCGGGCACGCCTCGCTCGACGCCCAACTGCCCCTTGGTGGTTGGCCTGATGCAGCGCTCACCGAAATCCTGAGCGAGCGACCGGGCCTGGGTGAGCTGACCCTCGTGTGGCCAACACTGGCGCGCCTTACTACCGCCGGCGAACGCGTCGTGCTGATCGCCCCTCCCTACCTGCTCTACCCGCATGCGTGGCTGCAGGCCGGCGTTGATCTTAGCCGGCTGAGCGTCATTCAGGTCCAGGGCAAGGACGTGCTGTGGGCGGCAGAGCAGTGCCTGCGCTCCGGTAGCTGCGGAGCAGTGCTCTGCTGGCCAAGCCGGGCGGACGATCGCGCGCTGCGCCGACTGCAGGTTGCTGCAGAGACGGGGCAGACCCTTGCCTTTGCGTTCCGCCACCAGCGGGAAGCCGTCAATGCCTCACCTGCAGCGCTTCGCCTGGTGCTCGAGGGTTCGCCTCAGCAGCTGCGGGTGCTCAAGTGCCGCGGCGGCAACCCACCGGCGACTGCGCTGGCGTATCAGGTCTGGCATTGAGGGACGACCGCCATGAAATGGGCCTGCATTTTTTTCCCGCAGTTCGCGTTGGACGGTGTGCTGCGCAACTGTCCTGACCCAGACGAACCCCTGGTACTGCTCCACGGGCCTATCCAGCGCAGGATCATCAAGGCGGCGAACCCGGCGGCGTTGGCGCTGGGGGTCCGGCCGGATATGACCTACACCGCTGCCCAAGCAATCTGCCCGCGGTTTGCGACGGTGGAGTACGACGAGGCGGCGTTGCGGCGCCAGCACGAGCTGCTCGCAGCCTGGGCCTATGGCTTCAGCTCCCAGGTCAGCCTGCACTTTGCCGACGCCTTGGTGCTTGAGGTGCAGTCGAGCCTGCCGCTCTTCGGCCCATGGCCCAGGTTTGAATCGCGCCTGCGCCAGGAGCTCACGGCGCTCGGCTTCGGCCATCGGATCACCCTGGCACCCAACCCGGTCGCTGCCCGGGTGTTGGCCAACGCCGGCGACAGCCTGGCAGTTCGGGACGACGCAGGCCTAGCCAGCGCGATGCGGACGCTGCCGGTGGCGCTCTTGGGCTTCGAGCCAGAGATCGTGCAGACCCTGAGTCGCATGGGGCTACGTCAGCTCAGCCAGGTGCTGGCGCTGCCCCGGGCGCAGCTTGCCCGACGCTTCCCCCTGAGCCTGCTCAACCACCTCGATCAGATGCTCGGCAGCAAGGTCCTGCCCATGGAGTTTTTTCTGCCACCGACCACCTTCACGCTCCGCATCGAGCTCAACTTCGATGTCGAGTCGACCCAGGCGCTGCTGTTCCCGCTGCGTCGCCTGACCTCGGATCTGGCCACATACCTCGCCGGCCGGGATATGGGGGCGCAACGCTTCACCCTGCGCCTAGAACATCGCGAGGCGCCGACAACCGAGATCGTTGTGGGTCTGCTGGCACCCGAGCGTGACCCGGCGCTGTTGTTCGAATTTGCCCGGGGCCGTCTGGAGCCCACCCAGGTGGTTGAGCCAGTGCTTGCCATCGGCCTGGTCGCCGACGAGCTACCCTCGTTCGTCCCTCAGCACCGCGGCCTCTTCGATGAGCGTCCGCAACAGACCATGAGCTGGGAGCAGCTGCGCGAGCGACTTCGGTCGCGCCTGGGCGACGACGCGGTCTATGCGATCGGCGCCCAGGGCGATCACCGGCCGGAGCGGTCCTGGCGGCGCGATACGCCTTCGCTTGCACTCCAAGCATTAGGACCGAATCGGCGGCCTGGCTGGCTGCTGCCGGCGCCGGAGCCTCTGGATGTCGATCAGCCACGCGTCCTAAGCGGGCCGGAGCGTATCGAGAGTGGCTGGTGGGACGGTGAGGATGCCCGTCGGGACTACTACGTGTTGGAGCTCGCCGACGGACGCACGGCCTGGGCCTTCCAATCGCCAGCCGAAGGGCCGGGCTGGTGGGTGCAGGGGTGGTTTGCGTGACACCCGGCTATGCGGAGCTGCACTGCCTGTCGAACTTCAGCTTCCAGCGCGGTGCCTCCAGCGTCGATCAGCTGTTCGAACGGGCCAAAGCCATGGGCTATGAGGCGCTGGCCATCACAGACGAGTGCACCCTCGCCGGCATCGTGCGCGCCTGGCAGGCGTCGGAGAAGCACGACGTCCGGCTGATCCTGGGCGCGGAGTTTCAAGTGGCTCAGGGCCCCAAGCTGGTGCTGCTGGTAGAAGACCTGCAGGGGTACCAGCAGCTGTGCCGGCTGATTACCCTCGCCCGCCGGCGTGCGGATAAGGGCAGCTACCGGCTGCTGCGCGAGGACCTCGGCCAGGTCGCCGGCCTCGTCGCGCTTTGGGTACCGGAGCGGGGAGCGGAGGCGGAGGCAACGCGCTGGCTCTTGGAGGTGTTTCCCGACCGGCTATGGATCGCTACGGGGCTGCACTTCGATCAGGACGACCAGGTGCGGCTGCAGCAGCTTCAAGGGCTGGGGGCGGCCTTGGGCCTACCGCTGGTAGCCGCTGGCGACGTGCACATGCACTGCCGCGGGCGCCGGGCCCTGCAGGACACCATCACCGCGATCCGCCATCACGTCCCGGTAGCTGAAGCCGGCCAGCTGCTCTTTCCGAACGGGGAGCGTCACCTGCGCACTCGTGAAGCCTTGGCGAGGTGCTATCCGCCCGAGCTACTGGCGGAGACCCTGCGCGTCGCCGAGCGCTGCACCTTCAGTCTGGCCGAGCTGCGCTATCAATACCCCAGCGAGGTGGTACCGGAGGGTCATACGGCCACCAGCTGGCTGCGTGTGCTCACTGAGGAGGGCTGTGCATGGCGCTGGCCCGAGGGCGTCTCGGATCGACTGCGCGTCCAGATTGAGAAAGAGCTGCAGCTGATCGCCGTCAAGGCATACGAGAGTTACTTCCTGACGGTGCACGACATCGTACGCTTCGCACGGCAGAAGGGAATCCTCTGCCAGGGTCGGGGCTCGGCCGCCAACTCGGCGGTCTGCTTTGCACTGGGCATTACCGAACTAGATCCAACCCGGATCAATCTCCTGTTCGAGCGTTTCATCAGCCATGAACGCGATGAGCCGCCGGACATCGACGTGGACTTCGAGCATGACCGGCGGGAAGAGGTCATCCAGTACATCTTCCGCCGTTACGGCCGGCAGCGCGCCGCGCTCACCGCAGTGGTATCCACCTATCACGCTGCCGGCGCCGTCCGAGACGTGGCCAAAGCCCTGGGTCTTCCCCCGGATCAGATCACAGCGCTTGCAGACTGCTGTGGCCGCTGGACCGACAATCTGCCGCCACCGGCGCGCCTGCGTGAGTCGGGGTTCGATCCTGATAGTCCCCTCATTCACCGGATCCTAGTGCTCACCGGTGAATTGATCGGATTCCCGCGCCACCTCTCCCAACACCCGGGCGGTTTCGTCATCGCCGACCAGACGCTGGATACCCTGGTGCCGGTCGAGAACGCGGCCATGGAGGGTAGGACGGTCATCCAATGGGACAAGGACGATCTCGATGCGATGGGCCTGCTCAAGGTCGACATCCTCGCCCTGGGCATGCTCAGCGCGCTGCGCCGGTGCTTCGACCTGGTCAAAGCTTACCGGGGCAAGGAACTGACCCTGGTGACCGTGCCTCAAGAGGACAAGCCGACCTACGCGATGATCAGCCGGGCGGACACGCTTGGCGTGTTCCAGATCGAGTCGCGTGCGCAGATGGCCATGCTGCCGCGGCTGAAGCCGCAGACCTTTTACGACCTGGTGATCGAGGTGGCTATCGTCCGGCCGGGCCCCATCCAGGGAGGGATGGTTCACCCGTACCTGCGCCGGCGGACGGGCCAGGAAGAGATCAGCTACCCGCCGGAGCTGGAGCGCGTCTTCGGCCGGACCCTGGGTGTGCCCCTGTTCCAGGAACAAGTGATGGAGCTTGCCATCCTTGCCGCCGACTACACCCCGGGGGAAGCCGATCAGCTGCGGCGCAGCATGGCGGCGTGGAAGCGTCATGGCGGACTGGAGCCACACCGGGAGCGGCTCACCTCACGCATGCGCGCTAACGGCTACACCGCCGAGTACGCCGCGGACATCTTCCGGCAAATCGAGGGGTTCGGCAGCTACGGTTTTCCCGAATCCCATGCGGCCAGCTTCGCCCTGCTGACCTACGCGAGCTGCTGGCTCAAATGCCACGAACCGGCAGCTTTTGCTGCGGCGCTGATTAACTCCTACCCCATGGGTTTCTACAGCCCAGACCAGATCCTGCAGGACGCCCGGCGCCACCGGTTGCAAACCCTGCCGGTGGACGTGACCTGCAGCGACTGGGATTGCAGCCTCGAGGCTGTCGCGGATAGCCGGCAACCCGCCATCAGGATGGGGCTGCGCATGGTGCGAGGCCTGGCCGAGAAACACGGCCGCGCGGTCGAACAGGCTCGCAGGCAGCAACCGTTTCGAGATATCACAGATCTGTGCCTACGTGCCGGTCTTGATGCCAAAGCACGCGAGCACCTCGCCGATGCAGGAGCGCTTAAGGGGTTGGCTGGTCATCGCTTCCAAGCACGATGGGCAATGGCCGCAATCGAGCCACAGCTTCCGCTTTTCGCTGAGGGCGCAGTCGTTGTAGAGGAGATCCAGGAACTGGTCGCTCCCACCACGGGTGAAGACCTCCATTCCGACTATGCCTCGTTGGGTACTACCCTAGGCCCCCATCCTCTTACCCTGCTCCGCCCCGAATTCATGGCTCAGCGTCTTATGAGCTCTCGTGACCTCAAGGAGCGACGCCACGGTCAGCCAGCGCGGATCGCCGGACTGGTTGTCGGTCGGCAACGCCCAGGCACTGCCAGCGGTGTGACCTTCGTAACGCTGGAAGATGAATTCGGGATGGTGAATGTGGTGGTCTGGCGCACCCTGGCGGAGCGTCAGCGACGGGAGCTGGTCGCGTCTCAGCTGATGCGTGTGGATGGCACCATTGAGACGCGAGATGGGGTGCTGCATGTGGTGGCGGGTAGGCTGCAGGACATTAGTGAGCTATTACAGGGGCTGGATACACGCAGCCGCGATTTCCACTAGGGACTTTACCCTTGTTATAACCAGGCCAAGTGACCGTGCTGGCTATTTCTTACGTGCCAGCCTATCAGCAGCTTGGTCTAAACATCCGCTTTCCCCACCCAATGCTCTCGTGGCCTTTGCAGATGCCCGGAGCAACAATTCGCTTGCATGAACCACTTGCTTATCTGCGAGGCGATCAACAGGCCCCGACAGGGTCAGAGCACCTTGCAAAAGTTGGCCGGGCCCAAAGACAGGGACGGATACCGCGGCGATTTCCGGGTCTCGCTCGCCCGAGGAGGATGCCCAATAGCACTCAGCAACGTCAGGCAGGTCACTAGCGGCCTTGTGCCCAAACACTCTAAGCACCTTTCCGGATGCACCTACGGCTAACGGAAAGCGATCGCCCTCGTGTACCGATACCTTGATGGCGCGCTTGGGCTCAACGCGAAAAAGCACGACTCTGCTCTCTCCTTCCTCGACGTAGAAGGAGGAGGTTTCTCCTGTTTCGTCCGAGAGATCCTGCAACAGAGGATAGAGGATGTCGCGTAGACGAAAGGACGTCTGGTAAAGGTTGGCCAACCGTGACGGCTCATGACCGATGGTGAACTGTCCATCTGCCAATCGCCGGATAAATCCTGCTTTTTCGATGGAGCTAACCAGGCGCAGGATCGTGCTCTTGTACAGCCCCGTGCGCCGGGCAAGCTCCGCCAGCGTTAGGACAGGATGATCGGCGTCGAACGCGCCCAGTATCGCGAAAGCGCGGTCGACGGCAGCGACGCCTTCGGAACTGCCACGGGCAGAGGAATCGGTTTGTTCGAGATCGGCAGGGGTCATAGGCTCTATCGGGAGCAATCGTTCAAGGGCGCGGAGCAATGCTCCAGATTCGCTCCAGTGTAGCCGCTGGAGCGAATCGGCAGCCAGAACGACGTTCTACCCTCAATCTTCGCGAAGGAATAATTTCAGTGACCCCGCCAACAGGGCCGCAGCGAAAAGAATGCAGCCCATGACCATCAAGCCTGCGGTAAAGGATTGAGTTTGCTCCTTCAGGTAGCCCATAAGGTAGGGGCCAACAAATCCACCAAATGCACCGATCGAGTTAATGAGTGCGATACCGCCCGCAGCTGCCTGACCAGTTAGGAATTTGGCAGGCAAGGTATAGAAGATCGTCTTGGCTGAGATGGTGCCGACCATCGCCAGGGTGATGCCGATAAGCGCCGGTACCAAGGCATTCATGTTCAGCGCGAAGATCAGCGCCAGGCCGCCGAGTACGAGTGCTACGACAAGGTTGAAAATCCCCTTGCCGGTACGATCAACGTGTTTGGCCCAAATCAACAGCCCCAAGGTAGAGAAAAAATAGGGGATGGCTGCGATCCAACCAATCATTCCGAACTCGACCCCCTGGCTCTTGAGCATCTGTGGCAACCAGATACCAATACCGTAAGTGCCAAGGGTGAAGCTGAAGGTGATCAGACTGAGAATCCAGACCCGAGGATCTTTCAGCGCATCGCGAAAACCGTGGTTCTTCTCAGACTTGGTTCCTTCGCTAGCAACCATTTCCTTCAAGGCTTCCCGCTCTTCAATCGACAGCCATTTTGCTTCGTCTGGGCGATTGGCTAGTAGACGCAGGGTGATGAAGCCGAGCACGCAGGCTGGCAGCCCTTCAATGATGAACATCCATTGCCATCCTTCCAGGCCCCAAACACCGTGCATCTGCAGCAGCCAGATGGAAAGCGGCCCGCCTACCAAGAAGGAAACAGGCGTGGCTACCGTGAACCAGGCGAGCACCCGCGTGCGATAGCGGGCAGGAAACCACAGGGTGAGGAAGAAGATCACGCCGGGGAAGAAGCCAGCTTCGGCCACGCCCAATAGGAAGCGCACCACATAAAAGCTATAGGGGCCGACCACAAAAGCCGTAGCCGCGGCGGCCACCCCCCAGGTGATCATGATGCGCGCCATCCAGAGTCGGGCGCCGAAACGATACATCGCAAGGTTGCTGGGTACTTCACAGAGGCAGTAGCCGACGAACATGATGCCTGCCCCGAGTCCGAACTGGGCAGCCGTAAGGCCCAATGAACCCGTCATTTGCAAGGCGGCATAACCCACGCTGGTGCGATCTAGGTAGTTGAAGAAGTAAGCAAGCGCCAGCAGTGGAATCAGACGCCACGCAGCCTTGCGCATGGCACGACTCTGTAACTCTGTAGAAGCCTCTACCTGAACTTTAGAAGTCAGGTGGGCCGGTGCGGTGGTATTCACCATGACGATACCTCGTTGTTGTTCTTATAGGGTCTGTGGCTCATGAAGGGAGAGCGACGACAGACCGCGTTGCTGCCCCAGAGCTCACTCAGTCACCCCGGATAGTGCCGCCCCGCTCCAATCTTTCGATGTCTGCGGCGGTATACCCCAACTGCTCTAAAAGGCTTCTCGAATGGCTACCTAGCTCAGGAACGTCCAATCGGGTCCCGAAGCGTTCCCCATTCATTTCAATGGGCAGCATCGGCACTTTCACGGCCTCCCCACTAGGTAGCGAAACGTCAGCCATGCCTCCCGAGGCCAAGAGATGAGGATCGTCGACCAGATCCTGCGGTCGTTGAATGGGAGAGAACGGCAGACCAGCCTTTTCGCAAAGGGTCATGACGGTCTGCTTGTCGAGGCCATTGAGTCGCTCACGGATCCTGGGCAACAAAACATCACGCGCTTGAACACGCTGATTGTTGCGAGCCAATTCGGGATCCTGAGCCCACTCTGGGAAGTCGAAAGCCTCGCAGAAGGCCTGCCACTGGGTGTCACTCACAACACCCATGAATACTTGGGCATCCTCTTCACTGGTTTCGAACACGTCGTAAACTGCCCACGCGGAGATACGACTGGGCATTGGTGCTGCCGCTTTGCCGGTAACGGCCTTCTGCATCATGTGCTGGGCAACGAGGAACGCTGAGTTCTCAAACAGGCCCGTCTGAACAAACTGACCACGGCCGGTAGTACCGCGCTGTAGTAACGCTGCCAAAATGGAAATGGCGCTAAACATACCGCCCATGACGTCGTTGACCGAAGCGCCCGCACGCAATGGGCGACCTACCGGCCCCGTCATGTAGGCCAGGCCCGTCATCATCTGCACCACCTCGTCGAGCGCGGTACGGTTCTGGTAAGGGCCAGGGAGGAAGCCTTTCATCGAGCTGTAGATAATGTCCGGCTTGATCGCCTTTACCTGCTCGTAGCCAAGGCCCAGCTTTTCCATGGCGCCTGCCCGGAAGTTCTCCGTCACGACGTCAGCAGTAGCAATGAGCTTCTTCACCGCCTCCAGGCCTTCTGGAGACTTCATATCAACCGCAAAGCTCTTTTTGTTGCGGTTGTAGGTCATCCAGTAGCCGGCGCCAGACCCCATCAGCCGACGGGTGTTATCGCCCTCAGGTACGGGTTCGACCTTGATGACTTCTGCGCCCAAGTCCGCCAGAACCAAACCGCAGGTGGGGCCCATCACCATGTGAACAAACTCGATGACCCGAATGCCGGCGAGCGGCAGCGCTTTTTCCTCAAAATTGTTCATACAGCCTCCTGCGCATAGGTGAAATTCTTACCCACACCTGCGTCAGGGATGAAACCGTAAAGCGCCTCGCCAGGCAGTCCTTTAACCAACCATTCGCGCGCCGCTACCAGACGATCGATGTCGATGCCTGTGCGCAGCCCCATGGCTTCCAGGAGATACACCAGATCCTCGGTCACGATGTTGCCCGATGCGCCGGGAGCGTAAGGGCAACCACCCAGACCGCCTTGAGACCCGTCGAAGACAGTCACTCCGGCTTCCAGCGCCGCCACGACGTTCGCCAGTCCCTGACCTCGGGTGTTGTGGAAATGAGCGCTGCCGGCGCGTTGGCCGACTTCAATCCGAAGCTGATTGAACAACCGACGAACCTGGACGGGGGTGGCATACCCGACGGTGTCCGACAGGCCGATCTCGTCGACTCCGAGTTCGGCCATACGCGTGGCCATGCGCAGGCATTCGTCATCCGTGACCACGCCTTGGATCGTGCAACCGAAGGCCGTGGATAGACCGGCCTCGATCTGAATGTCGGGGTAATGCTCATCACGCAATGCAACAACGTCGCGAACCTCATCGAAGACCTGAGCGTGGGTCTTCCGAATATTGGCCAGGGAATGCGGCTCGCTCACGGAAATGGGGAGCGTGACTTTGTGTACGCCGGCAGAGAAGGCTGCTTGAGCGCCTTTGAGATTCGGAACGAGAGCCGTGACATAAAGGCCCGGCAGAGTCAGGGCATGGGCAACCACGTCAGCACAGTCCGCCATTTGCGGCAGCAGTTTCGGAGAAACGAAGGAACCTACTTCGATCTCTCTGATACCCGAAGCCGCAAGTGCGCTGATCCACTCACACTTGAGGTGGGTCGGCATCGTCGCCTTTACACTCTGCAAGCCGTCCCGAGGGCCGACTTCGCTCACGAGAATGTCATTTGGGTACAGATCGCTCACGGTGATTCTCCCTTGCGGTTGGGGAGCCCGAAGAACAGGACAGCAATCGAAACGACTCGAATTTTTATGCTTGTTCTGTCAGGCAGAATATCGTTCTGTTTAAAGTATCTTCACTTTTGATCTGCCCTGTCAACGGCACGAAAGGTCGTTCAGCGGTAGATGCCGGGCCTATCCGGCGGGGGTTGACAGCAGAGACGAATAGCGCATCATTGTTCTGTCCAAAGAAATACCGTTCTATTAGACAGAACAATTAATTTGACTAGATCCAGTGATTGATCCGCTCGGGCGCTACGAGTTGGAGACAAGCACGCTGGTCAGGAGAACTGTTATGAGCCTGTTTGCGCCGCCCAAAGAACGCTCTACCGAAGTGTTCACCCGTATGCCCGAAGAGTTTTGGCGTGACGGTGACTCCGACTGGGTTAGGGCCAACAAACCTGGCCAGCGGGTAGCAAACTTCTTGGAAGGGCCATCCTTTGATCGAGATGGGAATCTCTATGTGACGGACATTCCCTATGGCCGGATCTTCCGCATCTCTGCCAGCGGTGAGTGGGAACTGATCGTCGAATACGATGGCTGGCCGAACGGCTTGAAGATCCACCAGGACGGTCGGCTGTTCGTGGCGGACTACCGGAAAGGCGTCTTGGTCGTGGATCCTGTGAATGGTCGGATTGAGCCCTTTCTCACCCATAGGCGAAGTGAGAGTTTCAAAGGCGTCAATGACCTCTTCTTCGATGCTGACGGGTGCCTCTACTTCACCGACCAGGGGCAGACCGGTATGCACGACCCTAGTGGCAGAGTGTTTCGGTACGATCCCACCAGCACTCGTCTCGATTGCCTGCTGGACAACGGCCCTAGCCCAAACGGGCTGGTTCTAGATCTCGAAGAGAAGGCACTGCTCGTGGCCATGACACGCGGTAATGCCATTTGGCGGCTGCCGTTACAGGGCGATAGCCAGACATCGAAGGTCGGTGTGTTCGCCGCCATGGCGGGCGGCGTGAGTGGGGCTGACGGTCTAGCACTAGATAAGGCTGGCAGCCTTTATGTCTGCGACGCGGGCCACGGCTGCGTCTGGAGCTTCGACCGATTCGGTGTACCCCTCTACTGCTATCGCACGTGCACGAGCGGTCGCACGCTGACCAATCTGGCCTTTGGCGGGACTGACGGGCGCGAACTCTACATAACGGATTCGTCCACCGGCACCGTGCTCAGAACGGTCACAGAGCAAGCCGGCAAACCCTTGTTCTCCCACCGCGAAATCTAACTAGCCATCGCATCCGACGCTAGACCCTCCTGCCGTCCGCAATCCGCAGGCCGCTAGGTATCACCCTACAAATAAGAACCAATAAGAAGAGGGATCCATGCTGACCATCCTGAGCTACACCATGATCGTCTGTTTCATGTACCTGATCATGAGCAAACGGCTATCGCCCCTGGTCGCCCTGATTTTGGTGCCCATCGTGTTCGCCTGCCTGGGCGGTTTCGCCAATGGGCTTGGCCCCATGATGCTCAATGGCGTGAAGATGCTGGCACCCACCGGCATCATGCTGACCTTCGCCATTCTCTACTTCTGCATGATGACTGATGCTGGGCTGTTCAATCCTCTCATCAAGGTCATCCTGAAAATCGTGAAGGGCGATCCGCAACGGATCGTGCTCGGCACTGCGGTCTTGGGTACCTGCGTTGGCCTGGATGGCGATGGCGCGACTACCTACATCATCACCACCGCAGCGCTACTCCCGCTGTACAGGCGGACCGGTATCAGTCTGCAAGTCATGGCGACGGTGTTGCTGCTCACGATCGGGGTGATGAACATCCTGCCGTGGGCCGGCCCCTTCTCCCGGGCAGCAAGCGCCATGCATGTGGACATCACAGATCTCTTTATCGAGATGATTCCCATCATGGTGGCCGGGCTGGCCTGGGTCTGGTTCGTAGCCTTTTATCTGGGTCGCGCCGAGCGCAGTCGCCTAGGCACCATTAGTCTCGAAGACGGGGAAGGCCTAGAAAACTTTGTCGAGCAACGACTGAGTGATTGGCGCTTCCTGTTCAATGCCGTATTAACCATCACTCTGATTGCCCTGATGATGCTCAACGTGATGCCGTTGCCCATCCTCTTCATGGTCGCCTTTGCGCTTGGTCTGGTGGTCAACTTCCCAAGCATGAAGGCCCAAAAGGACGTCATCGGTACGCATGCGGCCAATGTGCTGGCAGTGACACTACTTATCTTTGCGGCTGGGATCTTCGTTGGGATTATGTCGGGTACCGGTATGGTGCAGGCGATCTCTGAAAGCTTGGTTGCCGTCATACCCGAAGCGGCAGGCCGCTACATGTCGACCTTCACCGCCTTCATCAGCATGCCTTTTACCTATGTATTGACGAACGACGCCTTCTACTTCGGCATCCTGCCCATCCTTGCGGAAACCGCGAACCACTATGGGCTGACTCCTCAAGAGATGGCTATTGCCTCGCTCATCGGTCAACCGGTGCACCTGCTTAGCCCGCTAGTGGCTTCGACCTATCTGCTTTGTGGCCTCCTGAACATAGACTACGGCGACAATCAGCGAGCTTCGATCGGTTGGAGCGTTGGGACGTGTCTAATCATGTTCGTTGTTGCCGTAGCGCTGGGTAAGATCAGCCTTATCTACTGAAAATTCGTAACCTATTCAGAGCTTAGATGGCGATGCTGCGAAGGCTGCGACCTCAGACCTTTTGCGATCTAGTGATCGAGGTGGTCGTCGTCCGGCCCGGCCCAGGGGGTATGGTGCATCCCTACCTCCGGCGCCGAAACGGTCAGGAGGAGATCAACTATCGACCCGAATTGGAGCGCGTCTTTGGCCGGACATTGGGTGTGCCCCTGTCTCAGGAGCAGGTAATGGAGCTTGCCATTCTGGCTGCCAACTACACCTCAAGCGAAGCCGATTAGTTGCGCCGCAGTATGCCGGCGTGGAAGCGCCATGAGGGCTTGGAGCCGCATCGAGAGCAGCTCACCTCGCGCATGCTCGCCAATGGTTACACCGTCGAGTATGCCGCGGAGCATCGCAGGACCTGCCACGCTAGAAGAGTTCGATCAGCTCGCAGAATGGATCAGCAACGGGGCGCGACCGCTTACAGCGGTAGTAAGACGTGGATAGCTGAGCAGCGGAATACAAAGCGAAATGGCGCCCAGACCAATTCGTGCCAGGCTCCGGGCGCCAGTTGATTCAGTTTGACATCATCAAACTGCGGGGCTAGATTCCGCCACAGACGGCTGCTTGTCTGAGCTGAGGGAACGCAAAAACCCTCCATTGCGGAGGGTTTCTGGTGAAGATGGTGGGTCGTGTGGGATTCGAACCTACGACCAATTGGTTAAAAGCCAACTGCTCTACCGACTGAGCTAACGACCCGTTAGTGGCCGCCATTCTAGCGATTTTCTCTGGATAATCAACACCCTAGATAAATTTTTTTTACTGGTAGCGGGTAGGGTCTGAAATTCCGGCTGCCTTGAAGCCGTCGGCACGCAGGCGGCAGCTGTCGCAACGGCCGCAGGCCTCCCCTTCGCTGTTGGCCTGATAGCAGGACACGGTCAGCCCGTAGTCCACACCCAGGTCGGTGCCGGCCTGGACGATCTGCGCCTTGGACAGGAACTGCAACGGGGCTTCGATCTTGAAGGTATCCCCTTCCACGCCGGCCTTGGTGGCGAGATTGGCCAGGCGTTCGAAGGCCTCGACGAACTCCGGTCGGCAATCCGGATAGCCGGAATAGTCCACCGCGTTCACCCCAATGAAGAGATGACGAGCACCAAGCACCTCGGCCCACCCCAGGGCCAGCGACAGGAACACTGTGTTGCGCGCCGGCACATAGGTGACGGGAATGCCCTCGCCAGGCGTTTCCGGCACGGCGATGTCCGGATCGGTGAGCGCTGAGCCGCCGATGCCATTGAGGTCCAGGCCGATCACCTTGTGTTCGACCACGCCAAGCTGGCGAGCTACGCGCTCGGCCGCCTGCAGTTCGGCTCTATGCCGCTGGCCGTAGTCGAAGCTCATGGTGTAGCAGGCGAAGCCTTGAGCCTTGGCCATGGCGACGATGGTGGCGGAATCGAGGCCGCCGGAGAGAAGGATGACCGCTTTAGGCTGACTCATGCTTAGTGTCCCGGCTCGTCGTTCCAGAGAATCTTGTGCAGTTGCAATTGAAAACGCACGGGAAGGTTATCCGCCACGATCCACTCCGCCAGTTCGCGGGGCACCACCTGGCCGTGGCTGGGCGAAAACCATACTTCTCCCACTCGCTGGTCCAGGCGGTACTCGATCAGCTTGGAAACGGCCCAGTCGTAGTCTTCACGCGAGCAGATGACGAATTTCACCTGATCGTTCGGTGTGAGCTGAGCGATGTTGGCGTAAAGGTTGCGCCCGACTTCGCCCGATGCCGGGGTCTTGAGGTCCATCACCTTGCTGACGCGGACGTCTACCCCGCTGACATCCAGGGCACCGCTGGTTTCCAGGGACACCTCGTAGCCTGCATCGCAGAGTTGCTCAAGTAGTTTGAGGCAATTGGGCTGGGCCAGTGGCTCGCCGCCCGTTACGCAGATATGTCGCGGGCGGTAGCTGGCGACCTGCTCGAGGATGGCATCGAGGTGATGGATCTCGCCACCGGTGAACGCATAAGCCGTGTCGCAGTACTGACAGCGCAGTGGGCAGCCGGTGAGGCGGACGAAGACCGTGGGAAGGCCGGCAGTGCGGGCTTCACCCTGGAGCGAATAGAAGATTTCGGTAAGACGTAAGGTATCTTTTTGCATAGAAGCCACGGGCGTGACGGCTACACAGGCCATCCGCCTCCGTTGCGGTAGATAGAAGAAAAAAGCCTGCGCTAGGGCAGGCTTTTCAGGTCCCGCTGCGCCAGCTGCGCAGCGGAGGTTCCGGGATACTGGCTGATGACCTGCTGGTACATGCCCTTGGCCCGGTCGGTGCGGCCGAGCTTCTGCTCGACGCCACCCAGTTTGTACAGCGAATCCGGCACCTTGTTACTGGTGGGATAGGCCTGGCTGACCTTGGCGAAGGCCTGACCCGCAGCCTGCAGATCACCCTTGGCCAGATTCACCTCACCCAGCCAGTACTGGGCGTTGCCCGCGTACTGGCTGTTGGGATACTTGCGCAGAAACGCATTGAACGCCTGGCTGGCCTTGTCGAAATCCTTGGCTTTGATCAGATCGAAGGCAGCGTCGTAGTACAGCTTTTCCTTCGCCGGATCGCCCGGTTCGCTACTGGCAGCCGGTGCACCTGCGG
Organism: Pseudomonas oryzihabitans; assembly: GCF_001518815.1. Lineage (NCBI taxonomy): Bacteria > Pseudomonadati > Pseudomonadota > Gammaproteobacteria > Pseudomonadales > Pseudomonadaceae > Pseudomonas > Pseudomonas oryzihabitans. Next base: position 3,190,366 of record NZ_CP013987.1, read on the forward strand.
AGGCAGGCGGAGTCGGCGTGTTGTTGGCCGCGATGGCACCACCCTGGGCGGCACCTCCAGCGGCTCCGGCACCTGCGTTGGCAGGGGCGGAAGAAAGCTGGGAAATTCGGCCATCCAGATCCTGGTAACGATCCAATCCTTCCTGCTTGAGCTGGCGGATCTCGTTTTCCTGAACCTCGACCTGGCCACGCAGGCGAGCGATATCGTCCTGCATCTGTTGCAACTGCATGAACAGTTGACCCATACCGGAAACGGGAGCCCCGTTTCCGGCACTGGTCGCGCCTGCACCGCCATAAGCCTGCCCAGCGGACTGGGCAGTGCCATAGCTACCATCCTGTACGGGAACCTGAGCCCCGGCGACAACCGGTACACCGAGGGTCAGGGCGATCAAGAACTGCAGGCGCTTGGACATCGTTTATTACTTCTTCAGCTCAACGCGACGGTTCTGAGCCCAGGAAGCTTCGTCGTGACCGACGGCAACCGGACGCTCTTTACCGTAGGAAACCAGTTCCAGCTGAGCCGGGGACACGCCCTGCAGTACCAGGTAGCGCTGAACGGCCTTGGCACGACGCTCGCCCAGTGCCAGGTTGTACTCGCGGGTACCGCGCTCGTCGGTGTGACCTTCCAGAACGACGCGCTGGCCGCTGGCCTTCAGGTCGCGAGCGTGAACGTCCAGAGCGCGCATGGCTTCCGGCTTCAGGTCGGAGCTGTCGTACTCGAAGTAGAAGGTGGTGATGGCGCGCAGAGCGGCTTCGTCGCCCATGCTGCCGTCAACGGCACCGGCGTTGGCGCCGTAGCCAGCGTTCGGGTCGACAGCACCGGCGCCAGCGCCAGCACCAGCGCCTTCACCGGAGGCGTCGCCGCCCTTGGAGGAACAGCCCACGGCGACGGCCATGGCCAGAGCCAGTGCAGCGAACTTGCCGAATTTCAGCATTTCCATCATGTAACTCCTAAAAGAACCGCAATGTTGGTGTATCTAAGGACTTTTCTAATTAGCCGTCAGTTCAGGTAAGGAGACCAGGAAGGCTCGCGCACATCACCCTGGGCGGTGGGAAGAGGAATCCGGACGCGACCATTGATGGATACAAGCATCAGTACGCCTCGGTCCTGCTGGCGGGTGGCGTAGATTAGCATGGTGCCATTGGGCGCAACAGTGGGCGAGTCGTTCAGGCTGGTGTTGGAAAGTACCCGAACAGAGCCGCGTTGAAGGTCCTGAGCAGCGATCTGGAAGTTAGTGAAACCTTCCTGACGATGCACCATGACCAGGGTCTTTTCGTCCGCCGAAAGTTTCGGGTTGGCGTTGTAGTTGCCGACGAAAGTCACGCGCTCAGCGCCTCCGCCATTAACGCCGGTTTTGTAAATCTGCGGCTTGCCGGAGCGGTCGGAGGTGAAGTAGATGGTCTGACCATCCTTGCCCCAGAACGGCTCGGTATCAATGGAGGAGTCATTCGTCACACGACGGATGGCACGGGATCCCAGGTCCATCACGTAGATCTCGGGGTTGCCGTCCTTGGACAGCACGAATGCCAGGCGATTGCCATCAGGCGAAAACGCCGGGGCACCGTTGAGGCCTTCGAAGTTGGTCAGCTGCTCGCGACGACCCGTATCGATGTATTGCATGAAGATGCGCGGACGCTGCTGCTCGAAGGAGACATAGGCGATGCGCTTGCCATCCGGCGCGAAGCGCGGCGACAGGATCGGCTCGCGAGACTGCAGCAGGGTTACCGAGCGAGCACCGTCGTAGTCGGCGCGCTGCAGGGTGTAGCGGGTATTGGTCGCGGAGAAGCGCTCGGCGGTGACATAGAGGATGCGCGTCGAGAAGGCACCCTTCACGCCGGTCAGCTTTTCATAGGCCTGGTCGGAGATGAAATGCGCCATGTCGCGCAGCTGATCGGTGCTGCCGCCGACATTGCCAGTGAGGACCTGCTGCTCGGTGGAGACGTTGAACAGCGCGTACTGGATCTGCAGCCGACCACCATTGGGCACGACGCTGCCGACCAGCACGTAGTTGGCGCCCAGGGCTTTCCAGTCACGGAAGATGACTTCGCTGGCCTGGGTCGGTTGACTCAGCATGTTCTGGCGCGGAATCGGCGAGAACACGCCCGAATTGCGCATGTCATCGCTGACGATGTTGGCCAGGTCTTCGGGCAGCGGCTGACCACCCTGCCACCCGAAGGGCACGACGGCGATCGGGATGGCGCGATCACTACCGCTGGAAATCACCAGCGGATCGGCCGCCTGGGCGGAGCCCACCACCAGGACCAGGCCCAGCAGAATGTAACGGATCAGGGTGTTCACAGACTCAGGTCCTCCGGTTTGAAGATCATGCGGCGCTGGCGGTACAGCTGGTCGAAGGTCTTGCGATCCAGCTGCTGCAGCTCACGGATACGACCGACGTTACGCACGGCCGACACCGCTGAATTATCGAATTCCTTGTTGCCACTGGAGCGGGTCACCGTCGCGCTGGTAATGGTGCCATCCGGCAGCATGTTGATCTGCACCTCGACGCTCATGCCATTGCGCGCCGACTGCGGACGCGTCCACTGCTCGCTGACCAGACGCACGATCAGATCATCGAAGCTCGATGCCACTTCGTCGCCCTGCTCTTCGGCCAGTGCCTGCTGCCGCTGGGTATCATCGGACAACAGCTCGGCCAGTGCCTGCGCCTTCTTGTCTTCCGCTGCCTTGCGAGCAGCCGCCTGGGCGGCCTTCTTCTTGGCGTCGTCAGCCGCTTTCTTCTTCGCCGCTTCCGCTGCCGCTTCCTTCTTGGCAGCTTCGGCCGCAGCTTTCTGTTTGGCTTCTTCCGCCGACTTCTGCTTGGCCGCTTCTGCTGCGGCTTTCTTCGCCGCTTCCTCGGCTGCCTTCTGTTTGGCAGCTTCGTCGGCCTTCTTCTTGGCGATGTCCGCCTGCTTCTTCTGCTCGGCGGCCTGCTTGGCTTCTGCGGCCGCCTTGGCGGCTTCGGACTGTTTCTCAGCCTCAGCCTTGGCTTCGGCGGCCTTGGCCGCCGCTTCCGCTTGCTGCGCCTTTCGAGCGTCGTCGGCTTTCTTTTGTTCCGCGGCCTGTTGCTGGGCTTCCTTCTGTTGCTGAGCCGCCTTGGCCGCCGCCGCTTCACGCTGGGCTTCCTGTTGCTGGCGACGCTGCTCCAGTTGTTCCTGCTCGTACTGTTTGGCCGCGGTCTTCTTCGCCTCACCGGCCAGCTTCTGCTCCGTCTGGACCTGGGCCGAGCTCTTGGATTTGAGCTGGACCAGGGTCGCCTGGACGACCGGGCGCGACTGGGGCAATTCAGGCGTGAAGGCGAAGCTGACGAACAGCAGGCCGAAGATCAGCACATGCAGGGCGACTGCCCAGATGGCCGGCCAGAAATAACTTTCGGACGACGAACGCTCGCGGTGTCGCATCAAGGCGCCTCGGTAATCAACCCGACGTTGGGCACGCCGGCCTGCTGCAAGGCACCCATGGCGCCAGCGACGACGCCGTAGTTGGCGGCCTTGTCACCCCGAATGAACACCTGGGTGTCCGCACGCTGACGCATGATGGCACCGACCTGCTGACTCAGTTGTGGGAGGGACACCGCCGTAGAGGACTTGGCTTTCTGATCGGTATCCACCTCGGAACCGACGTTCCAGTAGTAGGTGCCGTCGGCCTTCACCGAGACGGTGAGGATCTGCTTGTCGTTGTCCTGCGGCAGGGCTTGGCTGTCGACCTTGGGCAGGTCGACCTTGACGCCCTGGTTGAGCATGGGCGCCGTCACCATGAAGATGACGAGGAGCACCAACATCACGTCGATGTAGGGCACCACGTTCATCTCGGCGACGGGCTTGCGTTTCTTGCGGCGAGGGACCATGGGATACCTCTTTATTCGTCGCTGGTGTGGACTTTGCGGTGCAGGATGGCCTGGAATTCGTCCGCAAAGGTGTAGTAGCGGTTGATCAGCATTTCCGAACGGGCGGCGAAGCGGTTGTAGGCCACGACAGCGGGAATGGCGGCGAACAGACCGATGGCGGTGGCGATCAGGGCTTCGGCGATGCCGGGCGCTACGGTGGCCAGGGTCGCCTGCTGCGCCGTGGACAGGCCGCGGAAGGAGTTCATGATGCCCCAGACGGTACCGAACAGACCGACATAGGGGCTGGTGGAACCGACGGTGGCCAGGAACGGCAGGGCTTGCTCGAGCTTTTCTTCCTCACGGGAGATGGCCACGCGCATGGCGCGCGAGACGCCTTCCATCACGGCATCGGGATCCACACCGGGCTGCTGACGCAGACGGGAGAACTCCTTGAAACCGGCGCGGAAGATCTGCTCGACGCCGGAATCCGGATCGGGGTTGCTGCCGGCCTGGCGGTACAGCTTGGACAGATCGATGCCCGACCAGAATTTCTCTTCGAAGGTATCCAGGGAACGCTTGGCGGCGCGCATGGCATTGCTACGCTGGATGATCATGATCCAGGACGTGACAGAGGCTGCGACCAGGATGAGCATCACCAATTGCACCACCAGACTGGCGTTGGCGATGAGGCTCCACATGGACGTATGGTCGACGTTGGGTTGCACGCTTAATCTCCTGATTGAATTGACGCCGGATTTCCGGCAAGAACCGTTCGCATGGTTTCGGGCATGGCCCTGGGCCTGAAGCTGTCGGCACGCACACAGGCGACCGTCACCCACCCTTCACAGAGCAGGACATCATCCTTAGCTCGCCGAACCTCTTGGTGAAACCTGAGGCTGGCACGCTTCGCTTCGACCACCTCGGCACCGATCAACAATTCGTCATCCAGGCGCGCGGGCGCATGGTAGCGCGCTTCGCTGCTGTGGACGACGAAGAGCAGATTGTCCCGAGCGAGTTCGGACTGGGCATAGCCCAGCGCGCGCAGTCGCTCGGTGCGGGCGCGTTCCATGAACTTGAGGTAGTTGACGTAGTAGACGATGCCGCCGGCATCGGTATCTTCGTAGTAGACACGACACCTGAGGACGGACGGCGACGGGCTCCGCGATTGCGCGTGCATACTCTAGAACCTAGCCTCGCCGTTGCCAATCAGAAATGTTCGCAACTGCATTTAGTTACCATTGACCTCGAACAGATCGGGCGTACCACCCTGGACCAGACGAGAGGGCAGATTGAGCCCGAAATGCAGATAGGCATGTCGGGTCACTACCCGCCCGCGCGGCGTGCGCATGATATAGCCTTGCTGGATCAGATAGGGTTCCAACACGTCTTCGATGGTGTGACGCTCTTCGCTGATGGCAGCGGCAAGGCTGTCGACCCCGACCGGACCGCCATCGAACTTGTCGATCATCGTCAGCAGCAGGCGGCGATCCTGGTGGTCGAAGCCTTGGGCATCAACGTCCAGCAAGTCGAGGGCGCGACTGGCGATGTCGTGGCTGATATGGCCCTGCCCGCGTACTTCGGCGAAGTCCCGCACCCGGCGCAGCAGACGGTTGGCGATCCGTGGCGTACCGCGCGCGCGGCGGGCGATTTCCAGGGCGCCTTCGGCTTCGATGGCGAGACCGAGGATGCCGGCCGAACGGCTAACGATGGTAGCCAGGTCCGCCGTGCCGTAGAACTCCAGGCGCTGGACGATCCCGAAGCGGTCACGCAGGGGATTGGTCAGCATCCCGGCGCGGGTGGTCGCGCCCACCAGGGTGAAAGGCGGCAGATCCAGCTTGATGGAGCGCGCGGCCGGGCCCTCGCCGATCATGATGTCGAGCTGGTAGTCCTCCATCGCCGGATAGAGTACCTCCTCGACGATGGGCGACAGCCGATGGATCTCGTCGATGAACAGCACGTCGCCCGCTTCCAGATTGGTCAGCAAGGCGGCGAGATCGCCCGGGCGCTCCAGCACGGGACCAGAGGTACTTTTTAGGGAAACGCCCATTTCCTGGGCGATGATATTGGCCAGGGTGGTCTTGCCCAGACCGGGCGGACCAAAGATCAGGGTGTGGTCGAGTGCCTCTCCCCTGCCCTTCGCCGCCTGGATGAACAGGCCCATCTGGTCGCGCACCACGGGCTGGCCGATATAGTCCGCCAGGCGCACCGGGCGAATGGCGCGATCCTGGACCTCCTCGCGGTCGCGGCCGCCGGCCGAGATGATTCGATCGGTTTCTATCATGGGATCAGACCATGCCCTTCAGGGCGCGACGGATGAGTTCCTCGCTGGAAAGGTCTTCCCCTTCCACGGCGGCAACGGCGCGACTGGCTTCCTGCGGCTTGAAGCCCAGGGAGACCAGGGCGCTGACCGCATCGGCCTCGGCGCTGGCCGCGACGGTGGCCTGGTTCGGCAACACCAGGGGAGCGATCGCGGGCAGATTTTCCCAGGCCTTGAAACGGTCCTTCAGCTCGACCAGCAGGCGCTCGGCGGTCTTCTTACCCACTCCGGGCACCTTGACCAGGGCGGCCGTGTCCTGGGCTTGCACACAGCGAACCAATTCATCCACCTCGAGACTGGACATCAACGCCAGGGCCAGCTTGGGACCGACACCGTTGAGCCGGATCAGCTCGCGAAACAGCTCACGCTCGCGTTTTTCACCGAACCCGTACAGCAGGTGCGCATCTTCCCGTACCACGAGGTGGGTATGCAATGTGACGACCTCGCCCTGGGCCGGCAGCCGATAAAGGGTCGTCATGGGCACTTCGACCTCGTAGCCGACTCCGCCCACGTCGAGTAGGAGATGGGGCGGCTGCTTTTCCGCCAGGGTGCCACGTAGACGACCGATCACAGGGATACCTTCCTACTTCTGGAGCGAGATGTTTGAACGGATGAAGCTAGAGACGCAGCCGGCCGCCGCGTCGACGGGTCGCCAACAGGCCATGGGGCACCAGACTCTGCCGTGTATGGGCATGGCACAGGGCGATGGCCAGGGCGTCGGAGGCGTCGATCTGCGGCTTTTCGGTCAGCCGCAGCAGGTGCATGACCATCAGCATCACCTGCTGCTTGTCCGCCCCGCCGTTGCCAACCACGGCCTGCTTGACCTGGCTCGCGGTGTACTCGGAGATCTCCAGGCCACCCTCGGCGCCGGCCACGATGGCCGCGCCGCGGGCCTGACCCAGCTTGAGCGCCGAATCGGCGTTGCGTGCCATGAACACCTGCTCGATGCCCATGGTGACCGGCCCGTACTGGGCGATGACGTCGCGCACCCCGCGATAGACGATCTGCAACCGTTCCGGCAACGGACCGTTACCGGTACGGATGCAGCCCGAGGCCACGTATTCGCAGCCGCGCCCGGTGTCGCGCACCACGCCAAAGCCGGTCAGCCGGGAGCCCGGATCGATACCCAGGACCAGGGTGCCCGGAGCATCTGGCGGCAGGCGCTCGTAGAGGGACATCAGCCGAGCTGCGCCATGACGTCGTCGGGGATTTCGGCGTTGGAATAGACGTTCTGCACGTCGTCCAGGTCTTCGAGCATGTCGATCAGCTTGAGCACCTTTTGCGCGGTGTCCAGGTCCAGGGTCGCGGAAGTCGAGGGGATCATGGTCACCTCGGCTTCGTCGGCCTTGTAGCCGGCAGCGGTCAGGGCTTCGTTGACGGCGATGAAGTCGGCGAAGCTGGTGAAGACGTCGATGGAGCCATCATCGTTGGCCACCACGTCATCGGCACCCGCTTCCAGGGCGGCTTCCATCAGGGCGTCTTCGTCCAGGCCGGGGGCGTAGCTGATCTGGCCCTTGCGCTCGAACAGATAGGCGACCGAACCATCGGTGCCCAGGTTGCCACCGCACTTGTTGAAGGCATGCCGGACTTCGGCCGCGGTGCGGTTGCGGTTGTCGGTCATGGCTTCGACGATGATGGCGACGCCGCTCGGAGCGTAACCCTCATAGGTCAGTTCCTCGACGTTCTCGCCTTCACCGGCGCCCACACCACGGGCGATGGCCCGGTCGATGGTGTCGCGGGTCATGTTGGCGGTGAGCGCCTTGTCCACCGCCAGACGCAGGCGAGGGTTGTCGGCCGGAATGCCACCGCCCTGGCGCGCGGCCACGGTCAGCTCACGGATGATCTTGGTGAAGATCTTGCCTTTCTTGGCATCCTGGCGTTCTTTGCGATGCTTGATGTTGGCCCATTTGGAATGACCGGCCATAAGCTACTCCAATGTCTTGACGAAGACTGCGCCGGCCGCGATGGCCGCGACGCAATGAAAAAAGGGAAACGGAGGGCGCCGACTTGGGCGCCCTCCTCCGGTAAGGCTTATTCCGCCTTGGGCTGCTCGCGCAGGCGGATGTGCAGCTCGCGCAGGGCCTTGCCGTCGACGGCGCCGGGCGCCTGGGTCATGACGTCGGCCGCGCTCTGGGTCTTCGGGAAGGCGATGACTTCACGAATCGACGAGGCGCCGGTCATCAGCATCACCAGGCGATCCAGGCCGAAGGCCAGGCCACCATGGGGCGGCGCGCCAAACTTCAGGGCGTCCAACAGGAAGCCGAACTTCTCTTCCTGTTCCTCTTCGCTGATACCCAATACCTCGAAGACGGCTTGCTGCATCTTCTTGTCATGGATACGGATGGAGCCGCCGCCCAGTTCGGTGCCGTTAAGCACCATGTCGTAGGCGCGCGACAGCGCGGCACCGGGATTGGCCTGGAGCTCCTGGGGACTGCACTTGGGCGACGTGAAAGGGTGGTGCATGGCGGTCAGGCTGCCATCGTCGTTTTCCTCGAACATCGGGAAGTCGACCACCCACAGCGGCGCCCACTGACAGGTCAGCAGGTTCAGGTCGTGACCGAGCTTGATGCGCAGGGCACCCAGGGCTTCGGAGACGATCTTGGCCTTGTCCGCGCCAAAGAACACGATGTCGCCATCCACCGCGCCGACGCGGTCCAGGATGACATTGATGTTATCCAGCGGGATGTTCTTGACGATGGGCGACTGCAGGCCTTCGACGCCAGCGGCGCGCTCGTTGACCTTGATGTAGGCCAGGCCCTTGGCGCCGTAGATGCCGACGAACTTGGTGTAGTCGTCGATCTGCTTGCGCGGCATGCTCGCCCCGCCCGGTACGCGCAGGGCAGTGACGCGGCACTTGGGATCGTTGGCCGGGCCGGCGAAGACCTTGAAGTCGACGGCCTTGAGCTGGTCTTCCACGTCCACCAGTTCCAGCGGAATGCGCAGGTCCGGCTTGTCCGAACCGAAGCGACGCATGGCCTCGGCCAGGGTCATGTGCGGAAGCGTACCGAATTCGACGTCCAGCACTTCCTTGAACAGGTTGCGCACCATGGTCTCGGTGATGTCCATGATGTCTTTTTCATCGAGGAAGCTGGTCTCGATGTCGATCTGGGTGAATTCCGGCTGGCGGTCGGCGCGCAGGTCTTCGTCACGGAAGCACTTGGCGATCTGGTAGTAGCGGTCGAAGCCAGCGACCATCAGCAGCTGCTTGAACAGCTGGGGCGACTGCGGCAAGGCGAAGAAGCTGCCGGGATGGGTGCGGCTGGGCACCAGATAGTCGCGGGCACCCTCGGGGGTGGCACGGGTCAGGATCGGGGTTTCCACGTCGAGGAAACCGTTTTCGTCCAGGTAGCGGCGGATGCTGGAGGTGATGCGCGAACGCAGCTTCAGCTTCTCGGCCATCTCCGGACGACGCAGGTCGATGAACCGATAGCGCAGGCGAGTCTCTTCACCCACATCGGTGTACTCGTTGAGCGGGAACGGCGGGGTTTCCGCTTCGTTGAGCACTTCCAGCTCATAGCCCAGCACCTCGATGGCACCGGAGGCCATGTTGGCATTGCGGGCGCCTTCAGGACGCAAGCGCACCTTGCCGGTGAGCTTGACCACGTATTCGCTGCGCACGCGGTCGGCCTTGGCGAAGGTTTCGGCGCGATCCGGATCGAACACCACCTGGGCCAGGCCTTCGCGATCGCGGATGTCGAGGAAGATGACCCCGCCGTGGTCACGGCGGCGGTGGACCCAACCGCAGAGGGTGATTTCCTGGCCGTCCAGGCTCTCGTTCAACTGGCCGCAATAGTGGCTGCGCATCATGGTCGTGTTTTCGCTTCTCTAGAACAGGCTGAATGCGTGGAGGCGCCGGGCCAGCAGGACCGGGCGCTCGACTGAACGGGAGATTCTATATCATCCGTCACGATTTTACCGTAGCCGGGCACGCAGCTCGACATGCCAATACTGGCTAAACGGCCAGCGGTTCTGTGATAGCCTCGAAGCCCTTCGCAACCGACGCACAGGAGCCGTCAGCATGGAAATCAACATCGGAATCGCCGAACAGGATCGCGCCGAGATCGCCGAGGGCCTGTCGCGCCTCCTGGCCGACACCTACACCCTCTATCTGAAGACCCACAACTTCCACTGGAACGTCACCGGGCCGATGTTCAACACCCTGCACCTGATGTTCGAGACCCAGTACACCGAGCTGGCGGTCGCGGTGGACGACATCGCCGAGCGTATCCGCGCCCTGGGCTTCCCGGCACCGGGCACCTACGCTGCCTATGCGCGCCTGTCGAGCATCAAGGAGGAAGCAGGGGTACCGGACGCCCAGGAGATGATCCGCTTGCTGGTGCAGGGTCAGGAAGCCGTGGTGCGTACTGCGCGGGGCATCTTCCCGCTGCTGGACAAGGTCAATGACGAGCCCACCGCCGATCTGCTGACCCAGCGCATGCAGACCCACGAGAAGACCGCCTGGATGCTGCGCAGCCTGCTCGCCGCCTGAGTCAGAGCACCGTCGCCGGCCACGACCGGCGACGGTGCCACGATTGAGCAGCCCTCACCTTTTGGGTTTAATAAGGATGCGCGTTTTGCGCCGGGTCACTCCGCTGTCGGGCAACGTACCGGCAGTTTCGGCAGACCCGTGTTCTTGAACCCAAGGTGATTTCACATTGAACACGTTATCTACTGTCCATGTCGTGGTGGGCGCTGCCGCGCTCCTGTTATCGGCTATTCCCGGACTACAGTCCGACACCTCGTCCTTCGATCAACCCGAGTCCATCCATCTGGCCCTGCTGGGTCTTGCCACCCTTCTCTTCACGCCCTTCTCCCGCAGCCGCAGCAGTGGCGCCCAGAAACTCGCCAGCGCCCTGCTGGTGATCGCCGTCGTGGCCCAGACCTTCATCCTGCTGGCGCCCCTCGAGCAGATCGGCGGCCTGCCGGCTGAACTGCTGCCGCTGGGGCTGACCCTGGTCGCCGCCCTGGCCAGCCTGCCGGAAAAGTTTCGTGGGCCGGCCAGCAGCGCCCCCACGGCCGATGCCGAGGCGCGCCCACGCCCGGTGGCGCGCACGGCTGCAGCCCCTGCCCCGGCACGTCCGCTGGCCGATGACCGCGAGCGCGGCACGGTGAAGTGGTTCAACACTTCCAAGGGCTTCGGCTTCATCTCCCGCGATACCGGCGACGACATCTTCGTGCACTTCCGCGCAATCCGTGGCGAAGGTCATCGGGTGCTGATGGAAGGCCAACGCGTGGAGTTCTCGGTGATCCAGCGGGACAAGGGCCTGCAAGCCGAGGACGTGGTCATCGCGGCCTGATTCTTGCCAGCAAAAAGAAAGGCCGCCTTCGGGCGGCCTTTCTTTTTAGACCAGCGTCACTGCCGCTGGGCGGCGGCGGCCTTGCTGTCGTTCATGCCAGTGGTGTTGCCGAGCAGGCTGGCCGTGGCGGTCTGGATAAAGGCCTCCAGGCGTTTCTGCAACTCGGGCGCATTGGCGTCACCCTTGATCACCTCGCCGCCGGCCTGGGTACCCAGGTGATAGCGATAGAGCACGGCGTCCCGGTCACGCGGCTTGACCAAGATGTGATCGCCGGTCACCAGCGCCACGGTCTGGTCGCTGCCCGACGGTTTGATCACTGCCACGCCCTGATCGCCCTGGGGCAGGCCCAGCAGGTCACGGCCCCAGCACTGGTGCTGAGTCGACTTGCCGAAGCGCGCCAGCACGGTGGGCACCACGTCGATCTGGCTGCCCACGGTATCGCGACGGGCGCCAAAGGTTTCCTGCACGCCCGGACCGATCAGCAGCAGCGGCACGTTGAAGCGCGACAGGTCCATCTCGGTGATCTGCTCGTTGTTACCGAAGCCGTGGTCGCCGAGGATCACGAACAGGGTGTCCTGGTACCAGGGCTCGTGCTTGACCTTGGCGAAGAACTGGCCCAGCGACCAGTCGGCGTAGCGCATGGCGGTGAGGTGCTCGTCGAGCGAGCCATGGCCGGTGACCGGCGCGACCGGCAGGTCCTTGGGCAGCGCATAGGGGGTATGGTTGGACAGGGTCTGCAAGAGCGCATAGAAGGGCTTGCCGTCCGGCGCCTTGGCCAGTTTGTCCAGTTCCTGCACCGAGCGGTCGAACATGTCCTGGTCGGACACGCCCCAGGTCGGATCCATGAACACCGGATTCACGAAGTCTTCGCGACCAACGAAGCTGGTCATGCCCTGGTTGCTGAAGAAGCCGGACTGGTTGTCCCACTGGAAGTTGCCGTTGTAGACATAGACGTCGTCGAAGCCACGGGTGCTGAGCAGCTGCGGCAGGCCGGAGAACTGGTGGGCGCCCTCGGGCATGCGCATCAGGTACTCGAAGGCCGGCAGGTTGGGGAAGCAGGCCATGGTGGCGAACATGCCCTGGTGGGTATGGGTGCCGTTGGAGAAGAAGCGCGTGAACAGGGTGCCCTGCTCGGCCAGGGCGTCGAAATTCGGCGTGATACTGTCTTCGTTGCCCAGGGCGCCGATATAGCGCCCGGCCATGCTTTCCATGAGGATGACCACCACGTTGCGCACCTTGGGCAACTGGCCGTCGGCAGGCGGGGTATAGATCCGGCGGATGGCGGCCTTGTCGGCGTCGATCAGCTTATCGCGCGGGGTCAGCAGCATCTGCCGGGTAACCGCCAGCGCATCGACGGCGGGCATGGTTGCCTTCCAGCTGTTGTCGCGGTGATCGGAGAAGCTGTTTTCGGCCGCGTCGATCAGAGTCAGGGTGCCGTTCAGGCCGAGGTGGTTGGCGAACATGGAGTCCGTGGTATAGGCGTCGCCCCAGCGCAGCGGCGGACCGGATCTCAGGGTGCCCCGAGCGGCGATGATGGCCACTACCAGGCAGAGCATGAATACCGCCCCCCGGCGATACCAGGCCGCAGGCTTTGGCGCGGCATGGCGGCGGGTAGCCCGCTCGATACCAAAGAACACCAGTCCCAGCAACAGGGTCGTCACGGCCCAGGCCAGCAGCAGGCGTACCACCGGGAAGCCGTTCCAGATCATGCTGGTGACGGTGTGCAGGTCTTCCTGCAGGTACTGGAAGACCAGGCTGTTCAACCGCTGGTGGAATTCCCGATAGAAATTCAGCTCGCCGACGCCCAGCAACAGACAAAGGCTGGCGGCCAGGGTGAACCAGCTGGCCTGCAGCCGGCGTGCGGCCATGGCTCTCAGGCTGAACAGGCAGAACAGCGAGGGCGCGCAGATATAGACCACCAGGCGCAGGTCGAAGCGGGCGCCGTTGAAGAAGGCTTCGGCAAAGGTCGCGAAGGGCGACTCACCGATCAGATCGGTGTTGTAGCCCAGCATCGCCAGGCGCAGCAGGGTGAACATGACCATCAGCGCCAGGCCGCAGCCCAGGACGAAACTCAGGTGGCTGCCCAGCGTCGGCACCGGCCGGACGCCAGCGGCGCGTGGGGATTGGGGGACTTCCGTTTGCGACATGAAAACACCTTGTCAAAAGCAGCAGGGATTCGCGGCGAATGGCCAGCGGCACGAGATCGGCCACGCAGAGGCCTCGAGCGCGGTCGGCAGGCGTGGGAGTTTAACCCTCCGGCGCGATCACGCCAGTCTTGGCACGCACTGGTTGAGCGAAGCGAGACCTTGGCCGCGCCGACAGCCGCCCAGCCTGACCAGACCCGCGTCAAAATTTCGTCAAAAACTGCTCTGAATGCGACGCCAGCGCAGGCATGGGCGGCAGCCGCCGCTTGCAGTAAAATTGCGCACCTTTGACCGCTCCAGCGCCGTATTCAGGATGCCCCATGGCTCACCGTGACGCTCTGCAGGTGCTTCGCACCTACCTGACCAGCCAGATCCTTGGCCAGGAAACCCTGGTGGAGCGCCTGCTCATCGCCGTGCTGGCGGATGGTCACCTGCTGGTGGAAGGCGCCCCGGGGCTGGCCAAGACCAAGGCCATCAAGGACCTGGCCGAAGGCCTGGAGGCAGACTTCCACCGCATCCAGTTCACCCCCGACCTGCTGCCCGCCGACATCACCGGCACCGAGATCTATCGCCCGGACACGGCGACCTTCTCCTTCCAGCAAGGGCCGATCTTCCACAACCTGGTCCTGGCCGACGAGATCAACCGGGCACCGGCCAAGGTGCAGTCCGCGCTACTGGAGGCCATGGCCGAGCGCCAGGTGAGCATCGGCCGCACCTCCTATCCCCTGCCCGACCTCTTCCTGGTGATGGCCACCCAGAATCCCATCGAGCAGGAAGGCACCTATCCCCTGCCCGAGGCCCAGCTCGACCGTTTCCTGATGCACGTCAAGATCGGCTATCCGGACGCCTCGGTGGAGCGCCGCATCCTGGCGCAGGCCCGTGGCGAGGCCCTGGACGGCGAGACCCTGCCGACCGAGCGCGTCACCCAGGCGGCCATCAACGCCGCGCGCCGCGAGGTGCTCGGGCTGTACATGGCCGACGCCGTGGAGGAGTACCTGGTCCAGCTGATCATGGCGACCCGTACCCCGGGCCGTTTCGACCAAGACCTGGCGCACTGGATCACCTATGGCGCCAGTCCGCGCGGCTCCATCGCCCTGGATCGCTGCGCTCGCGCCCATGCCTGGCTGGCGGGGCGGGACTTCGTCAGCCCGGAAGACATCCAGGCGGTGGTCTTCGACGTCCTCCGTCATCGCGTCATCCTGTCCTTCGAGGCGGAGGCCGCCGGTATCGACCATGACCGGGTGGTGCAGCGCATCCTCGATCTGGTGGCCGTGGCCTGAGATGGCCGAGCGCGACGGCGTGACCCTGGGCCTGGCCGAGCTCATCGAGATGCGCCACCGGGTGGTCGAGGTGCAGCTGTTTTCCGCCGCCGGACGGCGCAGCCCGCTGATCGGCCTGCACCATTCGCGCCTGCGCGGTCGCGGCGTGGACTTCGACCAAGTACGGGCCTATCAGCCCGGTGACGACGTACGGGCCATCGACTGGCGCGTCACCGCCCGCACCCGCGAGCCCCACACCAAGCTGTTCCACGAAGAACGCGAACGGCCGGTCTATCTGCTGCTGGAGCAGAGTCCGCGCACCTTCATCGGCACCTGCCAGCAATTCAAGTCGGTGCTGGCCGGACGCCTGGCCGCGCTGATCGGCTGGGCGGTGCTGGAGCACAACGACCGCATCGGCGGCATGATCTTTGGTGGCGAGCGCCTGCACGAGGTGCGGCCGCGGCGCAGCAAGCAGAATCTGCTGCGCTTCTTCGATCACCTGGTCAATGCCAACCGGGCGCTGCGGGATCCGGCATTGGCCCAGGTGCCGCGTATCAGCTTCAACCAGGTATTGCGCCGCGCCCGCGAAGTGCTGCGTCCGGGCAGCCTGGCGCTGGTGATCTGCGACGAGCGCAGTCTGGACGTGGCCACCGAACAGCACCTCACGCTGCTCTCGCGGCACAGCGACCTGGTCCTGCTACCGCTTTCCGATCCGCTCGATCACGAATTGCCCCAGGCCGGCCTGTTGCGCTTCACCAGCGGCCAGGCCGAAGTGGAACTGGATACCGACCGCAGCGACGTGCGTCAGGGCTATGCCGAGCAGGCCGCGCAGCGCCGCGAGCGCTGGACGGAGCTCAGCCTGCGCCTGGGCATTCCACTGCTGCCGCTGTCCACGGCGGACGACCTGGTCGAGCAGTTGCGGCATCTCTTGCGGCAACATCGCCCGGGGTATGCCTCGTGAGCCCAGGCGCACCCAACCTGGAGCTGCTGCGGCTGCCCCCGGAACCCGTCTGGTGGCCGCCGGCGCCGGGCTGGTGGCTGCTGGCGCTGATCCTGGTGGCGCTGGCCTTCTTTCTCCGTCATCGCCGCGGCCGGCGACCGCTGACCCGCATCACCGTGGCGGAACCGACCACCGAAGAGGATCTGCGCACCACCGCGCTGGCCGAACTGGCCCAGCTGCCCCGCCCCTACGGCGGCCCGGCCGGTCCCTGGCTGCAGGCGCTGAACGCCTTGCTCAAGCGGCTCAGCCGCGCCAGCTATCCGGATCAGCTCAGCCAGATCCTGAGCGGGCGGGACTGGCTGGCCTTTCTCGATTCCCGCTGCCCTGCCGCCGGCCTGACGCGCTACATGATCCTGGTCGACGGCGGCTATCGCCCGGACTGTCGGCTGGACGACCGCACCATCGACGGCCTGCAGGATGCCGTCGCCACCTGGATCCGCAAGCATGTTTGAATTCGCCTGGCCCTGGCTGTGGCTGCTGGCGCCCCTGCCCTGGCTGCTGCGCCTGCTGCTGCCGGCCGCCGACAGCGGCCAGGCAGCCCTGCGGGTCGACTTCCTCAGCGAACTCGAACACCTGGGCGGACGCACCAGTCGCGCCGGCGGCCTGGTCGGGGCCCGACGCCTGCTGCCCTATCTGCTGGGTTGGTTGCTGCTGCTGGCCGCCGCCGCCCGCCCGCAGTGGGTGGGGCCGCCCCAGCCATTGGACGTGAGCGGGCGCGACCTGCTGCTGGCGGTGGACGTCTCCGGCTCCATGGATACCCAGGACATGCAGCTGGGCGACGAAAGCGTCAGCCGCCTGACCCTGGTCAAGCAGCTGCTGGGGCGCTTCATCGACAGCCGCCAGGGTGATCGCGTCGGGCTGATCCTGTTCGGCTCCCAGGCCTATCTCCAGGCGCCCCTGACCGCCGACCGGCGTACCGTGCATGCCCTGCTGGAGGAAGCCCAGATTGGCCTGGCCGGGCGCAATACGGCGGTGGGTGACGCGGTGGGCCTGGCGGTCAAGCACCTGCGCAAGCGCCCGGACAACAGTCGGACCCTGATCCTGGTCACCGATGGTGCCAGCAATGGCGGCGTGGTGACACCCGAGGTCGCGGCGACCCTGGCCGCGAGTGAGCGGGTGCGCGTCTATACCTTGGGGATCGGCGCCGAACCGGATGCCCTGGGTGTCGGCGCAACGCCCAGCGATCTCGATGAACCCATGCTGCGGCATCTCGCCGACCTCACCAACGGCGCCTACTTCCGGGTGAGATCCAGCGCCGAACTGGCGGCCGTGTCGCGGCAACTCGACCGCCTCGAACCCATCCGTCAGCAACCCGACCAGGCCCGTCCCACTCGCGAGCTCTATGCCTGGCCCCTGGCCGCGGCGCTGCTGCTCGGCCTGACCCTGGCGCTCGGGCGCCTGCCGTGGCCCCGCCGCTGGCGGCGCGGAGGCAAGGCCACATGAGCGATTGGCTACCGCTGTTCCTGCGTCCCTACTGGCTGCTGGCCCTGCTGCCAGTCGCCCTGGTGATCTGGTCGTTGCGCCAGCGTCGCCATCGTCACGGTCGCTGGGAGGCGCTGCTGCCGCCAGCGCTGCATCCCTGGCTGCTCGCCGACAGCGAACGCCAGCGCTCCCCCCTCGGACTGATCCTGCTGGGCCTGGCGGGCTTGCTGGCCTGCCTGGCCCTGGCCGGCCCCAGCTGGCAGCAGGGCGAACCCCAGAACTTCCGGCGCAACGATCCCCTGGTGGTGGTACTGGCCCTGACGCCGGACCTGCTCGCCACCGATGTCGTCCCCAACCGCCTGCTGGCCGTGCAGCGCAAGCTGCAGGACCTGCTCAAGGCGCGCCAGGACGGTGAGACCGCCATCGTCGTCTATGCCGGTAGCGCCCATACCCTGGTGCCCCTGACCGACGACCTGCCGACCATGGACAACCTGCTCAAGGCGCTGCGCCCCTCGATCATGCCGGTGCCCGGCCAGCGCGCCGATCTGGGGATCGCCAAGGCGCTGGAGCTGCTCGGGCCTGCGCCCAGCGCCAGCGCCCGGCTGCTGCTCATCACCAGCGAACTGGACGACCGTGAGCGCCTGGGTATCGAACGTCAGCTGGAAGGCCGTCTGCGTCAACTGGCCATCCTCGGACCAGGTACGCCCCAGGGTGCCCCGGTGGCCGCCGAGACAGGCAATTATCTGAGCGATGCCGCAGGCGGCATCCGCATCGCGCGACTGGACGAGGGTCGCCTGCAAGGCATCGCCCGCGAACTGGGCGGACGCTATCAGCGTCTGCAGCGCGATGACGGCGATCTGCGCCGGCTCGGACTGCTGGAGCGGCCCGACGATGTCCGCGCCAGCGCTGGCCAGGGGCCTTCCGACTGGCGCGACCAGGGTTACCTGCTGCTCCTGCCCCTGTTGGTGCTGGTGGCCTGCGGCGCACGCCGCGGCTGGCTGCTGTGCCTGCCCTTCTGCCTGCTGTTGACGCCACCTCCGGTCCACGCGGGTAGCTGGGACGATCTCTGGCTACGCCGTGACCAGCAGGGCTTGCAGCTGCTCAGCGACGACCAGGCCGGTGCGGCCGCCGAGCGGTTTACCGACGAGCGCTGGCGCGGTGTGGCGCTCTACCGGGCCGGTGACTTCACTGTCGCCGCCGCGGCTTTCGCCCGGGATCCCTCGGCGGACGGCCACTACAATCGCGGTAATGCGCTGGCCATGGCCGGTCGCCTGGAAGAAGCCCTGCTCGCCTATCGTGCGGCATTGGTGCTGCGTCCGGATCTGACCGCGGCGCTGCGCAATCGCAACCGCCTCGAGCGTCTGCTTGCCCAGCGCGCCGCCGCGGCGCAGGCCGACGCCGCCGCGCGTAGCCGCAAGGCCCAGGCCGCCAACCAGAGCAGCGCCCAAGCCGACGAACCTGCCAGCGCCAGTACCGCTACCCCGGACGCCACTGCTGCGGCCAACCCGCAGCAGCAGGCCCAGGCCGGTGCGGACTGGCTCGTCAGCCCGTCCGTGCCTGACGACTCCCTGGCGGAAGAACAGCACCAGGCCGCCGAACAGTGGCTGCGGGAAATCCCCGACAACCCGGCCGAACTGCTGCGCCGCAAGTTCTGGTATCAGCAGCAACAACGCGAGGAGAACGCGCTGCAATGAAGTCCTATCCATTGCTGCTGCCCTTGGCACTGATCGCGCCCCTCGTCCACGCGGCGGATCTCAGCGCTCGCCTGGAACGCAGTCAGCTCAGCCAGAACGAGACCCTGGAACTCATTCTCGAGACCACCGATCCCGCCCAGTTCGGCAAACCCGATCTCGCCCCGCTGGAGCAGGACTTCAAGGTGCTCGGGGTGCGCCAGAACAGCCTGCCGCCGGGCGAGCAGGTAACCACCCGCTGGAACGTGACCCTGCAACCCAAGGCCAGCGGCGCCCTCATCATTCCCGCACTCAGCCTGGGCGGTGCCCACAGTCAGCCGCTGACCGTCACCGTGGCGGCCCCAGCCGCCAAGCGCCAGACGCGGGAGCCAGTCTATCTGGAAGCCGCGGTGGATCGCCCCAGGCTCTATGTGCAGGCGGAAACCATCCTGACCATCCGCCTCTACCACGCGGTAGCGCTCTACGACGACCATGTGCTCACCCCACCCAATCCCAGCGACGCGCGGGTCGACCTGCTGGGTACGCCAAACGTCTATGAGCGCGACGTCGACGGCGTCCGTCACGGCGTGATCGAATGGCGCTACGCCATCCATCCGTTGCAGAGCGGCACCCTGGTCCTGCCGCCCCAGACCTTCAGCGCCACCCTCGCCGGTGGCCTCGACGACAGCTCGCGCGCTGGCCAGCCGATCCAGCTGCGCACTCCGGCGGTGACCCTGGAGGTTCTGCCACAACCGGCCAGTTATCCGCCGCAGACCCCCTGGGTCCCGGCGCGCAGCCTGACCCTGACGCAGCAGTGGAATCCCGCCCCGGAAAACGCCCGGGAAGGCAGTGCCCTGACCCGTACCCTGCAGGTACGTGCCGAAGGCCTGGCACCGGGTCAGCTGCCGCCGCTGGTATTGCCCGAGATCGAAGGCGTGAAACGCTATGCCGAGCAGCCGCGGCTGTCCCTGCAGACCCAGGCGCGTGGCCTGGTCGGGCAACGCGAAGAACGCGTGGCCCTGATTCCCACCAGCAGCGGCGACAAGTTGCTACCACCGGTGGAAGTGGTCTGGTGGAATACCGAAACCGATACCCTGGAACGCGCTACCCTGCCCGCCCAGCCCCTGGTGGTGGCCGAAGATCCGACCCTGCAGCCGACAGCCACGCCGACGGTAGTCAAGGTCACCACGGGCGATCGCGGACTCTGGCGCTGGCAGCTGGCGACCGCCTTCTTCGCGCTCACCACGCTGCTTGGCTTCGGCCTCTGGTGGCGCGCCCGGCGCCAACCGGCGGTACTCCCGGCCGTGCCGGACGTGGACAGCCGCGTGCAGCGCGAAGAGCTGCGCCGCGCCTGCCAGAGCAATGATCCCCATGCGACGCGCCACGCCCTGGATGCCTGGGCCCGGCAACAACCGGAAACCCTGGCAGCCATGGGCGCCCGCTTCGAACCCCTGGCGGCCGCCCTCGACGACCTCAACGGCGCCCTGTACAGCGAAGCCGGTCAGCGCTGGCAGGGCGAGACCCTGTGGCAGGCGATCAACGCCCTGCCGCCGCTGACACCGGCGGCGGTACACGACACCCTGCCGCCGCTCTATCCGCGCTGAGCACTCTCTTCCAAGCGCGCCAGGCGCTCTTCGAGGGCGGCGATCCGGGCTTCCAGGACCTCCAGCCGGCCTTCGCGTCCGCCCACGGACGGACTGCCATCGGAGGTACTGCCGAGTTGCGCGACCTGGGCATCGCGTTCAGCCGCGTTGCCGAACAGATGCAGGTAGCGTTCTTCCCGCTGGCCCGGCTGGCGCCCAAGCCCGGTGGCCAGGCCGCGAGCGATCAGCCGCTCCAGGTGATGGCGCACCTGCTCGGTATCGTCGAAGGCATGCATCCGGGTACTGCGCGCGAGCAATTCGCCCAGGGTCTGGGGACCGCGCAGGAACAGCAGGGCGCAGAGGACCCACTGCGGCGGCGGCAGCTCCAGTGCCTTGTCGAGGCGCTGTTCCCAGCGGTCCGCACGACTGCCCATGACCAGACGCGCCAGGCCACGCTCCTCCAACCGTCGCAGCCCCTGCCCCACTTCGCCTGGGGTGAGGTTCAGTACCGGTTCGCGACTGGTCTTCTGGTTGCAGGCCAGCACCAGCGCGTTAAGGGTCAGGGGATAGCTTTCCGGCGTGGTCAGCTGCTTTTCGATCAGACTGCCGAGGACACGGATCTCGGTGGCTTCGAGCGGCTCTTCGGCGAAGGCGGGGGTGACTGCTTGGCTCATGGCGAACTCCGCTTGGATGACGCGCCAGCCTAGCCTGCCGTCAGCGACGTCGCCACTGCGGCAAGCCGATCAGCACCACCGCGCCCACGATGACCAGCATGGCCAGCATTTCCGCCGGACCGATCCGTTCACCGACGAACAGGGTACCCAGCAGCACCGCCACCACCGGATTCACATAGGCATAGCTGGTAGCCGCCGCCGGCCGTACCCGGCCCAGCAGGTAGAGATAAGCGCTGAAGGCGATCAGGGAGCCGAACACCACCAGATAGCCCAGCGCCAACCAACCGCCCAGGGCTGGCCAATGCTGCAGCCGCTCGCCACTGAGGTAGCTGGCGCTGAGCAATACAGCGCCAGCTACCAACATTTCCACTGCACTGGCCATAGCCCCGCGTGGCAACGGCAGGTAGCGACTCCAGATCGAGCCGAAGGCCCAGGCCGCCGCGGCGAGCAGGATCACCGCAGCCCCGAGCGGCGTGGCGCTCATGGTGTCGCCCAGATTGAGCAGCGCGATCCCTACCAGCCCCAAGGCGATACCGGCCCATTCCAACAGGGTATTGCGCTGCCCCCAGAGCAGGCCGAACAACAGGGTGAACAGCGGGACCGTGGCGATCGACAAGGCCGCGATGCCGGAGGTCACACCCCAATGCTCGGCCAGGGTCACGCCGCCATTGCCGACGCCCAGCAACAGAATGCCGATCACCGCGGCAGCCGCGGTCTCGCGCACCGTCGGCCAGGGCGCTCCCCGCAGGCGCAGCCAGCCGAGCAGCAGACTCCCGGCGATGAGGAATCGCAGCCCCGCCATCAGCAGCGGTGGCCAATGGGCCACGCCGATACGGATCACCAGATAGGTGGAACCCCAGACCACATAGAGGGCGAAAAAGGCCGCTAACAGTGGCAGCCAACTGGGCAGGCGCGGCGCGATGCAGGGCGAGGCGGAGGTGTCCATGCGCGAGAGATTCCTGGTAGGTCAGGCTGACATTGTAGGAGCGAGTGCCAGGACGGCTAAGATACAGTCGGGAGAGAAAGGGCCTGAGCAGGCTTTGATTCGGCAGACTTTAAGGACAAGGACCTTCGATTCGAAGGCAGGGAATGGGACATGGACCATATCGATCGACGCCTCATCGACCTGCTGCTGGTGGAGGGCCGCGCCAGCTACGCCGAACTGGGCCGCCGCCTGGGTCTCTCCGCGCCGGCCATCGCCGAGCGCATCGCCAAGCTTGAGGACGCCGGCGTCATCACCGGCTATGGCGCCCGTATCGACCGCCGCGCCCTGGGCTACGGCACCGAATGCCTGATCTCGCTGCGCTTGCACAGCACCAGCCAGGGGCCGTTGCTGAAGAAGCTGGAAGCTCTGCCCCAGCTCCTCGCCTGTCACCGGGTCACGGGCGAGGACTGCCTGATGCTGCGCGCCGCCGTGCGCGACATGGCCGAGCTGGAAGCCCTCATCGACACCCTTACCACATTCGGCATGAGCCGTACCGTGGTGGTGCTATCGACGCCCTTCGAGCGGCCGCTGCCGCTCATCTCCACCTAAAGCCGCGCACAAAAAAGCCCTGGAGCCTTGCGGCGCCAGGGCTGGCTGGGCGCGACGACCTAGATAAAAGAGTCGTCGTCGCCACCGTCGTCGAAGAAGCCACCACCGCTGGTATCGCCATAGTCGGCGGCATCCTGGAAGCCTCCGTTATCCTGATAGCCCCCGGCGTCCTGGAAACCGCCGCCATTGTCGTAGCTGGCGTTATCCGCCCAGCCACCCTGGGAGCCGGCGTCGGCCAGGCCCTGGTCGGTCGCTGGTGTCTCATTGATGACGTTGACGATCTCCTCGGGCTGCGAATGATGGAACAACCCCGAGATCGCCTGGGCGGCGAGCATCCCCCCGGCTACCCCGGCGGCAGTCTGCAAGGCGCCGCCCATGAAACCACCCATGCGCGACGGTGCGGCCTGAGGCGCACCATAGCCCGGTGCAGGCTGGGCGTAGCCCGGATTGGGCTGACCGTAGCCCTGACGTGGCGCCGCCGGACCGGGATCGTTCCAGCCGCGAGAAGGCGCCGCATTGGCAGGTGCCGGGCCACTGGCTGGCTGATTGCTGCTGCCGCCGAACAGGCTGGAGAGAAAGCCGCCACTGCCAGGGCGATTCTGCTGAACCTGGGCCATCTGGCTTTCCAGCTCCTTGACGCGCTGGTCCAGCCGCTTGATGGCGGCTTCCTGGATCAACATCGCCTGAGCCATGTAATAGGGCGCCGCGGGCTGGTCGCGCAGACGCTGCTGGATCAGCGCCTCGGCTTCCCGGTCGCGGGGCGCGGTTTGCGCTTCGGTGGTCTTGAGACGGTCGAACAGACCCTCGATCAGCTGGCTTTCTTCGCGTTGCATGATGACCCTCCCGCAGACGGTCTACTGACGGCGTTCCCCCGGGAACGGCCTGGATACTGAAAGGCGCAAGCGATGCGCTACTAGCCAGATAATGACGAAGGGTCGCCATTTCAAGATGGATCCGCACGGTGTTCAGCGTAGATTCAGCCAGACACCGCACGTCATCCCCCTATCTGAAGAGACGTCTCGCCATCGAGTTCCGAACCGCTGCCCACAACTGGACAATCGGCGGGTGCTACGGGAGTCTGGTCGTTTTTCAAAGAGACTCGGTCATGACTCCACTGCTCATTTTGATCGACCAGCAACAGGGCATCCGCGCCCCGCACCTGGGGCCACGCAACCATCCCGATGCCGAGCGGCGGATAGCTGAACTGCTGGCGGCCTGGCGCCAGGCCCGGGCCCCGTTGTTACATGTCCGCCATCTGTCGCGCGATCCGCGCTCGGTGTTCTGGCCAGGGCAGCCCGGGGTGGAGTTCCAGCCGGCCCTGGCGCCGCTGCACGGCGAGCCGGTATTCGACAAGCAGGTCCCGGACGCCTTCGCCAACAGTGGCCTGGAACGCTGGCTGCACCAGCGCGGTATCCACTCACTGCTGATCTGTGGCGTGGCCAGTGAGAATTCGGTGGAAGCTACAGCGCGCAGCGCCGGCAATCTGGATTTCACCACTTGGGTCGCCGAAGACGCCTGCTACACCTTCGCCAAGACCGACTTCTCCGGTCGGCCGCGCAGCGCCGAGGAGGTCCATGCGATGGCCATGGCCAATCTGCACGGCGAATACGCCACCGTCACCTCCAGCGCAGCCATGCTCGAACGTCTGCGGACGAACGGGTCGCCCTGCTAGACTGCCCTCCTGCCCGCCTGGAAGAGCTGCATGAACCCTGTCGATATCCTGCGCGACTCGCTGTCTTTCTTTGCCCGCAACCTGCGGCCCCTGGCCGTCCTCACCCTGCCCTGGCTGCTGCTCGAAGCCCTGCTGCGCTATCAGGTACTAGAGCGGTTCGGCGTGACCAATGGGCTGTGGGACATGCTGGTCAGCCTGCTCTGCTATCCGCTGTACACCGCCGCCCTGCTGATCTTTCTGGAGGCACGTACGCAGGGCACCACACCGCGCCTGAGCGGTGCCTGGGGCGCGGCGCTGCTGCTCTGGCCACGCTTCGCCCTCCTCGCGGCCTTGACCTCGGGGCTGGTGATGCTGGGCTTTTCGCTGCTGATCGTGCCGGGCTTTCTGATCATGGCCAAGCTGGCCTTCGCCGAGAACCTGCTGGTGCTGGAGGGACGGGCGCCGCTGGATGCGCTGCGTGGCAGCCTGCGCCTGAGCCGTGGGCACTTCTTCACCCTGCTGGCATGCATCCTGGCCACGGTGCTGCCGGCCTGGCTGCTCGACGCCTGGATCACCCGGCATTTCGCCGAGGACGCAGCGCTGGAGATCGTACTGCAGACCCTTTCAGGCTTCCTGCAGCTGATCCCCAGCATCGCCGTCTACCGCATCTACATGCTGGTCAGGCAGGACGCCTGACCAGGCACTTCACCACATCAGGTCGTCCGGCACCTGGTAGGCGGCATAGGGATCGTCCGGATCCGGCTCGCCGCTCTGCACGTTGAGCAGTACCACCCGCTTGGGATCGCGCTCCTGGATACGTTCGGCGGTGGCGCGCGGCACTACCTCGTAGCGACCCTCGTAGCGCACGATGGCCAGACTGCCCTTGCTGAGCTTGTCTCTCATCATGACGTTGACCGACAGGCGCTTGACCTTCTTGTCGTCGACGAAGTTGTAGTAGTCCTCGGTGGTCAGCTTGGGCAGGCGGCTCGTTTCGATCAGCTGCTTGATCTGCGCCTGCTCGGCCTTGCGCCGCTTCTTGTCTTCCTGAGCACGATTGAGCTCCTGGTCCTTGGCCAGTTTTTCCGCCTGGGCCTGCTGGACGGCCAGCTCCTGGGAGCGGTCCTTTTCCGTCTGCCCGCGATGCTCCATGCGGCTCTGTTTCTGCTTCTGCTTGACGGCCTGCTTGGCCTGCTTTTCATTGACCAATCCGGCTTTCAGCAGCTGGTCGCGTAGGGACATGCTCATCGATACGACTCGTCTAGATCATCCAAGGGGGCACGGCTCGGGAGCGGCCGCGCGCCAGGGTGTCCATCCTGCGCAGCCGACGAAGCGAGTGCAAGCCTTTCCCGGGGGTGAAATAATGCAGTCATGACCTATCCGCCCCTGGTTCGGGCGCTGCCGATCAGAATTTGTCCATGATTACCTTCGCGATCGTCCTGCTCTTCGTCGCCAGCGTGCTCTTCGTCCACCTTCGCGGACGCGCTCGCCTGCCCTTCCTGCGCCAACTGGTCAACCACTCGGCCGTGTTCGCCCCCTACAACGCCCTGATGTACCTGTTCTCCAGCGTCCCGTCCAAGCCCTACCTCGATCGCAGCCGCTTCCCGGAGCTGGACGTACTCAAGGACAATTGGCAGGAGATTCGCGTCGAGGCCTTGCGGCTGTTCGACGAGGGCTACATTCGCGCCGCGGAAAAGGACAACGACGCCGGCTTCGGCTCCTTCTTCAAGAAGGGCTGGAAGCGCTTCTACCTGACCTGGTACGGCGAACCGCTGCCCTCCGCCCAGACCCTTTGCCCGCGCACCGTCGAACTGGTGCGGCAAATCCCCAACGTCAAGGGCGCCATGTTCGCCCTGCTACCAGGCGGCAGCCATCTGAATCCGCATCGCGATCCTTTCGGCGGCTCGCTGCGCTATCACCTGGGTCTGGCCACGCCCAACTCGGATGCCTGCCGCATCTATGTCGACGGCCAGCCCTATGCCTGGCGCGATGGCGAGGATGTGATGTTCGACGAAACCTATGTGCACTGGGTGAAGAACGAGACCGACCAGACCCGGGTCATCCTGTTCTGCGATGTGGAACGGCCATTGCGCAACCGTCTGCTGACGCGCATCAACCAGGCAGTCAGCCGCTTCCTGGGTAGTGCCACAGCGCCGCAGAACGTCGAAGGCGAACGCGTAGGCGGCATCAACCAGGCCTATGCCTTCAGCAAGAGATTCGGTGATCGTATCGGTGGCGGCGTGAAGAAATTCAAGCGGCGCCATCCCAAGGCCTATCGCATCGCCAAACCGGTGCTGGCCGTGCTGGTAGTGATCGCGCTCTACCACTGGATCGTCAGCTAAGGCGGCGATCCTGCGCAGGCGGCGTCAAAGGCAGATTAGCCGGAGCGCTGCTGGCGCTGCCGATGCAGCCGGGCTACCAGCTCGGCTTCGGCCTGGGAGAGGCCACAGGCCTGGGTGAGATCGTCGGCGCTGGCGCCCAATCCCACCAGGCGCGCAGCCTGGGAAAAGGACAGACTGGTAGGGTCGCTCTGCTCGATCTGGGTCAACCGATCAGGCAAGGGCGCCACCACCTTGGCCAGTCCCTGCACCTGCTCACCCATGCGCACCTGCCCGGCCTGGTAGGTTTCCAGGCGCTTGAGCAGAATCTGCATACGCTTGTCGACAAGGGCGTCCCGCTCAACCTGTTTCGCTACCTGCTGCTGCTGGCGTTGCCAGAGCAGCCAGCAGCAACCACCGAGGCCGGCACAGGCCAGCCCCAGCGCGACGCTGAGCAGGATCAGCCCGACGAGCATCAGATGCTTTCCAGCTCCGACCACTCTTCTTCGGTCATCAGCTTGTCGAGCTCGACCAGGATGAGCAGCTCGCCGTTCTTGTTGCACACGCCCTGGATGAACTTGGCGGATTCGTCATTGCCGACGTTCGGTGCGGTCTCGATCTCCGACTGCCGCAGGTAGACCACCTCGGCCACGCTGTCGACCAGAATACCGACGACCTGCTTGTCGGCCTCGATGATGACGATACGGGTGTTGTCGGTCACTTCGGTGGGTAGCAGACCGAAGCGCTGACGGGTGTCGATCACCGTCACCACGTTGCCGCGCAGGTTGATGATGCCCAGCACATAGCTCGGCGCACCGGGGACCGGAGCGATTTCGGTATAGCGCAGGACTTCCTGGACCTGCATCACGTTGATGCCGTAGGTCTCGTTATCCAGGCGGAAGGTAACCCATTGCAGGACCGGATCTTCGGAACCCTGTGCGGACGTTTTTTTCATGTTCCCTAGCCTCGTCAAATACCGCACGTGCGGCGAAGCGGGCGAACCCGCTGGTTAGTTGCGGCGGGCAGCCCTAGCGACGGCCACCCACCACCTGTTCAGCGAGCGCCGCCACATCCAGCAGCGCACACATCTGATCGATCACCGTACCGGCCAGCCAGGGCCGGGTAGCGCGCTGATTCCGCCATTTGACCTCGGCGGGATCCAGTCGTACCGAATGGCTGACGCCATGCACGGCCAGGCCCCAGTCCAGACCTTGCAGCGATATCACGAATTTCAGGCCCTCACGGTAGTCGTCACGGTAACGTTCGGGCATCACCCAGCGCGCCGCATCGAGAACGCGCAGGTTACCTGCCTGGCAGGGTAGCAGGCCCAGGAACCAGTCTGGCTGACCGAACAGCGGCGTCAACTCTTCGTCGGCGAGTGGGTAGATGGAGCCCAGGCAGACCAAAGGCGCGGCCAGGGTCAAACCGGCGACGTCGAACAACAGGCATTCGAAGGGTTCCTCGCCCCATTCGGGCCGGCCCTCCAGCGCTACGCCACCGGGCGGTGCGCCGCCGACCAGCAGTGACGGCGAAGGCACATTGCCCACGGCGATGCCTTCCACGATGGGACGCGGCGGCTCGGCGACCGGGGCCAGTTCAGGGACGCGCCAATCCAACTCGATATCGGTGTCCGGCGCCGCCACGGGCAGGGTCACTGGCAACAGGACCTCCGCCGGGGAGCGCTCGGCCAGCGCAACGCCTGCGCGGCGTGCGGTCAACGGCACGACCCGGGGCTGTCGCGCGGCGTCGCGCTCGAGCTCTTCGCGCACGGCGGCGGCGAACTCGTCTTCGCTGACGCTGGCGATCGGCTCTGCGGGCACGACCACGGGCGCCACGGCAGGCGCGACTTCAGCGGTCGGCAGCTCCAGGAACGCATCCAGCAGCAGGGCATCGAGATAGCCCTGAAGGACACGCTGCGGACGATTGTCGAGGGACGTCGGTTGGCTCATGGCGATCTACGTGGGTGGGTTGTCCAGCCTATCGGCTGGAAGGATGGAAAACTTGAATCAGGCGACCTGGCTACTGGGCGCCCCTTCGAGCAGATGCCGTAGCAGCGCCCGGTAAGCGATGACACCGCGGCTGTTGAGTTCATAGCGTGACGGCACCTGCCCGGAGCGACTGGCATCGCGCAGCCGGGTATCGATGGGAATGAAGGCCTGCCACAACTGCGCGGGATAGGTATTGCGCAATACCTTCAACGTCCCGATGGAGGCCTGGGTACGGCGATCGAACAGGGTCGGCACTATGGTGTAGGGCAGCGCCTGCTTGCGCGAGCGGTTGATCATGGTCAGGGTGTTGACCATGCGCTCCAACCCCTTGAGTGCCAGGAATTCGGTCTGGGTGGGAATCACCAGATGCTGACTGGCCGCCAGAGCGTTGACCATCAACACCCCAAGCAGCGGTGGGCTGTCGATCAGCACGTGGTCGAAGTCGTTCCACAGTTGCGCCAGGCTCTTGGAAATCACCAGGCCCAATCCGCTCTGCCCAGGCGACTGGCGTTCCAAGGTAGCCAGGGCGGTACTGGACGGCAGCATCGACAACTGCGGATGGCTGGTCGGCAGCAGCAGACGCTTCGGCAGGCCTTCCGGGACCTGACCACCGTGTTGGAACAGGTCGAACACGCTGTGCTCGAGACTGTCCGGATCCTGACCGAAATAGCTGGTCAGGGAACCATGGGGATCCAGGTCCACCAGCAAGACGCGCTTGCCTTCATCGCCTAGCAACCCGGCGAGGGCAACGGTGGTGGTGGTCTTGCCCACCCCACCCTTCTGATTGGCGACAGCCCAGACTCTCATGTGCAGACTTCCTCCCGACGACATGACCGACCGGGTCAAGGGGCCGGCACAGAGGCCGGCGACGAAGATTTGACAGGCGCCCCCTTGGGCGTCAGCTCTCCAGGCGATGCTGCAGATTGTGTGCCAGTCGACGAATTTTGCAAGGTGCTCTGTGGCCGGAACAAGTCTAGATTGCGCGAGATCAGCAGAACCACCCGCCGATTGCGGGCTCGGTTGACGTCACTGGTGTTGTCGACCACCGGCTGATAGGCGCCATAGCCCACCACGGCCAAGCGCTGCGGGGCGATGCCATTGCCAATCAGCAGCCGCACGATACTGGCGGCCCGGGCCGCTGATAGTTCCCAGTTGGTGGGATACAGCGCCGTGCTGATGGGACGGTCGTCCGTGTAGCCCTGTACCTGGATTGGATTTTTGAACGGCGCCAGAATCTTGGCCACCTTTTCCATGAGGCCAAAGGCGGGATTGCTCGGCAGAGAGTCACCGCTGGCAAAGAGCAGGTTGGAGCTGAGCTCGATTTCCAGCCACATCTCACTGGCCTTGATGTTCAGTTGGTCGCCGGCGATGAGATCGCCGAAGGTGGATCGCACGCTGTCGGCGATCTGCTGCAGCGGATCGCTAGGCGTGCCCTTGGCGCTCTGGGCGGCGCTGGTGTCCATTACCGCAGGCGTCGTTCCTGCCGGACGCTGATCGCCGAGGGTGATAGGTTTGAGCGACCGCTCTGGCTGGCTGAAGATGCCTGACAGGCTGTCCGAGAGCACCTTGTACTTGCTCTCGTTCAACGAGGAAATGGAATACATGACCACGAAGAAGGCGAACAACAGGGTGATGAAGTCCGCGTAGGAGACCAGCCAGCGTTCGTGGTTCTCGTGCTCTTCGGGACGGCGGCGGCGAGGCATGCGGCGCTCTCCTAGTCCAGGAAACCTTGCAGCTTCATTTCGATGGACCGCGGATTCTCGCCTTCGCCGATGGACATCAGCCCTTCCAGCAGCATTTCCCGGTAGCGGGACTGCTGCTGGGCCAACGCCTTGAGCTTGTTGCCGATGGGCAATAGCAGCAGGTTGGCAAAGGCGACGCCATAGATGGTGGCGACGAAGGCCACCGCGATGCCGCTACCCAGCTGTGAGGGATCGGCGAGATTCTGCATGACGTGGATCAGGCCCATCACCGCACCGATGATGCCGACCGTGGGCGCATAGCCGCCCATGGCTTCATAGACCTTGGCGGCGGCGATGTCACGATCTTCCTGGCCGTAGAGGTCCACTTCCAGAATGCTGCGCAGGGTCTCAGGCTCAGTGCCGTCCACCAGCAGCTGCAGCCCCTTGGCGGCATAGGGATCGGCCTCGCGGGCGACCAGGGGCTCGAGACCCAACAGGCCTTCCTTGCGCGCCACGTTGCTCCAGTTGACCACCTTGCGAATGCCACCGGTGAGGTCCAGCGTTGGCGGCACGAACACCCACCCCAGCATGGTCAGGGCGCGGCGCAGCACCGGTAGCCGGGTCTGCAGCAGCACGGCACCGAGGGTCCCACCCACTACGATCAGCGCCGCCGGACCATTAGCCAGGGCGGCGAAGGAGCCGCCCTCCAGCAGATTGCCGCCCATGATGGCGGTGAATGCCAGCAGGATGCCGATAAGGCTGAGGACGTCCACGCTCAATGCCCTTCTGGCGAATGAACGCCTGCCGTCACGAACAGGCCTCGGTCAGGTGCCTGCCGATGTCTTCCAGGCCGTAGATGGCGTCGGCCAAGTTGGCCTTGGCGATGGCCATCGGCATCCCATAGATGACGCAACTGGCTTCGTCCTGGGCCCACACCTGGCTACCGACCTGCTTGAGCATCCGCGCGCCTTCGCGACCGTCGGCGCCCATGCCGGTCAGGACTACCGCCAGCACCTTGTCGGCGTAGGCCTTGGCGGCGGAGCCGAAGGTCACATCGACACAAGGCTTGTAGTTGAGGCGTTCATCACCGGGCAGGATCTTCACCATGCCGCGGCCGTCCACCATCATCTGCTTGCCCCCGGGCGCCAGCAGCGCCAACCCCGGACGCAGCTGATCGCCGTCCTCGGCTTCCTTGACGCTGATACGGCAGAGCTTGTCCAGACGCTCGGCGAAGGCCTTGGTGAAGGCGGCGGGCATGTGCTGGATCAGCACCAGCGGCGCCGGGAAATTGGCTGGTAGTTGGGTCAGCACTCGCTGCAGGGCCACTGGGCCGCCGGTGGACGTACCGATGGCCACCAGGCGGTAGTGCTTGCGCTTGGGCGGCGGCGAGACCGGAGCGGCGGGCGCATGCGTGGACTGAGCGCTGCTGGGTGCAGCCGGACGCGCTGCAGGCCGAACGGTCGCCGGAGTGGCAGCCGAGGCGCTTGTAGGAGTTGCCGGCGCGACACTGGGCGCCACCGCGAAGCGGCGATTGGAACGGGCGATATGGTGGATCTTCTCGCACAGCAGCTTCTGCACACTCGCCGGATTGCGCGAGATGTCCTCGAAATTCTTCGGCAAGTAGTCGACCGCGCCAGCATCCAGGGCATCCAGGGTGACCCGGGCGCCTTCATGGGTGAGCGAGGAGAACATCAGTACCGGAGTCGGGCACTTCTGCATGATATGGCGGACGGCAGTGATGCCGTCCATCATCGGCATCTCGTAATCCATGGTGATGACATCGGGCCGCAGTGCCAGGGCCTGATCGACCCCCTCACGCCCGTTGCTGGCCGTGCCCACCACCGAGATGTTGGGGTCGGCCGCCAGGATTTCCTTGAGCCGACGCCGGAAGAAGCCGGAATCGTCTACCACCAGTACTTTTACCGGCATACCTTGAAACTCCTAACCTGGGGCGGCTCAGGCCACCCGATGGCGCCGGGCACAGGACCCGACGCCGCTCGTACCTGGCCGACTCAGAGCCCGCGACGGGCGTAGCGCTTGAGCATGCTGGGTACATCGAGGATGAGCGCGATGCGGCCGTCGCCAGTGATGGTCGCCCCCGACATGCCGGGCGTGCCCTGCAGCATCTTGCCGAGTGGCTTGATGACCACCTCTTCCTGGCCCACCAGCTGATCGACCACGAAGCCGATACGCTGGGTGCCGACCGAGAGGATCACCACGTGCCCCTCGCCCTGCTCCACGTGGGCTGCACCAGGTACCAGCCAACGCTTGAGGTAGAAGAGCGGCAGTGCCTTGTCGCGCACCACCACCACTTCCTGGCCATCCACCACGTTGGTGCGGGACAGGTCGAGGTGGAAGATCTCGTTGACGTTGACCAGCGGGAAGGCGAAGGCCTGGTTGCCCAGCATCACCATCAGCGTCGGCATGATCGCCAGGGTCAGGGGTACCTTGATGACGATCTTGGAGCCCTGGCCCTTGGTCGAGAAGACGTTGAGGGTACCGTTGAGCTGGCTGATCTTGGTCTTGACCACGTCCATGCCCACGCCGCGGCCGGAGATGTCGGAGATCTCGGCCTTGGTGGAGAAACCCGGGGCAAAGATCAGGTTGAAGCACTCGGTCTCGGTCAGGCGATCGGCCGCGTCGCGGTCGAGCAGGCCCTTTTCCACCGCCTTGTTACGCAGCAGATCCGCGTCCATGCCCTTGCCGTCGTCGGAAATCGACAGCAGGATATGGTCGCCTTCCTGCTCGGCGGAAAGCACCACGCGTCCGGCGCGGGACTTGCCGTTGCCTTCACGCTCGGCCGGCCCCTCGATGCCATGGTCGACCGCATTGCGCACCAAGTGCACCAGCGGATCGGCCAGGGCCTCGACCAGGTTCTTGTCCAGGTCGGTTTCTTCACCGACCAGCTCCAGATTGATCTCTTTCTTCAGGCTGCGCGCCAGATCGCGGACCAGGCGCGGGAAGCGGCCGAAGACTTTCTTGATCGGCTGCATTCGGGTCTTCATGACCGAGGTCTGCAGATCCGCGGTGACCACGTCGAGGTTGGACACCGCCTTGGCCATGGCCTCGTCGCCGCTGTTCAGGCCCAGGCGTACCAGGCGGTTACGCACCAGCACCAGTTCGCCGACCATGTTCATGATCTCGTCCAGCCGCGCGGTATCGACCCGCACGGTGGTCTCCGCCTCGCTGGTGGGACGCTCGCCTGCCGCGGCAGGTGCCGCCGGCTTGGGCGCAGCGACCTCGGCGGCCGGTTTCGGTGCCGGTGCTGGGGCCGGGGCCGGAACGGGCTGAGGCGCGGCGACCGGTGTCGGCGCAGCGGCAACCGGTGCAGCTACGGGCTCGGCGGGGCCACTGAACCTGCCCTTGCCATGGAGTTCATCGAGCAGGGATTCGAACTCGTCATCGGTGATCTCATCACCACTCGCCGCCGCCGGAGCAGCCGTGACGGGTGCCGATGCGGCCGGCGCAGGAGCCTCGTTCGCGACGAACTTGCCCTTGCCGTGCAGCTCGTCGAGCAGGGCTTCGAATTCGTCATCGGTGATCTCGTCGCCACCCGTGGCGGCTGGCGCAGGTGCCGTGGCAGCCACCGGAGCCGCCGCTGGCGCCTCGTTGAACTTGCCTTTGCCATGCAGCTGATCGAGCAAGGCCTCGAATTCGTCGTCGGTGATGTCCTCGCCACCGGCGGCACTGGCGGTTTCCGCAGTGGCCCCCTGGTCGGCACCCGGCTCGCTGCCTAGGGCATCGAGCAGGTTTTGGAAATCGGCATCGCTCAGTTCCGGCTCGGCAGCCGCCGCGGCGGTCGGAGCGGGCTCTGCGGCAGCGACCGGGGCAGCAGCCACGGGCGCAACCGGAACCGGCGCCGGCTCACTGCCGGCGGGTTCGGCCAGGCGGGCCAGGGCCGCCAGTAATTCAGGCGAGGCCGGGGTCGGCTCTTCGCGTTCACGGACCTGACCGAACATTTCGTTGACGGAATCCAGTGCCTGCAGCACTACATCCATCAGCTCGGCATCCACGCGGCGTTCGCCTTTGCGCAGGATGTCGAACACGTTTTCCGCGATATGGCAGCACTCGACCAGGGTATGGAGCTGCAGGAAACCGGCACCGCCCTTTACGGTATGGAAGCCACGGAAAATGGCATTCAGCAGATCCATGTCATCCGGGCGGCTTTCCAGCTCGACCAATTGTTCGGACAACTGTTCGAGAATCTCGCCGGCCTCTACCAGGAAATCCTGGAGGATTTCTTCATCGGCGTCGAAGCTCATTCCTGCACTCCCCAAGAGGGTCTGGGTCAAAAGCCCAGACTGGATAGAAGATCGTCGACGTCGACCTGAGCGGCCACGACGTCTTCACGCTTATCGGCATGAATCTGCGGACCTTCACCCTTCATCGTCTTTTCTTTTCGATTCTGTTCGATCAGCGCGGTGTGATCGTGACTGAAGCCGGTATAGCGATCGACCTGACTGGCCATCATCACCAGCTTGACGAGGTCTTTCTCGATCTGCCCGACGAGATTGACGACCCGCTTGATCACCTGACCGGTGAGATCCTGGTAGTCCTGCGCGAGGAGAATGTCGTTGAGCTTGGCCGACAGCTGCTCGGCACTGCTCTCGCTGTGGCTGAGGAAGGCGTCGACGCGCTTGGCCAGTTCGCGGAATTCGTCCGCGCCCATTTCCCGGCGCATGAATTTCTTCCAGTCGGCATGCACGGCACGGGCCTCGTCGCCGAAGTTGCCTACCAGCGGTGCGCTCTCCTCCACCAGATCCATGGTCCGGTTGGCGGCGTTCTCGGTCATCTTCACCACGTAGGAGAGACGATCGGTGGCATCGCTGATCTGGGAGACCTCTTCGCCGGCCATGCCGCGCGGATCGATCTCGAAGTTGACGATGGCATTGTGCAGCTCGCGGGTCAGCTTGCCGACTTCCTGGTAAAGACCCCGGTCACGCAGTTGATTGAGCTCATTGATAACAT
Organism: Pseudomonas oryzihabitans; assembly: GCF_001518815.1. Classification (NCBI taxonomy): domain Bacteria; kingdom Pseudomonadati; phylum Pseudomonadota; class Gammaproteobacteria; order Pseudomonadales; family Pseudomonadaceae; genus Pseudomonas; species Pseudomonas oryzihabitans. The sequence continues at coordinate 3,225,693 of NZ_CP013987.1, forward strand.
GCACGGCCTGGGTGAAATCGCCGCTTTCCAGGCATTTCACCAGCTCTTGGGCGTGCTGTTTTAGATTCGACTCGAAGTCGCTGAAGCTGTTGGTGCCAAGCTGATCCATAACGTCCCCGCGGCTTTCTTCAGCCGTTCACCCGCTCGAAGATCTTGTCGATCTTTTCTTTCAGCACCTGGGCGGTGAAAGGCTTGACCACATAGCCATTCACGCCGGCCTGAGCGGCTTCGATGATCTGCTCACGCTTGGCCTCGGCGGTCACCATCAGCACCGGCAGGGTCTTCAGGCGCGCGTCGGCGCGGACCTGGCGCAGCAGGTCGATGCCGGTCATGCCAGGCATGTTCCAGTCGGTGACGAGAAAATCGAAGTTGCCGCTCTGCAGCATCGGCAGTGCGGTATTGCCGTCGTCTGCTTCGGCGGTATTGGTGAATCCCAGATCGCGCAGCAAATTCTTGATGATGCGTCTCATCGTGGAAAAATCGTCCACGATGAGGATTTTCATGTTCTTGTCCAAGTCGACCTCCGTCCTAATCCGCACACACGCCACAAGGCGCGTCTAAGCAATCGTAGTAGCCTGAGTACCAGCCGGTTAACGCGAACGCCATTCCGCCAGCCGCGCCCGCAGGCGTGCCGCGCATTGACTGTGAAGTTGGCAGACACGTGACTCGCTCACACCCAGCACCTCGCCGATTTCCTTGAGGTTGAGTTCCTCGTCGTAATACAGCGAGAGCACCAGACGTTCACGCTCCGGAAGATTGGCGATGGCCTCGGCCAGGGCCTTGCGGAAGCGCTCGTCTTCCAGACCGCGACCGGGCTCGAGTTCATGCGAACCACTCTCCTCGAGCCCATGCTCACCACCCTCCATGAGGTCGTCGAAGCTGAACAGGCGACTCCCCATGGTGTCGCCAAGGATGCCGTAGTACTCATCCAGACTCAATTTAAGTTCGGCCGCGACTTCGGAATCTTTAGCGTCACGACCAGTGCGCGCTTCCACTGCCCGAATGGCGTCGGTGACCATGCGCGTGTTGCGGTGCACCGAGCGCGGCGCCCAGTCGCCCTTGCGGACCTCATCGAGCATGGCACCGCGGATGCGGATGCCGGCGTAGGTCTCGAAGCTGGCGCCCTTGCCGGCGTCGTATTTGCGCGAGGCCTCCAGCAGACCGATCATGCCGGCCTGCATCAGATCTTCGACCTGTACGCTCGCCGGCAGGCGCGCCAGGAGATGGTAGGCGATGCGTTTCACCAACGGCGCGTAGCGGTTGATGAGCTGCTCCTGCTGGGTACGTTCCGAGGTTTTGCTGTACATGCGAAGCCCGCTGGATGCTGTCATGCGTGGGTACCGATGGCTGGTTGCACAAGGCGCTCGACAAAGAACTCGAGATGGCCGCGCGGATTGGCGGGCAGCGGCCAGCCATCGACTTTCTGAGCCACCGCACGAAAGGCCAGTGAGGCCTTGGCACGCGGAAAGGCTTCGTACACGGGGCGCTGTTTCTGTACCGCTTTGCGCACCGCTTCATCGAACGGAATGGCGCCCACGTATTGCAAGGCGACATCCAGGAATCTGTCGGTCACCTTGGTCAGCTTAGCAAAGAGATTGCGGCCTTCCTGGGGTGTCAGCGCCATATTCGCCAACACCCGGAAACGGGTGACGCCATGGTCGCGATTGAGCAGCTTGATCAGGGCGTAGGCATCGGTGATGGAGGTGGGCTCATCGCACACCACGACCAGGACTTCCTGGGCGGCGCGGACGAAGCTGACCACCTGGTCGCCGATGCCGGCAGCGGTATCGACGATGAGCACGTCGAGGTTCTCGCTGATGTCGCTGAAGGCCTGGATCAGACCGGCATGCTGGGCCGGCGTCAGATTGACCATCGCCTGGGTGCCCGAGGCTGCCGGGACGATGCGGATGCCGCCCGGCCCGTGCAGCAGCACGTCGCGCAGCTCACACTCGCCGGAAATGACGTCGGCCAGGGTGCGCTTGGGCGACAGCCCGAGCAGAACGTCGATGTTGGCAAGGCCCAGGTCGGCGTCGAGCAGCATGACGCGCCGCCCGATATCGGCCAGGGCCAAGGCCAGGTTGACCGACACATTGGTCTTGCCGACACCGCCTTTACCGCCCGTGACCGCTATGACTTGGACGGGATGCATGCTACCCATTGCCTGATACCTTTGATTGAAATCCGTCACACTTTAGACCAAGTGCATTTGGCGTGCCCAGGCATGCGATGCACCACTACCGTTCGTCGGCGCTAACCGGCGCGGCGGGCATTGCTCTGATACAGGCCGGCGAACATGCCGGCCATGGTTTCTTCGCTCGGCTCTTCGGACGCCTGCAGGCTCACAGCGCGGCTCACCAGCTGGTGGCTGCGAGCCGGATGCAGATCGTCCGGGATGCGCGGACCGTCGGCGATGTAGGCCACCGGCAGGCGCTGGCTGATGGCCAGGCCCAGGGCTTCGCCGAGGCTGGCGGCCTCGTCCAGCTTGGTCAGCACGCAGCCGCTCAGGCCGCAGCGCCGATAGCTGTGATAGGCCGCCTTGAGCACCTGGCTCTGGCTGGTGACACCCAGCACCAGGTAATTGCGAATCTTCAGCTGGCGGTTCGCCAGGGCTTCGAGCTGCGCCTTGAGCGCCGGATCGTTGGCGGGCATGCCCGCGGTATCGATCAGCACCAGACGCTTGCGTGCCAGGGGCGCCAGGGCCTGCGCCAGGGACTGGCCCGGATCGACCAGGGTCACCGGTACGTCGAGGATGCGGCCCAGGGTCTTGATCTGCTCCTGGGCACCGATGCGGAAGCTGTCCATGCTGACCAGCGCCAGACTCTGGGGACCGTACTTGAGCACGTAGTTGGCGGCGAGCTTGGCCAGGGTGGTGGTCTTGCCCATTCCGGCCGGGCCGACGAAGGCGACGATGCCGCCCTCCTCCAAAATCTTGGCGTCAGTGGTCTTGGCCAGCTGGGCGAAGTTGGCCAGCAGCATGCGCCAGGCATGGCGCGGGTCCTGGATCTTGGCCACGCTGTCGAGCAGGTGGCGGGCCAGGTCGGCCGGCAGCCCCATGCGTTGCAGACGGCGCCAGAGGCCGGCCTGCTCCGGACGGGTGGACTGCACCTGCGTCCAGGCCATGGAGCCCAGCTGGACTTCCAGCAGTTCACGCAGGCCACTGAGTTCGCTGCGCATGGCTTCCAGGGCGCGGCGGTCTTCCGATGCGGCGCTGGCGGCAGCTGCCGCAGCAGCCGGTTGGGGGGCACGCGGCGGGGCGATCACCGGCTCGCGACGACTGTCGGCGGCACTGATGGCGCCGAGCAGCTGCTTGTCCTTGGGCGCGGCCGAGGGCACGCCCGGCGCGCGGATGCTGAGGTCGGCATGGGCCTGGGCGATCTTCGCATGTGTCTTGCGCAACTCCGCCTGCAGCTCCGCGTTGGGCGCAGCCGGTGCCGGAGCCTGGTAGTCCAGCGCCGCGGTCAGCTCGACCCCGCCGGCGACCCGGCGGTTGCTGAGGATGGCGGCATCCGGGCCCAGCTCGTCGCGTACCAGCTTCATGGCTTGACGCATATCGGCAGCGAAGAAACGTTTGACTTGCATGATCTAGACCTCAGCCATTCTGGCCAACGGTAGCGACGATGGTGACCTGCTTGTTGTCCGGAATTTCCTGGTAGGCCAGTACACTCATGTTCGGCGCTGCCATCCGGGCGAAGCGGGACATCATCCCGCGGATCGCACCAGCTACCAGCAGCACCACTGGCTTACCCATCATTTCCTGACGCTGCGCTGCCTCGATAAGGGAACGCTGCAGTTTTTCAGCCATGCCAGGCTCAAGGAACATACCGTCCTCGGCGCCCTGACCGGCCTTCTGCATACTACTTAGCAACATCTGTTCCAACCTTGGCTCAAGGGTGATAACAGGCAGCTCAGGCTCCATTCCTACGATGTTCTGGACGATTGCGCGGGACAACGCGACTCGTACGGCACCGGCGATGGCGGCGGGATCTTGACTCCGCGGACCGACGTTGGCGATGGCTTCGGCGATGGTGCGGATGTCGCGGACCGGTACCTGCTCCTGCAGCAGCTGCTGGAGGATCTTGAGCAGGGTCGACAGGGAGACGATGCCGGGCACCAGTTCTTCGGCCAGCTTGGGCGAACTCTTGGCCAGCACCTGCAGCAATTGCTGGACTTCTTCGTGACCAATCAGCTCGTGGGCATGCTTGAAGAGGATCTGGTTGAGGTGGGTGGCGACCACGGTACTGGCGTCCACCACGGTGTAACCCAGGGATTGGGCCTGGTCACGCTGGGTGACGTCGATCCAGACGGCTTCCAGACCGAATGCCGGATCCTTGGCGGCGACGCCATTGAGGGAGCCATAGACCTGACCGGGGTTGATCGCCAGTTCGCGGTCGGGATAGATCTCGGCCTCGGCCACGCTCACGCCCATCAACGTCAGACGATAGGCATTGGGCAGCAGGTCCAGGTTGTCGCGAATATGGACCGAGGGCATAAGAAAGCCGAGGTCCTGGGACAGCTTCTTGCGCACGCCCTTGATCCGCGCCAGCAGTTGGCCACCCTGGTTGCGATCGACCATGGGGATCAGCCGGTAGCCGACTTCCAGACCCACCATGTCCACCGGGGTCACGTCGTCCCAACCCAGCTCCTTGGCCTCGGCCGGGCGCTGCACGGGGGCCAGGTCCTGCTGCTTCTTGGCTTCGACTTCGGCGGTCTGCTTGGCCTGGCGCTGGCGCTTGTAGATCAGCCAGGCACCGGCGGCGGCACCACCGCCCAGACCAAGGAACGGCAGGTGCGGCATGCCCGGCACCAGGCCCATGGCGATGATGATGAAGGCCGATACCGCCAGCGCTTTGGGCGAGGCAAACATCTGACGATTGACTTGCTGACCCATGTCCTCGGCGGAAGAGACGCGGGTCACCATGATGGCGGCGGCGACCGACAGCAGCAGCGACGGGACCTGGGCCACCAGGCCGTCACCGATGGTCAGCAGGGCGTAGATGCGGGCAGCGTCGCCGAACGACAGACTGTGCTGGGCCATGCCGATGGCCATGCCGCCGATGAGGTTGATGAAGAGGATCAGCAGGCCGGCGACGGCGTCACCGCGCACGAACTTGCTGGCACCGTCCATGGAGCCGTAGAAATCGGCTTCCTGGCCCACTTCGGTCCGGCGCTTCTTGGCTTCGTTCTGGTCGATGATGCCGGCGTTGAGGTCGGCGTCGATGGCCATCTGCTTGCCGGGCATGGCATCCAGGGTGAAGCGCGCCGACACCTCGGAGATGCGGCCGGCACCCTTGGTCACCACCACGAAGTTGATGATCATGAGGATGGCGAACACCACCGCACCGACCACGTAGTTGCCGCCGACCACCACCTCACCGAAGGCCTGGATGACCTTGCCCGCGGCGTCGTGGCCATCCTGGCCGTGCAGCAATACCACGCGGCTCGAGGCCACGTTCAGCGCCAGGCGCAACAGGGTCGACACCAGCAGGATGGTCGGGAAGACGGCGAAGTCCAGCGGCCGCAAGGCGTAGACGCTGACCAGCAGGACCACGATCGACAAGGCGATGTTGAAGGTGAACAGCACGTCCAGCAGGAACGGCGGCATCGGCAGGGTCATCATGGCGAGCATCGCCAGGACGGCCAGCGGCACGCCCAGGTTGCCGCGAGCCAGACCGCGCATGTTGCCCATCATCAGGGATTTATCGACTTTCACACCCATTCCTCGCTTGCCGGTGCCGTCGTCACGGAAAGTTGACGCAGCGCACTGTTCGCAGAGGCCTGAGCAAGCTCCGGGCCAACTGCCCAACAGCTTGAATCCGCAAGGTTTTCCGGAGGCGATACAGGACTGGTTACGGATCGGTGGAGCGGCGGGCTGAACCCCAGGTGAAAGACGCGAGTCTGTCTAGGGACCTGCGCTAGCGCGCCTATCCGAGGAGCATCATGATGAAAATCTGGACCGCGACGCTGTTGGCCACCTGCCTGGCCGGCACTGCCCAGGCGGCTGAATCCCTGACGATTCCCGTGAACAAGGTCACGACCGACGGTGTGGGTGAAAGCGTCGGCAGCGTGCAGGTGACCCGCTCGAAATATGGCCTGGTCTTCACCCCCGACCTCAAGGGCCTGGAGCCGGGGATCCATGGTTTCCACGTCCATACCAAGCCCAACTGCGGCCCGGCCGAGGTGAATGGCACCTTGACCGCTGGCGGCGCCGCGGGTGGTCATCTTGATCCGCGCAACACCGGCAAGCACAGCGCGCCCTGGTCGGACGATGGTCACCTGGGCGAACTGCCGGCGCTCTATGTGACCGCCGACGGCCAGGCCACCCAGCCGGTGCTGGCGCCACGCATCAAGCGTCTCGAAGAGATCAAGGGCCATGCCCTGATGGTACATGCCGGAGGCGACAACTACTCCGATCAGCCCAAGCCCCTGGGCGGTGGCGGCGCCCGCGTCGCCTGCGGCGTCATCAAGTAGGCGCCTTCCCCTCCTCGTCCCGCCGCAGATCCGGCGGGATGGGCAGGTCTGACAGCTTGGGCTTGCGGCCACGTCCGGCGCGGAATTGCCTGAGCTGATAGACATAGGCCAGGACCTGAGCCACGGCCACATAGAGCCCGGCCGGAATCTCCTGATCCACATCGGTTGAGTAATACACCGCCCGCGCCAGGCCGGGTGATTCCAGCAGCGAGACCTGGTGTTCCTGGGCGATCTCGCGAATCTTCAGCGCAGTGAAATCGCTGCCCTTGGCCACCAGCACCGGCGCCCCGCCCTTGGCCGCATCGTACTTGAGGGCCACGGCGAAGTGGGTCGGGTTGGTGATGACCACATCGGCATTGGGCACCTCGGCCATCATCCGCTGCTGCGCCATCTGCCGCTGCATCTGGCGAATCTTGCCCTTGACCTCCGGCTTGCCCTCGCTGTCCTTGTATTCGTCCTTGATCTCCTGCTTGGTCATCATCAGTTTCTTGCGATTGCTGAAGATCTGGAAGGGCACGTCCACGGCTGCGATGATCAACAATCCCAGCGCCAGCAGCAGCGTGGCATGCCCCACCACCTGCATACTGTGCAGCAGCGCCTGCTCCAGCGGCAGCTTGGCGATCTGCAGCAACGCCGTGCGCTCGCTCATCAGCACCAGCACCGACACGCCGAGGATGATGAAGAACTTGCCCAGCGCCTTGAGCAGCTCCACCAGGGAGTTCTTGGAGAACATGCGTGTGATGCCGGACAGCGGATTCATCCGACTCGGCTTGGGCGCCAGCACCTTGCCGGAAAACAGGAAGCCGCCCAGGGCGATATGGCCGACGATGGCGGCGATCACCACCAAGACAATCATTGGCACCATCCCCAGCATCGCCGCCTTGCCCGAGGCCAGCAGGAAGGTGCCCATGAAGCGTTCGTCCATGACCTCTTCGCGTCGCAACGAGAAGTTGCTGCGCATCACCTCCAGCAGCTTGCCACCGAGGAAGGCGCCGTACATCAGCAGGCCGCCAACACCCGACAGCATGACTGCCACCGTACCGAGTTCGCGTGATCGCGGGAGCTGCCCCTCCTCCCGAGAATCACGCTTGCGTTTCTCGGTGGGGTCTTCTGTGCGGTCTTCGCCATCGGATTCAGCCATGCGGCATACCTCCTAGCGTTCGCGGGCGAGTTCGCGCAGCCATTGCAGCGCCTCGCTGGCGAGACTTTCGTAGTGGGACAGGATATCGGCGGTGCCAAGCCAGACGATCACCATGCCCAGCACCACGATCAGCGGCATGCCGACGGAAAAGATGTTCAGCTGCGGCGCCGCGCGGGTCATGATGCCGAAGGCGATGTTGACCACCAGCAGCGCGGTGATGGCTGGCAGGACCAACAGGATGCCGGCACCCAGTACCCAGCCCAGCCGGCCGGCGATCTGCCAGAAATGCTCGACGCTCAGGGTATCCCCTACCGGCAGGGTGACGAAGCTCTCGGCAAGGATCTCGAACACCACCAGATGACCGTTCATGGCCAGGAACAGCAGCGTCACCAGCATGGTGAAGAACTGCCCCATGACCGGGGCCGAGGCGCCGTTGACCGGATCGATCATGGACGCGAAGCTCAGACCCGCCTGGGTCGAGATGATCTGCCCGGCCACCACGAAGACATGGAAGAACAGCTGCAGGCTGAAGCCCATCACGGCGCCGATGAGGATCTGCTCGACGATCAGCGGCAAGGCCTGGACGCTGATGGCATCCACCTGTGGCATCGGGGGCAAGGTGGGTACCAGCACCAGGCTCAACGCCAGGGCCAGGTACATCCGCACCCGCACCGGGACCAGGGTGGTGCCGATGATCGGCATGGTCATGAGCAGCGCGGCGATGCGAAACAGCGGAAACAAAAAGCTGCCGACCCAGCCGCCGATCTGGGCGTCGCTGAGCGCGAGCATGGGCTAGCCGATCAGCCGCGGAATATTGGCGACCGAGGTCTGGATGAACTCCATCAACTGCCTGACCATCCAGGGCCCCAACACGATCAGCGTCAACAGGGTGACGATCAGGCGCGGCAGGAAGCTCAGGGTCTGTTCGTTGATCTGGGTCGCCGCCTGGAACACCGCCACGATCAGGCCAACGATGAGGCTGGGTACCACGAGCACGGCCACCAGCAGCGCGGTAAGCCAGAGGCCCTGGCGGAACAGGTCGACGGCGACTTCAGGGGTCATTTCGCTTCTCCACGCAAAGGGGCACCGCTAGACGGTACCGAAACTGCTCGCCAGGGTGCCCATGATCAGCGCCCAGCCATCCACCAGCACGAACAGCATCAGCTTGAACGGCAGCGAGATGATCATGGGTGACAGCATCATCATGCCCATGGCCATCAGTACGCTGGCGATCACCAGGTCGATGACCAGAAAGGGAATGAAGATCATGAAGCCTATCTGGAAGGCGGTCTTGAGTTCGGAGGTGACGAAGGCCGGCACCAGGATCGACAGCGGTGCCTGATCAGGGCTGGCGATGTCGGTGCGCTTGGACAGGCGCATGAACAGGTCCAGGTCCGATTGCCGGGTCTGACCCAGCATGAAGTCCTTCATCGGCACCTGTGCCCGATCGATGGCATCCTGGGCGCTGAGCTGCTCCTTCAGGTAAGGCTGTACGGCGGTAGTGTTGATGCGGTCGAACACCGGCGCCATGATGAACAGCGAGAGAAACAGCGCCATGCCCACCAGCACCTGGTTGGAGGGCGTGGTCTGCAGCCCCAGCGCCTGGCGCAGGATGGCGAAGACGATGACGATGCGGGTAAAGCTGGTCATCAGCATGACGAACGCCGGGATGAAGCTCAGCGCCGTCATGATCAGCAGGATCTGCAGGCTGACCGAATATTCCTGCTGCCCCTGACCGTTGGTACTCAAGGTGATGGCGGGTATCGACAACGGGTTGGCCTGCCCGGCCTGCTGTGCCAGCGCCAGGGGCGCGAACAGCAGCACGGCCAGTCCCAGCAGCCAGCCCAGGGTACGCCCCAGGCCGGCCGGTAGACGCAAAGGGGTCATGGTTTCGCCTTGGGATCGCGGCTGATGAGTTCCAGCAGGCGCTGGGCGAATTCTGGCGGCGGCGCCTCCGTCTCGCCCAGGCGAACCGGTTCGCGCAGGCTGTGCAACGGCGTGATGCGCCCTCCGGCGACGCCGATCAGCAGCTGCTCCTGACCGACCTGTACCAGCACCAGCCGCTCGCGCGGTCCGAGGTGCTGGGTCGAGATCACCTTGATCGCCTGCTGGCCGCGCGGGCCCTGTTGCTGCACGCGACGCACCAGCCAGGCCAGGCCGAGGATCAGGCCGATCACCAGCAGCAGGCCCAGCAGCAACTGGCCGAGCTGAGCCCCCACGTCCAGCCCGGGACTGGTGGCTTCGGCGGCACGCACGGTCAGGGGAAGCAGACCCAGCGGCAGGAGCAGACTCTTCATGGATCACCGCAGCTTCTTGATACGTTCCGTGGGACTGATGACGTCGGTCAGGCGGATCCCGAACTTCTCGTTCACCACCACCACTTCACCATGGGCGATCAGCGTACCATTCACCAGCACGTCCAGTGGCTCGCCAGCCAGACGGTCGAGCTCGATGACCGAGCCCTGGTTGAGTTGCAGCAGGTTGCGGATGGAGATGTCGGTGTGGCCGACCTCCATGGAGATGGTCACGGGGATGTCCAGGATCACATCCAGGTTGGGACCTTCCATACCGCTCACCGCCAAACCTCCACTGCTTTGTCCGAATTCTTCGACCGGTGCCTTGGGCGGCTTGGGCGGTTCTACCTGGGTACCCTGGGCCATCAGGGCATCGATATCGTCCTGACTGGCATCGCCGGCTTCGGCCAGGGCCGCGGCCCATTCGTCCGCCAGGGCTTGTTCTTCGGGGTTCTCTTCCATCGTCTAGGTCTCGTGCTACGCCGGGCCGCGGCCCGGACGGGAAAACATTGCCGCTCAGCGGCCGCGGCTGACCGGTTCGAGAATCTGTAGGGCCAAATTACCCTTGCGCGCGCCCATCTTGACCTTGAAGGTGGGCATGCCGTTGGCTCTCATGAGCATCTCTTCCGGCATCTCCACCGGAATCACGTCGCCAGGCTGCATGTTGAGGATATCGCGGAGTTTGAGTTGCCGCCGGACAACCGTCGCTTCCAGGGGAACCCGGACATCGAGCAGATCCTCGCGCAGGGCCTTGACCCAGCGTTCGTCCTGGTCGTCCACGTCCGACTGGAAACCGGCGTCGAGCATCTCGCGAATCGGCTCGATCATCGAATAAGGCATGGTCACGTGCAGCTCACCGCCACCGCCATCCAGTTCGATGTTGAAGGTGCTCACCACCACCACTTCGCTGGGGCTGACGATGTTGGCCAGCGCCGGGTTGACCTCGGAATTCATGTACTCGAACTGGCAGTCGAGCATGGCGCCCCAGGCTTCCTTGAGGTCGATGAAGCACTGGTCGAGCACCATGCGCACCACCCGCAATTCGGTGGGGGTGAATTCGCGACCTTCGATCTTGGCGTGACGGCCGTCACCGCCAAAGAAGTTGTCTACCAGCTTGAACACCAGCCGGGCGTCGAGGATGAACAGCGCGGTACCGCGCAATGGCTTCATCTTGACCATGTTGAGGCTGGTAGGCACGTACAGCGAGTGGATGTATTCGCCGAACTTGGTGACCTGCACCCCGCCCACGGATACATCCGCCGAGCGCCGTAACAGGTTGAACATGCTGACCCGGGTATAGCGGGCGAAACGCTCGTTGATCATCTCAAGGGTCGGCATCCGCCCGCGGACGATACGATCCTGACTGGTAAGGTCGTAGCCCTTGATGGTGCCCGGCTCGGCATCGGTCTCGGTCTCGACGATGCCATCGTCGACCCCGTGCAGCAGGGCATCGATTTCATCCTGGGAGAGCAGATCTTGCACGGCCATGGTGTTACCTATTGCAGGACGAGATTGGTGAACAGTACCTGTTCGATGGTGGTCTGGCCGGTCAGTTTCTTCGCCAGCTCCTGAACCTTGCTGGTAGCCTGCTGACGCAACATTTCCTTGCCCACCGGCGTGAGCAGGCTATTGAAGTCCTGCCCGGAAAACTGCATGACCAGCAGATTCCGCACCTGCGGCAGCTGCGCCTTGAGCGCGTCCATCTGCGCCTGGTCGCGCCCCATCAGGGTCACCGTGACCTGCATGTAACGCTGCCGACCATCGGCGTTGTAGTTGACCACGAACGCCGGCACCAACGGCTGATAGACCGCAGCCAGATGCACCGGTGCCGCCGGAGTAGCGGGCGCAGCGTGCTCGGGCTCGGCGTTCTTCTTGCCCAGCAGGAACCAGGTCGCTCCCACGGAGGCGCCGATGACCAGCAGCAGGGCCACGACGATGATGATGATGAGCTTGAGCTTGCCTTTGCCCTTGCCTTCCGCGGCTGCACCCTCTGCCGCGGGCGCCTGCTTCTTCGCCATAAGTGCTCGACCGAATCCTGTGCTGCGCGTCACCCTTGTCGAGTGACGCAGCTAACCTATTGATACGAAGGGGATATAGCAGGTGCGGCCCAGGCTGTCACCTGGGAGCCGGTGGCCTGTCACGCGTAGTAGTCGACCAGACTGCGCGCCGCGAGCGTCGCCGAGCCGCGGGTTTCGGCGACGTTCGCCACCGCTTCATCCTCGCCGCCGCTCGCGGCACCACCGCGACCTCGGCGTGATCCCTCGTTCTGAGCGCCCTGCTGCGACTGCTGCCAGGCCTGGCCCGACGACTGGTCGGAGACGTTTACATTGGCCAGGTTCATGCCCTGCTGGGCGAAGAGCTCACGCAAGCGCTGGCTGCCGTTTTCCAGCGCCTCGCGCACATCGGCGTGGGGACTGGCGAAGGTGACCTGGGTCTGGTCCTGGGTCATGTCGATCCGTACTTCCAGTTTGCCCAATTGCGCCGGTTCCATCTGGATGTCGGCGGTCTTGAGGTTCTGGCTGGACATCCACATGACCTTGTCCACCACGGCCTCACTGAAGTTGCCGGCCTGTGGGCTGAGCGGCTGGCCAGGCACCGTAGCGGTAACCGGACGGGCGGTTTGCGCCGGCGTGCTCATGGCTTGCGACAGGGCAGTGAGCTTGTCGGCGAAGGCGTCGGTCTTGGTCGGCATCGCCGCGTCCTGATCGCCCCCCTGATCCAGCGTCAAGGCCAGGGCGGCACTGGCCGCCTGATCGGCCGCCGGAACCGCCGCGCTGGCATCCGGCATCATGCCCTGCAACTGCGTCGCCGCCAGGTTGTTGGCAGTGGTGGCTGCCTTGCTGGCATCTGTCTGAGCCTGAGGCACCTGGCCCAGCATTTGCGCCAGACCATCGTCCGAGACCTGCTCGCCAGCTTTGGCCGGGGTCGCCGCTGCACCCGTGCCTGCACCCGTAGCGGTCGCCGGCATGGCGGTGGCCACGGCGCCGCCCAGCAAGGCCGCCGGATCCAAGGCCTGAGTGGTGGCAGTGGTAGCGGCGGTAGCGGCCTCTGCCGCCGTTCCGGTCGGGACCTGGGGTGTTGGCGCCGGCATGGCTACCGGTTGCGGGAGCTGACCGGTCATGCCGAACATGAACAGCGGATCCAGTACCGCGTCGACCGGCGCCTTGGTCTCTTCGCCCTGGGCCACCGGCAAGGTTTTGCCGCTGTCGTCGGTCGCGGCTGCCGACTGCTCACCGCTCTTGGCAGTGGTGTCGGCCTGAGGCTTGGCGTCCGCCGTGCGGTCGTCATCGCCAGCGCGTTTCACCCGGTCATCGCCATCCCGGGCGCGCGCGGGTTCGTTCCTGCGCGCCTGACTGGACGCCTTGCTATCGCTGGAGTCCCGCGGCTTTTCGCTGCGTACCGCTTCCCGCGGTTGTTCCTGGGCAAAGACGTCGGCAAATCGTTCCTGAGTCGGAGAGCGATCCTGGGGAGAGGGGGTTTTGACCGCAGTCCTGCCAGGCGTGGCCGGAGAGCTTGCGGCGTTGAGAAGAAAATCGGGCACGACGGCCATGGAAGGCTCCAAGCGACGGGTTTTCCAGAAACTTGCAAGTTGCGCGCCAGCCACAAACGCCAGCACTTTGACGAGACTCAGGTCGTGTAGCGTTGCCGCTCGACCTTGAACAAGATGCGCACGATGGCGAACTCACGCTCCATCGCGGAGACGCCCATGGCCAGCTCGGCGGTGGAGGCCCGGCGCCGGGCGCCCTCCTCCACGTCCCGGCACAGTTGCGCCAAAGGCGCGGCACCCATGTTGCCGGCGCTACCCTTGAAGCTGTGCGCCAGCTGGCGAACCTGCTCGGCATCGCCACCAATCAGGCTACGCTTGAGTTCCGCGATGCGTTCTTCACAGTCCACGAGAAAGGTATCGATGAGGTCGACGTACTCCTCCTCCATGCAGTCGCGCAGGGCGGCGAGCGTTTCCGAATCAAGATGGGTGGAAAACATCGATACTCTCACTGACAAGGGCACTGGTACTGACGAGGCAACAAACACCCCGCAGGTCTGCGGGACCTATAGATAGGTCGAACGCGCCCGCTGCGCATATTCGTCCATCTGCTTCTGCTCGCGCTTGTCCTCGACCAGGCGCTGCTCCTGCTTGTAGCGCTCGACCAGCTTGCGCAGGCCTTCGAGCCGGGCATAGCGCTCCTGCCACTGCGCGCGCGCCTTGGCGACCACGTCGCGGTGCCACTGAGCATTACGCTCCTGCTGGCCGATCGCCTCTTCCAGCTGACTGAGAAAACGCTGATAGCCGATCAGCCATTGCCCGGTGACACCCTGACTGCCGTTGGCCACCAGCCGCTGCTGGTAGTCCTCGCGATAGCGCTGCAATTCGCCCAACTTGAACTCGGCCTGGGCCAGTTGCTGCTGGCACTGCCCCAGGCGCTGGGCGGCGTCGCGCTCGTCGCGCTCACTCATCTCCACCACGGGGCCCAGACGTTCGGCTCTGCCTTTCATGATCTATCAGCCTCCCAAGACAGCCTGGAGATTGGCGGCGCTTTGCTCCAGCGACTCGCTTTCGCGCAACCCTTGGCGCAGGAACTGCTGCATGGGGGCGTAACGGGCGATCGCCAGATCGGTTTCGGCATTCCCGCCAGGCACATAGGCGCCAACGCTGAGCAGGTCCTTGGCCTGCTGGTAGAGCGACCAGAGCTGCTTGACGCGCTGGGCGTTGCGCAGATGCTCCGGACTGACCACCTGGGGCATCACCCGGCTGATGGACGCCTCGATGTCGATCGCCGGATAGTGGCCTTCCTCGGCCAGGCGCCGCGACAGCACGAAGTGACCATCCAGCACCCCCCGCGCCGAGTCGGCGATGGGATCCTGCTGATCGTCGCCCTCCGATAGCACAGTATAAAACGCCGTGATCGAACCCCCACCCTTTTCTGCATTGCCGGCGCGCTCCACCAGCCGCGGCAGCTTGGCGAACACCGAGGGCGGATAACCCTTGGTGGCGGGCGGCTCGCCGATGGCCAGGGCGATTTCCCGTTGCGCCTGGGCATAACGGGTCAGGGAATCCATCAGCAGCAGGACGTTCTTGCCCTTGTCGCGAAAGTATTCGGCGATGCGGGTGCAATACATGGCCGCTCGCAGGCGCAGCAGGGGCGCATCGTCCGCTGGCGAGGCCACGACCACCGCTCGCTTGATGCCCTCCTCGCCAAGGATATGCTCGATGAATTCCTTCACCTCGCGGCCCCGCTCGCCGATCAGCCCGACCACGATGATCTCGGCCTTGGTCAGCCGGGTCATCATGCCGAGCAGCACGCTCTTGCCCACCCCGGTACCGGCGAACAGGCCCAGACGCTGGCCACGTCCTACCGTCAACAAACCGTTGATGCTGCGGATACCCACGTCCAGGGGTTCGCTGATGGGTTCGCGCTTGAGCGGGTTGATGGTGGGGCCGTCCATGGGCACCCAGTCTTCGGCGCGCATGCGGCCCTTGCCGTCCAGGGCATTGCCCAGACCATCCAGCACGCGACCGAGCATGGACATGCCCATGGGCAGGCGGCCGGTATCCGGCACGGGCACTACCCGGGCGCCGGGAGCGATGCCGGCCAGGCTGCCCACCGGCATGAGAAAGGTCTTGTTGCCATTGAAGCCCATCACCTCGGCTTCGACTTCCACGGGCTGGTAGCCCCCACCATTGATCAGGCGGCAGCGGCTGCCAACGGCCGCGCGCAGGCCTTCAGCCTCCAGCGTCAATCCGACCATGCGCAGCAGGCGACCTTCGATCACCGGCTGCTGCTCGACCCGGATGGCTTCATCGTAACCGCCAAGACGGCGTTCGAAACTCAGGCGCTCAAGACGCATGGGAGGCATCCTCGATGTCGATGTGCAGGTCGGCTTCCTGGGGCTGGGTCGCCTGGTGGCGTTGCTGTTCGGCCAGTTGCGTCAGTGCCTGGGTCAGGCGAGTCTCGATGCTGGCATCGATCACACTGCTCTCGGTCTCGATCCGGCACCCGCCAGGCATCAGCGTCTCGTCTTCGAGGATACGCCAACTCTCTTCATGTCGGTCACGCAGGGCCTTCATCAGTTCGAAATCCTGGGGGCTGACCTGGATGCGGATGTTCTCGGCACCCATGGGCAACAGCTTCAGCGCCGTGCGCACCACTTGCCCCAACTGACTGGAATCCATCTGCAGTTCGCGCTGGATGACCTCGCGGGTGATGTGGCGGATCAGCTGTACCATACCGGCTTCCAACGCCTGGTCCTGATCGCCGATCGGATCGAGCAGATGGGTCATCAGGGTTTCCAGGCTGGCCAGCCGCGCGGTCAAGGCTGCTTCGGCCTCCTGGCGGGCCTTGAGCTGACCGGCGTGATAGCCATCGCGCTCGCCGGTCACGAAGCCCTCGTTGTAGGCCTCCTGACGAATCGCCTCGAGTTCTTCGAGGGTAATCGGCTGGACCTCTTCGACCGGCACCTCCTCGATCAGGGTCTCAGGCTGAGGCTCCGGCTCGGGTGCTGCGGGCGCAGGGATCTCCTCGGGCTCGTCGAAGCTGTCGAAGGCCGGCAACCGCCAGACATCGAACACTTCCAAGTCCCGCGCCCTGATCAGTTCGCTCGCCGATTCTTTGCTCATTACCTGTCCGTCAGAAAACCGCTACTGACAGGACATTAGCAAAGCCCAGGCCAACCCCTGCAACCTGTCAGACCATTTCCTCGCCACCCTTGCCACCCAGGACGATCTCCCCGGCATCGGCCATGCGCCGGGCGACGCTGAGCACCTCTTTCTGCGCCCCCTCCACCTCGGACAGCCGCACCGGCCCCTTGGCTTCCAGGTCGTCGCGCAGCAGTTCGGCCGCGCGCTTGGACATGTTGCGGAAGAACTTCTCCTTGATGCCCTCGTCGGCGCCCTTGAGCGCCAGCACCAAGACGTCGGACGACACCTCGCGCAGCAAGGCCTGGATACCGCGGTCGTCGACATCGGCCAGGTTGTCGAAGACGAACATCAGGTCTTCGATCTGCCCCGACAGATCCTGATCCGCGTCGCGGATCGCCTCCATCAGCGGGCCTTCGACCGAGCTGTCCAGGTAGTTCATGATGTCAGCGGCGCGCTTCACACCACCCAGGGCGGTACGGGTGGTACTCGCGCTGCCGGAGAACTGCTTCTCCAGGATCAGGTTCAGTTCCTTGAGCGCCGCCGGTTGTACGGTGTTGAGCGAGGAGACACGCAGGACGATGTCCAGGCGCACCTTGTGGTCGAAGTGCCCAAGCACCTCGGCGGCCTGATCGGGATCCAGATAGGCCACCACGATCGCCTGGATCTGCGGGTGCTCGTAGCGGATGACATCCGCCACCGCCCGCGGCTCCATCCACTTCAGGCTGTCCAGACCGCTGGTGTTGCCGCCCAGCAGGATACGGTCGATCAGGCCACTGGCCTTGTCCTCACCCAGCGCCTGGGTCAGCATCTTGCGGATGTAGCCATCGGCGCCTACGCCCAGGCTGGTTTGGTCACCCACCACCTCGATGAAGTCGCCCAGCACCCGCTCGACCTGCTCGCGGTTGACGTTGCGCATCTGGGCCATGGCGGTGCCGACCTTCTGTACTTCCTTGGGTCCCATGTGACGCAGGATCTGCGCAGCATCGGCCTCACCCAGCGACAGGAGGAAGATGGCGGCCTTCTCGACTTTGGAAAGTTGCGCGTCATTCGTCGCCATTGATCCAATCCTTCACTACCTGGGCGACACGGCCCGGATCATCGTTGACCAACTGCTTGATGGCCGTCAGCTGAGCATCATAGCCCTCGCTGGGGCTAGGCAGCAGCAGCGGCGCCGGACCTGCCAGACTCACCTTGTCGTCGGCCAGATCATCCCCCAAGCCATCCAGACCACCGACCCCCAGGGCACCGGCGCCACCGGCGGCGGCCAGAGCGGCGGCGTCCTTGGTGTTGCCGCCGGACAGATTCTTCAGCACCGGACGCAGCACCCCAAAGACTAGCACCAGGATGAACAGCACACCGAGCGCCTGCTTGACCACACCCCAGAACCAGGGCTGCTGGTAGAAGGGAATGCTTTCGATCTCTTCCTGCTGCACCGGCGCGAAGGGCGCGTTGATCACGCTCACGCTGTCGCCACGGCTGGCGTCGAAGCCCACGGCATCCTGCACCAGGCGGGTAAAGCGAGCCAGGTCTTCGGTGGTCCAGGGCTGGTGAGTGACCTTGCCGGCCGCATCGACCTTGACCTGGTCATCCAGTACCACCGCGACGGAAAGTCGACGCAGGCGGCCCTGTTGCTGACGGGTGTAGCTGATGCTGCGGTCCAGCTCGTAGTTGCGGGTATTCTGCTCACGCTTGTCGGTCGGGTACGGCAGGGTCGCCGGCAGGCTGGTCTTGCTGTCATAGATGTACTGGTCGTTGGCGTCGCGCAGCGGCTGGCCCGGAGCGATGTAGTTCGCGCCGCCACCCTGGGCACCGGCCTTTTCGGGGGTCGAGGACGGACCGGGCGGCTGGTTGGACAGTGCACCGGGCACACCCTGGGCGCCGCCGCCGGAAGTCTGACGTTGCTCGCTGTTCTGCTGCTCGCTACGTAGGGCAGGTTGATCCGGGTTGAACTGCTCCGACGTCGACTCCACGGCGTTGAAGTCCACGTCGGCGGCCACCTCGGCTTTGAAGCGGCCGTTGCCGAGCACCGGCTGCATGATGTTCTGCACGCGCTGGGTCAGGGAGCCTTCCATCTTGCGGGTATAGTCCAGCTGCTTGCCAGCGATCGACAGCTCGGACAGGTTCTGCTGATCGGATAGCAGCTGGCCTTTCTGATCGACGATGGTGACCTGGGACTTGTCCAGCTCAGGCACGCTGGTGGCGACCAGATTGATGATCGCCATGACCTGACCGGCATCCAGGGTACGGCCAGCATACATCTCGACCAACACCGAGGCGCTCGGCTTGCGCTCGTCACGGACGAACACCGAACTCTTCGGAATCGCCAGGTGCACCCGGGCACCCTTGATGTTGTTGAGGCTGGAGATGGTGCGGGCCAGTTCGCCCTCCAGGCTACGACGATAGTTCGCCGCCTCCATGAACTGGCTGGTGCCCAACGGCTGCTCCTTGTCCAGCAGTTCGAAGCCTACGTTGCCGTCGGTGGGGGTAATGCCGGCGGCGGCCATTTTCATGCGCGCACGACCGAGATCGTCGGACTTGACCAGCAGAGCGCCGGAATTGGGATCGACCTTGTAGCCGATATCGGCTGCGCCAAGGGCCTGCAGGACCTGATTCGCGTCCAAACCATTCATGCTGGTGTACAGCGGCCGATAGTCGGGCTGCTGGGTCCAGAGCACCACTGCGAAACCCAGGGCGACACTGGCCGCCAGGCCGATCAGCAGACCCAGCTGACGCAGCAGTGGCATATCTGACAGGTTGTCGAGAAAGCTGAGGCCCAGCAGCGACTTCTTCGGCTTGTCTTCAGCCTCCGGCTTGGTCGTGGGGACGGGTGCGTTGGTAAGAGCGTCAGCCATTTTCTAGCCCGTCCTCAAATCGACATTTGCATGATGTCTTGGTACGCCTGGACAAACTTGTTGCGTACCTGGGTCAAGGCCTGTACGGAGATGCTGGCCTTCTGCGAAGCGATCATGACTTGAGTGAGGTCGACGCCACCCTGCCCCAGCTCGAAGGCCTTGGCCATCTCGCCAGCAGTCTGCTGGGTTTCATTGACGGAGCCCACGGCCTTGCTGAGCATGTCGGCGAAGCTCGGACCTTGGACCTGCTCGGCGCCAGCAGCAGGGGCTGCTACGGCTTTCGGCCGGGCCATGGCCTCGGTCTGCATGGAACGCATTTCCAGCATCAACCGATTGAACTCGACACCTTGAACCATTTGCTCTGCTCCTCTGGCACGGGAAATTGACGCCGTACCCACTCGTGTCAGAGATAGAGCAATGCCTGTGCCAGATCCTGAAAATCAAGCTAAAACAATAGCTTGGAGATAGGCACAGAGAGATGATTAAAGTTTGTCGACAATCAGTCGACGGTGAGCAAGGTGCGATTGCGTTGCAGCAGGGCCTTTCCGATACCCTTGACCTCGAGCAGCTCGTCCACCGAGGCAAAGGCGCCATGAGTCTGGCGATGCTCGACGATGGCCTGGGCCTTGACGGCCCCGATTCCCCGCAGCCGTTGCAGCGCGGTGACGTCGGCGACATTGATGTTCAGCGACGCCTGCTCAAGGCTAGAAATGACTTTGGCGGCGCTGCCGCGGTCGGTTTCGCAGGCGCTGGCCCAGGGGCTGAGCAGGACCAACAACGTCACTATCCAGATGAATCTCATAGAGGAACCTCCGTGTTCCACTGTGTCATCCGGGAAGCTTAAACCGCTCCGTCAAAAGGTCAACTCACCAGCGACCCCGCCTGGGCGTGCTCGGTCTTGAGCGCCAGGAGGGTCTGGCGGACGCCTTGACGCCAATCGCTGGGCGCTATGCCGAACTGCTGCTCCAGCACGCTGGAATCCAGCATGGAATAGGCGGGCCGCTTGGCCAGCGTCGGAAATTCGGAGGTCGCGATCCCGGTAATGAGAGGGGTTCGCTGCAGCATGCCGAATTCCTCTCCGGCATCGACGATATAGCGCGCGAAATCGCACCAGCTCAGGCCGCTGTCACCACCGAAATGGTAGAGCCCATAGGCCGCCTGATCCGGCTGGGCCTGGACCTTGGCTGCGATCTGCAGCAGCGCATCGGCGATATGACCCGCATAGGTCGGGCAGCCGACCTGATCCCTCACCACCCGCAACTCATCGCGATCAGCCGCCAGGCGCAGCATGGTCTTGAGGAAGTTGTTGCAGTGTTCGCTAAACACCCAGGCCGTTCTCAGCACCACCGATCGGGGGCAGGCGGAGAGCACGCGATTCTCCCCTTCCAGCTTGGTCATGCCGTACACGCCGGAGGGGCTGACGGGATCCTCGACCTGATAGGGCTCGGTGGCCGTACCGTCGAATACATAGTCGGTGGACAGGTGCAGCAGCGCGATACCGGCCGCCCCACAGGCCTGAGCCAGTACCGCAGGGCCTTCGATATTGCCGCGCGCGGCAATCTCCGGCTCCTGCTCGGCCTTGTCGACCGCCGTATAGGCGGCCGCATTGATCACCACGTCCGGCGCGAACCGCTGGAGATGGCTGGTTACCGAGCCTTCGTCAGCAATATCCAGAGTGACACGTCCATGGGCCTCCCATGCCAGTTCTGAACGCTGAAGCCGGTCGGTCAGACAACGTCCGACCTGACCGTTCGCTCCGGTAACCAGTATCTTCATCTATACAGCTCCGCCAATCGAAGTCCTTGTGCATCTTTGGCGGACAGGATGGGATCCTTGACCCGCCAGTCGATATTCAGATCCGGATCATTCCAGATCAAAGACCCTTCATCAGAGGGATCGTAATAATCTGTGCACTTGTATTCAAAATCAGCGGTTTCCGACAGCACCACGAAGCCGTGGGCGAGGCCCGGCGGTATCCACAGCTGGCGCTTGTTGTCCTCGGAGAGGATTTCGGCCACGACATTGCCAAAGGTGGGCGAACCGCGACGAATGTCGACGGCCACGTCCAGTACCTCGCCACGCACGACCCGCACCAGCTTGCCCTGCGGCTTGCTGCGCTGGAAATGCAGACCACGCAGGACGTTTCTAGCTGAACGCGAGTGGTTGTCCTGCACGAATGGCAGGGTGATTCCTGCCTGCTGGGCATAGCGATCGGCCTGGAAGGACTCCAGGAAGAACCCGCGGTCATCACCGAAGACCTTGGGCTCGATCAGCTTCACATCGGGAATCGCGGTGTCGAAGACTTGCATCAGTCCTGCTCCTTGCACAGCCGCGCCAGGTACTGACCGTAGCCGGTCTTGCTCAGGGCTTCGGCCTGCAGGGCCATCTGCTCGCAGGTGATCCAGCCTTTCTGGAAGGCGATCTCTTCAAGGCAGGCGACCTTCAGACCCTGACGTTTTTCGATGGTCTGCACGAAATGGCCAGCTTCCAGCAAAGCGTCGTGGGTACCGGTATCCAGCCAGGCGAAACCACGGCCCAGCAGGGACACGTTCAGCGAACCACGGCGCAGGTACTCGTTGTTGACGTCGGTGATTTCCAGCTCGCCGCGAGGCGACGGCTTGATATTGGCGGCGATGTCCAGCACGTCGTTGTCGTAGAAATACAGACCGGTGACGGCGTAGTTGGATTTCGGCTTCTTGGGCTTCTCTTCGATACTCAGGGCCTTGCCCTGAGCATCGAATTCGACGACGCCAAAACGCTCGGGATCTCCTACATAGTAGCCAAAAACAGTGGCACCCTTTTCCAGGCTCGCTGCCTTGAGCAGCGTGTCACTGAAATGCTGACCATAGAAGATGTTGTCGCCCAGGACCAGGCAAACGTTGTCATCGCCGACGAATTCGCGACCGATGATGAAAGCTTGGGCCAAGCCGTCCGGGCTGGGCTGCTCGGCATAGCTCAGCTGCATGCCGAAATGGCTGCCGTCGCCGAGCATGCGCTGGAAGCCAGGCAGGTCGTCTGGCGTCGAGATGATCAGCACTTCCTGGATACCGGCCAGCATCAGCACGGACAGCGGATAGTAGATCATGGGCTTGTCGTAGATCGGCAGCGACTGCTTGGACACGCCCAGGGTAATGGGGTGCAAACGGGTACCGGATCCGCCGGCCAGCAGAATTCCCTTGTATTTGCTCATGGCAATCGTCCTCTGAAAATTGGCTGTTGCTGTCGGTCGGACACGCCCAGGGGCGTGTCCGCGATAGGATCGTTAAACGGCTTCGCCGAGACGCTCGAGACGATAGGCGCCGGACAGTACCCGCTGCCACCACTCACGATTGTTCAGGTACCAGGTTACGGTCTTGCGCATGCCGGTCTCGAAGGTCTCCTCCGGCGTCCAGCCCAACTCGCGGCCGATCTTGCTGGCGTCGATCGCGTATCTCATGTCGTGACCGGGACGATCCTTGACGAAGGTGATCAGGTCGCGATAACGCTCCACGCCTTCGGGCTTCTCCGGCGCCAGCTCTTCGAGCAGGTCGCAGATGGTCTCGACGACCTGCAGGTTGCGCTTCTCGTTGTGACCGCCAATGTTGTAGGTCTCGCCGATCTCGCCCTGGGTCACCACGGTATAGAGAGCCCGGGCATGGTCTTCGACGAACAGCCAGTCACGCACCTGAGAGCCGTCGCCATAGACCGGCAGCGGCTTGCCATGGATGGCATTGAGAATGACGTGGGGAATCAGCTTCTCGGGGAAGTGATAGGGGCCGTAGTTGTTCGAGCAATTGGTCACCAGCACCGGCAGACCGTAGGTCCGACCCCAGGCGCGCACCAGATGGTCGCTGCCGGCCTTGCTGGCCGAATAGGGCGAGCTCGGCGAATAGGGCGTGGTTTCGGTAAAGAGGTCGTCGGTGCCATGCAGGTCGCCGTACACCTCGTCGGTGGAGATATGGTGGAAACGGAAGGCTGCCTTGGCTTCCGGTTCCAGCTCGTTCCAGTAGGCACGAGTCACTTCCAGTATGACGCCGGTGCCGACCACATTGGTCTGGATGAAGGCGGCAGGGCCCTCGATGGAGCGGTCCACGTGGGACTCGGCTGCCAGATGCATGACTACGTCGGGCTGGAAGGACACGAAGACCTGCTGCAGAGCGGCGAAGTCGCAGATGTCCACCTGATGGAACTCATAGCGGTCGGAGTCGGCGACTTCGGCCAGGGAATCCACGTTACCGGCGTACGTCAGTTTGTCGACGTTGGCAACCTTGCATTGGGTCTCGTTGATAAGAAAACGTACTACGGCGGAACCAATGAAACCCGCGCCACCTGTTACCAGTACCTTCATCCTGAATCCTGCCTATATCGATTTGTACATCATCGCGCCCAGCGCCGCGGGCGAGACATCGGAGGACGGCGCAGCCATCCCTGGCTCAGGCGTTAGCCACAGCTATCCGCCCAAAGACCTGAGTTAAACAGTAACAGTAAAGGAAAGTTCAGCTCAGAGACAGGAGGGTGCCGCTTCTGTGCTCGGCTTCAAATCCGTGCCTGGTAAAACCGTGGCAGGAATCACTCAATAGATCTTTTGCCATGCAGCCAATCGACGATATCACCCTCTGGAGAGTAACCAGTAACGGTCTCACGGAGCAGTTGCCGCACCCGAACATAATCCCCTGCATCAATAGCGGCACTTAGCTCCACAATAGTCGTCCTGAAAGAATCCCAGACCAAAAAGTCCTCGCTAGCACGCATAATTTTGGGATGGGACGTTGGACTTACGTCATCACCGATAAGCAACTCTTCGTAAAGTTTCTCGCCAGGACGCAGTCCGGTGAACTCGATTGCCACATCGCCATGGGGATTGTTTGGGGAGCGCACGCTCAAGCCTGACAGCTTGATCATCTGCTCGGCCAGCTCGACGATCCGTACCGGCTCGCCCATGTCGAGCACGAAGACGTCACCACCCTCTCCCATGGCACCCGCCTGGATGACTAGCTGGGCAGCCTCGGTAATAGTCATGAAGAAGCGCGTGATCTTGGGATGGGTGACGGTCACCGGCCCACCTTTGCGGATCTGGGTACGGAACAGCGGGATGACCGAGCCGGACGAGCCCAGCACGTTGCCGAATCTCACCATGGTGAAACGGGTGCGATTGACCTGATGGATACCATCCGCCTGACCGTGCAGCACGGGCGCGGCCTCGCGGCTCAGCGCCTGGAGGATCATCTCGGCCAGCCGCTTGGTACTGCCCATGATATTGGTGGGCCGAACCGCCTTGTCGGTTGAAATCAGCACAAAGCTGGTCACGCCAGCCTGAATGGCCGCCTGGGCGGCGTTGAGGGTTCCCAACACATTGTTGCCGAATCCCTCGGCGATGTTGTGCTCGACCATGGGCACATGCTTGTAGGCTGCCGCATGATAAAAGGTAGCCACCTTCCAATGTCGCATTACCTGCAAGAGCAATGGCGCATTACGAACTGAGCCCAGCACGGGTACCAGGGTGACCGGTAGGGCTTCGCGCTGGATATAGGCGTCCAGCTCACGATGGATGCTGTAGAGATTGAATTCGGCATGGTCAAGCAAGATCAGAGCGCGCGGCTTCTGACCAATGATCTGCCGGCAGAGTTCGGCACCGATGGAGCCCCCGGCCCCCGTCACCATCACAACTAGGCCAGTGATGCAACGGGCAAATAGCTCCGGCCTAGACGCAACCGGGTCACGCCCCAGCAGGTCTGCGATGTCGACTTCCTGCAAGTCATCCATTTGCACCTTGCCGCAGGCCAAGTCACTGATTCGAGGTACGGTCCTGACATGCAATGGGTAAGGCTCCAACAAGCCGAGCACCTCACGCCGTCGTGCACGAGTAGCTGACGGGATCGCAAGAAGAACCTCCTCGGCGCCTGTTTCCTCAATCATCTGTTGAATGTGCTTAGGAGTGTAGACTTTGAGCCCAGCGATGATGCGGTTGGCGATACTTTTGTCATCATCAATGAAGGCCACCGGGCGCATGGCCCGGCCCATGCGCAGGGCAGCGACCAGTTGGTTGCCGGCCGACCCGGCGCCATAGATGGCGACCCGCGGCAACTCATCAGGCTGCTTGATGAAGGGCACTGTGATGGCGCGATACCAATCGCCCAGAAAGTACTGACGCAGCGCGAGGCGCAGCCCCCCGATCAGGATCAGGCTGACGATCCAGTAATTGAAGATCATCGAGCGCGGCACAATCTCTGGCAGATCGCGATACCAGTAGATGACCACGGACAATAGCAGCACAGACAATGTTACCGCTTTGGCGATGGCGATCAGCGCATCATTGCCTAGATAACGCATGACCGCGCGGTACATGCCGAAGCGGATGAACAGCGGGATCGCGATGGCCGGCGCTGTGATGAACAGCCACGCATGACCACCAAAGGGCTCGATCATATGCGCAGAACCGAGACGCAGATAGAACGCTAGCCACAAGGAGATCCAGATCAATATCAAATCAACTGTGACTTGAATAGTTCGCTTGGTACGCCGGTCCAGCTTGACCAAATGGTCACGCAACATATCAGTGTCCCTAATCCCTGATTCCGGTGGACTGCGCAGCCGCGGCTACCTCATCGGTCCCAGCATGGTATCGAAGGGCCAGGCAAAGCAAAGGCCCATAGGCAAGCAAGAGGCCCAGTATGGCACTTAAATTCCCGGTGCCCACCAGCAAAGCGATAGGCAGCAACCCGCACAGATTGATCACCAACACGGCCAGGGTCACCGGCCGGTGCTCGCCATGCCGGCGAGACGCCCACTGATAGGCATGGGTGCGATGGGCTTCGTAGGGTTTCTTGCCGCGACTCAGCCGGCGCAGCAGCGTCCAGGTCGCATCCACCACGAAGACACCAAGCAGGATCAGCCAGGCCCAGAACAGCGACAGATCGGTCAGCGCCGCCTGCAGCGAAAGAATGCCGAGGACCAGGCCGAGGAAGCCGCTACCCGCATCGCCCATGAAGATTCGGGCAGGCGGAAAATTCCACAACAGGAACCCGCTGACCGCTGCCGCCAACAGCAGCGGCGCCGCCACCAACTGGCTCTGACCGACGAATACATACACCAGCGCCATACCCAGACAGACAGTCAGGGCTTCCACGGCGGCGATACCATCGATACCGTCCATGAAGTTGTAGAGGTTCAGCAGCCAGACCAGATACAGACACCCCAGAGCAATTATCAGCCAACCGGGCAACCCGAGCGACCCGGCCAGAGTATCAGGCAGGACGCCATAGCCACCCAGCCACAGCAGGGTGCCCAGGGCGGCAAGAAAATGGCCGAGCAACCGCCAGCCAGCACCGACATGACGATGATCGTCAACGAAGCCCAGTACCGCCACCAGCAACCCTGCCCCTGTCAGCACACCACAGAACGAAGGTTCTAGCCGTCCCAGCAGCAGCAGGACTGCGCAGCCGAGCAGAAATACCACGACGATCGCCAGGCCGCCGCCACGAGGTGTCGCCACCTGATGCGAACTACGGGCATTGGGTTCATCGAGCAAACCGCCGGACAAGGCATAGCGCCTGAGTGCTGCGGTACCCAGCCAGCTGCAGCCAACGGCTGCTATCAACAACAGCAGCAGCATCACCTGCCCTCCGGGTGTGCTTGCTGCGCTCCCAGCGCCCGAAGCGCAATGCGCGCCGACAGCGGAGGCTGCCAGCCGAGCAAGGCCTTGGTAGGCTGAATATCGACTTGCAGTGAACCACAGAGTCTTTGCGCTACATCGCCGCGACCCAGCAGCCGAGCGCCCCATTCGAGCCAGGCAGGTGGAATCGGCATCAACCGGGCATTGCGCCCCAAGCCTTCGGCCAGTAGCTGCAGCAATTCGGCAGTAGATACGTCCTCGTCGTCACTGGCCAGCAGGATGGCGCCCGCGGCCTTGGGCGCCTCGATGCACAGGATCAACAGATCGACCAGGTTCTCCAGGGCCAGCAGGCTGCGCCTGTTATGGCGGACACCGCCCAAGGGCAGAGGTACACCACGAGCCAGGGTGTCCAGCAGGCGAGCCACATTGGCTTTTACTCCAGGCCCATAGATCAGCGGCGGTCGCACGATGACCACTTCCAGCCCAGTCTCGGCCATCAGCACCAGCAGCTGCTGTTCGGCGGCCGCCTTCGAACGTGCATAGGCGTCACTGGGCGCAGGAGGATCGTCAGCGCGAAAGGGCCGACCGGGCTGAGTCCAGTCGCCGTTGACCTTGATACTGCTGACAAAGATGAAGCGGCGAACGCCGACGGCAGAGGCGTCCCGTGCCAGCTTCAGCGTGGCAGCTCGATTCACTTCGTCGTAGCGCCTTTCGCTCTCCGCGCCCGGCTGTTCGCCCAACTGGTGGACGCGCGCCGCGAGGTGAATGACCGTGTCCACCCCTGCCAGCGCTGCACACCAATCGGTATCGCTGGACAGCTCCTGGATCACCGTCGTGATGCCACCCACGGTAGAAGCCGCCGACGCCTGGCGTTGCGCTGCGATCACCGGATACCCCTTGGTCTGCAGCTGCCTAACCAGGGCGGCACCCACGAAGCCTCTCGCACCCGTCACCAGAATCTTGCGTTCCATCAATGCGTTGCGCCGTGCCAGTCAGCCAGGAAAGGGGGCTTATGGTAAGACATTGCCCCGCGAGGGCCTAGCCGCGCAAAACGCGGGCATAAAAAAGCCCGCCAAGCGTGAGCCTGGCGGGCAGTAAAACGGTAAAGCTTTAGAACGTCTTGGCAGTCGCCCGCACTTCAACGGCCTGGAAACGAGCGGCCGGAGAAGCAACGTAGTGACGGGAGAAGCTCTCAACGCGCTGAGCGGGCTGCAGGAACAGAGCTACCATCCAGCTGCCAGCCAGAGCAGCGACGGCCAGGAAGGGATGCCCAAGTTGCATGCTGGTAAAGCAGGCGGCGATACCAATC
The DNA here is from genome assembly GCF_001518815.1 of Pseudomonas oryzihabitans. NCBI lineage: Bacteria > Pseudomonadati > Pseudomonadota > Gammaproteobacteria > Pseudomonadales > Pseudomonadaceae > Pseudomonas > Pseudomonas oryzihabitans. Next base: position 3,253,985 of record NZ_CP013987.1, read on the forward strand.
CAGATGAAAAGATAGTGGCGCATGACAACTTCCTCACTCGGCGTGGACTACGAGGTCACCCAAGACCTTATGTGAAGGAAGTCTCATACAAAAATCGGAACTCGTCTACAAAAATATCAAAACGCCTTGACTTTTTTTTTAAACGTCAAAATACCGATGAAAAATGAATAAACAACGCTTTTTTGACGATTCTAGCTCAGATTAAAAAGGCAGCAGAATCAATAGCTTAGAGTGAAATCGAGCAGACAGAAGAGTTGGGCGACGGCTTTATGGCTCTAACTCGTTGACCCTGTCTCTCAACTCCTTGCCCGGTTTGAAATGCGGCACGAACTTTCCGTCCAGCAATACCGACTCGCCTGTCTTGGGATTGCGACCGGTCCGAGGCGCCCGATAATGCAGAGAAAAGCTGCCGAAGCCCCTGATTTCGATGCGATCACCTGTGGAAAGCGCCTGGGCCATCTGCTCCAGCATGGTCTTGATAGCCAGCTCGACGTCCCTGGACGAAAGTTGCCCCTGGTAGGACACGATGCGCTCGATCAACTCCGACTTGGTCATGGATTTTTTCCTTCGTTATCAAGCGGCTAGATCACCTTCAAGGACTTTTAGCACGCTGGCCGATTTTTGAAAAGTCAAGCAGGTCGCTTTCGCCTCGGTAACTTTTACGTCTCATGACCACCCTGCTTCCCTTTCTGCAGAGCAAAAAAAAGCGACCCCGAAGGGTCGCCTTTTCATTCAAGCTCGAACTTAGTTCTGGCTTTCCATCTGCGCCTTGATCAGGTCGCCGATGGTGGTGGGGCCAGCAGCAGGCTCTTGCTTGCTACGCAGGGAGCTCATGGCTTCCTTCTCGTCGTCGACGTCCTTGGACTTGACGGAGAGGCTGATCACGCGGCTCTTGCGATCGATGCTGATGATCTTGGCTTCGACTTCGTCGCCTTCCTTCAGCACGTTACGGGCGTCTTCGACGCGATCACGGCTGATTTCGGACGCCTTCAGGACGCCTTCGATCTCGTTGCCCAGGGTGATGACAGCGCCCTTGGCATCGACTTCCTTGACGGTACCGCGCACGATGGTGCCTTTCTCGTTCAGGGAGGCGTAGTTGGAGAACGGATCGTCTTCCAGCTGCTTGATGCCCAGGGAGATACGCTCGCGCTCCGGGTCAACGGACAGGATCACGGTGTCCAGCTCGTCACCCTTCTTGAAGCGACGCACGGCTTCTTCGCCGGTTTCGTTCCAGGAGATGTCGGACAGGTGTACCAGGCCGTCGATGCCGCCTTCCAGACCAATGAAGATACCGAAATCGGTGATCGACTTGATGGTGCCGGAGATGCGGTCGCCCTTATTGAACTGACCCGAGAACTCTTCCCACGGGTTAGCGCGGCACTGCTTGATGCCCAGGGAGATACGACGACGCTCTTCGTCGATATCCAGGACCATGACTTCCACTTCGTCGCCGACCTGAACGACCTTGGACGGGTGGATGTTCTTGTTGGTCCAATCCATTTCGGACACGTGTACCAGGCCTTCCACGCCCTCTTCCAGCTCGGCGAAGCAGCCGTAGTCGGTGAGGTTGGTGACGCGCGCCTGAACGCGGGTGCCTTCCGGGTAACGAGCCTTGATGGCGACCCACGGATCTTCGCCCAGCTGCTTCAGACCCAGGGAAACGCGGTTGCGCTCGCGGTCGAACTTCAGCACCTTGACGTCGATCTCGTCGCCGACGTTGACGATTTCCGACGGATGCTTGATGCGCTTCCAGGCCATGTCGGTAATGTGCAGCAGGCCATCCACGCCGCCCAGGTCGACGAACGCACCGTAGTCGGTGAGGTTCTTGACGATACCCTTGACCTGCTGACCTTCCTGCAGGGATTCCAGCAGAGCTTCACGCTCGGCGCTGTTCTCGGCTTCCAGGACGCTACGACGGGAAACGACAACGTTGTTGCGCTTCTGGTCCAGCTTGATGACCTTGAACTCGAGTTCCTTGCCTTCCAGGTGAGTGGTGTCACGCACCGGACGGACGTCGACCAGGGAGCCCGGCAGGAACGCGCGGATACCGCTGACGTCGACGGTGAAACCGCCCTTGACCTTGCCGTTGATGACACCCTTGACCACTTCGTCGGCGCTGAACGCTGCTTCCAGGACCAGCCAGGACTCGGCGCGCTTGGCCTTTTCGCGAGACACTTTGGTTTCGCCGAAACCGTCTTCGACGGCATCCAGGGCTACGTGGACTTCGTCACCCACGTTGATGGTCAGCTCGCCTTGTTCGTTGTAGAACTGCTCGAGCGGAACCAGGCCTTCGGATTTCAGGCCGGTATCGACCACAACCCAGTCGCCATCGATCGACACCACGGTGCCGACGATGATGGCGCCCGGCTGCATGTCGAGGGATTTCAGACTTTCTTCAAAGAGTTCTGCGAAGCTTTCGCTCATGTTTATACCTGTTGTATGGATACCCGATGTATCCGGCTACCGCATGACCAGCCCATGCGGGGTGAGTGGTAACCATCCGGCTACCGGGATGTGACTGGTTCCCGGCAGCTTTCACCGACGACTCGAATGAGCCTCGGCCTTCATCCTGCCAGGTCGCGCTCGGCGGCCAGGGTCAGGATGCGTTCCAATACCTGTTGTATGGAGAGATGCGTGGAATCCAGCTCGACGGCGTCGTCGGCAGGCTTGAGCGGAGCAACGCTACGCTGACTATCGCGGGCGTCCCGCTCACGGATCTCTTCCAGGAGGGCAGGCAAACTAACATTTTCGCCCTTTTGCTTCAACTGAAGATAACGCCTCTGTGCCCGTTCCTCGGCACCGGCGGTCAGAAAGATCTTCAGCTCGGCATCCGGGAAAACCACGGTGCCCATGTCACGACCATCGGCCACCAGGCCGGGCGCTTCGCGGAAGGCCTGCTGGCGCTGCAGCAGGGCATCACGAACGGCAGGCAGCGTGGCGACCTGGGAGGCGCCGGCACCGACTTCCTCGGTGCGGATGACGTCAGTGACGTCCTCACCTTCGAGGATGATGCGCTGGCCGTGCTCGTGCCCCGCGAGGAACTGGACGTCCAGATGGGCCGCCAGCAGTTTGAGCGACTCCTCATTGGTGTAGTCGACGCCATGGTTACGCGCGGCGAAGGCCAGCAGCCGATAGAGCGCGCCGGAATCCAGCAGGTTCCAGCCGAGCTGGCGGGCGACCAGCGCCGCGAGGGTGCCCTTCCCCGAACCGCCGGGGCCGTCGAGGGTGATGACGGGTGCGGTACTGCTCATGAGTGCCCCTCCGTAAGGGAATGATGGCTGGCGGCCTGAGCGCCGGCCTGGGTACGACTGGCGAGGATGCGCCCGAAATATTCGCGCGCGCCCCGCGCATGGGTCAGCACCTCCATGAGGAACTGACCATCGCCGGCCTGAATGGCACCGCGCAGTTCGTCGAGATCGGTGCGGTAGGTGTCCAGCGCCTGCAGCACGGCTTCGCGATTGGCGATGAAGATGTCGTGCCACATGGTCGGATCGCTGCCGGCGATACGGGTGAAGTCGCGGAAACCGCCCGCGGCATAGTGGAAGATCTCGCGGTTCTCGCTGCGCTTGGCCAGGGAGTCCACCAGATTGAAGGCCAACAGGTGCGGCAGATGACTGGTGGCGGCGAGAACCTGATCGTGATGTTCGACGGTCATGTGCTCGACGTCGGCGCCGATGGCGCGCCAGAGGCGATCGATCTTGTCCAGGTCGGCCGGCAGGGTTTCTTCCAGTGGCGTGAGGATGACCTTGTGACGATTGAACAGGGCCGCATTGGCCGCGGTGACGCCACTGCGTTCGGAACCGGCGATGGGATGCCCCGGGACGAAACGCAGCGACTGGCCGGCAAAGGCGCGGCGTGCGGCGCGCACCACGTTGCCCTTGGCACTGCCGACATCGGTGAGAATGGCGCCCTGCAGCGACAGTGCCGCCAGATCGGCCAGCACGCGCTCCATGGCCAGGATGGGCACGGCGAGCTGAATGACATCGGCGCCGGGACAGGCCTCGGCGAGTTCGGCGACGCAACGGTCGACCACGCCCAGCTCCACCGCCTGGCGCCGGGTATCCGGATCCCGGTCGATCCCGACCACTTCACGGCAAAGACCACTGGCGCGAGCACCCTTGGCGAAGGAGCCGCCGATCAGCCCCAGGCCGACAACGACAAGACGTTCGATCACGGGGGCGGCCATGTCAGCCACGCCCCAGCACCTTGCCCAGTGCTACCAGGAAGCGGGCGTTTTCCGCCTCGGTACCGATGGAGACGCGCAGGAAGGTCGGCATGCCGTAACCGGCAACGGGGCGAACGATGACGCCTTCCTGCAGCAGGCCCTGGTTGATCGGCCCGGCATCACGACCCAGGTCGACGGCGATGAAATTGCCGCGTGAAGGAATCCATGCCAGGCCGAGGTCGCGAAAACCCGCTTCCAGCTGGGCCATGCCGGCGTCATTCAGGGCGCGGCTGCGGGCCAGGTAGTCGCTGTCGGCCAAGGCCGCACAGGCCGCGGCCTGGGCCAGGCTGTTCACGTTGAACGGCTGGCGTACCCGGTTGAGGACATCGGCCACGGTCGGCGAGGAGAAGGCATAGCCCACGCGCAAGGCGGCCAGGCCATAGGCCTTGGAGAAGGTCCGCGACACCACGAGGTTGGGATACTGCGCGAGGAAGGCCAGGCCGTCCGGCAGCTCGTTGCCTTCGGCGTATTCGATGTAGGCCTCGTCCAGCACTACCAGGACGTGTTCGGGCACGCGGGTGAGGAAGCGTGCCAGGGCTTCGCTGTCGAACCAGGTGCCGGTGGGGTTGTTGGGGTTGGCGACAAAGACCACCCGGGTGTCGGCATCGATGGCGGCCAGCATGGCGTCGAGGTCATGACCGTAGTCCTTTGCCGGGACGCTGCGACCTTCCGCACCGATGGCCAGGGTCACCAGCGGATAGACGGCGAAGGCATGCTCGCTGAACACGGCGTTGTAGCCGGGTGCCAGGTAGGCTCGGGCGACCAGTTCGAGAATGTCGTTGGAGCCGTTGCCCAGGGTGATGCCATTGGCGGCCACGCCGAAGCGCTTGCTCAGGGCCTGCTTGAGGTCGAAGCCGCCGCCATCGGGATAGCGGGTCAGGTCGGCCAGCTCGGCGCGGATGGCTTCGAGGGCCTTGGCACTCGGGCCGAGGGGATTCTCGTTGCTGGCGAGCTTGACGATGCTGGCGGGCGCCATACCCAGCTCGCGGGCCAGTTCATCGACAGGCTTGCCGGGCACGTAGGGCGAAAGTTTCTGTACGCCGGGAAGGGCTTGCGCCAGGAAATCGCAGCTCATGGAGACCTCTTCAACTTGCGATGACGACGGCCGGGCCGCCGAAAATGGGCGCCATCTTAAAGCCAAGGCGGGTCGCGGACCAATCGAAGTTGCGATCGCGCGACGGAAAGCCCGTAGTCGATCCCACTGTAACGACCTGGGCGAGGATCGATCGCCGGGTCAGATAAGGATCGCGGCGGCCAGGAGGGAAATGAGAATGGCGCCGGACTCGACAACGAACCGGGCCAGGTGAACGCTCAGGCAAGCGATACCCTTCCGCACCTTGCCCACCCGCCAACCGTAGCGCTGCTGCAAAGAGTGCACAACGATGTTGATACCACCAAGACTGGCATGATGACGAAGGCGAATCAGCACCGGCATGCCTTGGGGACCGCGGCCTCGCGCGGCCGGGATTGGTCCGGCGAGCAGGGATACGGGCGTCGCGGTCGCCGGAATGAAGGTCCAGCCTAGGCGTGGTACCGCCAGCCAATCTGGCTTCCAGGCCAGTGTGGTACGGAGGATTCTTGGAGGTCATGTGGCCATCCTGGCGCGAGAAAGAAGCCGACCCCAACGACGGGGTCGGCCGGAGGGCTGTCAGCCGAGTTCGGCCAGCAGCTTCTCCCACTCCTTGGTTTCTTTCTTGGAGGGTGCACCCAGCAGCTCGACCGCCTGCCGCAGGCGGAAGCGCGTGAGGTCCGGACCCAAGATTTCCATGGCGTCCAGCACCGAGACCGAGCTGGCCTGGCCGGTAATGGCGGCGAACAGCAGCGGCATCACGTCACGCAGCTTGAGCTGCTGGTGCTCGGCGACGGCCTGGATCACTGCGGTGATGCGCTCCTTGTCCCACTGGCGCAAGGCTTCGAGCTTCCACAGCAGCAGTTGCATGACCAGGCGGACCTGGTCGGCGGACAGCTTCTTGTGCTGGAACAGCGCCGGATCCAGATTGAGCGCACCGCTGAAGAAGAAGCCGGCCAGCGGGGCGATCTGGCTGAAGGTCTCGACGCGCTGCTGCACCAGGGGTGCGATCTTGAGCAGGTAGTCGGGATTGAGCGCCCACTGCTGCACCTCGGCGGCGAAGCGTTCGGGGCTCAGTTCGCGCAGCCACTGGCCGTTGAGCCAGGAGAGCTTCTCGACGTCGAAGATCGGACCGCCCAGGGACACACGCTGGAGGTCGAAATGCTCGACCATCTCGTCCAGGGTGAATTTCTCGCGCTCGTCGGGCATCGACCAGCCCATGCGTCCAAGGTAGTTGAGCATGGCTTGGGGCAGGTAGCCCATGCGCTGGTAGAAGGTCACCGAGGTGGGATTCTTGCGCTTGGAAAGCTTGCTCTTGTCCGGATTGCGCAGCAGCGGCATGTAGCACAGCTGGGGCTGCTCCCAGCCGAAGCACTCGTAGAGCTTGATCAGCTTGGGTGCCGAAGGCAGCCACTCTTCGCCGCGCAGGACGTGGGTGATGCCCATCAGGTGGTCGTCGACCACGTTGGCCAGGAAATAGGTGGGCAGGCCGTCGGCCTTCATCAGCACCTGCATGTCCATGCGATCCCAGGGGATCTCGACATCACCGCGCAGCAGGTCGGGGACGACGCAGACGCCCTCCTCCGGCACCTTCATGCGGATCACATAGGGCTGACCCGCGTCCAGGCGCTGTTGCACCTCGTCCTGGCTCAGGCGCAGGCCGCGACCGTCGTAGCGCGGGGTTTCACCACGCGCCTGCTGTTCGGCACGCATCTGGTCGAGTTCTTCCGGAGTAGCGAAGCAGTAGAAGGCGTGACCTTTCTCCACCAGCTCCCGGGCGTACTTCCAGTAGATCTCGCCGCGCTCGCTCTGCCGATAGGGGCCATGGGGACCGCCAACATCCGGGCCCTCGTCCCACTCGATGCCCAGCCAGCGCAGGGCATCATAGATCTGCTGTTCGGACTCGCGAGTCGAGCGAACCTGGTCGGTATCCTCGATGCGCAGGATGAACTGACCGCCGTGCTGACGGGCGAAGCAGAGATTGAACAGGGCGATATAGGCGGTACCGACATGCGGGTCGCCGGTGGGCGACGGCGCGATGCGCGTGCGAACGGTGGTCATCGGCTTTCTCGAAAAACGCGAAGGGACAAAGGCGGAATGGTAGCAGCGCCGGGGTCAGCGCTGCCAGTTGAGCCCATCACCTTAAACCTGGACCAGGCGCTCGCGGAGCGCCTGTATCTCGTCGCGCAGCTGGGCTGCGGACTCGAACTGCAGGTCGCGCGCCAGCTGCAGCATCTTCTCTTCGAGCTGACGGATGCGCTTGCCGATCTCGCTGGGCGAGCGCAGTTCGGCGGCATATTCGCCCTTGTCCTCGGCAGCCTTGGCCACGCGACGCTTGCCCTTACCACCTGGCGCGGCGGCGCCTTCCATGATGTCGCGGATGTCCTTCTTGATGCCCTGGGGCACGATGCCGTGCTCTTCGTTGAACGCCAGCTGCCGATTGCGGCGGCGCTCGGTCTCGTCGATGGCGCGCTGCATGGAGCCGGTCATGTTGTCGGCATAGAGGATGGCCTTGCCGTTGAGGTTACGCGCCGCCCGGCCGATGGTCTGGATCAGCGAGCGTTCGGAACGCAGGAAACCCTCCTTGTCGGCATCGAGCACCGCCACCAGGGAGACCTCGGGCATGTCCAGGCCTTCGCGCAAGAGGTTGATGCCCACCAGCACGTCGAAGGTGCCCAGGCGCAGGTCGCGGATGATCTCCACCCGCTCCACGGTGTCGATGTCCGAGTGCAGATAGCGCACCCGCACATCGTGATCGGCCAGGTAGTCGGTGAGGTCCTCGGCCATGCGCTTGGTCAGGGTGGTACAGAGCACCCGCTCCTCCTGGGCTACGCGCAGGCGGATCTCGGAGAGCAGATCGTCCACCTGGGTGGTGGCCGGACGGATCTCGATGATGGGGTCGACCAGGCCGGTGGGCCGCACCACCTGCTCGATCACGCGGCCGGCATGTTCCTCCTCGTAAGGGCCGGGGGTGGCCGAGACGAAGATGGTCTGGGGCGCGCCGGCCTCCCACTCCTCGAACTTGAGCGGTCGGTTGTCTAGCGCCGAGGGCAGGCGAAAGCCGTACTCCACCAGGGTTTCCTTGCGCGAGCGATCACCCTTGAACATGGCACCGATCTGCGGAACGGTGACGTGGGATTCGTCGATCACCAGCAGGGCATTGCTCGGCAGGTAGTCGTAGAGGGTGGGCGGCGGCTCGCCCGGACCACGCCCCGACAGGTAGCGGCTGTAGTTCTCGATGCCGTTGCAGTAGCCCAGTTCGAGGATCATCTCCAGGTCGAAGCGAGTACGCTGCTCCAGGCGCTGGGCTTCGAGCAGACGATTCTGGCTGCGCAGCCATTCGAGGCGGTCGGCGAGCTCCAGCTTGATGTTCTCGATGGCGCCCAGCAGGGTCTCGCGCGGCGTGGCGTAGTGGGTCTTGGGATAGAAGGTGAAGCGCGGCAACTTGCGGATCACCTCGCCGGTCAACGGATCGAAGGCCGACAGACTCTCTACTTCATCGTCGAACAGCTCGATGCGCACCGCTTCCAAGTCGGATTCCGCCGGGAAGATGTCGATGACGTCGCCGCGCACGCGAAAGGTGGCGCGGGCGAATTCCATGTCGTTACGGCTGTACTGCAACTCGGCCAGCCGGCGCAGGATGGTGCGCTGGTCGATGCGATCGCCGCGATCCAGGTGCAGGACCATCTTCAGGTAGGCCTCGGGACTGCCCAGGCCATAGATGGAGGACACCGAGGCGACGATGATGGCGTCCTTGCGCTCGAGCAGCGCCTTGGTAGCAGAGAGGCGCATCTGCTCGATGTGGTCGTTGATGGACGAGTCCTTCTCGATGAAGGTGTCCGACGACGGCACATAGGCTTCCGGCTGGTAGTAGTCGTAGTAGGAGACGAAGTATTCCACCGAGTTGTTCGGGAAGAAGGCCTTGAATTCGCCATAGAGCTGGGCGGCCAGGGTCTTGTTCGGCGCCAGCACCATAGTCGGGCGCTGCACCTGGGCGATGACGTTGGCAATGCTGAAGGTCTTGCCCGAGCCGGTCACGCCGAGCAGGGTCTGGTGCGACAGGCCCGCCTCCAGGCCTTCCACCATCTGGCGAATGGCTTCGGGCTGGTCGCCGGCCGGGGTGTAGCGGGTGGAAAGCTGGAATGCGGACATGGCTGCCTCAGTAGCGCGGAAATGCACGGACACCACCACGCTAACGCAAGGTCAGGGCGGTGTGGACGAGGAAAAGGCTGGAAGCCCCTAGATGAGGTCGCATGCGCCCCTTTGCAATCCGCCTGCGGCGCCGCACGTCAGGAAATCTCCTACCGAGGTCGGGTCGCGATGGTGCCTGCAGGGGGCTATACTCCTGGTTCCTAAGCGTTCCGCCCTTCCCTTCACCTCTCATTCGAGCCCCTGCCCCATGAGTTTGTTCTCCGCCGTCGAAATGGCACCCCGCGACCCCATCCTTGGCCTGAACGAGGCCTATAACGCCGACGCCCGTCCGCACAAGGTCAATCTGGGCGTGGGGGTCTACTACGACGAGCAGGGCCGCATTCCGTTGCTGCGCGCCGTGGCCGAGGCCGAGAAGCAGCGCGTGGCCGCCCAGGCGCCGCGTGGCTACCTGCCCATCGAGGGCATCGCCGCCTACGACCAGGCCGTGCAGCACCTGCTGTTCGGTGCCGAATCGAGTCTGGTGCGCGAAGGTCGCGCCATCACCGTGCAGGCCGTCGGCGGTACCGGCGCCCTGAAGATCGGTGCCGACTTCCTCAAGCGCCTGCTACCGGACGCCGTGGTCGCCATCAGCGATCCGAGCTGGGAAAACCACCGCGCCCTGTTTGAGAGCGCCGGCTTTCCCGTGCAGAACTATCGCTATTACGACGCCGCCAGCAATGGCCTGAATCGCGAAGGCTTCCTGGCCGATCTCAAGGCATTGCCAGAGCGCTCGGTTGTGGTGTTGCACGCCTGCTGCCACAACCCCACTGGCGTGGATCTGCAGCCGGCCGACTGGCAAGCGGTGCTGGACGTGGTCAAGGCGCGCAACCTGGTGCCCTTCCTCGACATCGCCTACCAGGGCTTTGGCGACGGCATCGAGGAAGACGCCCAGGCCGTACGCCTGTTCGCCGATTCCGGCCTGACCTTTTTGGTCTCCAGCTCCTTCTCCAAATCCTTCTCGCTGTACGGCGAGCGGGTCGGCGCCCTGACCCTGGTCAGCGAGAGCCGCGAGGAAAGCGCCCGGGTGCTGTCGCAGGTCAAACGGGTGATCCGCACCAATTACTCCAACCCACCGACCCATGGCGCCACCATCGTCGCCACCGTGCTGAGCAATCCCGAGCTGCGCGCCCTGTGGGAAGCCGAACTGGGAGAAATGCGCCAGCGCATCCGCACCATGCGTAACGCCCTGGTGGGAGGCCTGGCCGCTGCCGGCGCCACCCGCGACTTCGCTTTCGTCAACGCCCAGCGCGGCATGTTCTCCTACTCCGGCCTGACCGCCGAGCAGGTCGAGCGGCTGAAGAGCGAATTCGGCATCTATGCGGTCAGTACCGGACGCATCTGCGTGGCCGCGTTGAACGAGCGCAATCTGCAGCCCACCATCCAGGCCATCGCCGCGGTATTGAAGGGCTGACGAAGGGCTTTCGGCGGCCCGTTTTTCTGGTGCCGCCGAGGCTTGACTTCCCGTTATCTATCAGTAAGATACGCCCCGTTGTTCCGCGATAGCTCAGTCGGTAGAGCAAATGACTGTTAATCATTGGGTCCCTGGTTCGAGTCCAGGTCGCGGAGCCAAAATCTGAAAAAGCCCGTAGCGGGTAACCGCTGCGGGCTTTTTGTTTGGGTGCGATTTTCATCGTATAGACGCTGTACCACCTCGGCTGCCAGGGAAGATCCGCGACTATCCCTCGCTGTTTCGCGAAGACCTTGGGGCCCCAGCGATTCGCCATGTGGCTCAGGATCAACGCGACCGCAGTCGCCCAGACAGCGAGCTACTGCGTAACGGGCTGGGGACAACTACGGTGCAGCATCTCCAGATCCCAGGGCTTGGGCAGAAAGGTGGCACGAGCCGCAGAAGCCGGATTTTCGTCGCAATAGCCCGAGGTGATGACGATGGGCAGGCCCGCCTGGCGGTCACGTGCCTGAAGTGCCAGATCGACACCGCTCAGCAGGCCCGGCATCCGCACATCGGTAAAGAGCAGATCCAGCGTGGGCTGCGCTTCCTGCAGGAAGGCACAGGCCGCGTCGGCACTGCCGAAGGCATCCACCTGATAACCCCAGCCTTCGAAAAGCTCCTGCAATAGCTCTCGCAGAACAGGCTCATCCTCGGCGACTAGCACACGCTGGCGATTCATGAGCGGATCCTGTGATTGAAAGATTTGCAATGGTTTGACCATAGCAATTCGCTAGCGTCCTCAGCTATACGACCAAGGGCACTGTTGTACAAGAAAGGTACCCGCCTGGTCCGCGAGTCGACGAAACGGCTGAAGCGGTCCAAGTCTTGTACAGGATGCCGCCGTCGGACCGGGCAAAGGCGCCTTTGATGCGCCCGCCCCCCCTAAGCGAGACGGCTTTGCGTTAAGCTTGCGCCGCCGTTATCTACACCACAGGTTAGAGCCTTGGATCCGTCGTCTCGTCGTCATTGGATCAGCGATCTCAGCAGTACGATCCGAGCTCGTCCGGCGCAGGCTTACGGCCTCGCTCTACTGGCCTTCGCCCTGGCCTTGGGCGCACGTTTCGCCCTGGCCGATATCCTGATGCAGGGCTTTCCTTACCTGACCTTCTTTCCGGCGGTGATCCTGACCGCCTTCTTCTGCGGCACGCGTGCCGGCGTCCTCTGTGCAATGCTTTCCGGTCTCGCGGCCTGGTACTTCTTCATTCCTCCGGGCTGGACCTTCGATGTCGGTGCCCAGGGCTTTCTGGCCCTGGCCTTCTACGTCGTCATCGTCGGAGTGGACATCGCCCTGATCCACTACATGCACAGGGCAAGCGCCCGACTGCGCGCCGAGCAGCAGGTGATCCACGACCTCTACAACGTCCAGACGACGATGTTCCAGGAATTGCAGCACCGGGTGGCCAACAACATCCAGTTCATCGCCTCGCTGCTCATGCTGCAGCAGCTCAAGCTGCCCGGTGACAGCCAGGCCTCCCAGGCCCTGGAAGAGGCGCGCTCGCGACTGGAAAGCATCTCGCGCATTCATCGGCGCCTGCACGACCCCGCCGATGCCGACCAGCCAGTGGCTCACCACCTGCAGCTGCTCACCAGCGATCTGCTGGCCGCGGCAGGACAGTCCAACGTGTCCTGCGCCATCAACGCCGAGCCGCTGAATTTCGATCTCTCGCGCCTGACCACCCTGTCGATGCTGGTGGCGGAGGTGGTCACCAATTCCCTCAAGCATGCCTTCGAGGACAGCCAGCGCGGCCTGATCAGCATCAGCCTGCAACGTGAAGAAGATCAGCGCCTGCTGCTGCGTATCGCCGACAACGGTCGCGGCATGCCGCAGCAGTTCAATCCGCGCACCAGCCAGCGCCTGGGCTTCAAGATCATCAACAGCCTGGCCGAGCAGCTCGGTGGCGAGGCGCGCTATCGAAATGACAATGGCACCGTCGTCGAGGTGCAGCTCGTAGCCTAGAGGCGGAGGCGTACCCAGGCACCAGACAGGGCAAAAACCCTATACAATGCGCGGCTTTTCCAGCCAGGTGCCCCCGCCATGACCGCTCTACCGCCCTGCCCCCTCTGCGCATCCGAATACACCTATGCCGACGGTGATCAACTGATCTGCCCGGAATGCGCCCATGAATGGACGCCCGGTGAAGCCGGCGCCGCCGATGAAACCAAGGTGATCCGCGATGCCGTCGGTAACCCTCTGCAAGACGGCGACACCGTCAGCGTGATCAAGGACCTCAAGGTCAAGGGCTCGTCCTTGGTGGTCAAGGTCGGCACCAAGGTCAAGAACATCCGCCTGGTCGATGGCGATCACGACATCGACTGCAAGATCGATGGCATAGGTGCGATGAAGCTCAAATCCGAGTTCGTCAAAAAGGTCTGATCGTCGTACCGGGGTGTTCGCTGGCGGAGCGATGGCCTACCCTTGAGGCTCTTTTTCCCTGCCAAGGACTCTCCATGTCTTATCGCTTCCTCCGCCCGGCCCTGTTCCTTGCGCCTCTGCTGCTCGCCGGCCAGGCCTTCGCCCAGTCGGCGCCCAACAACGCCCAGGAACCGCAGCCGTCGGTCACGGAGAAGTATGGCGACTGGCAGGTGATCTGCCGCATCGCCCGCAACGCGGAGCGCTCCGCGCAGCTCTGCGCCCTGACCCAGCAGAAGGACAGCGCCAAGGGCCAGCGCATGCTGGTCACCGAACTGCGCCCCAATCGCGAAGGCGTGGACGGCATCCTGGTGCTGCCGTTCGGCGTGGCCGTGACCAAGCCGATCTCGCTGCAGATCGACAAGCGCAGCCTGGAGAATCGCCCCTTCCATACCTGCATTCCCCAGGGTTGCGTGGTGCCGGTGGAGTTCGTCGGCGATGTCTTCAAGCAGCTGCAGCGCGGCGGTCGCCTGACCGTGACCACGCCGGTCGCCAATGGCGAGACCGCCAGCGAAAGCCTGTCGCTCAAGGGGTTCTCCAAGGCCTACGACCGGGCCAAGGAACTGACGAAGCCGCTGTAAGGACCTCTAGTCTGGCAAGGGTGCTGCCGGGTGCTGCGCCGTGCCGCTGGCGGCGGCACGCTCCACGGCGGCCACCAGCGCCAGGGTACGGGCGGCATCCTCGGCACTGACCAGGGGGGCCTCCAATCCCCGCGCGACCCGCACGAAGTGCTCCAGCTGCAGACGCAAGGCCTCGTCCGGGGTCGCGGCCCGCATCTCTGCTCCAAGCGGCTGGTGCCAGCCGGCGCCCGGCTCGGCATAGTGCCAGAGGCGCAGCTGCGGCACGCTCAGGGCGCCTTCGGTCCCGGCGAAGAGGTAGCAGGACTGGTCCGGCTGGTGGGGATAGACCGGATTCTCGCCACTGGTGAGCTCCCAGCTCCAGGGCGCGACGGCGCCGTCACTGGCGGTGAGACTGCACAGGGCGCCGCTCTCGAATTGCAGGCTGATCACGGCACTGTCGGCATTGGCGTAGCCGCGCAGGGCGTTGTCGGTGAAAGCCTGGACTTGGCGCACCTCGCCACAGAGATGACGCAGCAGGTCGAGGTCATGGATCAGGTTGGTGAGCAGCATCCCGGCCCCCGCTTCGCGGCGCCAGGCACTCTCGAAATAGCTCTCAGGCTTCTGCAGTTGCCACAACGCGGTGACGGTGACCAGACGGCCAAGCACGCCCTTGCGCAACAATTCATGAGCCCTGGCGATCAGCGGATTGTGACGACGATGATGACCGACCAGCAGTGCCACGCGCCGGTCGCGCTGGGCGTGCAGCAGCTGAGCCACCTCTTCTGACGTGGTTCCCACGGGCTTCTCCAGCAGCAGCGGGATGCCGAGGGCCAAGCAATCAAGGGCGGTGGCGACGTGCAGGGCATTGGGATTGGCGACGATCACCGCTTCCGGGCGCACGGTTTCCAGCAGCTGGCGATGATCGCGGAAATGCGGCACGGCCCATTGCGCGGCGAGTTCGGCCGCCATCGGATCGGGATCGGCCAGGCCGCACAGCCGAGCACTCGGCACGGATTGAAGATGATGCAGGTGCTGGCGGCCCATGTTGCCGGCGCCGATGAGGGCGATGCGCAAGGCAGCGACCATGACAGAACCTATTGTTATGGTTGTGAGGTCTCTCGACTCTAAGGGACGCCCTGTCGAAGGCGCTACTGCACCGGCAGGAAATTGATGAACAGCAGACTCTGGGCGTAGTTGACGCCGATGCGCCGGTAGCGCTCGTCCAGCAACTGGGCGAGCAGGTCCAGCCGGGCGACGATCTTGCCGAACTCGGTGGCGAAGCTGAGGTTGCTGCCCTCCTCCGAGATCTCGTTGGCGAACAGCAGGGGTTCGCCGTCGGCATTCTTGCGCTGGCCCAGCAGCCAGGTGGCCTTCTCGATGTTGCGGGCGGCGTTGTTGACGAAGCGCGCATTCACCACATCGGTGATGTAGAACTCGGTGCGATTGCCATGGGCGGCGATGATCATGCTGCCGATGGCATAGATGAAGGCACCGACGCGGTCGCCCTGGTAATCATCGCCCAGCACGTAGCTCAGGGCCGCCACGTCCTTGCGTCCCCCTAATGCCGGCAGGCTGCGGCGCTGCTCGATGGCCGTGCGGATCTCCCGCTCGGCGCTGGCGGCATCGGGCAGGCCGGTCTTCTTCCACTCGGCCGGATTGCGCAGATAGAGCTTGTTCATCAGCAGGTACAGGCTCTGTAGATTGGCCTGCATGGCGAGGGTAGCCATGCGATCGGAGCTGGTCTGCAGGAATTCGCTGGGGCGGGTCTTGCCGAATTGCTGGGCGATATCCTGGGCAGCTTGACGGCTGCAGCCGCTCAGACTCGCGAGTAGGAGGCCAATCACACACCCGAGACGGGCGACGGCTGTGAAGGTAGGGGCAGGCATGGAAGCTTCGGCAATGGAGGGCAGCCGAAGGGTAAAGCCTTCCTTGGCCGGCCTGCTGTGCGGCAGGCCAAGGAATGGGTTTTTCTAACGTTCAGTCGTTGCTGCGGAAAACGATTAGCGGTGCCGCCTCACTGCCACGGGTGAAGATGCAGGCATTGTTATCGGATGTAGCTCCCACCATTGATATCAAGAGTGGCGCCGTTTAATGAGCGCTGCGAAGTCCGTAGAACAAAGGCTACCAACTCGGCAAGTTCTTCCAGGGCAACAGCCCGGCCTATCGGAATATCCCGCGTCACAGCTTGTTGACCATGAATAGCCATGAAGCTTTCTGCCATTTCGGTACCCACCCAGCCAGGCGCTATAGCTACAGCAGTGATCCCGTCAGCGCCGAATGAGGTAGCAATGGATTTGGTCAGATTGATGAGTGCCGCTTTCGACGCCCCATACTGCATGGCGTCAGCGGAATAGCCCCGATGCGCGGCCCGGCTTGCCATATTGACGATGCGGCCACCTCCGTTCGACCTGAAATGGGTTATGGCCTCCTTGCATAGGTCCGCAGCGGCAAAGAAATTGATCTGAAACTCTCTCCGCCAAGTCCTCTGCCATTCCGCAGGGGCAGCCTCCACCGAAACCTCGTTGCGGACACCGGCATTATTCACCAAGGCATCTATACGACCCGTGATCGCCATAGCTTGGTGCCACAACTCGAGAGGCCCACCCTCGGTTCCTAGGTCGCCACAAACGAGATGCCCAGCGCCACCGATACTGGCGAGCAGATGTTCGGCACGTCCTCTATCTCTACTGTAATGGATGATGACCTCGGCCCCTTGGCCAGCTATCTGCCGAACGATGGCCCCTCCAATGTCGCCAGATGCGCCAGTGACCAATACCGTCTGACCAAGCAAGGGTTTGTTCATCTTTTTCTCAGGCAATAAGCGTCTGAACAGAAAGCATGCACTGGGTGGCACGCCGCTCCACCAGCCAAGACAGGGAGTGTCCAGCCTTGACTGGAGTCATAGCCGTCGAGGAAGTCCATGCGCGAGAAAGAAGCTTCAATTCGCCTCAATTCAACTGCCAGCAGGACGTTGGAGAGTGCTGAAGCAGCAAAGCTGGCGCCTGTGACGCCAGCTTTGCCACCACCCGCTTGACTCAGCCGTTGCTGGGAAAAGCGAACTGCGAGGCCTCATGGGTCTCACGTTGCGGCCAGCGCTGGGTGATTGTCTTGCGGCGGGTGTAGAAGCGCACACCATCGGGGCCATAGGCGTGAAGGTCGCCGAACAGCGATCTCTTCCAGCCGCCGAAGCTGTGGTAGGCCACCGGCACCGGCAGGGGCACGTTGATGCCGACCATGCCTACTTCGATCTGGTCGGCGAACAGCCGGGCCGCTTCGCCATCGCGGGTGAAGATGCAGGTGCCGTTACCGTATTCGTGGGCGTTGATCAGGGCGATGCCCTCTTCCAGGCTCCTGACCCGTACCACGCAGAGTACCGGCCCGAAGATCTCTTCCTTGTAGATGCGCATCTCCGGGGTGACCTGATCGAACAGGCAGCCGCCGAGGAAGAAGCCGTCCTCGTGATCGGCGACCTTGAGGCTGCGGCCGTCCACCACCAGCTTGGCACCCGTGGCCACGCCATCGGCGACGTAGCCGGTGACCTTGTCCAAGTGCGCGCCGGTCACCAGCGGGCCCATGTCCAGGCCACATTGGGTGCCCGGACCGACCTTGAGTTTCTCGATCTCCGGTACCAGGCGGGCAATCAGCGCATCGGCGACCTGATCACCGACGCAGACCGCCACCGAGATGGCCATGCAGCGCTCGCCGCAAGAGCCGTAGACGGCACCCATCAGGGCATTGACGGTGTTGCCCAGGTCGGCATCGGGCATGACCACCGCGTGGTTCTTGGCGCCGCCCAGGGCCTGGACGCGCTTGCCCTTGGCCGTGCCGCGGGCATAGATGTACTCGGCGATGGGGGTGGAGCCAACGAAGCTCAGCGCCTTGACCTCGGGGGCGTCGATCAGGCCGTCCACGGCTTCCTTGTCGCCATGCACCACGTTCAATACCCCCTTGGGCAGACCAGCTTCTTCGAACAGCTGGGCGATGGCCAGGGTGGAACTGGGGTCGCGCTCGCTGGGCTTGAGGATGAAGGTATTGCCGCAGGCGATGGCCAGCGGATACATCCACAGCGGCACCATGGCCGGGAAGTTAAAGGGGGTGATGCCGGCCACCACGCCCAGGGGCTGGAAGTCGGACCAGGTGTCGATGCTGGGACCAGCATTGCGGTTGTACTCCCCCTTGAGCAGCTCGGGGGCGGCAGTGGCGTATTCGACGTTCTCGATGCCGCGACGCAATTCGCCGGCGGCGTCTTCCAGGGTCTTGCCGTGCTCCTCGCTGATCAGCTGGACCAGGCGCTCTTCGTTGCTCTCCAGCAGTTGCTTGAAGCGGAACAGCACCTGGGCGCGCTTGGCCGGCGGGGTGTTGCGCCAGGCCGGAAAGGCGGCCTGGGCGGCATCGATGGCCTGTTGCAGGGTGGCGGCATCGGCAAGGGGCACTTCGCGGATCACCGCGCCAGTGGAGGGGTTGTAGACCGGCGCGCGGCGGCTGCCACCGTCGACCAGCTGGCCGCCGATGAGATGCTTGAGACTCATGAAGGGACTCCTTGTACGAGAGGTTGGCGCTCCCCAGGGGAGCGCCGAAAAAGGGAGATCAGTCGAGGCGGTTGAGGACGTCGCCGACGGCGGCGAAGACGCGATCCAGGTCCTCGGGCTTGGCATTGAAGGTAGGCCCGAATTGCAGGGTGTCGCCCCCGAAGCGGACATAGAAGCCGGCCTTCCAAAGGGCGATACCGGCCTCATAGGGACGGATCACCGCATCGCCATCGCGCGGCGCCAGCTGCAGGGCGCCAGCCAGGCCGCAGTTGCGGATGTCCACCACGTGCTTGGCACCCTTGAGGCCATGCAGCGAGGCTTCGAACGTCGGCGCTAGCTCGGCGGCCTGTTGTACGAGGTTCTCCCGTTCCATGAGCTCCAGCGCCGCCAGTCCCGCGGCGCAAGCCACCGGGTGGGCCGAATAGGTGTAGCCGTGGGGAAACTCCACCATGTGCTCCGGCGTGGCCTGATTCATGAAGGTGTCATAGATGGCGCTGCTGGCGATTACCGCGCCCAGGGGTACGGCGCCATTGGTGACTTGCTTGGCGACGTTCATCAGGTCTGGCGTCACGCCGAAGTATTCGGCGCCGGTGTGACGCCCCATGCGGCCAAAGGCAGTAATGACCTCGTCGAAGATCAGCAGGATGTCGTGCTGGGTGCAGATCTCGCGCAGGCGTTGCAGATAGCCCACCGGCGGCACGATCACCCCGGCCGAACCGGACATGGGCTCGACGATGACGGCGGCGATGTTGGAGGCATCGTGTAGTTCGATCAGCTTGAGCAGTTCATTGGCCAGCTCGACGCCACCGGTCTCGGCCATGCCCCTGGTAAAGGCCATGCCAGGTTGCAGGGTATGGGGCAGGTGGTCGACGTCCATGAAGGAGCCGTACATCTTCCGGTTGCCGCCGATGCCGCCCAGGCTGGTGCCGGCGATGTTGACGCCATGGTAGCCACGGGCACGACCGATCAGCTTGGTCTTGGCCGGCTGACCCTTGATGCGCCAGTAGGCCCGCGCCAGCTTGACTGAGGTATCGGCGCTCTCGGAACCCGAGCCGGTGAAGAAGACGTGGTCCAGACCCGCCGGGGTCAGCTCGGCCATCTTCTCGGCCAGCTGGAAGGACAGCGGATGGCCGTACTGGAAGCCTGGCGAGTAGTCGAGGGTGCCCAGCTGACGCGCCACGGCCTCCTGGATTTCCTTGCGCGAATGCCCGGCGCCGCAGGTCCAGAGACCGGACAGGCTGTCATAGATGCGCCGCCCCTGATCGTCCGTCAGCCAACTGCCCTCGGCGGCCACCACGATGCGTGGATCCTTCTGGAAGGCGCGATTGGCGGTGAAGGGCATCCAATGGGCGCGCAGATTGAGCTGGGCGGCGACGGGCGGGGAAACGGTCAGCGGCTGGTTCATGATAGGGCCTCGGGCGGGACGATGAGCCTGCAGAATGCGCCGCACCTTGCGTGAGTTAAATGGCTTTTTTCTTGCGCTTGAATTTATAAAAACTCACGCAATTCAGGTATCGGGTGTCTGCAAAATTTTTTTCCTCCGCCTCTCATCATCGTTTTATATCGAGAAAACAACGCCTTACCTCGTCTTTGCAGCCGAGGCCCGCTTTGGCAGTCCGCTCCTTCGATGACGAAGGTCGTTGACAGCCCGATTTCGCCACTCCTAATCTGCATGCAGCGCTGAATACAACGACACACACAAAAAAGCTTTTTTGCCTCCTGCCTATAACAATCGTCCAAATGGAGTAGCAGCTATGGCTCGGCGTCTATCGCGTTCGCAATCCCTTCGTGCAGTCCTGGGTAGTCTGGCAATCGCCGGCGCCCTGCTCTGGCAGCCAGCCGCTCAGGCCGAGCAGGCCGGTGTGTGGCAGCAGGTCCAGAAAGCCGGCGTCTTGAAATGCGGGGCCGCAGTCGCCGCGCCCTATGTGATGCGCGATGCCGCCTCGGCGAAATACAGCGGCTACTTCGTCGATCTGTGCCGCGACTTCGGCGAGCGGGTGCTCAAGGTCAAGGTGGAGTTCGTCGACACCAACTGGGACAACCTGGTCGCCGGCCTGCAGGGCGGCAAGTGGGATCTGGCCATGGCACTCAACCAGACCCCCGAGCGGGCCCTGGCCGTGGCCTTCAGCACGGCCGCCACCGACTATCAGATCTCGCTGTTGCTGAACAAGGACAACCCCAAGCTGGCCCAGGCCGGCGAGACCTTGGCGGACTACGACAAACCCGGCGTGACCTTCGCAGTGATGTCCGGTACGGCCGCGGACAAGGCGATCTCCGCCGTCATCAAGCAAGGGACCGTGATGCGTCTGCCCGGTATGGACGAGACACGTCTGGCGGTGATGTCGCGCCGCGCCGACGTGCTGGTCGACGCCAGCGACACCAATCACCTCTTCGCCATCGCCAACCCCACCTGGGCCAAAGAAGTAATGCCCAAGCCGGCGCTGGCCAAGCAGGGCGTGGCCTTCGGCGTGCGCCGCGACATTTCCTGGGCCGACATGCAGGTGCTGAACATCTATCTCACCCAGCGTCGCGAGACGGGTGAGATCGCCGCCCTCGTGGACAAGGCCTCCGAGCAGGTCAACGCCCAGAAAGCCCCGTAATCCGCCGCTGAGACAAAGGACTCGTCCTGACGAGTCCTTACCGGAGTTCGCCCCTATGAAAGCCGTTTCCATCATGCCGACGCCCCTTGCCACCACCGCACCGGAGGCCCGCCCGGGTCCCGATGGCTTCGTCCAGTTCCAGCACGTGTGCAAGAGCTATGGCCCGGATCTCAAGGTCATGGACGACTTCTGCCTGGACATGCGTGCCGACGACCGCCTGGTGATCATCGGCCCGAGTGGCAGCGGCAAGAGTTCGCTGCTGCGCGTGATGATGGGGCTGGAAAGCATCCAGGACGGCCGCATCCACTTCCAGGGCCAGCCCTATATAGAAGGTCGCAACGGACGCAGTCAGGTGCTGGATCGAGAACTGCACCGGCAGATCGGCATGGTCTTCCAGCACTACACCCTGTTTCCCCACCTGTCGGTGCTGGGCAATCTGGTCCTGGCGCCCATGAAGGTGCGCGGGCTGTCCCGCGCGGAAGCCACCGAAAAGGCCCGGCTGTACCTCGCCCGCCTGGGCCTGGAAAGCAAGCTGCACGCCTACCCCAGCCAGCTCTCGGGTGGCCAGAAGCAGCGGGTCGCCATCGCCCGCGCGCTGATGCTCGAACCGGCGCTGATGCTCTTCGACGAGGTCACCTCCGCCCTCGACCCGGAAATGGTGATCGAGGTGCAGAACGTGATGCTGCAGCTGGCCGAGCAGCGCATGGCGATGATCATCGTCACCCACGACATGCACTTCGCCAAGCACATCGCGACCCGCGTGGTGTTCTGCGCCAACGGCCGGCCGGTCGAGGAAGGCCCGCCCGAGGAACTGTTCCGCCGTCCACGCGAGCCCCGTACCCGGGAATTCCTGGAAAAGGTCCTGCACCTGGATTGAGGACGGCGCCATGAACTACCAATTCGACTTCCATTTCCTCAACGGCACCCTGGGCCCGCTCTGGCAGGGCCTCAAGGTGACCCTGCAACTCGCCCTGGCCGCCAATCTCATGGGCCTGGTGCTGGGTTTCCTGCTGTGCCTGCTGACCCTGAATCGCTGGCGCCTGGTACGGCTGCCCGCCCAGCTGTTCATCGAGTTCTTCCGCTGCACCCCGGTACTGCTGCAGATCGTCTGGTTCTTTTATTGCGTGCCCATGCTGTTCAACGTCTTCGTCGACCCCATCACCATGGGCGTGCTGGCGCTGGGCTTGAACCTCACCGCCTTCAATGCCGAGGCCTACCGCGCCGGCGTACAGGCCGTGCCGCGTGAGCATCTGGATGCCAGCGTCGCTCTCGGCCTGGGACCACTGAACCGTACCCTCTATGTGGTGCTGCCGCAGGCGCTGCGCAGCGCCCTGCCGGTACTGATGACCAATGGCATAGGCATCCTCCAGCAGAGCGCCCTAGTCGCCATCGTGGCCGTGGCCGACCTGATGTACATCGGCAAGTCCATCGCCACCGAAGCCTATCGCCCGCTGGAAACCTACTCGCTGATCGCCCTGATCTACTTCGCCCTGTCCCTGCCGATCGCCCAGCTGGTGCGGTTCGTCGAACGCCGCCAAGACGCGGCCCTGGAGCGCTGAGATGGATATGCACCTCGACTTCTCCGTCGTCCTCGGCTACTGGCAGGTGCTGCTCAAGGGCCTGGGGCTGACCTTGACCATCACCCTCGGCTGCGCCCTGGTGGGCAGCCTGCTGGGCTTCGGGCTGAGCCTGGTCCAGCTGGCACCCAGTCGCCTGCTGCGGGCGCCGGTCCGGCTCTATGTGGAGTTCTTTCGCGGCACGCCATTACTGATCCAGCTGTTCTGGGTGTTCTTCTGCTTTCCCGTGGTGTTCGGCCTGTCGATCTCGCCCTATGTGTCGGTGGTGATCTCCCTGACCCTGTTCATGGCAGCCATCACCAGCGAGACCTTTCGCGGCGCCCTCAAGTCCATCGCCGGCGAACAGCACGATGCCTGCGTGGCTCTCGGCCTGACGCCCGGGGTGAAGGTGCTCTATGTGATCTTTCCCCAGGCGCTGCTGCGCGCCATACCGCCGCTGCTCTCGAACGTCATCAGCCTGTTCAAGGAAAGCGCCCTGATCTCATCGGTCGGGGTGGCGGACCTGATGTTCGTCGGCCAGAACCTTTCCAACAGCACGGCGCGACCGGTCGAGTTCTTCTCGGCGGTCGCCGTCATCTACTTCTGCATCGCCTTTCCCCTGACCCGTCTGGTCGGCCTCGTCGAGGCTCGGCTGCTGAGACGCTTCGCCTACTGAACCCCCATCCCGAAGAGGTAACTCCATGAACATGCACGGCATCCTTCCCGCTCTCGTCACCCCGTTCGACAAGGCCGGCAAGGTCGATTGCGCGACGCTCGCCTCCATCGTCGACTACCAGCTCAAGGCTGGAGTGTCCGGCTTCGTGGCCCTGGGCTCCACCGGCGAGTACTACGCCCTCGACAACGCCGAACGTCGCCTGGTCCTGCAGACGGTCAAGGAGGTAGCCGAAGGCAAGGGCACCCTGATCGCCAACTGCAACGGTGCCAGCACCCGTGAGGTGATCGAGCAGATTCGCCAGGCCATCGAATGCGGCTTCAGCAACATCCTGCTGGCCCCACCCTTCTATGCCCTGCCGACCCAGGAAGAGCTGATCAACCATTATCAGGTCGTGCTGGATACCTTCGCCGACATCAACGTCATCCTCTACAACTACCCCATCCGCACCAACGTCGAAGTCGGCACCTCGGTGCTGGAAGCCTTTCGCGATCACCCGCGCGTCATCGGCATCAAGGAAAGCTCGGGCAATCTGTTGCGCGCCATCGAGATCGGCGAGACCTTCAAGGGCGCCTACCAGTTGTCCTGCGGCTCGGATGACCAGGCACTGGACTTCTTCCTGTGGGGCGCCACCAGCTGGATCTGCGGGCCGGCCAATTGTTTCCCGGATCAGATCGTCGCCTTCCACAAGGCCTTCACGGCCGGCGATATCCCAGGTGCCCAGGCGGTCATGCGTTCGCTGTTCCCCGTGATGGCGAGCATGGAGCAGGGCAAGTTCATCCAGAAGGTGAAGTACGGGTGCGAGCTGGCCGGGTTCAACTCGGGTAACGCCCGCCTGCCGCTGTTGCCGCTGAGCGACGCCGAGAAGGCCGACTTCCGCGCCGTCTTCGAAGCCTCGCAACGCTGATGGGATAGCCCACCCCGGCGCCAAGGGGGGTGGGTGGAGGATTTCCATGAACCCCAGCTTCGGCGGCTTCACAGGCCAGGCGCCGGAAAGGCCGGAGCCATACCACGCGGGTACCGTGGAGGCGCCTTTGCCCGCCCGGCGGGATGGGTCGCCATCCGGTCCGCATGACAGGTCGTCATCCAGCGAGAGAGCACTATGAACCAGGAGTCAGGCGTTCCCCGGACCGCGATAGTGGTCGGGGGCGGTATCGTCGGGGTGTGCTGCGCCCTCTGGCTGCAACGGGATGGGCTGGCGGTGACGCTGGTCGACCCTGCCGCACCAGGCGACAGCACGGCCAAGTGGAGCTGTGGCCAGATGGCCGTCAGCGAGGTGGTGCCCCTGTCCAAGCCGGGCATCCTGAAGAAGCTGCCCGGCTGGTTGCTGGACCAGCGGGGTCCGCTGGCGCTACGGCACAGCGCCCTGCCTGGCATCCTGCCGTGGTTCCTGAGATTCCTGGCCTGCGCCCGCCCAACGCGCATCCAGGAAATCGCCGCGGAACTGGCGACCCTGACCCGCGACGTCTACCGCGACTACGGGGTACTGCTGGAGGCCTGTCCCGACCGAAGCCTGCTCGGCGAGCGGCCCATCCTCGAAGTGTTCGACACGCCCCAGGGACTGGCCCAGGAGCGTCACCACTTCGAGTTACGCGAGCGCCTGGGTTTCCAGGTGGAAGAACTGGATGCCGCCGCCATCGCCGATCTGGAGCCAGCCTTCGCCGGTCGGTTCAAGCACGGCCTGCTGTTTCCCGATTGGCGAGCGGTCAGCGATACCGAAGGCTTCATCGCCGCCCTTACCGACAGCTTCGAACAGGCGGGCGGCCGCCGGATTCGCGAGCGGGTGACGCGGATCGACGAATACCAGGGACAGGCCACCGGGGTGACGCTGGCCGACGGGCGCCGCCTGCCGGCCGAGCGGGTGGTCATCGCCGCGGGCAATGGCTCGCGGGCCTTCTTTGGCCAGCTCGGACTTTCGATACCCCTGGCAGGAATCGCCGGCTACCAGGTGGTGCTGCCAGAGCCCGAGGTCGAGATCCGCCACTCCACCATCTATGCCGATGGCGGCTTCTGCTTCGCGCCCATGACCCGCGGCCTGCAGATCGGCGGCACCATCGAATTCGCCGGCGAGGGCGCCAAACCCAACTTCGCCCGGGCCGACATCATTCTGGAAAAGGCCCGGCGCGTGCTGCCGCAGCTGCGGACCACGGATCTCGAATATGGCGTGGGCTATCGGCCCTTCCTGCCCGATACCAAGCCGATCATCGACCGCAGCCAGCGCCTGACCAATGTATTGCTCGCCTTCGGTCACGGCCAGCTCGGCCTGACCCTGGGCGCTACCACGGGACGGCTGATCGCCGATCTCGCCGGGGGACGCACGAGCACCCTCGATCTCCATCCTTTCCGCGCTTCGCGCTTCTGACAGGACTTCGCTGATGGTTCGCTACGACCACCTGTACATCGATGGCCACTGGGTTCGCCCGTTGCGCGGCGGCACCTTCGAGACCCTCGATCCGGCCCTTGAGACTCCCCTTGCCCAGGTCGCCGCGGCGACCGCCGAGGATATCGACCTGGCTGTCCACGCGGCCCGTCGCGCCTTCGACGAAGGCCCCTGGCCGCGGCAGAGTGGCGCCGAACGGGCGACCGTGCTGCGCCGCATCGCCGCGATGATCCGCGAGCGCCAGCAGTCACTCGCCGAGCTGGAGGTGCGCGACAATGGCAAGCCACTCCCCGAAGCCCTGTGGGACATCGGTGACGCCGCCGGCTGCTTCGATTTCTACGCCGACCAGGCCGAACGCCTGGACCGGGACCGCGAGCGAACCATCGCCTTGAGCGATGCGCGCTTCAGCGCCGTCGCCCGGCAAGAGCCCATCGGGGTGGCCGGCGCCATCATCCCCTGGAATTTCCCACTGCTGATGGCGGCCTGGAAAGTCGCTCCAGCCCTGGCCGCCGGCTGCACCCTGGTGCTCAAGCCGTCGGAGCTGACTCCGCTGACCGCCCTGGAACTGGCCGGCATCTGCGACCAGGCCGGATTGCCACCCGGGGTCCTCAACGTGGTCACCGGCCTGGGCGCGGACGCGGGCGCCCCGTTGGCCGAGCATCCGGCCGTCGACAAGCTGGCCTTCACCGGCAGCGTGCCCACCGGCAGCCGGATCATGCAGGCTGCCGCGCGCGACATCAAAAACATCAGCCTGGAGCTGGGTGGCAAGTCGCCCTTCGTCATCTTCGCCGACGCCGAGCTCGACGCCGCCGTCGAATGGATCCTGTTCGGCATCTTCTGGAATCAGGGCGAAGTCTGCTCGGCCACCTCGCGTGTGCTGGTGCAGCGCGACCTCTATGAACCGCTGCTGGAACGCCTGGCGCAAGAGGCCCAGCGCATCACCGTGGGGCAGGGTCTGGAGGCGGGCGTGCTGCTCGGTCCGCTGGTGAGTCGCGGTCAGCACGAAAAGGTGCTCGCCGCCATCGCCCGCGGCCGCGAAGAAGGCGCTCGCCTGGTCACCGGCGGCGAGCGCCCGGCGCACCTGACCACCGGGTACTACGTGCAACCCACGGTCTTCGCCGACGTCGCCGAGGACAGCTGGATCTGGCGCGAGGAGATCTTCGGTCCGGTGGTCTGCGTGCGGCCCTTCGACGATGAAGCCGAGGCGGTACACAGCGCCAACGACTCCCGCTTCGGTCTTGCCGCCGCCGTGATGTCGCGCGACCTGGCCCGCTGCGAGCGGGTAGCCCGGGCCCTGCGCGCCGGTATCGTCTGGATCAACTGCTCGCAGCCAACCTTTACCGAGGCCCCCTGGGGCGGCTACAAACAGAGCGGCATCGGCCGCGAACTGGGGGAATGGGGCTTGCAGAACTACCTGGAAACCAAGCAGATCACCCGCTACGACAGCGACCAGCCCTGGGGCTGGTACATCAAGTAGGACAGCTACCATGCGCTGGAAGAAAACGTTGCAGCTGGCCGACGTCCACTGCGAAGGCGAGATCGGCAAGGTCATCACCGGAGGCGTGTTGGACGTGCCCGGCCGGACCATGCTCGACAAGATGAATTACCTCAACGAGGTGGACGACAGCCTGAGGCGCCTGGTGACCCTGGAACCGCGCGGCTGCCTGCAGATGTCGGTCAATCTGCTGCTGCCGCCGACCCGCCCGGAAGCCCAGGCGGGGTTCATCGTGCTGCAGGCGGACAAGGCCCACCCGATGTCGGGCAGCAATTGCATCTGCGTGGTCACCGCGCTGCTGGAACTGGGCATCCTGGCGATGCAGGAGCCACTGACCACGATCACGCTGGATACCCCGGCCGGGCTGGTGGTGGCCCAGGCCGAGTGTCGCGATGGCCGCTGCCTGAATGTCTCCCTGGACATGGTACCGGCCTTCGTCGAGGCCCTGGATCTGCAGGTGCCTACCGCTCAACATGGCACCCTGACAGTGGACGTCGCCTTTGGCGGCGTCTATTACGCATTGATCGATGTCGACCAGGTGGGGCTGACCATCGCGCCGGAGCATGCCCGAGCCCTGGCCGAACTGGGCGTGGCGCTCAAAAGCGAGATTGGGCGGCAGGTCCGCGTCCAGCATCCGCTGCTGCCCAGCGTCAACGAGATCGCCTACGTGATGTTCCGCCACCGGCTGGACGCTCGCACCTACCAGACCTGCACCACCCTGCCACCCGGACGGGTGGATCGCTCGCCCTGTGGCACCGGCAGCTCCGCGAATCTGGCCACCCTCGCGGCGCGCGGACTGGTCAAGGTAGGCGATCAGCTCACCTCACGCTCGACCATTGGGGGCGAATTCACCCTTGGTCTGCGCGGACTGACCGAGGTGGCCGGCCGGCCCGCGGTCCTGCCGCGGGTCACGGGGCGCGCCTGGCTGTATGGCCTGCAACAGCTGGGTATAGATCCCGATGACCCTCTTGCCGCCGGTTTCATGCTCAGTGACACCTGGGGCGCGGGCTTCGGCTAGCGCAGCAGGTGCGATGCTAGACTGGCCCTCCCCCACCTTTGAGCGTGAAGACCTTCTCGATGGCCCCCAAAGACGCCGATCCCGCCGTTGCCGCCCGCCGTCACGGTGGCCGCTATATCTATGAGGAACTGCGCCGGCAGATCCTCACCCTGCAGCTCAAGCCGGGCATGCCGCTGGACGAGACCTCGCTAGCGACCCAGTTCGGGCTGTCACGCTCACCGGTACGCGACGCCCTGGCACGGCTGGCCAGCGAAGGACTGGTCACCATCCTGCCCAACCGCACCCTGCTGGTGACGCCTTTCGAGATCGAGGAATTTCCCAACTACGTGTCCGCGCTGGACCTGCTGCAGCGCGCCGTCACGCGTCTGGCCGCCATTCGCCGTACGCCGGGCGAGCTGGAAGCGATCAAGCAGGCCGACGTACGTTACCTGGACGCGGTAGCCAGCGGTGACTTCCAGGCCATGTCCGAACTGAACAAGGCCTTCCACCTGGAGATCGCCCGTGCCGGCAAGAACGCCTACCTCACCGCCAGCTACGATCGCCTGCTGGGCGAGGGGCAGCGGCTACTGCACCTG
This sequence comes from Pseudomonas oryzihabitans, assembly GCF_001518815.1. Taxonomy (NCBI): domain Bacteria; kingdom Pseudomonadati; phylum Pseudomonadota; class Gammaproteobacteria; order Pseudomonadales; family Pseudomonadaceae; genus Pseudomonas; species Pseudomonas oryzihabitans. The sequence continues at coordinate 3,282,716 of NZ_CP013987.1, forward strand.
CACTTCGACTACATCATGAACAGCGCAGGTTCCACCCGGCTCGGTCGCGACCATGACCGCATCGTCGCCGCCATCGAACGCCAGGATGGCGACGAGGCCGAAGCGGCAGCCCACGAGCACACCATGTTGTTTCGCCAACGCTTCGTCAGCTTCCTAGAGCAGAATCTCCTGCGCAACATGGCGGTCGGCTAGCAACGATGCGCTGGGGTCCGAACCTTGCCAGGCAGGTCAGGCGGTTCATGACGGGCTCATGAAAAGCCCCATTTTAGAGCGGTTCGAGCATGCAGATTTCATCATCCGAAATATTCTGCAAAAAGAAATTCTGATTAGCGATCAATAATTTATTTGAAATACTTTAAGCTGGCCGCCCGCCGCTGTAGTCCCGTGGCGCCGAGGCTTGCTCGCCTCACCTCTCTTCCCGGCCTGTAGTTTTGCCGGGCGCGGTAGCCTGTCCGCCGTCTCTACCGCGTGCCCAATCTGTCCGCTTCTCAGACCCGTGCCCCTCTCCGAGGCTGAGCGCGTGGTTTGCCTATTCCTCAAGGAAACCCTCCAATGCTGATTCAGCTCAACTGGATCCGCGGCCTGGCGGCCGTTCTCATCGTTTTTCACCACATGACCGTGGGCAGCTACCAGACCACCGAACATCAGCAGATCGCCCTGAACCTGCTGTCGCTGGAAACCACCTGCATCTTCGTCGCCCTCTCCGGCTTCTTCTTTCGCTACAACCTGGGCAAGTACAGCTATCAGGTCTATCTGGGCAAGAAGCTGCAGAACGTCATCCTGCCCTATCTGCTGATCTCCATCCCCGCCGTGCTGCTCTACGTCTCCGGACTCAAGCAGGACCACGAGTGGATCGACATGAATGCCTTCCACGACTGGCCGCCCTTCGCCCAGACCGCCCTGCTACTGGCTACCGGCGCCCATCTGGGGCCACTGTGGTTCATTCCGGCCCTGACGCTGATTTTCCTGCTCGCGCCCGCGCTTGAATGGATCGTCAACCGTGGTCTCTTGCCCGCGGCGACCATGGTTGGCCTGGTCTATTTCCTCATTTCCGAACGCCCGGCCAATGACGCCGATCCGCTGCTGGCGGCACTGCACTTCCTGCCGATCTATCTGTGCGGCATGCTGGCCTGCGAACAACGCGAGCGCCTGCAACGGCCCCAGGCGCGCTACTGGCTGCTGGCGGCCCTGCTGCTGTTGAGCGGCGCCGCGGTGTTGAACAGCGCCTTCTATGGCCTGCAGAAACTGGCGCTGTGCTTCCTGCTCTTCGCCGTTTTCAGCCAGCAGATCCGGGTCCCGGGTCGAACCGAGAGCCGGATGGCCAAGGGCATGGCCCTGCTTGGTGCCTACAGCTTCGCCATCTACTTCCTGCATGGCTATCTCGCGGGTGCCTATCGCATGCTCGGACGGCTGCTGGGTGAGCAGAACTTCGCCCAATACCTGGGCACGCGCCTGTGCCTGACGCTGATCACCCTGCTTTGCTGTATCGCGGCGGTCTGGGTGGTCAAGTATCTCACCCGGGAGCGCAGTCGCGCCCTGATCGGCGCCTGAGGCCGGTCGCTGGCGCCCGTTAACGAGGCGCCTTATGCTGTCCCGCATTTGCGGTGGCAGTCATGAAGACGACGCGCAAGGCCCTGCTCGCCCAGGTCGGCGATTTCGAGATCCGCCTGTTGCGGCTGTTCAAGACGGTGGTGGAATGCGGCAGTTTCACTGCCGCCGAAGGCCGGCTGGGCATCACCCGCTCGGCCATCAGCCTGCACATGAACGATCTGGAAAAGCGCCTGGGCATGCGCCTCTGTCAGCGCGGTCGCGCCGGTTTCTCGCTGACCGACGAAGGCCGCGAGGTGCTCAAGGCCAGCCAGTCGCTGTTCGCCGCCCTGGAAGGCTTTCGCAGCGAGGTCAACCAGCTGCACCAGCACCTGCGTGGCGAGCTGAACCTCGGCATCATCAACAACCTGGTCACCCAGCCGCGCATGCGCATCACCCATGCCCTGGCCGCCCTCAAGCGCGCTGCGCCCGACGTGATGGTCAACATCGGCATGACCCTGCCCAGCGAGATCGAGACCGGCGTGCTCGATGGCCATCTCCACCTGGGCGTGCTGCCGCTGATCAATGCCCTGGCCGGCCTGGAGTACCTGCCGCTCTACGAAGAGCGCGCCCTGCTCTACTGCAGCCGCAGCCATCCGCTGTTCGAGATGGCCGACGCGGCGCTGGACGAGGGCATCCTGGCGACCCAGGACGCGGTTGGCCCCAATCATCTACTCAATCAGGAAGGGCATGAGCGCCATGCCGCCCTGAATTGCACGGCGCGCGCCTCGGATCGCGAAGGCGTGGCCTTTCTCATCCTCACCGGTTGCTATATCGGCTATCTGCCCGATCACGTCGCCCAGCCCTGGGTGACTCAGGGTCAATTGCGCGCCCTCGACCCCGACCGCTTCCACTTCGACACCACCCTGGCCGCCGTCACCCGCAAGGGACGGCGGCCCAACCTGGTGTTGGAGCGCTTTCTCGAAGCCCTGGCGGAAACCGTCTAGTTGGCGCTGCGGGTCGGACGGACGACGATCTCGTTGACGTCGACGTCGTCCGGCTGCTCGATGGCATAACGCACAGCTCGGCCAATGGCCGCGGGTTGCAGGGCGATGGCGCGATAGTCCTCCATCATCGCCCGTGCCGCGGGATCGGTGATGGTGGACGCCAGCTCGCTTTCCACCACGCCCGGATGGATGCAGGTGACCCGCAGATCCTCACGTTCCTGCCGCAGTCCTTCGGAGATCGCCCGTACCGCATGCTTGGTAGCACAGTAGACCGCTGCCGTGGGCACCACCGACAGGGCACCGATGGAGCCCAGGTTGATCACGTGGCCGGCCCCGCGGGTGGTGAATTCCGGCAGCACTGCGGCGATGCCGTTGAGCACGCCCTTGATGTTGACGTCGACCATCTGCATCCATTCTTCGGTCTTGAGGGACGCCATGGGCGACAGCGGCATGATCCCGGCATTGTTGACGATGACGTCCACCCGCCCCCAGCGCTCCCGGGCGGCCTGCACGAAGGCAACCATGTCGGCGCCATCGGTGACGTCCAGCCGGCGGCAGGCGACCTCCCCGCCAGCCGCGTTGAGCTCGGCCGCCAGCGCCTCCAGCCTGTCGATACGGCGGGCGCCGAGCAGCAGCTTGCAGCCGGCAGCACCCAATTCGCGAGCGATGCCCGCCCCTATGCCACTGGAAGCGCCGGTGATGAGTACGACCTTGTCGATAGCCATGAATGAGTCCTCGTGGATGACTTCAGGGTGTTCACTGGTATAGCCACGCCCCGCTCACTCTCGGATTACGGAAGCGGGGCGTCCAGGCTTGCCAACACCTTAGCGACCGCGCATTGTCGTGATAAGCCGCCGCCCCTTGACTGCCTTGGTTAGCCGGACTTACCAATGGAAACGGACCTGAATCTCCTCAAGGTTTTTATCGCCGTGGCAACGGCGGACAACTTTCGCGTGGCGGCAGACCGCCTGGGCGTCAGTCGCTCCGCAGTAAGCCAGGCCATCCGCCGTCTGGAAGACGAACTGGGCAGCTCCCTGGTGCAACGCACCACTCGCAGCGTGCGCCTGACCGAAGCCGGCGAACGCCTGCAGCGCCAGATCGCGGGGCCTCTGGCGGGTCTGCTCGGCGCCCTGGAAGACGCCAGCCACGCGGGGCCACCGCGCGGATTGTTGCGGGTTGCGGTTACGTCCATCGCCGAACGCTTTCTCGACGGCCCCCTACTGGCCGACTTCGTCGCGGCCTATCCCGAGGTGACGCTGGATATCACGGTCACCGACGAGGAATTCGATATCGTCGCCCGTGGCTTCGATGCCGGCGTGCGCCTGGGCGAGGTGATCGAACAGGACATGATTGCCATCCCGGTAACCGGCGCGCAGCGTGAGGTGGCGGTGGCGACACCGGCCTATTTCGCCCGCCACGGCCGCCCTCGGCATCCGCGTGAGCTGTCGGACCACCGCTGCATCGGCTGGCGCCCGGCGCCGGAGGTGGCGCCCTGGCGCTGGGAGTTCAGCGAGAACGGTAGAGCCTTCGACGTGGCCGTTTCGCCCCGGATCACCACTAATGACATGCTGCTGATGGTGCGCACGGCCCTTGCCAGTGGCGGCATCACCTTCGGCATGGAGGACACCTTCCGGCCCTATCTGGACCGTGGCGAACTGGAGCAGGTGCTGGAGGATTACCTACCGCCCTTCGCTGGCTTCTATCTCTACTACCCGAGTCGCCACAACCTGGCGCCAAAGTTGCGGGCGCTGGTGGAGCATGTGCGGGGGTATCGGGAGGAGCACGAGGGGTAGCGAGGTATCGGCGGCCCTTACCCCGTCTCTCTCCCGGTGGGAGAGGGGGCACCCGCCTGATCCCGTGTAGGGTGGAAAACGGCGCAGCCTTTTCCACTTGGCACGAAGGCAGGCCCTGTTGGGCTTCGGCGATGGAACCGCCTCAATCCAACCTACAGGACGCGTAGGCTGGATTGAGCGCAGCGAAGCCCAACGTCACTCGCCAGCGATCAGCTTCCCAGGATCCACCGATCGATGGCCTGGGCCAGGCCGTCTTCCTGGTTGCTGGCGGTGACCTGATCGGCCTCCTCCCGCACCGCAGCCGCGGCCTGACCCATGGCGATGGCCAGGCCCGCCTGGCGGAACATGGGCACATCGTTGCTGCCATCACCGATGGCCGCTGTCCGCGCCACGGGTACGCCCGCGGCCTGGGCCAGCTCGATGAGGGCATCGCCCTTGTTGGCCTTGGGGTGGGTGATGTCCAGGTAGTAAAGCTGGGAACGCAGCACCGTGGCGCCCTCCCCCAGCCGCTCGCCCAGTTCACCCTCCAGGGCTTCGAGGCCCGCATGGTCGCTACCAGCGGCAACGATCTTGTCGACCCGATCCAAGTAGGGTTCGAAGGAGTCCACCACGGTCGGCCCATATCCCAGCGCCCGGGTCTCACGCGGGACGTAGGCGCCCTGCCCGTCACGCGTCAGCCAGAGGTCATCGGCGAACAGCCAGACCTCGAAGGCTTCACGGTCCAGGCGCTCCAGTACCTGGCGGGTCACGGCTTCGGCCAGGCGATGGGCACGGATCAGGGTGCCGTCCGCCTCCACCAGATTGCCACCGTTGAAGCCGGCCACCGCCTGGTGGATTCCCAACTGCCGTACCAGCGGCAGCAGTGCTCGCGGCGGACGACTGCTGACCAGGGTAATGGCCTTGCCAGCCGCCTGCAGCCGCTTGACGGCAGCCATCACCGCCTCGCTCAGGCTCTTGTCGTCACGCACCAGGGTGCCGTCGATATCCGACACCAGCAGATCAATGGGGATCAGGTCAGCGGATGCCATGAGCGGCCGTCCTTCTTCAGGAGTTCATCTGCACCGGCGGGGCCGGCACTGCCTGCGGCATAGCTTTCCACTTCGCCGCCCTGCTTCCAGGCGTCGAGGAAAGGTTGCACGGCGCGCCAGCCGTTCTCGATGTTGTCGGCGCGCTGGAACAGCGTCTGGTCACCGATCAGGGAATCGTAGATCAGGGTTTCGTAGCCGGTGGACGGCTGCATCTCGAAGAAATCGGTATAGGCGAAGCCCATGCGGATGTTTTCCAGCTCCACCAGAGGGCCCGGGCGCTTGGCGTGGAAATCGAACCACATGCCTTCGTCGGGCTGGATCTGGATGATCAGGTAATTGGGCCGCATCCGGTCGATCTTGGTATCGCGGAACTGCGCATAGGGCGCGTGCTTGAAGCAGATGGCGATCTCGGTGTCGCGCGCGGTCAGGCGCTTGCCGGTGCGCAGGTAGAAGGGCACACCCGCCCAGCGCCAGTTGTCGACGAACAGCTTGAGCGCCACATAGGTCTCGGTCTGGCTGTCCGGGTCGACGCGCTCTTCTTCGCGATAGCCCCGCACCGGCTTGTCGTTCATCGTCCCGGCGGCGTACTGGCCACGTACCGAATTGGCCAGGGCCTCTTCGGTGGTCTGGGGGCGGATGGCACCGACCACCTTGGCCTTTTCATCGCGCACCGAGGTGGCGTTGAAGGACGCCGGCGGCTCCATGGCGACCATGGCCAGCAGCTGGAACAGGTGGTTGGGCACCATGTCCCTCAGGGTGCCGGTCTTCTCGTAGAAGTCACCACGCGACTCCACGCCCACGGTTTCCGCCGCGGTGATCTGCACGTGATCGATGTAGTGGTTGTTCCAGAACGACTCGAACAACGCGTTGGAAAAGCGGCTGACCAGGATGTTCTGTACCGTCTCCTTGCCCAGGTAGTGGTCGATCCGATAGATCTGCTCCTCTTCCATGTTTGCCAGCAGGCGCTGGTTCAGCGCCTGGGCACTGGCCAGGTCGGCGCCGAAGGGCTTCTCCACCACCAGCCGGCGATAGGCGTCCCCGCTCTCCTTCAACAGTCCCGCCTTGCCCAGGCGCTCGGCCACGTCACCAAAGAAGCGCGCGGCAGTGGCCAGGTAGAAGACGGCATTGTCGGTATCGGCCTGGGCAATGCGCTCGCCCACCGCTGCATAGGTGGAGTCCTCGAGGAAGTCGCCCTGCAGATAGCGGATGCGGCTGCGCAGCCGGCCCCAGAGGTCAGGGTCCAGCGCCTCGTCACGGGACTTGCCCTTGGCCTCGGCCTGATCGCGGATAAAGGCTTCCAGGCGGTCAGCGAAGCCCTCGTCGGTATTGGGATTGTGGTCGACGCCGATGATCTGGGTACGGTCGTCGAGCAACCCGTCGCGCAGGAGGTTGTACAGCGAGGGAATCAGCAAGCGCTTGACCAGGTCACCATTGGCGCCGAAAAGGAACAGCGTGGCTGGCGGTGCAGTGGGGGCTTTGGTGCAGGAGCGCCGTTCCTGGGAAGCGGTGCTGGGGGAGACGGCAGGAGAATCGGTCATGACAGGGCCTTATCCACGAGGGCGGCTGGTGCCGTCCCCCGGGACGCGGCCCGTGGCCGCTCCACAGGGGAACGGCCAGGGTTTTACTGCGGGATTTCGACGTGGCCGCCGAAGCCGAAGCGCATGGCCGACAAGAGCTTGTCGGCGTAGGTGGCCTGCTGGCGGGAACGGAAGCGCGCATAGAGGGCAGCGGACAGGACGTTGACCGGTACCGCTTCCTCGATGGCGGCCTCGATGGTCCAGCGACCTTCGCCGCTGTCAGCTACCGAGCCGGAGAACTTCTCCAGTTCGACGTCGCCGGCCAGGGCCTGGGCGGTCAGGTCCAGCAGCCAGGAGGACACCACACTGCCACGACGCCAGACTTCGGCGATGTCGGCCAGGTCCAGGTCGAAGCGCTCGTCTTCCGGCAGCTTGTCGCTGTTCTTCATCTTGAGGATGTCGAAGCCCTCGGCGTAGGCCTGCATCAGGCCGTATTCGATGCCGTTGTGTACCATCTTGACGAAGTGACCCGAACCCGCCGGACCGGTGAAGATGAAGCCACGCTCGGCACGTTCGTCCGGGGCGTTGCGACCACGGGTGCGCTCGATGCTGCCGTAGCCAGGGGCCAGGGCTTCGAAGATGGGCTCCAGGCGCTCGACGGCTTCGGACTTGCCGCCGATCATCATGCAGTAGCCGCGCTCCAGGCCCCAGACACCACCGGAGGTACCGACGTCGACATAGTCGATGCCCTTCTCGGCCAGGCTCTTGGCGCGACGGATGTCGTCCTTGTAGTAGGTGTTGCCGCCATCGATGATGACGTCACCGGGAGCCAGGCGGTCGGCCAGCTCGGCGATGGTCTGCTCGGTCGGCTCGCCGGCAGGCAGCATGACCCAGATGGCACGGGGCTGCGCCAGGGCAGCGATGACGCCATCGAGACCGTCGGTGGCGATGGCGCCTTCCTTGCCGAGGTCGGCCACGGTATCGGCACTGCGGTCGTAGACCGCGACTTCATGTCCATGCTTCATCAAGCGCCGTGCGATGTTGCCGCCCATGCGGCCCAGTCCGATGATTCCCAATTGCATGCTGATGACTCCTTGAGGTCAGGCGACCGCCGCCTCGACCAGTTCGACTATTTGTTGCAGGCCGGCGTCGATGTCGCCGCCCTTGATATGCACGCGCAGGTAGCGCCGTCCCCGTTCGGCCAGTACCTCGAGGTCGCCCTTGGCCTGGGCGGCCTCGACGACGCCAAAGCTCAGACCCCGCCCTGGAATTTCCAGGTCGTTCTGGGCATCGGCGGTAATCTGGATGAACACACCCGAGTTGGGACCACCCTTGTAGGCCTGCCCCGTGGAGTGCAAAAAGCGGGGGCCGAAGCCGCCGACGGTCGCTACGCGCTTGCTGTCGCGAATGCTATCACGCATGGCGCCCAAGGCCTCCTCGTGCACGGCATTGCGCTCGAGATAGGCCAGCACGGCCAAGTAGTCGCCGGGCTGCAGGCGTGCCAGGTGCGCCTTGATGGCCGCCCGGGCGGTGTCCTGCCCTTGCAGATCGGCGTCGCCGAACAGGGCCAACGCACCTTCCTCCAGCAGCGGCTCGTCACCGGCTAGGCGACCGTCGCGTTCATAGCCATCGGTGAGGGCGCGGGTCTTGATCTTGCTGGCCTCCACGTCGGGCTGATCGAACGGGTTGATGCCGATGACCGCACCGGCCACCTCGGTGGCCACTTCCCAGCGGAAGAACTCCTGGCCGATCAGCTCAGGGCGAGCGAGCCGGATATCCACCACCGGATGCCCTGCCGCGGCCAGCGCCTGCAGGCGGCTATCGCGCTCGGCATCCTCCTCATCGTCTAGCACCAGACTGACGAATACCCGATCCGTGCCATAGACATCCGGTGCGCCAAGCGGCTCCAGGTCGACCGGGATGATGCCCTTGCCCTGCTTGCCGGTACTTTCGGCGAGCAGTTGTTCCAGCCAGGCGCCCAGGCTGGCCACTCCTGGCGAGGCGATCAGGGTGACCTTGTCACGGCCGGCGCGCACTGCCTCGCCCAGCACCACGCCGAGGCGGATGCCCGGGTTGATGGCAGGAGGCGCACTGGGACTGCAGGCCAGTACCATGGGTTGGGTCACCTGGAAGAAGTCGGCCACCGAATGGCCGAGCAGCGCCAGGGGCACCATGCCGAACACCGATAGCACCGAATAGCGCCCGCCGATATGGGGGTCGCCCTGGAAGATGGCGCGGTAGCCTTCCGCCGTGGCGCTGGCCTCGAGTTTGGAGCCGGGGTCGGTAATGGCGACGAAGCGGCGTTGCACCTCGTCCGCGCCCAGCGTCCGCTCGACAGCCTGGTGAAAATAGGCGCGCAGGATTTCCGGTTCCAGGGTCGAGCCGGACTTGCTGGAGACTAGGAACAGCGTCTTGTGCAAATCCAGTTGCTCTTCCAGGGCAGCTATCTGCGCCGGATCGGTGGAATCGAGCACCTTGAGGTCGAGTCCGCCGGTGGCGGTACCCAGGGTATTGGCCAGCACTTCCGGGCCCAGACTCGAACCGCCCATGCCCAGCAGTACCACGGTATCCAGGCCTTCCTCGCGTACGGCGTCGGCCAGGGCGCTGAGCGCGACCGGATCGGCCTGGCGACCCTGGGCAGCGGCCAGCCAACCCACCCACTGGTCCTCGTCGCGACCGGTCCAGAGCGAGGCATCGCCCTGCCACAGCCGGCGCGACCAGCCTTCACGTCGCGCCTCGTCGAGGCGGGCCTCGACGGCTTCATGCAGATCGTGCGGCAGACGATAGTCCGCGGCATTCAGGCGCTCGCCGAGAAAATCGAGGCGCTTCTGCCCTACCGCGCCCAACAGGGCATCGGCGGCGTCCTCGAATTGCCGGGCGCCGTCCTTGACCAGCCGCTTGGCCACGCCATCGAGATCCAGCCCGAATCGGGCAGTCGCATCCACCACGCGCTGTGCGGCTTCGATGTCGGTGCTCAGCATCGGAGCTGCCGTGCCATGATCACGGAAGGCATCCATGGTCTTGGGTGGCATGGTGTTGACGGTATCCGGACCGATCAGCTGATCCACATAGAGGGTATCGGGATAGGCCGGATCCTTGGATCCGGTGGAAGCCCACAATAGGCGTTGCGGATGGGCACCCTTGGCTTCCAGCACCTTCCAGCGTGGCGACTGGATCAGGCGCAGGTAGTCCTGATAGGCGAGCTTTGCATTGGCGATGGCGATCTTGCCACGCAGTTCGGCCAGCTCGCCGTCACTGCCCTTGCGCTCGTCGATCAGCTTGTCCAGCACACCATCGACCCGACTGATGAAGAAGCTGGCGACGCTGGCGAGACGACTGATGTCCTTGCCCTGGTGCAGCCGCGCTTCCAGACCCGCGATATAGGCTTCCGCCACTGCCATGTAGGCGTTGCGATCGAACAGCAGGGTCACGTTGACGTTGATCCCCTCCTCGATCAACTTGCGGATGGCCACCGCCCCCTCGGGCGTACCAGGCACCTTGACCATGAGATTGGGCCGATCCACTGCCTGCCAGAGGCGCCGGCCCTCCTCCAGGGTGGCGCGGGTATCCAGCGCCAGATAGGGCGAGACTTCCAGGCTCACATAGCCATCACGCCCTTCGAGGCGGTCATAGACCGGTCGCAGGATGTCGGCCGCCTGCTGGATGTCCTCGATGGCCAGATGCTCGTAGACGTCCACCGGCTCGGCATCCGCCTGTTCCAGAAAAGCCTCGAGGCTGCCATCGTAGTCACTGCCATGCCCCATGGCTTTCTCGAAGATCGAGGGATTGGAGGTAACGCCGGTAAGGCCGTCACGCTCGATCAGCTTCTGTAGCTCACCCTTGCCAAGAAATTCACGGCTGACGAAATCGAGCCAGACCGCCTGGCCCTGCTCCGTCAGCTGTTTGAGTGGATTGCTCATGCGGCGCTCCCTTTACGTTGCGCCTGTTCCTTGGCCAGCTTGACCACGTTTTCCACGGTGTAGCCATATTTCGCCTGCAGCTTGCCGATGGGCGCGGAGGCACCAAAGGTGCTCATGGTGACCGAGGCACCCTTGCGACCAATGTAGCGCTCCCAGCCCAGGGGACCGGCCTGCTCGATGGCAACACGGCCCAGGACCTCGTCGGGTAGCACCGATTGCTTGTAGGACTCGTCCTGTTCCTCGAACAGCTCCCAGCAAGGCATGGACACGACCCGTGCCTTCACGCCCTCGCCCTTGAGCTGCTCGTAGGCCTGCATCGCCAGACCCAGCTCGCTACCAGTGGCCATGAGGATTACCTGGGGCGTGCCGCCCTCGGCATCGGCTACCACATAGGCGCCCTGGGCCACGCCTTCGGCGCTGGCGTATTTGCTGCGGTCCAGGGTCGGCAGTGGCTGGCGCGACAGCACCATGCAGGAAGGTCTATTGGTCTGCTGCAGGGCGATCTTCCAGGCCTGCACCGCTTCATTGGCATCCCCGGGACGCATGGTCAACAAACCCGGGGTGGCACGGAGTTGCGCCAAGTGCTCGATCGGCTGGTGGGTCGGGCCATCTTCGCCGACGCCGATGGAATCGTGGGTGAAGACGAACACCACCGGCAGCTCCATGATGGAAGCCAGGCGGATCGGCGGCTTCATGTAGTCGCTGAACACCAGGAAGGTAGCGGTGAAGCTGCGCAGGTAGCAGAGCGCCATGCCATTGGCGATGGAGCCCATGGCATGCTCGCGGATACCGAAGTGCATGTTGCGCCCGGACGGCTCACGGGCGGAGAAGCTGCCAGCGCCATCGAACTTGAGATTGGTCTTGGTGGACGGCGCCAAGTCCGCTGCCCCGCCAACCAGCCAGGGAATGTTCTGGGCAAAGGCATTGAGCGCCTTGCCACCGGACTCGCGGGAGGCCACGCCCTTGGCATCGGGCTCGAAGCTGGGCAGCTTGGCGTCCCAGCCTTCCGGCATTTCACCGGCGCGCATGCGCTGGAGTTCATCGGCCCGGGTCGGATCGTCCTGGCGCAGGCGATCGAAGGCACGGTTCCAGTCTTCGTAGAGACCGCTGGCACGCTCCAGCAGGGCGTCGCGCAGGTGGTGACGGGCGTCGTCGGGTACCAGGAAGTCGGCGTCCTCCGGCCAGCCATAGGCCTTCTTCGCCAGCTTGATCTCGTCCGCGCCCAGGGGCTCGCCATGGGCAGCTGCGGTGTTCTGCTTGTTCGGCGCGCCGTAGCCGATGAGGCTGTCGACCACGATCAGGGTCGGCTTGCCAGTATTGCCCTTGAAGCGATGCAGGGCGGCGGCCAGGGCCTCGGCGTCGTTGGCGTCCTTGACGTGCAGCGTATGCCAGCCATAACCACGGAAACGCTCAGCCACGTCTTCGCTGAAGGCCAGCTCGGTGTGGCCTTCGATGCTGATGGTGTTGTTGTCGTAGATCCAGCAAAGGTTGTCCAGGCCCAGGTGGCCGGCCATGGACGCCGCCTCGCCGGTGACGCCTTCCATCATGTCGCCGTCGCCACAGAGCACATAGACGTCATAGTCGAACAGGGTCACGCCTGGCTGGTTGAACCGCGCGGCCAGCCACTTCTGTGCCAGCGCCATGCCAACGCTGTTGCCGCAGCCCTGACCCAGGGGACCGGTAGTGGTCTCGATTCCGGTGGTCATGCGGTATTCGGGGTGACCTGGCGTCTTGGAGTCCAGCTGGCGGAATTGCTTGATGTCATCAAGGCTGACCGCTTCCTTGCCGGTGGCGGTGCCGTGCTCGTCGATTTCCTTCACGCCTGCCAGATGCAGCAGCGAATAGAGCAGCATGGAGGCATGGCCAACCGATAGCACGAAGCGGTCACGGTTGGGCCAGTCAGGATGCTCGGGGTGATAGCGGAGGAAGCGGCTCCACAGCGTATGGCCGACCGGAGCCAGGGCCATCGGGGTACCGGGGTGGCCGGAGTTGGCCTTCTGTACCGCGTCCATGGACAGGGTACGGATGGTGTCGATGGTCAGTTGGTCGGCGTTGGGGCTGGAAGGTGCGGTGGAACCCATGGCAAGCGTCCTCGTGCTGGCAGGCACGCCACCCGCGGCGAAAACGGTCTATGCGGTCCGTGAAACCGTTTTCAGCAAAGGCAGCGCCTAAGAGAAAAAGCAAAGCGTCCGGACGAGGTCCGGGAGGGCGGGGGCAAGCATCCTATGCGACCCCACGCCGCAGTCGCGATCCTTTCTCTAGAACAGCGCTCCGGACGGTTGGTTCCGCGCAGGTCGATAGCCGGCTATCGACTTCTCCGCTCAGCAGCCTGCGAGCTGGGAGAGCTCAACGTCCAACCCGGCATCGCGCATCTGCGCAAGCTTGTACCTGAGCGTGCGCGCGCTGATGCCCAGGCGCTCGGCAGTCTCCTTGCGGCGGCCACGTTCAGCCTTGAGGGTATCGAGGATCACCTGGAATTCCCTGTCGCGCAGATCGGCGTCCAGCGGCCGCACGGCCTCGCTGGTGGAAGCATCCGCCGGAGGCGTGGTGGCAGACGCCAGGGTTACGCCGGTCGACAACCAGTGCAGCCCGAAATCCTCGGCCTGCACCTGCTCACCCGGCTGCAGGATAAGCGCACGCTGCACGGCATTATCCAGCTCGCGCACATTGCCCGGCCAACTATGCTCGGCCAGGGCCTGACGCGCGGCAGCGCTCAGCGTCGGCACCGAGCGGTTCATCCGCGCGGCTTGCACCACCAATAGACGCTCGGCCAGCGGCACAATATCGGCCGGCCGGTCGCGCAGCGGCAACCAGGCCAGCGGAAACACCGATAGCCGATAGAAGAGATCTTCGCGAAAACGCCCGGCGGCGGCCTCCTCCGCGAGCTTGCGGTTGCTGGTGGCTACCACGCGGATATCCAGCGCCAACGGCTTGCGTGCCCCAATCCGCTCCACCTCACGCTCCTGCAGCACCCGCAGCAGCTTGGCCTGCAGGCCCAGGGGCATCTCGGAGATCTCGTCCAGCAACAGGGTACCGCCCTGGGCCAGCTCGAACTTGCCAGGCTGGGCGGCGATGGCACCGGTGAAGGCGCCCTTTTCATGGCCGAAGAGAATGGCCTCGAGCAGATGATCGGGAATGGCCGCGCAATTGACCGCCACGAAGGGGCCTTCCGCCCGCGCCGAGTGATCATGGATGAAGCGCGCCAGCACCTCCTTGCCGGTGCCGGATTCACCAGTGATCAACACCGTGGCATCGCTCTGGGCCACCCGGCGGGCCAACTCCAGCAGTTGCCGGCTCTGGGGGTCGACCGCCACCGGCTGCCGATCACTGGGCGCTCGCCGCCCCTGAGGACAGCAACGCGCCAGGGTCTCCAGCAGCAGCCGTGGTTCGAAGGGCTTGACCAGATAATCCGCCGCGCCGCCGCGCATGGCCTCGACGGCACGTTCGATGCTGCCGAAGGCGGTCATCAGCAGCACCGGCAGCGCCGGATCGCGCAGCCGGATGCTGGCCAGCAACTGATGGCCGTCAATGCCCGGCATGTTGACGTCACTGATCACCAGCCCAAAGGATTCCTCGGCCAGCGCCAGCAGCGCCCCCCAACCACTGTCCACGGCGCGGTAGCGATAGCCGCCGAGTTCCAGGGTATCGGCCAGGGCTTCGCGCAGGGCGCGGTCGTCTTCCACCAACAGGATGGGCAGGGTCATGCCACAGCCTCCTCATTTGCCAGCAGAGGCAGGACGAAGGTCACCAGGGTGCCGCGGCCCAGTTGCGAGCGCACAGTGAGCCGCCCGCCGTGGGCCTTGGCCATCGCCAGGGCAACCGGCAATCCGAGACCGGTACCGGTGGTCTTGGTGCTGAGAAAAGGCTCACCCAGACGCTGCCGGACCGCCGAAGGAATACCTGGCCCGGTATCGCTGATCGCCAGGCGTAACTCGGCATCGCGGCGATAGAGGTGCACCTTGAGCCGCGCCGACCGGCCACTGCCAGCCATGGCCTGCACGGCGTTGTGAATGAGATTGAGGGCTGCACCAACCAGCATGTCGCGATTGCAGGCGAGCAGACCGCTGCCCGCATCGAGTTGCCAGCGCACCGGACAATTGCCGAGATGGGGCGCGGCCGCGTCACGCAAGGCCGTGAACAGCGCCTGGGGCGCCAGTCGATCTGCCAGGGGCAACTCACCCCGGGCGAACACCAGCATGTCGCGGACCTGATTTTCCAGCTCGTGCAGCCGCTCCTTGAGCCGGCCGGCGAAGCGCTGCTGCTGCTCCGCTGCCAGACCGCCCTCTTCCAGATGACTGGCATAGAGCAGCGCCGCGGTGAGCGGCGTACGGATCTGATGAGCCAGCGAGGCCATGGTCCGGCCTAGCGCCGAGAGACGCTCGTGGCGGGCCAGCTCGCCCTGCAGATGACGCGTTTCGGTCAGGTCGTTGAGCAGCACCAGTTGCCCGGGTTCGCCATCCAGCGAGCGGATGGCAATGGACAGGCGCCTACCGTCGCGCAGGGAAACCTCATGGCCATCGTCATGGCGCGGGGCAAACGCCCGGGCGATCACCGTACGCCATAGCTCTCCCACCAACGGCTCGCCGAGCAGGGCCACGGCGACCGGATTTCCATCCCGCACCCGTCCGGCGCCATCCAACACCACGATGCCGGCGGGCAGCACATCGAGCAGGTTCTGCAGGCGACTGGCCAGGCGCTCCTTTTCCGCCAACTCCTGCAAGCGCTGGGCGGATACCCACTCCAGTTCACCCTGCAGCGAATTCATCCGGGCTTCGAGCAACTGGAAGGATTCGCTCAGCTGGCGCGACATCTGTCCCAGGGCCTCGCGGGCCTGCGCCGAGGCGGAGGCCTCCGCGAGGGTATCGGCAGGGACGGAGGAAGAAAGGGCTTGCGCAGGCATCGACTTAGGCTCGCGACGGACAATTGACATTGTCCGGACTGGAGCAAGACCCATGCCGTCCCTGGGTCGGGGTGCCGTAGCGTGGAAAACGGCACAGCCTTTTCCACTTGCCACGCTGGAAAAAGAAGGTGGATGAGGCTGAGCCGTCATCCACCCTGCCTCTACATCAGGGCGCCTGGCATCGCTGCGTAGGTTGGGTTGAGACGGCATTATCGTCGAAGCCCAACAGGCTTGGCCGAGTTGAGCATCGTTGGGCTTAGCTGCGCTCAACCCAACCTAAAAAGCGCCTACTAGATCTCTTCGTCGAACTCGTCGTCGCGACGGCCCATGCCGTATTTGCGCATCTTCTCGACCAGGGTGGTCCGGCGGATCCGTAGCCGTTCCGCAGCGCGCGCCACGACGCCACCGGCATCGTCCAGCGCCTGCTGGATAAAGCTCTTTTCCAGGTTGGCCAGGTAGTCCTTGAGATCCAAGCCCTCGCTGGGCAGCAGCGCCGACGATGACACCTCGACGGTCCCGATCCCGGCCATGGCCTCGCGCTCCTGCAGCTCCTCGCGCAGCGACTCCACCATGGGATCGGCTTCGTCCTCCACATAGCGGAACTTGAGTGGCAACTCGGCCACGCCGATGACGCCGTAGGGATGCATGATCGCCATGCGTTCCACCAGATTGGCCAATTCACGGACGTTGCCTGGCCACTCATGACGGCACAGCGACATGATGGCCGCCGAGTTGAAGCGGATGGAGCCGCGCTTCTCGTGCTCCATGCGCGCGATCAGTTCGTTGATCAGCAGCGGGATGTCCTCACCCCGTTCGCGCAGCGGCGCCATGTCGATGGGGAAGACGTTGAGGCGGTAGTAGAGGTCTTCACGGAAGGTGCCCGCGGCGATCATCTGCTCCAGATTCTTGTGGGTCGCGGCGATGATGCGCACGTCCACGCTCTGGGTCTTGTTGCTGCCTACCCGCTCATAGGTCCGCTCCTGCAGCACCCGTAGCAGCTTGACCTGCATGGGCAGCGGCATGTCGCCGATCTCGTCGAGGAACAGGGTGCCGGTGTTGGCCAGTTCGAAGCGACCGGCGCGGCTGGTGATGGCGCCGGTGAAGGCACCCTTCTCATGGCCGAACAGTTCGCTTTCCAGCAACTCGGCGGGAATGGCGCCGCAGTTGACCGGCACGAAGGGTGCCTCGCGGCGCTTGGAGTGGAAGTGCAGGTTGCGCGCCACCACCTCCTTGCCAGTGCCGGATTCGCCCAGGATGAGCACCGTGGCCTCGGTATCGGCCACCTGCTGCATCATCTTGCGCACGCCCTGAATGGCGCGGCTGGTACCTACCAGACTACGGAACAGCTCGGGCTCGCGCTGTCGGCCCCGGTCCCGGGCCTGGTCGTACATCTCCCGATAGACCTGGGCGCGATGCAGGGAATCCAGGAGCTTGTTGTAGGCCAGCGGATACTGGAGAGAAACCAGTACCCGCCGACGTACGTCGTCCGGCCACTCCGGTTGCGCCGCTTCGCCCAGCAGCAGCAGCGGAACCATCTCGTCCCAGGCCACCACCTGCTTGAGCAGCTCGACGCTGTTGCCGCGACTGTCGACGCGCCCGACCAGCACGCAGCTGACCTGCCGACTGCTGTCGAGCGCTTCGAGGGAGGACTGCCAATCGGAACTGGTGCAGGCGAGATGAGCCTCGCCGAGAAAATCGAGAATGACCGATACCGCCTTGCGCCGCTCGGCTTCATCGTCGATCAGAAGGATCTTGGTTTCACGCCACATGTCCCTGCCCCAATTCGGCTTGTCGGTTCGCTACGCGCAGGTGTCGCCTGCATCCAAGTGCCAACTGGTCGGCATCTTGCGCAAGTTAAGACAAATTGTGATGCGGGGTCAATTTTATGGCGGCGAAATATCGAAACTTGGAATTACCGTCCAACAGATGACAGTCAACCGAACAGTTGATAGACCTTGGCCGCCTGATTCGACTTATTGAGCTTGGTCAGCTCCTGGGCGGTGGCATCCCGCTCTGCCTTGCAGCTCTGCAGCATGGAGGCATAGAGCGCCAGCAAGCGTTCGAGACTGGCGCGCAGGGCTACGGCTTCATCGCCCGTGGCATAAACCGCTTCGTCGACGAACAGCCGGCAATCCAGATCCAACTCGGCGATCCGCGTCCAGTCTCCCGCCTTGAGTGCAGCGGCCATCTGCTCATAGACGAGCTCGACACGTTCCACCGGGGTCTTTTGCATGGCGACGTTCATCGGTCGACTCCAGATCAGGGGGCAATGGCATCCCAGCCGGATTTGATCTCGCGGATCAGGCCGGATACTTCTTCCAGGATAACAGGATCATTGTTGCGGTTGGCTTCGCTGAGCCGGCGGATCATGTAGTCGTACAGGCGATCCAGGTTAGTCGCGATCTCGCCACCCTGCTCGAAATCCAGAACGTCCTTCAAGCCGGCGATGATAGATACGGTCTTGCCGATCAGCTCACCCTTCTCCGGCAGCCAACCCCGCTCAAGGGCACCTTGAGCCTTGGCCAGACGATCCAAGGCGCCCTGCATGAGCATCTGGATCAGCTGATGGGGACTGGCTTCGAACACCTGCGCCTGCAAACCGACTTGCTGGTATTGGCGCATGGCCGTCATTGCGTTCATGTCACAACCTCTGTGTGTTTCCGATAGTTCTTTATCGGTCGTCACAGGCAGAACTTGACGCCTGATCCGGCAAATTCTCTAGTGTCAGGAGCTCTTGGTCGCGAACGGCATGGACGCCAGCGAAGAGGCAAGCTGGGACGCCGTGCTGGACAGCTGGGAGTAGGTTGCATCCATAGCATTGTACTGTTTGTACAGACGGTCCTGGAGCGAGGTCATGCGCGTATTCAGCGCCGTCTGCTGCTGAGTGACCTTCTTGCGCACGTCACTCAGGGCCGAGGTCCGCTGCTCGAGAATACCGCCCGCCTGGGTATAGACGTCGAGTTTTCCCTTCATCCGCGCAGCCAGACCATTGTCACCCGTGAAAAAGCCTGCCAGGTCAGAAAAATTACCGCTTACCATCTTGCCCAGCTTGGTGTCGTCTATGGCGAGCGTGCCATCCTTCTGGGTCGTGATGCCCAGATCGGCCAAGGCCTTGATTGACCCCGTCCCTTGCATGTTCACCAACTCATTGCGGATGGTGCTAGTAAGCGTTCGAGTGGTGGCATCCCCTACCAGCGCACCGGTGATGGGAGCGCTGTTTTCGCCTACCGTAGTGACAGCCGTCTGCGTCTTGATAACGCCCATTAGCTTGTTATAGGCATCGACGAATTTCTTGACGTTGCCCTTCACCCCGGCTTCGTCCTGGCTAACCCCTACGGTTATGGGAGCATCCTTGTCCGTCTTGGTCTTGAGCGTGAAGCTGACGCCCTCGATGGCATCGTTGACGGTGTTGGTCTTGCTGGTGACTTGCAAGCCGTCCACCGTCATGAGGGCACTCTGCGCCCTGGTCAACATCCGTGCGGCGGCCGGATCACTTGGCGTCGGCGGGTCGGCCACAGAGCTGTCGGTAGGCTTGGCAGACGGCGTGAACTCCAGCTTGGAAAGACTTTGGGTACCGCTGCCGTCGTCTCCTGAGACCGACACCGCAATGTCATTGCCGTCACCCGATTGAGTGCTGCTCAGTACCAGGCGTGCACCTTGGGTATCGCTGACGATGGTTGCGCTAAGGCCTTGAGATTTACCCGCCGTATTGATGGCGTCGCGAATACCCGCCAACGTGTTGTTGGTGGAGTCAATCTTGATACCGGGGATCGAGGTACTACCAACCTTGATGTCCAGGGTACCCTGACTGAACTTGTCCTTAGCGCTCACGGCTCCCAGGGCGACCTTGCTATTTGCGGCCAATTGCTTGACCTCGACCTGGTAACTACCCAGGCCGGCACTCTGGCTGGCGGTTGCCGTCAACACATCCGATTTTGACGTGCTGACAGTACGGGCCAGAAAGCTGGAGGGGCTATTGAGCGTGGTCAGAGCGCTCTGGAAATCGCTGATCGCGCTCTTGAGCGAACCGACGGCCGTGAGTTGCGCCACGGCCTCGTTTTCGGTCTTGGTGATCTGATTCTGCTTGGGTGCCTTTTCTGCCGCCACCATCGTTTTGACGATGGTGTCGATGTCGAGGCCTGAGCCGCCGATACCAGATATGCCTGCCATGTCTTCAATCTCCCCCGCCAACGTTTCGTCGTTGTGGATCCCGGATTACAAGATCCGTGCCGCTCAGGCTTTGGCCTCAAACATCAGGCTACGGAAGTCGTCGAGTTGCTTGGACAACTTCAACACCTCCTCCGTAGGAATCTGTCGTACCAACTTGCCTGACTCGCCGTCGATCACCTTAACCACGACCTCGCCGGTGGAGTCGTCCACCTGGAAATCGAGATTACGACGATCATTCTGTAGCTTTGATTTCAATCCGGAAACGGCGCTGTCCACGTCGTCCTGGTTAACCCCTGCAGCCGACTGTTGGGTTTTGTCCTGCTCAGTGGCCGCAGATTTTTCCGAAGACGAAACGGCAGCTATCCCGCTTCCTCCCGAATTGGCGCCAGAGGCGGGCACCGCGGCAAAACCCGATGTTTTGACGATGTCCATGTTTTGTCCTCACAACGGATGAAAGGGAGAAGAGGCGTCCCTCTTCTCCCTGCCTTACCTAGCCGATCATCTGCCTTACTGGAGCAGGCTGAGTACCGACTGAGGCAGCTGCTTGGCCTGGGCCAGAATCGCGGTACCGGCCTGTTGCAGAACCTGGTTCTTCGACAGGTTGGCGGTCTCCTGGGCGTAGTCGGTGTCTTTGATCCGGCTACGAGCGGACGAGGCGTTTTCCGAGATGTTGGTCAGGTTGCTGATGGTGTTGTCGAAGCGGTTCTGCACGGCACCGAGGTCGGCACGCTGGCTGTCGATGTTGGCCAGGGCCTGGTCGATGACGGACAGCGCTTTCTGAGCACCGTCGGCAGTGGAGATGTCGACATCGGAGACCTTACTCAGCTCGGCGGTTTTCTTGCCGAATACGTCCGCAGTAGCGCCGGTCAGCGCAAAGGTGGTCGGGGAGTCCAGTTTCACGTAGCCGGTTGCGGTACCACCGTTGGCATGGATATCGGTCGCGGCGCTGAATTTTCCGTCGGTACCCTGAGATGCGACCTTGAAGGTAGCGTTCGCACTGTTGGTGTCGCCACCAAACTTGATGTTCTCGCCCGAAGCAGAAGTAATGGTCAGCTTTTTGCTGTCCTTATCATAGTTCGCCGTGACGCCGAGCTTGCTGGCGTTGGAGTTGATCTGTGCGGCCAGCTCCTCGGTGCTGGTAACACCCACCAGGTCGACAGAGTTGTCGCCAACCGTCATCTTCATGTTGATCGAGCCGCTGGTAACGGCGACTTCAGCCTGAACTACGGTACGAGCAGAAGCTGCCAGGCCGGGAATCTTGCCATCGAACTTTTCGGCCAGACTCTTGGCGCTATCGGTAGTGGCGATAGTCACGCTTTCGGACTTGCCGCCGCCAACTACGTTGATGGTGCCGCTGGAGAAGACAGCGCCACTACCGGTGGTCACCTTACCCGTCTTGGTAGTGCCGTCGGCACCCTCGGTGGTAGCACCACCACCGATCTGATAGGAACCCAGAGCGGTCGAGGAAGTGTCTTTCAGCGTGATGTCGATGGTTTCGTAGGCATTGGAACCGATCTGGAAGCTGGTGGTCCCGAAGGAGCCATCGAGCAGCTTGCGGCCACCAAAGGTGGTGGTATCGGCGATACGGCTCAGCTCGGACTGCTGCGCGGAGACTTCTTTCTGCAGGGCAGCACGGTCAGCGTCACTGTTGGAACCGTTGGCGGACTGTACGGCCAGGTCGCGAATACGCTGCAGGATGTTGGTCGACTGCTGCATGGCACCTTCAGCGGTCTGCGACAGAGAGATGCCATCATTGGCGTTGCGAGTGGCCTGGTTCAGACCATTGATCTGGTTGGTCAGACGGTTGGAGATCTGCAGGCCGGCGGCGTCGTCCTTGGCACTGTTGATACGGCTACCGGTGGACAGGCGCTGCATGGAAGTGGACAGCGCGTTCGAGGAAGCTTGCAGGTTACGCTGGGTGTTCAGAGAAGCAATGTTGGTATTGACGGTAAGGGCCATGGTGGCGTCCTCCAGTAGAACCGTGTGTGCCTGAGCATGCGAACGGGGCCTGCTTGCTCAGGCGCCCCTGCATTTCGCATTCGTCTTGTTTATCGGCGTGGACTCAGGAAGCTTTAATTTTTTCTTTCACTTCCTCTTGCTTTTTTGCGAGGAAGAAAAAAGGGAAGCCGTAGCTTCCCCCTGAGTACGATCTACCTTCGTATCGGCCAACAGGCCTCTAACTTGAATCAGCTTGGCAACCAGGCCGCCTGCCAGTCCAGAACACCCTTCTCGTCCAATAACCAGTTGCCCATGACCTGGGCGCGCAGTCTCTGTCCCGCTAGCCGGCTGGCAGGAAGGTCACCCACCTGAGCGCGGATGGCTTCCACCCAATTCTTGTAGCGGTTCTTGACGCGAACCACGTCTAGGCTCCCGGCGTAGGCACGTACGTCGCTGCACACCACCGGATAGCCACAGGCTCCATACTCAAGCAGCCGCAAATTGCTCTTACAGGCGTTGAATACATTGTCCTCCAAAGGTGCAATGGCCAGATCCAGAGCAAGGTCGGCGAGACGCTGGGGATACTGCTCAATCTGTACCCCATGGTGAAATTCCTTCACATAGGCTCGCAGGCTTTCAGGGCAATAGCCCAAGAATATCCAGTCGACCTCGTTCGCGAGATCTCGAACCACATCGTGAATCAATTCGAGATCCCCCTGATGCCCAATGCCTCCCGCCCACCCAACCCGTGGACGTGAAGAAGCGGCCTTGTGCGGTGTGAGGTTTCCCCACCATTTGATGGGCAAACGGTTGTTGACCACTCTGATGTCAGAGTGCAGATCTCCAAATTGCTCGGCCAAGGCGTCAGTGGAGACGACGAAGCGATCCACCAGAGAGAGTGCTCTGCGCAAAGATTTCAGGACATCCTTGGGCATATGCTCTCGGTGGACGCTCTTTAGCGGCAAATTAGGCAGGTAGTCATCCAGCTCGAAGACGCGAAACGCGGTCGAGTACCTTTTGAGCCTTTGAATCATATTTATCTGCTCATCCAGTATCTGTCGCTGCAAAACTATCGTATCGGGCGCAATCCGGTCGATTTCCGCCGGGGAAAGGATATCTGCGCCTATACCACCTTCAATCAGCGCACGTTCACGGAGCGCTTCGAAGGGTTGATAAATCCGATAGTGACCACAACCGCTGTCGTCAGCCGGTATCGCCAAGATACGCGGGCTGAGTGAGGTGACCAGTGGCTTCCAACCTGCCTCCCGGGGATCGAGCTCGAAACCTGGCTTCGTCAGCGCCAGGTTCCGGTTGTAGCTGGGATCGTTGGCAATCACAGGCAGCCATCGGTCATACATCGACAATTGCTCAGCGGTAAATCTAGTGACCTTTTCCGACTGGCTGCTCTTGTCGACTTCCCGCTGACTGACACTTCCCTCGTGCATGAGAACCGCATAGGGCGTCCAGACACAGAGATAGCCAGCTTGGCGTATCTTCAGACAGAAATCGACGTCGTTGTAGGAAACACGAAAATCGCCTTCATCAAGTCCACCAACTTCGAGATACAACGAACGCGGAACCATGAGGCACGCAGCTGTTACCGCCAGATAGTTTTGATCGACTACCATACGATGCATGTAACCGGGATCATCCGCTGGCAGGCCTATGAAGGCATGATCGGCTGGTCCATCCAGCCCCAGCACAACACCCGCGTGCTGGATACGTCCATCGGGAAAATGCAGCTTGGCTCCTACCACCCCGACCTCGGGGCGCCTGGCGTGGTTGAGCAATGCCTGTATCCAGTCCGGCTGAATCACCTCGGTATCGTTATTGAGCAAAATCAGATAGTCGCCGGTGGAGTGCGCGACGGCGAGATTGTTCATTGCCGAATAATTGAAAGCCTCAGGATAGTCGATTACTCGCAACTGTTGCGTCTTGAGATCTCGTATTCCCTGAAGCCACTCGCAGGTGGCCGCATCGGTGCTTCCATTGTCTACAATGATGATTTCATAGTTGGGATAGGAAGTCTTCTCGAAGATACTTTCAATACAACGACGCAAATAGAACAACTGATCCTTGGTCGGTATGATTAGACTGATCTTCGGTTCGCCGGAATAGCCATAGGCCACTCTATTTATAACCGAAAGTGCGCCAGCATATATTTCATGGGGAACATTCAGCCGTCCCAGATGACGACTCACCACAGGAGCTATAAAAGGTTGTACATCAGGGCGCGAAACCCACTCACCGAAAGAGCAATGAGCATGTATCAGCACTTCCGGTATATGTCCAACGGCATCGAGGCCATAGATTTCTATCACCCGAAAAGCAAAATCATACGGACCCAGCTGACCGATATCGTCAGCAAATCCCTGCAGGTCGAGATAGCTCCGGGCGGCGACAGCCACTCGCGGACCGAGATAAGGATAGCTGCGCAACAGATCCAGATTGATGTTCGGCTTGAACAGCGGGTTGGTGTACCCCCCCCCTTTGACCTGAACGTCTTCATCGACATAGCAGAACTGCCAGCCAGGATGCTGCTGAACATGTTCAGCGATCAACAGACAGGCATGCTCCGCCAAGACGTCGCCGACCTCCATGACCATGAACCAGTCCGCGCCGGTGGACTCGAGCACCTGAGCTAAACCATACCAGCTATCCACAGGCTGCCATTGGTCAGCGGTAGTCGGGGTCGGTCCTTGACCCTCTACAGCCATGACCACCACGCCTGCTACGGGATAGAGCTGACTTCCAATGCTAGAGAGGGTGCGCGCTAGGAGTTCGACGTCCAATACGTTGCCATGTAGCACGGCAAGCATTTGCGTACGAGGTTCGCTCCCGGCAGCCCGGCCGGCGATCAACGCCTTCTGCTCGACACCAAAACGTCGTGGAGAACTCCAGGCCTGGTAGTCGGTAAGCGACTCAGCCAAGTCGTCGGTGAGACGTACCACATGAGGGAACGGCCTTTCAGCCTGATCGGAGTCGACAACCGATAGCAGTACCTCAACCTCATCAAAGGTGCCCGCAAGTGAAATGGAGCCAACCAGTCCTTGCATCCCTGGAAAGCTGCCATTACAGAAAATACCTACTTCCGCGCGCCCTTGGGCGTCAGGCGCGAAGAAAATATCAAAAGCCTGCGTCGCCTCAGCAATCTCGAATCGCTGCTCAAGGACCAGCCCATTGACGGTAAACGTCAAGCCAACTGGAAAATGGCTGTAGTTTTTTTGGTCAAGAGCAGCCAGATGTAGCCGCAACCGCCCTCTTCCATACCAGTCACTTCGGATATCCGAGGTAATACTCAACCTGGATTCTTCGCCGAAGAGATAATGCACGCTGCCGACCAGCTTTGTGACCCCTGGCCCTGGCGTAACGTACAGTGAATTCGTTGGTTCAGGTCCAGGCGTCGTCAACGAATGCCACCACACTTGCATTGCTGCTTCGCTCAGTTGCGAACGCAAGTGCGCGACTTCGCACATCAGTGCATCGTAAGTCACCAGTTGCCAGCAGGTTCTACCAAGTACCTTGAACAACCGCTTACGCAACCAGGCTGCCTCTCCGCCGTCATCCATAGCGGTATCGACCGCAGCAGAGAGGGTATGACGTCTACCGCGGAAGGTGCCTTTACCGCTTTCCGCCAGCGCTACCGATAGCGGATGGAAACTACCTGGCTGCATCCAGGAATGACCTTCAAGCAGCAGGAAAAGCCCCGTCTTTCCGCCTTGCTTCTCCAATACATTCGTCCATTGGAGAAGGCTTGAGTAGGAGTTGACACCCGCTCTATCAATCACCTGCCCAATCAATACCACATGGGCACTCGGCCATTCTTGGGTGACATTTTCAACCAATAGCAGCGATCGTTGTTCGTCATAGCCGTTGATGACGACGGTTACACGGGGAAGATTAGCTATAGCGGATGCTACTCTTTGAGTGGACAGGCCATCTTGATAACGGCCATGAAGTGCCTGAGTTCGCTCCACTTGAGCTTTGCGGCAACGCCTTTCATGAGCGCCGAAGACATCCCCTAGCAAACTCAGGAACTCATCGTCATCCTGAAACTCCAGCCCTATATCCCGCCAGGCATTACCAGGCGCCGAAGGATTGTATTCCCAGTGTTCTACCCGCTTTTCACTGGAGTACAACAAAATCGGTCGATCCAGCGCCATGAACTCAAACAGCAGCGAAGAGCGATCGGCAACCAATATATCCGCTTCGGCAAAGCTATCAGCAATACTGGCTTCAGGATCGTCGATCAATTCGACCAGCGAATCGGACGCTGCCTGCATCCGCCATACGGCCATTAAATTGCGGAAGCGTTCCTTCTCGACGACAAAGGCGTGCTCGTATTGAACGATCGCAGGATGAGGCTTGATAATAATTCTTGCAGTCGGAAAGACTTGGCGTATGAGTGGCACAAGTCTTTCACCGAAATAGACTGCAGCACTGAGTTCCGGATTATACGTAGGGGCGAATAGAATAGTCGGACAGTCGCGGACTGGTACTCTTTTCGGCAACCGGAAGACCTGATCTACCCAGGCATTGCCGGTTAGCAAAAATCCTTGGCGTGGGCGGACTCCAGATAGCAGCGTATCCTCTATGTCCCAAGCGCTGCCGCACATGTAATCAGCTAGATTGTATTGCGGTTCGGCGTAGCCATACCGCGTGACAGAACCATGCCGCATGGCGACAAGCGTTGCTCCATGGGCATCGCAGTAGTCGCGCCAAAATTCCACAGACCAACCATCGGCCACCGCGATGACGTCGGGCCGCCAAGCCATCACCTCAGCGATATCCAGGCTCAGCAGGCTCTTCTCAAAACATGCTGACAGTGGTCTTAGCGAGCGAAAGTGGAACGGCATGCTGCCATAACAGGCCACCCTCAGGCTGGAATGAGGCTTTTCGACGGGCTTGGGCAGCAGTTGCCTGAACACATAAAGAATGCTCGTCTGCTGATAATTGTCCATTGTCAGCAGGGGGTGACGAGATGAAAGCTCGAACCCTAAAGAGCGAACCAGCGCCAGGTAGGAAGACTCGGTCCGGTACACAGCCTCGTAGCTATCGGTAACCAGCGTGACTGAGGAGTCAGCGCCTACCAGCACCGAATCCTTGAGTATCAGGATGCCATCGTCGCTCAGTACTTCAGCAGCCCGTAGCAATACTCGAGCTGCACTCAGATCATCGGTGATGGTCGTGAGTACCCCCATCAGGCTGACCGCCTCGAATCTTTCCGACCTCCCGAACTCGAAGATGTCTACCGCTTCAAACTGAACGTTCGCCGCTCCGATCTTGGCTGCCTGATCGCGGGCCTGCCGAATGAGTTCCGACCCAAGGTCAATACCCTTTACCTTTGCTACCTTCTGCGCATAGAGCAAGGAAAACTGGCCATCTGCACAGCCTATGTCGAGTAGCCGGTCGCTTGGTTCAAGCAACGGTAAAACGGCGCTCGAAATAACTTCTCTTTGCCGCTCGTAGAGCAGCTCCGGCCCTATCTGACCCCTTTGGGTCGCTGACCGAAATTGCCGCGCCTTAATCCCCTGGGACGCTTTTTTCATACTATTTCCATCCACCGGTCATGACCCTTCTAGCCATGTCTAGATCTGCGACGGTATCTATGTCGAAAGCGTCCAATTCATAGGCAGGTAGCGGCAGATAAGGCTCAAGCGCCTGATACACGTAAATCGGCTGATCAACGACAGTGCTGGGCTCGAGTATCGCTATGCCCGTCCACTCCCATTCGTGATACGGTTCTCGCGTGAAAGCCTGAACAAGCGTATTTTCCTGATTCAGGACTACTCTGACACCATCGCTGGTTGTATAACTAGAAACGCCCACCAGTTGATTATATTGTTCGGCAGCCTTTATAAAATCCCTAAAGCTATCCGGTCTCACCACAGTATCGGCATCCACTACCAAGAATCTTTCGTGCAGATGCCGAGCAACTCTGAATATGCTTTGCAGCGTATTGGTTCGCGCAAAGTCGGGATTACGAACGATAATTATATTTGGCCGGAGCGCCAAGGCATGAGCAATAACGTCTTCTTCCTGAAAGCCTACGACAAGCCATACGAAAGGAACATCGACCAAGCGCTCGAGATGATAGTCGAGCAGGGTGCGCCCTGCCACCTCTACCAAACACTTCGGCCTATTCAAACCTAAGCGAGACCCTATACCAGCAGCACTGATCACAACATGTTCAATAGGCGGCATAGGGCAGTCCGGTCATAAATTACAAAATCACTTAGCTTTACCAGAAGTGCGGTCGGCGGATGAGTTCCACCATAGGCGATTCGCCAATCCGCCGCCTCGAACATGGGCACATCGTTCATGCCATCGCCTACTGCAATGATGCGGTCGTACTGCCTACGCAGCTCTGCCACTACATCACCCTTATGCAGAATATGATCTATCCCGACCAGCTTTCCATTGTCATCGAGCTTAGCTCTCGAGGCAAAATTGCGGATACCCAGTCGATCAAGAACCGGTTTGACCCAGATATCCAAATTTCCCGTTATCACGTAACAATCTTCAGGACGACTCGCGATAAATGAAAGTATTTCAGCGTCGAAGTCAACACTATGCTCCAGCGTCTGGTGTATCCATTCGATATTAGCGTCCTTCAGCAAGCGGACCCGCAACTTGAACGATTTGTCAAAAGGCAACACGCCGTCGATTGTGGCCTGCGTTAGCAGCGAGATCTCATCCTCGAGCCCCACGGTTGCAGCGATGAGAGGGAGAAGCTCCTGGCGGGTCAAGGTGCCGTCGAGATCGAAGCAGTAAGCTGTCCTCACTGCTGTACATCCTTCATGGAAAGAATCAGGTAGTACTGACGGGTTTCGACTCGTTTCTCCAGACTATCCTCAAACAGGAACCCTTCCTGGTCGACTGCCAGAGTGCCCGCTGGAAAAGCCTGAGACAACAGCACCTTGAGCTCGTCCAACGTTCGATAAATGGCGGAATAGCGGTCTTGCAGCTCTGAAGAAAAAAAGGCATCCAAGGTCAGACGCTTTTCCAGAGCGATTGGCTCGCGAAGATAGAAGCGAGTAGCAGATGAGCAGAGCGACCCGAGATCGGTCAACATTTTTAGACAATCGGCGTCGTTCAAATAGATCAGCAGACCCGACACGATAAGCAGATCATAAGGCGGTGTTAGTTCAAGCCGAGTGCTGTCGATGGCGGTCGCCGACATGGTCTGGAACTTGAGTCGTCGGTATCCGCGTTCCAGGGCTCCCTCATGCGCCTTGGCAATGAGAGAAGACGAGAAGTCGATACCGAGATAGTCGATCTCCGGATGGCGGTCTGCCAGGTACCATCCCCACCGGCCTATACCACAACCAATATCCAGCACCGACCTGGGTGCGGGGCTGCAGAGCGCCATACCGATGGCAGCTTTTTCAGCTTCGTCACGGTAAGCAACCAGTCCGGGATCATTGTCTTGATACATGGTTGCGCTTAGAGCGTTCTGATAATGCTGACGCCCGCGCCGCTCAAAAAAGGCCTGAGTGGCAGCATAGTCAATTTCAACGATTTCGCCCTGCACCCGCTGCCCATCTCTCAACGTCTTGGCCTCACCTAATCAGTCTGCAATCCCAGAAATTAGCCTAGCGCTCCAAAGCATGCGAGGGCCTTTGCTCACAGGTAATTGAACAAACTCAACTGCGATACCTTCACAAAGCTCTGCTGCGTCGCCTGCAGAACCGTATTCTGCAAGGCATAGCGGGACAAAGCCTCAGCATAGTCCAGATCCTGAAGATCCGACTGCACCGACTTATTGACCAGGCTGACGTCGGCGATGAAGTCGCTGGTGGAGTCGATGACGTTGAGGCGTGCGCCAACTTTGCCGCGGATGCCATCGACCTGGGTATAGGCCGTATCGAGGTTGCTCAGGGCTACTGCAGCGCTGTCGCGCATCTTGTACACGCCCTCGGTGCTGCCATCGCCGCTCTCCAGGGCCTTGCGCAAGTCGGACACCACATTGAGCAGGCTGCGCTTCTCGTTGTCGGTGTCGCGGGTGATCTTGAACTCGTCACCGGCTGCGGGCACACCATCAATCTGCACCTTGACGCCTCCAAAGCGGATGACGTCGCTGGTAGAGGGATTGCCATCCACGCTGTCCGCCTTGAGCTGGCCAGCTGGCGGATTGGTCGGATCGTAGGCCGCCCATTCGGCCGCCGTAGGTGCCTTGGACAGGTCATAGATGACGTACTTCTTGTCATCGAGGAAATGGATACCGATACCGTCGGCAGCGACCGGCGGCGTGCTGGCGGGAAAAGTGTCGTCGTAGGCCTTCTTGTCTTCTACAAGGCCCAGCGAGATCCGCCCGGTACCCGTGTTGCCAGCTGTTGGCGCAGTCTTGACGCGATTGGCGTTGAAGTTGTTCTCGAAGGCGTCCTTGCCGCTGTCGCTGATGGGCACGAAGGTGGAGCTGGCGATCTGCACGCTGCGCTGGCCTTCGTCGCCGTTGTAGCTGTAGGTGCCGTCGGCATTGCGCACATAAGGCTGGGTGTCGCCCATGGAGCCGGAGAACAGGTATTTGCCGCTGGCGTCCTTGCTGTTCATTAGGTTCATCAGCTCGTCTTCGCGCTGACCGACCTCCTTGGCCAGGGACGCACGGTCGGTCGGATCCAAAGCGCCGTTGCCCGCCTGGACGGCGATCTCGCGGATGCGCGTCAGCACCGTTTCCACCGAGGTGAGCATGGCTTCCCCGGTGTTGAGGCTGTTCTTGGCGGCGGTCATGCCGGTGTTGTACTGACCGTTGAGCGCCTCTTCCTGGCTCAGTTGCAACAGCTTGATCGACGCTACCGGATCGTCCGCCGGAGTGAGGATCTTCTTGCCGGTGCTGATCTGCTCCTGGGAGCGACTGACATCGCCATAGTTGTTCTGCAGGCCGCTGATGCCGTTGTTGAACGCCTGGACGGTAGAGATGCGCATGGGCGGGTTCCTTATCTGAAGGCGCCGATCAGGGTGTCGAACAGCGACTGGGCGATCTTGATGACCTGCGCCGAGGCGCCGTAGTACTGCTGGAACTGGACGAGCTTGGCCGCCTCTTCATCCAGGTTCACCGCGGACAGGGAATCGCGATTGTCTTCCGACTGCTTGAGCACGGTCTCGCTGGCGGCCGAATCCACCCGCACCTGGGCAGTCAGGGTACCGACCCGCTCCACCAGGCCGCCGTAGGCATTGTTGTAGGTGGTACCGGTGGTGCCATAGCCGCCCATGGTGGTCTTGGTCTGCAAGGCCACCAGGTTCAGGGCATTGCGGTTGTCCGAGACAGCGCCACTGTTGGCGCCCAGGGTGAAGCTGTCACCATCCTGCGGGACGCCGCTGACGTTGAAGTCGTAGCTGTAGCTGTTGTTCGTGTTCGGGTCGGTGTATTGCAGCCGTAGCGTATTGGTCTGGCCCGAGGTCAGGCCGGTAGTGGACGGCGAGACGTAACTCAGGCTCGCACCGGTAGGCAGGGTCCCGGTCAGGTTGCCGGCGGCAGCACTGAAATTCAGCTTGATGCCGCCATTACCAAACAGCCGTCCCAGGTCAGCGGTACTGACCGGCGAAGGCGCATTCTTGAGATCGGGCTGGGTAATGGCCCCCGTACCGCGGTTGTTGGTGGTGCTGGCGGCCTTGGCGGTTCCGGCGAAGCCCAGCTGGCTGGATTGGCTCAGATCCACGCTCATCTGCGCCGCGCCGCGGCGAGTGGGTTGGAGGCTGAAGACGTCGCCCGCCTGGGCCTTGTTCAACTCGGACGCGGTGAACTGCACCTTGAAGCCCTGATCGGTGCCCTTGGCATCGGCGAAGGTCAGGGTGACCGGATCGGTCCCGCTCCGGGTTACGGAAATGCTGGTGCTGTCGCTGATGCGCAGCGCCTTGAAATTGGTGCCGTCGAAATCCAGCCGGTAGTCGCTTGGATTGAGCTTGGCGGTATCGGTGATGTTGAGTGTTGCGGTAGCCGAGCCGAAGTTGGTCGACCGCCCCATGACCCGCAGGCCGGTGCTCTGTCCACCGTTGACGTCGCTGAACAGCGCCGAACCGGCATTGCCGGCCAGGTCCAGACCCTGCCCCAGCTGCTTGTTCAGGGTATCGGTCAGAGTCAGCGCCAATTGACCCAGGCTGTTGAAGGCATGGTCCAGCGCCGTGTCCCGGTAGGACAGCAGGCCCCCCATCTCACCGCCCCTGACCTGCGAAGTGATGATCTGCGAGGTACTGCCCGCCGTCAGGGTGACCTGATAGCGCGACGGATCGTCGTTGCCCGGCTGTGCGGCCAGGGTCGAGACGTTGCTGCCGACCACCAGTGGCTGACCGGTCCCCACGAAGAGATTCAGCGAGCCATCGTCCTGACTGATCACCTGCAGACCGACCATGCCGGACAGCTGCTTGATGGCCTGGTCGCGAGAATCGATCAGATCGTTGGGCGCCGCGCCCGCCGCCTTGGAGCGGGCAATGGCATCGTTCAGGCTGCCGACGCTCTTTGCCAGGGAATTGATCTGGCCGGTGAGTGCCGACAGCTGATCGTTGATCTGGCTATTCTGCTTGTCGATCTGGTCGTACAGGGTATTGAAGGATTTGCTCAGGCCCTGCGCCTGGGCGAGCACGGCCTCCCGCGCCGGGACCGAGGACGGATCCTGGGAGGCGGTCTGCAGGGTGGCGAAGAACTTCTGCATGGCCGGCGTGATACCGGTCGTGTTGTCGGACAGCAGGCCGTCGAGCTGGGAGATCTGGCTCTTGAAAGCCTGCAGCTCACTGTTCTGGCTGTTGGCCGTGCGCACCTGACTGGTGAGGAAATCGCTGGCGAGACGACGTACGTCCACCGTCTGGGAGCCGGAGCCCACATAACCCGAGCCGTTGAACTGGGCGATATTGGTCTGCTGAATGGCCTCCTGCCGCGAATAGCCAGGCGTGTTGACGTTGGCGATGTTGTGGCCGGTAGTGGTCAGAGCATTCTGCGTGGATCTCAGGCCCGACAGACCAATGGAAAGTAGATCAGCCATGGCTCACCTCAACCGCGGGACGGACTGGTGCCCAGGGAGGCAACCGTCTGATAGGTGTTCATGTTGCGGGCGATCTGGATCACCTTGCGTGCGTATTGCGGATCGGTGGCATAACCGGCCTGCTGCAACCCCTGCATGAAGCGCTCGGAATTGCCGTTGGTGGACAGCGCCTTGTCGTAGCGATCATTGCTCTGCAGGAAGTTCACGTAGTCGTGGAAGCTGTCGGCGAACGAATCGTAGGTGCGAAACTTCGCGGTCTCGGTCACCGCCTTGCCGTTGACGAACTCCTGGGTCACCGCGGGGGCGCTGCCGCCATCCCAGCCGTGGGACTTGATGCCGAACAGGTTGTTGCTGTTGCTGCCATCGGCCTGCTTGACCATGTGCTTGCCCCAGCCGGTTTCCAGCGCCGCCTGGGCGACCAGGTACTTGGGATCCACGCCCAGGCGCTTTGCCGCGGCCTCGGCCATGGGCATCATGGTGTCGACGAATTCCTGGCGGGTACGGAAACGGGTCTTGCCGGTAGCGGCGGTGCTGTCCACGCTGGCGACGGCCTCAGTTGCGGCCGCCGGCTTACTGCCGGGTTGCGTGGCCTGCTGGCGCCAGGCGCTCTGGGCGGCCGCGACTTCCTGGAAGCTCTGCTTGAGGGCAGCGCCCTGCTCAGCCGCGCCGGAAATGTTGGCGGCGGTACGCTCGGCCAGTCGCCCGGGCAAGGCAAGCCGGCGCGAATTGAGCGCGCTGGAATCGTCACGCCCGGACGCTACCGCATTGGTCGGCTTGAGGCCGTGGCTCGCCACGTCGTTGAGCTTGGCGTTGCGGCCAGCGGCCAGCTGGCCGTCGGTGGGCGCAGCCTGGCCAACCTGAGCGAAGGGATTGGGGCGGGTCGACGGCTGGGCGGTCTTGCTCAGCTGACGCTCCAGGACATTGGCCAGGCCGATACCGCCGCCATCCCGGGACAGGGAGACGGCCAACTGCTGGTCGTACATGTCCTGGTACTGCTTGGTGGTCTCGCTGGAAAAGGGGCTGTCCTTGTCCGCCAGCGCCTGGTTGGCGCTGCGCATGGACTTGAGCATCTGGTTCAGGAACAGCGACTCGAATTCGCCCGCGACTTTCTTGACGTTTTCCGCGCTGTCGCGATCCTTCCCCTTCATCTGGGCCAACCGATTCAGGTCGGTGAAGGCCCCCGAATCCTTGACGTTGCCGTAGTTGCCACCCAGACGAGATTCCATCGCCCGCTCTCCTTAAATTACGATCAGATCGGCCTGCAAGGCGCCGGCCTGTTTCAACGCTTCGAGAATGGCCACCAGGTCGCTGGGCGCCGCGCCCACCTGATTCACCGCTCTCACGATTTCGTCCAACGTGGTGCCCGGACCGAACTTGAACATCGGCTTGGCCTCTTGCTTGGCCTTGACGGTCGACTGGGGCGTCACCACCGTCTGCCCACCCGACAAGGGATTGGGCTGGCTTACCTGCGGGTCCTCGCTGATGGTCACGGTCAAGCTGCCCTGGGTCACCGCCGCTGGCGAGACCTTGACGTTCTGGCCGATGACGATGGTCCCGGTGCGGGAATTGACGATGACCTTGGCCACCGCCTGCCCCGGATCCACCTCCATGTTCTCCAGGATCGAGATGTAGTCGACGCGCTGGCTGGGATCCACCGGCGCCGTGACGCGAATCGATCCGGCATCGACAGCTGATGCAACACCCGCGCCAAGTGTCTCGTTGATCTTGTCGACGATGCGTTTGGCGGTGGTGAAGTCGCTGCGATTCAGGTCCAGCGTGATGCTGTTGCCCTGGTCGAAGCCACTCGGCACTGGTCGCTCGACAGTGGCCCCATTGGGAATGCGCCCGGACGACGGAACGTTGACGGTGATCTTCGAACCGTCGCGGCCTTCGGCGTCAAAACCCCCGACCACCAGGTTGCCCTGGGCGATGGCGTAGATCTGGCCATCGATACCCTTGAGCGGCGAGAGCAGCAGGCTGCCGCCTCTCAGGCTCTTGGAGTTGCCGATGGAAGACACCGTGATGTCGATGGTCTGGCCGGGCTTGGAAAAGGCCGGCAGATCGGCGTGGATGGATACCGCCGCGACGTTCTTCAGCTGCGCGGTGGTGCCCGGCGGCACCTTGATGCCGAACTGCGCCAGCATGTTGTTGAAGGTCTGCACGGTGAAGGGCGTCTGGGTGGTCTGGTCACCGGTACCGGGCAGCCCCACTACCAGGCCGTAGCCGATCAGCTGGTTGGTCCGCACGCCCTGGATGCTGGCGATGTCCTTCAGGCGATCCGCCTGGGCCAGCGGCATGACCAGGGCCAGGGCGGCAGCGGCGATGAGGCTCTTGAACATGGCGCTCATCCTCAGAAGGGCATCAGGGGGCTGCCGAAGAGCTGGCTCAGCCAGCCCGGCTGACTGGCATCGGCGAAGGCGCCGGTACCCGAATAGGTGATACGTGCATCGGCTACGCGGGTAGAGGACACGGTGTTGTCGGTGGCGATGTCGTCGGCGCGGACCATGCCCTGGATGCGCATGAGTTCGTTGCCGGTGTTGAGGGTCAACCACTTCTCGCCACGCACTACCAGGATGCCATTGGGCAGCACTTCGGCGATGGTCACGGTCAGCGAGCCGGACAGGCTGTTGCCCTGGGCCGCCGTGGACTTGCCGGTGTTGGAGCGGTTACCGGAGAAACCGGCGTCCAGACTCAAGTCGCCATCGGCCAGCGGATTGGGAATCTTCGGCTTGGCGCCGAACAGCGAAGTCAGCCCAAGGGTCGCCTTGGTGTTCTTCGCGATGTCGGAACTGGCGTTCTTGCTGGCCTGGGTCCGCTCCTGCAGGGTGATGGTGATGATGTCGCCGATGCGGAAAGCCTTGCGGTCGGTATAGAGATTCTGCTCGAACCCCGACTGGAAGATGGCGCCGTTGTTTTGCGCCGCTGGCACCGGGGTACGCGGTAGCACCGGGGCGTAGTAGGGATCGTCCGGCTTGGCTGCCGGGGCTACGCATCCTGCGAGTACGAGCGCTCCCAGGAGCGGGGCGACGGCGAATAGAGGTTTCATGGAGCGCGTCCTCACAGGGGATTAGAGCTGCTGGGTAACGAAGCCGAGCATCTGATCGGCGGTGGAAATGACCTTGGAGTTCATCTCGTAGGCGCGCTGGGTGGTGATCATGTTCACCAGCTCCTCGACCGTGCTCACGTTGGAGTTTTCCAGGGTGCTCTGCAGCACGGTGCCAAGGCCGTTCAAGCCCGGGGTACCGACCTGAGGCGCGCCGCTGGACGCGGTCTCGCTGAACAGGTTCTGGCCCACGGCCTGGAGGCCGCCCGGGTTGACGAACTGGGCGATCTGCAGGTTGCCGATGACCTGGGGCGCGGCCTGGCCGGCGGTGGTGACCGACACGGTGCCGTCTTCGCCGACGGTGAAGGTCTTGGTATCGGCAGGCAGCACGATGGCAGGCTGCAGTGCGAAGCCATTGGCGGTGACCAGCTGGCCATCGGCATTGAGGTGAAAGGTGCCGTCACGGGTGTAGTTGATGGTCCCGTCGGGCATGGTCACCTGGAAGAAGCCATCGCCGTTGACCGCCATGTCCAGCGGCTGGTCGGTGGTCTGCAGCGAACCCTCGGTGAAGTTCTTTTGGGTGCCGACGATGCGCACACCGGTACCCAGCTGCAGACCGGAGGGAAGCTGGTTGTCCTGGGTGGACTGGGCACCGGGCTGACGGCGGATCTGGTACAGCAGGTCCTGGAATTCGGCGCGGTCGCGCTTGAAGCCCGTGGTGGACACGTTGGCCAGGTTGTTGGAGATGGTGGTGAGGTTCATGTCCTGGGCGGACAGACCGGTCTTGGCGACCCACAGTGACGACATCATGCTGGTATTCCTCGAAGTGCCGGTTTTACGTCGGCGCTAGCCGTTATCAGGAGAATTGCAAAACCTTTGCCATCGCCGCGTCGTTGTCTTCCGCGCTGCGCATCATCTTTACCTGCAGCTCGAACTGGCGGGACAGCGACAGGATCGAGGTCATCTCCTCCGCCGCATTGACGTTGCTTGACTCGACGAAGCCGGAGACCAGGGAGACGTTGGCATCCATGGGCGGCGCCGCCTGCCCCTGCTTCATGTGCAGCAGGCCATCGAGCCCCTTTTCCATCTGCTTGGTATCGGGATTGACCAACTTGATGCGGTCGACCTGAGCCAGGGCGTTGGCTGCCTGGCCCGAACCGCGCACGGTGATGCTGCCGTCCTGACCGATTTCCACCTTGGAGGCAGGCGGCACGGCGATGGGACCGCCATTGCCGAGCACCGGCAAACCGCTGCCGGTCCGCAGCATGCCAAGGGGGTCGATCTGCAGGCTGGAGGTGCGCACGTAGGCCTCCTTGCCGGAGGGATCCTGGACCGCGACGAAGCCCGGCCCCTGGATGGCCACGTCCAGGTCACGGCCCGTCTCCTGCAGCGCGCCAGGGGTGAAGTCCGTCGCCGGCCGCTCACTCATGGA
The DNA here is from genome assembly GCF_001518815.1 of Pseudomonas oryzihabitans. NCBI lineage: Bacteria > Pseudomonadati > Pseudomonadota > Gammaproteobacteria > Pseudomonadales > Pseudomonadaceae > Pseudomonas > Pseudomonas oryzihabitans. The sequence goes on from NZ_CP013987.1 coordinate 3,319,967, forward strand.
GTAGACGCGCGACGGCATGGTCTCGCCGAACACCTGCATCGAGCGCGCCTGTTCGAGATCCTTGCGGAATCCCGAAGTCGAGACGTTGGCCAGGTTGTTGGCGTGGGCGCGCTGGGCCATCTCGTTCTGGCTGGCGCCGGTCATGGCGACGTACAGCAGCTTGTCCATCTGATCCTCCGACGGCGGCAGATTGCCGCCAAGCTTGCGTTCGGAGGTTCTTTAGCAAGCCCCGTTCCAGAAACTTAAAACCCTTTAAAATCAGTAGCCTGAAAATAGAAAAACCTCCCGAGGGAGGCTTTTCCTGACGCCGAAGCGGCAAGCCGTCAGAGAAACGACATCAACGCAGGTTGATGATGGTCTGGGTAATGGCGTTCTCGGTCTCGATGGTCTTGGCGTTGGCCTGGTAGTTGCGCTGCGCCACGATCATGTCGACCAGCTCGGTGGAGATGTCCACGTTGGACGCTTCCAGGGCACCGGACTGCAGCGAACCGAGGGTCCCGGCTCGGGGCGTTCCCACTACCGGCTGACCAGACTCCGCGGACTCGGTCCAGGAGGTCTTGCCCATGGGCGTCAAACCCTGGACGTTGGCGAAGTTGGCCAGGATCACCTGTCCCTGCACCTTGGACTGACCATTGGTGTAGCGAGCGAAGATCTGGCCGGTATCGTCGATTTCCAGGCCGGATAGCTGCCCAGTGGTGTAACCGTCCTGATTGACGCTGTTCACCGCGAAGGCAGTGGAGAATTGCGTCGAGCCCCGCGGATCGAAGGTGAAACCGCCAGTATTGCCCAGGGCACCGTTCCAGCTGTAGTTGGCCGGGTTGCCGCCATCGGAGATCGCCGGGATCCAGCCACTGCCGCTCGAGCCGCTAGGATCGGCGGCGAAGGTGATGATGTTGGTCTTCGGATCGACCGAGACTCCCGACGAAGACGAGGTCACGCTGCTCAGCTTGCCAGCGGCATCGAAGGTCACGCCAAAGCTCTGCGGCTGGGTACCGTAGGCGGCCACGGCCGCAGCTACCGACGCCGGTGTCGCGCCAGCCGCCGCGGCAGCGTTGCTGGCGATGTTCTTCACCTGGGGCGTTGCCCCGGACATGTTGTTGACCGCATTGGCGACACTGTTGGCAGTGGCACCGGCAACCCCGGCTGCGGTGTTGGCGGTCTTGGTGGCGATACCGGGATCCAACGGGTTGCGTCCGTCGATCAGCACCTGCATGGACCACTGGTTGGTCGCCGGCGCCGGCGCCTTGACGAAGTATTGCGACATGACGTGCGAGTTGCCCTGGCTGTCATAGATGTTCAGCGAGGTCGAGGAGTTGTAGGTCTTCGGATCCGAGGGATCGAAAGGCGTCAGCGTCGGGGGCGTACTGGTCGAGTTCAGGTTGAACTGCTGAGCGATCTGGGTAGTGGACTTGGGTGCCTGGCTGGCAGTCTCGACACGCAGGTCGCTGCGCACGCCGGGCTGCAGCAGCCCCTGCGCATTGGTGGTGTAGCCCTGCAGCTTGTAGCCATTGTTATCGACGATGAAACCGTTCTTGTCGGTACCGAAGTAACCGGCACGGGTGTACTGGACGGCGCCGTTGTTGCTGGTCATGAAGAAGCCGTTGCCATTGATGCCCATGTCCAGGGCATTCTGGGTGGAGTCGATGGTGCCCTGGTTGAACAGTTGCCCAACGTTGCCCAGCAGCACACCGCTACCTTGAGCATTCTTGCCAGTGCCCAGTACGGAGGCCGCATACAGATCCTGGAACTCCGCCCGTGACTGCTTGAAGCCGACGGTGCTGGCGTTGGCGATGTTGTTGCCGGTGATGTTGAGGTCACTGGACGCGGCCTTGATGCCGCTCAAACCGATATTGAAAGACATGCTGGATTCCTCTTGTGTGCCGCGCCTTACTGGCCGACCGCCTGGACTTTGGAGATACCGATGCTGCCGACGCCGGCAAGGTTGAGTGTCATTTCGCCGCCGTTCTGCCCCAGCGTCACGCTGTCGACATTGGCCGGCAAACTGGTTTTCATGGCCTCGGTCTTGCCATCCACACTGGCCTGGGCCTCGAAGCGATACGTACCGGCATCCAGCTTCTTGCCGCTGGCATCGGTACCGTCCCAGGTGAAGTTCACCAGACCACTGGTTTGCTGCCCCAGATTCAAGCGGTTCACCTGGTTGCCAGTAGTGTCATAGACGTTGACCCAGACGTTCGGGCTGGACGCCGTCAGGTTGAGCGCGCCCTTGAAGTCCTCGCTGGTATCCACCTTGACCTTGTCGCTATCGACGATCACCTTGCGGCCGACCAGAGTAGACGCCTGCAGTGCCTGGGAGGACTGACTACCGGAGAGGATCGAGCCGACGCTGGTGTTGAGGTTGGTGATGCCCTCAACGGTACTGAACTGCGCCAGCTGGGCGATGAATTCGCCGTTACCCTGGGGCTCCAGCGGATTCTGGTTGTTCATCTGGGCGACCATCAGCTTGAGGAACTCGTCCTTGCCGAGCTTGCCGCCCTTCTTGCCGTCGCTGGCAGTCGTCTCAGCGGTAGTGCCTGTCTTGTTGATCGAGTACTTGTCGAGTACCGATTGAGCGGTGGAGTTGGTCGTACTGATGGCCATGGCGCCGATTCCTTACTGACCGAGGGTCAGTACCTTCTGCATCATCTGTTTAGCGGTATTCATCATTTCCGCGTTGGTCTGGAAGGCGCGACTGGCCGAAATCATGTCGGCCATCTCCTCCACCACGTTCACATTGGGGTAATAGACGTAGCCTTCCTTGTCCGCCATGGGATGATTGGGCTCGTAGCGCTTCTGCACCTCGCTCGGATCCTCGACGATACCCTTGACCTCTACCCCGACACCGGCCTGGCCCTGGTCGTCGAACAGCGAAGCACCGCCCTGGGCCGCGTTGAACTGGGCAGCGAACACCGGATGCCGTGCCTTGTAGGTCTGATCGACGCTGGAGGAGACGGAATCGGCGTTGGCCATGTTGCTGGCCACGGTGTTGAGGCGAACGTTCTGGGCGCTCATCCCGCTACCGGCGATGTTGAACAGCGAACTCAGGGACATGGCTATTCTCCGCGCAGGGCCGACATCAGCCCCTTGAACTTGCTATTGAGCAGGGTGAAGCTGGCCTGGAAATTCATCGCGTTCTCGGCGTAGTTGGCCTGCTCGACCTGGGCATCCACGGTGTTCTGGTCCACCGACGGCTGGGTGGGGATGCGATATTTCAGCGCCGCATCGCCCATGCCCATGTCGAAGCCCTCGGCGGCGATATGGCGGCTGTTGGTGGTTTCCAGCTGATAGTGTCCGGAAGCCCCAGGGGCATTCTTGGCCGCCTGCTCCGCCAGCACGGCGCTGAAGTCCAGATCCCGCGCCTTGTAGCCTGGGGTATCGGCATTGGCGATGTTGTTGCCCAACACCTCGGCGCGCTGCGAACGGAAATTCAGCGCCTGCTCGTGCAACCCGAGTGCTTTGTCGAAACTGATGCTCATGTCGAGAGACCTTTGACGTGGCTTGCAATCGATTTAGCAAGGCCCGTGCCAGTCTCTAAAACCCTTCTAAATCAGGGGTTCCACTCAGGGCGGCAGTCAGAATGGCTGCAAGCGGCAAGGTTTTTCCGCCGCCGTTGCCGGCTACGGGAGCCAGGGCGGCAAAACTTTGGCGCAAAAAGAAAGGGCAGACCTAAGTCTGCCCTTGGGGATGTCCATGCAATGGCCTACTTGGCCTTGTAGATGATGCCCGGATTGCACTGCACCATCTGATAGAGATCCGGCAAGCCGTTGAGGGCTTCGGACGCACCCAGGAACAGATAGCCGCCCGGCTTGAGGGTCGCATGGATGCGGGTGAGGATGTCCTTCTTCACGTCAGCGGAGAAGTAGATCAGCACGTTGCGGCAGAACACCATGTCGAACTTGCCGAGGCTGGCGTAGCTGTCCAATAGATTCAGAGCGCGAAATTCGATCCGACTGCGAATCGCCGGCTTGACCGCCCAACGATTTGGCTGCAACACGTCGAAGTAGCGCTGCAGGCGTTCCTGGGACAGACCGCGACCAATCGCCAGCGAATCGTATTCACCGGACTTCGCCGCAGTGAGAATGGCGCCCGAGAGATCGGTCGCCACGATCTGCATGCCGCCACGCCCCTGCCCTGCCGCGCTACGCTCGAATTCGTCCATGGTCATGGACAGCGAATAGGGCTCCTGCCCCGAGGAACAGGCCGCCGACCAGACCCGCAGGCGCTGGCCGAAGGTATTCTTCGTCAACTCCGGCAAGAGGCGGTTCTTGAGCACCTCGAAGGGATAGGTGTCGCGAAACCAGAGGGTTTCGTTGGTCGTCATCGCATCGATGACCTTTTCCCGCAAACCGCCACGGGGCTGCATCTGGATGCGCTGCACCAACTCCGACAACGTCTTGATCCCCTCGGTCTCCATCAGCTTGTTGAGCCGACTGGAGACAAGGTACTGCTTGTTGTCACCGAGCAGGATCCCGCTGGATTTCTCGAGGAAATCACGAAAAAGCACAAAATCCGCGTTGACTGCTGACACTGCCGCTCCGCCTTCTGGATACCGGGATAGAGACGCCTTCACCTAGTGACTGTCGACCGCATTGATGCGCTCGGCTACCCGGGAGGCAAGATCATCGGGACGGAACTTGGCCAGGAAGTCGTCCGCGCCGACCTTCTTGACCATCGCCTGGTTGAAGACGCCGGACAAGGAGGTATGCAGCAGTATATGCACTTTCTGCATTCGCGGATCATGACGGATTTCCGCTGTGAGGGTGTAGCCATCCATTTCCGGCATCTCGATGTCGGAAATGATCATCAGCAGCTCCTCTTCCGGACGCTTGCCTTCGTCGACCATACCCTGCAGGTAATTCAGCGCCTGACGACCGTCATTGAGCGAGATCACCTCTACCCCGACGGTTTCCAGGCAGCGGGTCACCTGCTTGCGCGCCACCGAGGAGTCGTCGACGATCAATACCCGCTTGGTGACGGCCTTGGCCTGTACCACGTCGCTGATCACGCCGGCCGATACGGTCTCGACGGACGGTGCCACCTCGGAAAGGATCTTTTCCACGTCGATGATCTCGACGAGCTGATTGTCGACCCGGGTGACGGCGGTCAGGTAGTGATCACGACCGGTGCCCTTGGGCGGCGGATTGATGCCTTCCCAGTTCATGTTGACGATCCGCTCCACCGAACGCACCAGGAAGCCCTGCACCTTGGTGTTGTACTCGGTGATGATCACGAAACAGTTGTTTATGTCTTCCAGGCCACGGCGACCGGTGGCCATGGCCAGGTCGATGATGGGGAAGGTGCCGCCACGGATGCTGGCCACACCGCGCACCACCGGGCTCGATTTCGGCATCACGGTGAGCTTGGGGCACTGTAGCACCTCCTTCACCTTGAAGACGTTGATACCGTAGAGCTGCGAGCCGTCCAGTCGGAACAGCAGCAGCTCCAGACGGTTCTGGCCCACCAGTTGGGTACGTTGGTTGACTGCGTCCAATACACCAGCCATTTGGCGACTCCTCTCGTTGCCTCGGACCGGTTGGAAAACTCGGCACAGGGCTTGCTTAGATGTGACTCATGAAGATCGAAGCGACGTGTTTCCGACCTATGAAAACCTCTTGCCGCTGGGCTGCGAATCTCATGTTGATCCTGGCATGCCTGGGCGGAAAGGCCTATGCAGAAGGCGACTACACCTCATCTGACGAACTTATCGGCGCTGTCGAAAGTTTTCTTGAGGAGCGCGTGCAGGAATATTTACTGGACACCCATTCCGACGCCCGCCATGAAACCCAGATCAACTCCCTTGATCCCCGCCTGCGCCTCGCCGCCTGCGACAAACCTCTGACGCTGTCGCAACAAGGTACTCCTGCGCCGGTGGGCCGGATCAACGTCAAGGTACGGTGTGAAGGTAGTAGTCCCTGGACGGTGTTCGTGCCAGCCCAGGTCAAGCTCTATCGCCCCGTGGTCGTCACCTTGCAGCCCCTTCTACGCGGCACGGTGCTGGACACGAGCAACATAGCCCTGGTCGAACGGGATGTCGGGACGCTGACACAGGGCTATCTCACCAGCCTGGAACAGGCGATCGGGACCCAGCTGAAACGTCAGGTGGTCAGCGAGCAGGTGCTGGCGCCCTCCTTTATCGAGCAGGCCGAACTCATTCGCAAGGGCGAACAGGTGGTCATCAATGCCCGCAGCGCCTCCTTCAGTATTCGCATGCAGGGTGAAGCCCTGTCCAATGGCGCCAAGGACGAGGAGATTCGGGTACGGAATCTGAGCTCCAACCGGGTGATTCGCGGTCGGGTGGTCGATCAGGGACAGGTGGAGGTAGCGCTTTAGCGAAGGAGCCAAAAGAGGTACCTTGAACGTCCGCCTCCTGAACCTCTGCTTTCCATCCTGTCGAAGGATGTGAACCGGCGCACAGGTCTACGGCTAAAGTTTCGGCGGGGTACGCCGATAAGCCGGGTATGCGAACGAGACGACACGAGGATCTCCACTCATGGCTCTAGATATCAATCGCCTGAATTCGTCCTCTACTGCGGGCATAGGCAATACCAAGGCCGCGTCCACCAAGGATGTGTCCACGGCTCAAACCAGCGACGTCAAGGCTACCAAGAGCACCGCCTCCGGCGAGTCGGTCAGCTTGAGCGCCGAAGCCAAGCAACTGAGCTCCCTGACGGCTGGGCTCAAGGATCTGCCGGTGGTCGACAGTGACAAGGTCAGCCGCCTGAAACAGGCCATCGCCGATGGCTCCTACAAGGTCGACAGCCAGAAGGTGGCCGACAAGCTGATGGCGTTCGAGTCCTGACGCCCGGTTCGGCATGGCCTTCCTGACGATCGCAACTAAGGTTCGAACGGAAAACGCGCCATGCCCAATGCTACCTTGCTCGACATCACTCGCCACGACATCGACCTGAGCGAGCAACTGCTGGCTTTGATCGAGCAGGAATTCCAGGCCCTGAGCGAGCGTCAGCTCGAACGGCTGGAGTCGCTGCTGGACACCAAGCAGATCCTGCTCAAGCAGCTCGATCAGCATGCCCAGCAGCGTACCGCCCTGCTCCAGGCCCATGGCCTGCAGGTCGATCTGCAGGGGCTGCAGGCCTATGCGTCCAGACAGCCCGATGGCGAAGAGCTACTGGCGGCTTCCAACCAGCTCGCGCAGCTCATGGAGCAGTGCAAGATCCGCAACGTGCGTAATGGCCAGATCATCCAGGCCAATCGCTTCGTGGTCGGCAAACTGCTCAACGTGCTGCAGGGCACTTCGGCTCCCACTTTGTACAATCGGCGCGGCAGCCAGACCGGTGGCGGTTATCAGCGCCCGCTGAGTTCGGCTTGATCACCGTCGTTTTTCCCGCACTGGCGTTTTCCGCTGTACAGATGGCCGTTAGCCATTATGCTTGCTGACCGCTGTCTACAGGAGTTCTCAGGTGCAAGGTGCCTCTGCTAGCCAAAACGCCCCCCAGCCACCCCAGGTGTACCGTTCCAAAGGAGAAATCCTGGCGTGCTTGCGGCCTGCGCAACAGCAGCACATCCCGCTGCGGATCACGTTCAGCCGACAGGATCAGCAATTTCAGAGTTTCGTCGTCGAGATCGACGAGACCAAGGGCCTGATCGCCCTGGACGAATTCATTCCGCGCGAGGCGGAGCGACTGCTCGAGCAGGGTAGGCCCTTTCGCGTGGACAGCTTTCATGAAGGCATTCGGGTGACCTGGCAGATCGATCGCCCCGTGCAATTCAGCGAGCTCGACGGCAACCGCTGCTACTGGGTCGAGCTGCCCAGCGAACTGACCTACCACCAGCGGCGCAATGCCTATCGGGTCAAGCTGCTCCTGACCCAGCCAGCCACGGCAGAACTGAGTCAGATAGACAGCCAAGTACAGCTACGTGGCCAGTTGATCGACCTGTCAGCTACCGGCTGCAAGCTGCGTTTTCATGGCAACGTCACCCACCTGCTGCAACCGGGGCAACTGGTACAGAGCTTTACCGCCGAGCTGCCCATCGGAGCCATCAACACCCCGATAAACATTCGCCACGTGGCGTGCACGGAGCGCATGGAACACAGCGAGGTCGGCGTCAGCTTCCACAATCTGGGCGGCGCCGCTCAACGCCAGATCGAACGCCTCGTCTACCAGCTGCAGCGAGAAAACCGCCGGTTCGAATGACCAGCCGGGCGCCCACGACTGCTGGACGCCCTCCCCCACCTCTCAGGTCGCCTTGGGTTCAGGCGGGTTCTCCGGGAACTCGATCTCTTCCTGCAAAGGGGCCCCCTCTTCGGCAGGCTCCTCCTCTACGACCGGCTCAGTGTGCATCTGGTCATGCACCACCTGGCTATCGACCCTTGGATCCAGCGCAGCCACCAGTGGCGAGCTGGTCGATCCCTCAGGCATGGGCACGTGGCTCAACGGCGCCTCCTCGACCAGATGCTTACCGGTAACTGCATTCGGACGGATCCGCCAGATCAAAATTCCGCCGCAGAGGACGACGAAGGCATAGAGCATGTTGGGTCCGACCAGATTCATCAGGCCGCCCACCAACAGTGGCCCGATACAGGCACCGACGCCGAAGGTCACCAGCAGCATGGCGCTCAGGGAAACCCGCCGCTCACCTTCGATGTGATCGTTGGAGAGCGCTACCGCCAGGGGATAGAGCACGAATTGCAGCAGACTGACGATAAGGCCCAGAGGTAGCAGCACTATCGGCGGCACCTTAGGCAGTACGGCCAATGGCAAGGCCGCGATGGTCAGGGCGATAGCGATACCTCGAATCAGCCAGCTGCGATCATGACGATCCGACAGCCAACCGATCGGCCACTGAGCGATCAGACCGGCGAAGATGCAGCACGCCATGAACAGACCGATGCGTTCGGTAGGCAGTCCCTGGGCGCTGGCATAGAGCGGGGCCAGGCCATAGAAGGAGCCGATCACCAATCCGGCTACCAGGGTGGTGGTCAGGGACTGCGGAATTCGCTGGATGAAGAAGGTTGGTTCCAGCGGCGCCGGCTTGAGCGGTGCCGGGTGGATCTTGCCGGTGACCGCCACCGGCACCAGACAGAGCGCATAGCAGATGGCGACCAGCATCAGCTTGTCGACGCCGAGATCGGGCGAGACCACCAGTACCACCTGCCCCAGCGCCAAGCCGAGATAGGAAGCTGTCATGTAGCCGGAAAAAACTTTGCCCCGCTCGCCGGGCCCGGCCTGCTCATTGAGCCAGCTCTCCAGCACCATGTACTGGCACATCATGCCCATGCCGATGAGCACCCTCAGCGCCAGCCACACCGGTAGCCAGGGTAGTAGTCCGATGCCCAGCACCGCGGCGCCGACGACACCGGCGCAGGTCACATAGGCCCGGATATGGCCGACCTTGGCGATCAGCCGGTGCCCGAGCTTGCCACCTATCACCAGCCCCGCGTAATAGGCGGCGGTCAAAGCGCCTACCCAAAGCCCTTGGACCTGATCGGCGGCCAGTCGCAGCCCCAGATAGGTACTCAGCAGACCGGTCCCGATCAACATCAACAGCGTCGCGAAATAGAGCCCGCGAAACGCCGACAGCACACGCACCATTGCCTACTCCATCGTCTCTTGCACATCAGGCAAGCGCGACGGGATCAGCTTCGTCGTTGCGCTGCCAGCTGGGTATCCGCGCCCAGGCGTGGGTTGTAGTGGCCTGCACAGGCCTTCATCAGTACCTGCAGCACCGACAGATTACCTCTGACGCTGCTGATCTTGGTGGGTACCTCGCCCTTCGGATAGCGCCGCACGGTAGGGAGTTCCACGCAGCGATAACCCAATTTGGGTACCCGATAGGAAAGATAGGCCAACAACTCGTAGGTGCTGAACTCATCGCGGAACGGCGCGACACGCGGATCCAGCAGCATGGCCCGGCTGTAGGCGCGGAATCCCTGAGTGGTATCGGTCCAGTGGAAGCCGGACGCCAGGCTCAGCATGGGCGCGTGGATGAAGCGGATGGCGAAGTCGCGGGACTTGGGCGTGTTCTCGGCCACGCCACCGGCCAGAAAGCGCGAAGCCTGGACGAAGTCGTAGCCCTGCTCGATGGCCTCGATGAAGCGCGGGATGGCATCGGGATCATCCTTGTCGTTGCCGTCGATGGTCACGATGCCGGTATAACCCTCATCGAGCACGAAGGCATAGGCGCAGCGCAGCTGGGCGCTGAGCTTGCCTGGCGCGGTCTTGACCAGCAGCCCGCGGACGCCCAGTTCCTGCAACCGTTGCGGCTCCAGCGAGCCATCGGTGCTGCCACCGTCGACGATGATGACATCGGCGATGTCGGCGATCTTCACCGCCGCCATGCGCCGCAGGAGATTGAGGATCCGCTCGCCTTCGTTGATGACCGGAATCACCACGCAATGCGGACGGCTGCGACCATTCCAGAAGGTCGTCGAATAGCTGGGTACCTGCCAGAGGGCACGCTCGGTGGCGGGAATTGCAGTAGTCATAGGTCCTCCAGATTCAACCGACACGGGCCGTGATGAGGGCGACACCGGCGATGATCAGGACGATGCCTGCCGCCGTGGTCCAGGGAAAGGCTTCGCGAAAGATCACCACCGACAGCAGGGCGACGCTGGCGATGGCCCCGGCGGTGAGTACCGGGTGCGCCACGTTCAGCGGCAGCTTGGCCAGCGCGGCGGCGTACAGCAGGAAAGCCAGCCCATACATGAAGAGGCCAAGCCAGAACGGCCAGTTGGCCAGGGCGCCCATGGGATCGCTCAGGCTGGGAAAACGCCGCGGCGGCAGCATGGCGAGCTTTACCAGCACGCTCGCCGAAGCATTGGAGGCGATGCCCAGGATCAGGATCAGCCACTTCATGCCGCGACCTCCGGCAGATCACGATAAGCCCGGATCGCCGTCTGGACACCACGCTCCAGCGCCGCCAGGTTGGAGCCCTGCTTCGCCGGCAGCATCTCGATGCTGACCACCTGCTCCGGCAGACGCCGGGTCAGGGCGAAGGCGATACCTTCGTGGTTGGTGCCGCCCTCCCCCAGGGTCACCAGATCCGGCTCGCTCGCGTGGACATGGCCGATCAGCTCGGCATGCTCTTCGAGCACGCGCGCGGCATCTTCCTCGTTGATGGTCAGGGCACCGGTATCGAGTTGCATGAGGATCGCCGGGTGGTCCACCGCCCGCACAACGGCGGCCGTGGAATCACTGTCGATCATGAAATTGGCGCCATAGCGCGGCGGATTCGGCTCCAGGCAGATCTGGACGCTACGGGCCGCAGCCACATCGCCCAGACGACGGAAGAAGTCACGCGCCTGTGCCAGAGCCTCCTCGTCGCTCAGTCCGGTGCGATCCCGGTTGCGTGGCGAACCGAACACCAGACGCGTCGCCCCCAGGCCTTCGGCGACCCGGCAGACGCCCTCCAGCTGGGCCAGCAGCGCACGCTGGACGTCGTCGCTACCAAAGACGTTGAGTCCCGTGGTGCCGAACAACAGCGCCTGCATGCCGGTGATCTCGATACCCCGGGCCTGCCATTCCTGGCGTACCCGCTGGATGTCCTGGGCGGTCGCCGTCTTGGGATCGGCGAAATACTTGCCGGGGGCGATATCGATGGAGTCCACCCGGTGCTGCTGCAGGATCTCGGCGACCATGGCGTCGTCGGCAGGATCCCAGGCGATATTGGAAATGGCGATGCGCATCACTGACCCTCCGCCTTGATGACCGGAGGTTCCGATTGCGCATAGGCTCGTACCGCGAGCAAGGTGTCGCGCGCGCTGTACTGATAGCCATCCCGGCCGCCGAAGACTTCGGCGTGCACACTGCGGAAATCGTAGCGCGCGGGCGTGCCCTCCAGCGTATTGCCGAAGTCGCGGCCGAAGCCCTGGCTGGCGATGTCCGCCACGCTGATGGGCTCGGCGGTCAGGTGCACCAGCTCCAGGCCGGCTGCCTGGGCGGTCTGGATGTCATAACCGAGATTGACCATCGGATAGAACTGGAAGACCCCACGGCTTTCCACCGCGTGCAGGTTGTTGTCGTTGAGCAGGTCGTAGATCACGTTCTTGCGCAGCCCCGGGCCGACCAGGCCGGGCAGGCGGACGATCAGCGCCTTGGGAAAATGCTCGCGGACGAATTGCTCCAGGCGATAGCGATTGGCGCCATAGGCGTGGAGTCCTTCTTCGTCCACCACGGTGGTTTCATCCACCCCGAGCGGCTGCTTGAAGACATCCACGGTGCTGATCAGCACGAAGGAATCGCACTGGATCCGTGACAGATGACCGATCAGCCCCTCGATCTTCTGCCGATCCGCCTCAGGATCGCGATTGGCGATCCACTTCTGCGCCGGGGCACCGGCACAGATCACCTGCCCATAGGGCTGATCGCCAATCTGCTCAATGTTGGTCGAGCGAAACAGCGCACCGAAGGCCTTCTGCTTGAGCAGTGTCGACCCCACGAAGCCGCTGTACCCTATCAATGCATCGGTCTTCATGTTGCTCACCCCTTGGTCTTGAATCTCAGGCAATAATCCGGCTGGCACTCCTCGACGGGATAACGCTCGTCCAGGTAGGCCTTGAGCCGTGGAAACTTGTCGTGCATGGAAAGGTTGTTCAGGTTGAACGACCAGAAGGTCGTGGAATACACCACGGCTGGCGGATCGGCGTGTTGCAGGTCGCTGATCAGGTCCGCTTCGTAGGGCGGCGTGGCATAGACGGGATAGATGTACTTGGTGCAGGCCGGCAGGTCGGTGACGCCATTGATGACCCCGTTGTTGGCCAGGTCGAAGACGCAGTGGGCGCCGCTTTCCAGCAGACGGCGCGAAGCCCATTGCACCCCGGGCGTCGCCAGCGCGGCGTCATCCGGCAAGGCAGCCAGTTCCGGCACCCAGGCGAGTCCCTGGGCCCACACCCGCTCGACCGGCGACTTGTAGAGGTTGAACCCGGCCAGCAGCACCAGCAGCGCTGCCAGCGCCGGCAGCAGCAGCCGACGGCTGAACGCCAGCAGCGCACCCGCCAGCAGCACCGCGAAGAACGGCGAGGGATTGAGCCCGACCAGGCCGAGCAATACGGCGGCGGCAACAGCGACCGCTGCTGCCCGGGGATGCGCTGAGAGATCCCAGCCGCCGTTGCGGGCCAGGCGGTGACGCCGGGCGGCATATAGCAGGCTCAGCAAGGGCACCCAGAAACCCATCTGGATGTGCTGGAAGTCCGCCCGATTGACCCCGATCTTGAAAAAGATGGCGAGCAGCACGGCCAGGGCCCCGATCAGTGGCAGGTCCTCGCTCCAGCGCCACGGCCAGGGCAGGCAGCGGATCAGCGCAAAGCCTGCCAGGGCCGTAGGCACCGCCAGCAGCAGACTCAGGGCGAGCGGCCTCGCAGTGAGGCCGTAGCCCCACTGGGAAGAGGTTTCCAGCAGGAAGGTCAGGTTCTTGACGTAGTCGGTCAGCGCGAAGAAATCGGTACCAAAGCCAAGCCAGGCAACGGTCGCCGCGAACGTCAGGATCGATAGCAGATGCCGCCGTTGCAGCAACAAGGCGAGTACTACCGCCGAGCCGATCGCCAGGACGCCGGCGATGCCACGGTCATAGGACCAGAACACATTGAAGCCTGCCGCCAGCCCCAACAGGACCTCGCAGATCAGGCGCTGCGGTGTGCTCGTCACCTTGCGGTGCAGGCAGAACAGGAACAGCGACAGCAGCAGGAAGAGATCGCGATAGCCCACGACCTGGGTCGCCAGGGCGCCGACGGCGACCAGCAGGATCAGCCGGGCACGGCCCCTGGGTAGCGGGCACAGCAGCACCGCCGTTCCCCATAGCAGCAGCGCCGCTCCGGTATTGCACAGCCCATAGAGGATCTGGGTCACCAGGAAGGTGTGTTGGGCACCGAACCAGCTTTGCGCCAGCCATACCGGGATGAAGTCCAGGCCACCGTGGATGGTGAAGGCGTGGGCGCCCGGCTGGCTGTGCAGCAGGGTCGGCAGGGTGGCGAAATACTCCCCCTGGTGGAAGGGATCGAGAATGACGCCCTTGCCGAACAGAAAGAAGTTGATGACGGAAAAGATCAGAACACTGATGAAGCCGGCGACGCCGGACACCCCCCTGGGTGACGCTTCAGTGGAAGGGTTCAGCATCGAGGCGCTCCAGGGCATCGAAAATATTGTCGATCTTGCCACCCAGCATCGAATAGCAACCGGGCAACTGGGAATGTTGCTCGAACAGGATGGGACGGCCGTCGTCTCCTTCGTTCTTCATCAGGATGGTCTTTACCTCGAACAGCGAGTCCCGGTATTCCACCCGCGCCGCGGCCGACATGTAGCGGGCCACATCACGCACCATCCAGTCCGCGCGCGAGGCACGGTCATAGTCGTCGAGCAGCGCATAGGGATCGGTGCCGTTGGCGTCTTCCCAGTTCAGGTGCGGCGTATAGCGCACGTGGGACAGGGTATGCAGTCCGCGAGCGGGAAACGGCATCATGGAAAAGAACGGACCGTCCATGACCGTCACGCCGAGATCGCGCAGCTCGGGCGGCATTTCCACCAGGGCCATCTCGGTGATCTCGTGGCGCAGGCGCGTGGTGGTACCCGGGAAATCGCCGCCGTATTGATTGAGGCCACTGTAGGTGCAATTGAAGAGATAGCGGCAGTGCAGGTCTTCCTGCCCGCCAGCGTCGTTCACCACCTCGACGCCTAGACCACCGGTGTCGGCACGGATCGCCGTCACGCGGCTCTTGAAGCGTAGCTCGACCCCGGCGGCATCGAGTTCACGACTCACTTCGTCCGCCAATATCGCGGAATTGAAGGCATATTCCTCGGTGAGATACACCGCTTCGATCAACCTGTCGTCGAACAGCCGGGTCAATTCCTTGGGCGCCGGCTCGAGGGAGGCTTCGATGCCCTGACAAAAACGCTCGAACTGCTTTGCCGTGACCTTGGAGTTGTTGCGCGCGATGGCATACAACTTGGTGAAATCGCGCACCACCACATCGGGGTAGTCGCGCAGGAAACGCGGCAGATTGACCCGGCTGCGAAACGCCGTGACGAAACTACGGGGATAGTGGTAACCGTTATGGACACGCGCCTGATTGTTGTAAGAGGCGCGTTTCAACAGCCCCTCTTCCCGTTCGATCAGGGTGACTTTCGCAAAGCCCCGTGTGCGCATCAGATACAGGGCGGTCATGGCCCCGTAAAAACCACCACCAATGACGATCGCATCTCTCATGATCGTCAGGCCATGCCGGATTGAGTTGCCGGCCTTGCGGCATTGCCGCCCTGCACCACTTCGACATTGAGCTTGTCACGGCGAGTCATCACCGCACTCGTGAACTCTTGAGCGACGTGATAGAGCGGGCCTTCGTTGACTCGATGGGTCAACTGCAGGACATATTCGCCAAGCACCAGCAGAACCATCGATATGAGAAAGAACATGCCGGATTGCTGTAATGAAATTGTCACCCAACCGGGTGCCACATCATCCTTGAACAAGCCGATCGCTATCACATAGAGGGAATAGAGCAAGTTGGACAGGGCGCCCATGATGGACAGGAAACTGACCATGCGCATGGGTTTGCGGGTGGAGGACACCAGCAGCCTTGCACCGCGATCGAAACTACCGGACAGTCGCTTGGGCTTGGCACTGCGCGGCGGCATGCTGTATTCGAGATTGATGCGCGAGAAGCCTGCCGTGGCTGGCAGATGGCGATAGGTCAGCGCCGGCGCCGGATGCCGCAGGATATAGTTGATGACCTTCTTGCTGAGCATCCGGTATTGGGGAGCGTCCTTGGCCAGGTCGACTCCATTGAATTGCTTGTAAAGACTGTTGAAGCCCCGGGAGCAGAGACTGTAGGAGAGTGTCTGCCGAACTTTCTGCTGGTTGTTGGCAAATACCACGTCGACCCCACCCGCGGCCTGCTGCAACATATCGGGCAGGAAGGCGATGTCGTCGGTCTCCGGATCTATGACGACCGCGAAGTCTCCCAAGGCGTTTTCCAGGCCCACCCAGGCAGCAGTGTCGGAGTCCACTTCCTTGGTCAGGGCATATACCTGAAGGTTGGGCAGTCCACTGACACTGGTCAGTTGCTTTAATCGAGCTACGCTGTCATCAGAGGAAGCGTTGTCGACGATGATAAGTTCGTAGTCACTCACCAAAGGACCGATGACAGTGGCAGCGCGCTCCAAGGCGTCCTGCAACTCGGTCGCCTGATTACGAACGACGAACACGACTGAAAGTAGGACGGGATAAAAGGCCATGACGAACCTCCAGAGGCGTTCCAGATTCTTGCAATGCAGACGGTTAGCCATCGGAGAGTACAGATAAATTCAGCGGGTTTTGTTCCGCTGCGCTAGGCTGTGATCACAGCCACAAATCGCTACCTGGAGAGCCTGGAAGTCGAACAAGGTCGCTGTTTTTGCCCTATCCTCCGAAACTGCTGTAACGGTTCGGCAAGGGCACTTGGAAAGTCGGACAGCGAGGAAGGACTAGAAAGGAATCTGGTGTCCCAGAGTGGGGTCGAACCACCAACCTTCCCCTTAGGAGGGGGATGCTCTATCCAATTGAGCTACTGGGACAGGAAAGGGCGCTCATGGTAACGAGCAGCAGAAGGTTTGTCATGTTCCGGTTCGCATCGGCCAGAACGATGGATTGGGACCGGCGGGCACAGGAAGTTCTTCAGCGGCTTTGCAATTTAAGTGGTACGTCGGTAAATTGACGTCAATAAAAATTGATACCTAGGGACAGGTCGTTACAGAGTCCAAGGTGCCGTGAGTGCTAGCGGAACGAGACGAGGGCTTATGCCTTCACTGATATTTGACTCCAGATGAAGTACCTCAATGACCCAGGCCATTAGATCCTACTCAAGCCGTACCGCTGATAAATTCGTCGTGCGTCTGCCCGAGGGCATGCGAGAGCGCATTGCAGATGTGGCCCGCAACCATCATCGCAGCATGAACTCCGAAATCATCGCGCGCCTAGAGCAGAGCCTGCAGCAAGAGGGCGCCCTTGGCGACGAACCCGGTTTACGCCTGGACAGCCCGGAGATCACCGCCAGCGAGCGGGAATTGCTGCAGCGTTTTCGTCAACTGTCAGGCCGACAGCAAAACGCCTTGATCTCGCTGATCGCCCACGACATCGACGCCGCTTCCTGACGGCGTCCAGGCTGCCCTGCGTCCGAGCAGCCTGTTGCAGCCCGCCCTGCCCTACATCAGGAACAGGGTGGCAAGCCCCAAGAAGATGAAAAAGCCGCCACTGTCGGTCACGGCGGTGATCAGTACGCTCGACCCCATCGCAGGGTCGCGACCGAAACGCTGCAAGGTCATGGGAATGAGTACGCCCATGAAAGCAGCCAGCAGTAGATTAAGGGTCATGGCGCCCATCATCACCAGGCCCAGCGACCAGCTGCTGTAGAGATAGAAGGCTACCAACCCTATCACCCCACCCCAGATGACGCCGTTGCACAGGGCGACGCCCATTTCCTTGCGCAGCAATCGGGTAGTACTGGTGACGCTGATCTGCCCCAGGGCCATGGCCCTCACGATCATGGTGATGGCCTGATTGCCAGAGTTGCCACCGATGCCTGCCACTATGGGCATGAGCGCGGCCAGTGCCACCAGCTTTTCGATCGAGTCCTCGAACAGGCCGATGACACGCGAGGCGATGAAGGCAGTGATGAGGTTGGTGGCCAGCCAGGTCCAGCGGTTGCCTACCGATTTCCACACCGAGGCGAAGACGTCTTCGTCTTCACGCAGACCAGCCATGTTGAGGACTTCGCTTTCGCTTTCCTCACGAATTAGGTCGACCATTTCATCGATGGTGAGACGCCCGATCAGCCTGCCACTCTTGTCCACCACGGGCGCGGAAACCAGGTTGTAACGCTCGAACGCCTGGGCGGCGTCATAGGCATCGCCGTCCGGATGAAAGGCCACCGCCTCCTTGGCCATCACCTCGACCACCAGCTTCTCCGGATCGTTGACCAGCAGCCGCTTGATCGGCAACACGCCCTTGAGGATGCTGTCGTTATCGACGACGAACAGCTTGTCGGTATGGTCGGGAAGCTCTTTGAGGCGGCGCAGGTAGCGCAACACCACTTCCAGAGCAACATCATCGCGGATGGTCACCATCTCGAAGTCCATCAGCGCGCCGACCTGGTCCTCTTCATAGGACAGGGCGGAACGCACCCGCTCGCGCTGCTGGGCGTCGAGGGCGTCCATGAGCTCGTGAACGACGTCGCGCGGCAGATCCGGTGCGAGATCGGCGAGCTCGTCGGCATCGAGCTGACCGGCGACCGCGAGAATTTCCTGATCATCCATGTCGGCGATCAGTGTCTCTCGGACAGCGTCCGAGACCTCGAGCAGGATTTCACCGTCGCGCTCGGTCTTGACCAGACCCCAGACAGTCAGACGATCTTCTTGCGGCAGGGCTTCCAGGATGAAGGCCACGTCGGCCGGGTGCAGCTCGTCCAGCCGGGCACGCAGCTCTTCGAGGCCTTCCTGAGGGATATCGGCGGGGGATACGGGGTCGCGGTCCTGGCCTTCGCGGGCCTCGACGGCAAGGTCGTAGCGCTCCAGCAACTCGACGACCTGGGCGAGCCGCTCTTGCAGCGTCTCGTGGGGCTTTCTGATTTCTGCTTCGTTCACTACGGTCATAGCGCACTCCGGCCCGCCGGCGGAGCGCACCGACGAACCCTATCTCAACAACGGGACGAAAAAGGCGATTGAGTGTTGACTGGGTAAGTCCATAAGGGGGATGACCACTGCCCCGGCGGGGCTGACGGCGGGGATGATACACCGGACCGGTTGCAGGTGCGAACGCAAAAGGTTTTCAAAACAGCTATTTGCAAGGGCTTTGGCAGGGCATCAGGGCAACCCTTTCGGCTCTCGTCCGCCGATCCTTACTCCGCTAAGCTTGAGTGCTTACGTCAAGGAGGACGTCTCATGAAGAAGCTGCTCGCGCTCGGTTTGTTGCTGGGCTGCAACACCGCGCAATCGGCCACGGTGTATCGCTGCGAAGATGCCACTGGCCACCTCACCTTTTCCGCCAGCGGGTGCCCCTCGGGCAGCGATAGCAGCCTGCAGCGCGCTGACAATGCTCGTCCGGGCGGCGCCAAACCCAAGCTGATGGCGAAGCCGAAAGCCTCCCAACCCAAAGCTGCCGTGCGTGAGCCGACGGTGGTGGCGGCCAAAACGGATGGTTGCGGCGACTTGCTCACTAGCAGCGAAAAGCGCCAGGCGATCATCCGGGGGCAGGTGAAGGTCGGCATGAGCCGGGCGGACGTGGAGAACGCCCTGGGGCAGCCGCAGCGAATTTCCCAACTGGACACCCTGACCCGCTATCACTACGAGGCGCGCCGAGGCAAGGAACGCTCGCGCCTGGTGACCTTTGACCAGCACGGCTGCGTGCGTCGACGCTGACGCACGCAGCCGGCCAGGACCGCGTCAGAGCACGGCGCGGGGGTAGGAGCCGAGGACCTTGAGCGCCACGGCGCCCGTGGACAGCCGCTCCAGGACGTCGCGGATCAGCGGATCGGCCTGGTGACCGAGGAAGTCGATGAAGAAGACGTAGGTCCACTTGCCACTGCGCGACGGCCGCGTCTCGATCCGGCTGAGATCGATGTTGTTGGCATGGAACGGCAGCAGCAACTCGTGCAGGGCGCCGGGCTTGTTCTGCATGGAGACGATGATGGAGGTCTTGTCGTCGCCACTGGGCGGCACGTCCTGGTTGCCGATGATGAGGAAGCGCGTGGAGTTGTCCGGGCGGTCCTCGATCTTCTGCTGCACGGGGGTCAGGCCATAGAGCGAGGCCGCCATGTCACCGGCGATGGCCGCGCTGTTCCACTCCCCCTTCACCCGCCGCGCCGCCTCGGCATTGCTGGCCACCGCCACCCGCTCGACGCTCGGGTAGTAGGAGTCCAGCCACTTGCGGCACTGGGCCAGGGATTGGGCGTGGGAATAGATGCGGGTGATGCTGTCAGGCTTGGTGTTCTCGCCAATCAGCAGGTGGTGGTGGATGCGCAACTCCACCTCGCCGCAGATGGACAGGTTGTGCTCGAGAAAACTGTCCAGGGTGTGGTTGACCGCACCCTCGGTGGAGTTCTCCACCGGCACCACGCCGAAATTGGAGGCACCGGCGGCGACCTCGCGGAAGACTTCGTCGATGGCCGCCATGGGCCGTGTCACCACGGCCTTGCCGAAGTGCTTGAGCGCCGCGGCCTGGGAGAAGGTGCCCTCCGGGCCAAGGTAGGCCACGTGCAGCGGCTCTTCCAGGGCCAGGCAGCAGGACATGATCTCGCGAAACAACCGCGCCATGTCCTCGTCACGGACCGGACCGCCGTTACGCTCCATCACCCGCTTGAGGACCTGGGCCTCGCGCTCGGGCCGATAGAACACGGGCTTCTCGCCCTCCGCCAGCGTCTTCATCTTGACCCGCGCCACGTCCTGGGCGCAGCGGGCGCGTTCGCTGATCAGCTCCTGGATGCGTTCGTCCAGACTGTCGATGCGCAGGCGCAGGGCCTTGAGCTCGTGTTCCGACATGATCAGCCGTGCTCCTTCTCGAATTCGGCCAGATAGGTCACCAGCACCTGGACGGCTTCCAGGGTGACGGCATTGTAGATGGAGGCGCGCATGCCACCCACCGAACGGTGCCCCTGCAGATACAGCAGGCCGCGTTCTTCGGCGCCCGTGAGGAAGGCCTTGTCCAGACGCTCGTCAGCCAGGCGGAAGGGCACGTTCATCCAGGAACGGTCGTTCTTGGCGATGGGGTTGCTGTAGAAATCGCTGTTGTCGATGAAGCCGTACAACAGGTCCTTCTTCTCGCGATTTAGGCGCTCCATGGCGGGCAGGCCGCCCTGCTCCTTGAGCCACTTGAACACCAGCCCGGACAGGTACCAGGAGAAGGTCGCCGGGGTGTTGTACATGGAGCCGTTGTCGGCCTCGACCTTGTAGTCGAGCAGTGTCGGGCAGGCGGCGCGGGCGCGACCGAGCAGGTCTTCGCGAACGATGACGACCACCAGGCCGCTGGGCCCGATGTTCTTCTGGGCACCGGCGTAGATCAGGCCGAAGCGTGAGACGTCCAGCGGGCGCGACAGGATATCGGAAGAGGCATCCGCCACCAGGGGTACGTCGCCGACCTCCGGAATCCAGTCGAACTCCAGGCCGCCGATGGTCTCGTTGGGCGTGTAGTGGACGTAGGCAGCGTCCTTGGACAGCTGCCATTCGTTCTGCCCGGGAATGGCGAAGTAGTCGTAGCCCTTGGCACTGGCGGCGACATTGACCGTGCCGTAGTGCTGCGCCTGCTCGATGGCCTTGCGCGACCAGATGCCGGTGTCGATGTAGTCGGCGGTGCCGCCTTCGGGCATCAGGTTCATCGCCAGCTGGGCGAATTGCAGACTGGCACCGCCCTGCAGGAACAGCACCCTGTAGTTGCTGGGCACGCCCAGCAACTCGCGCAGGTCGGCCTCGGCCTGGCTCGAGATGGCAGTGAAGTCCTCACCGCGGTGACTCATCTCCATGACCGACAGGCCACGGCCCTGCCAATCCAGCAGATCGGCCTGGGCCTGGCGCAACACAGCTTCAGGCAGGGCCGCCGGGCCGGCGCAGAAGTTGTAGGCACGCTTGCTCATCACTCGTCATCCTCGTTGGGAAGGTCATCGCTCGGCACGTCGCTGGCACCGGGCAGTACATCGTCCTGATCAGGCTCGTGACTGTCGACCGGCAGCTCCTTATCGAGCAGCTCGTCGTCCAGTTCGGCTTCGTGATCCAGCAGCTCGTCGTCCACCGAAGGCTCCTGCACCCGCTCCAGGCCTACCAGCTTCTCGCCTTTGCCGAGCTTGATCAGGGTAACGCCCTGGGTGTTCCGGCCGGTCCGGGAGATGCCCTCCACCGGGGTCCGTACCAGGGTGCCCTGGTCGGAGATCAGCATGATCTCCTCGCCGTCCAGCACCTGGATGGCACCGATCAGGGGACCGTTGCGCTCATTAATGACCATGGCGATCACGCCCTGGCCACCCCGACCGCGCTGTGGGTACTCGGCCATGGCGGTACGCTTGCCGAAGCCGTTGAGGCTGGCGGTGAGGATCTCGGCGCCCGGCTCAGGGATCAGCATGGAAATCAGGCGCTGGCTCTCGGCCAGGCGCATGCCGCGTACACCGCGGGCGGTACGGCCCATGGTGCGCACATGGCGCTCCTTGAAGCGGATGACCTTGCCACCGTCGGAGAACAGCATGACTTCGCGGGCACCATCGGTGATGGCGGCGGCGATCAGGCTGTCGCCCTCCTCCAGCTTCAGCGCGATCAGGCCATTGCTGCGCGGACGGCTGAACTGCACCAGCGGGGTCTTCTTCACGGTACCGTTGCGGGTGGCCATGAAGATGTAGGCACCGGTGGCTTCGTCTTCGCCGGCATCGATGACCTCGCCCTCTTCGCCCTCGCTCTCGACGTCGTCCTCCACCAGCACGGCGTCTTCGATGTCGAGGTTGTCGTCCTGCTCGCCCAGGTCCTCGTCACCGGCGGGCGCCTGCTGGCGCACGGCTTCCAGATCGACCGGCAGCATGGCGGTGATGCGCTCACCTTCGGCCAGCGGCAGGAGGTTGACCAGCGGACGACCCCGGGCGGCGCGGGAGGCTTCCGGAATCTCGTAGGTACGCTTCCAGTAGACCTTGCCCAGGCTGGAGAACAGCAGCAGGGTGGTATGGCTGTTGGCGACCAGCAGGTGTTCGATGTAGTCCTCGTCCTTGACCGCCGAGGCCGAGCGGCCACGACCACCACGGCGCTGGGCCTGGTAGGCGTGCAGCGGCTGGGACTTGGCGTAGCCGCCATGGGAAATGGTGACGACGCGGTCTTCCTCGGTGATGAGGTCGGCGATGGTCAGGTCCACATGGGAGGCGACGATTTCGGTGCGACGCTTGTCGCCGAACTCCGCCTTGACCTTTTCCAGCTCTTCGCGGATGACTTCCATCAGCCGCTCGGGATTGGTCAGGATGCGGATCAGCTCGCCGATCTGCAGCAGGATCTCCTGGTACTCGGCGATGAGCTTTTCGTGCTCCAGGCCGGTCAGGCGGTGCAGACGCAGGTCGAGGATCGCCTGGGCCTGTTCGGGCGAGAGGTGATACTTGCCCTCGTGCAGACCGTACTGCTCGGGCAGTTCGTCCGGGCGGCAGGAATCGGCACCGGCGCGCTCGACCATCTCGCGTACCGCACTGGATTCCCAGGGCGTGGCGATCAGGCGCTCCTTGGCTTCCGCCGGGGTCGGCGAGCTCTTGATCAGCTCGATGACCGGATCGATGTTGGACAGGGCGACCGCCTGGCCTTCGAGAATATGGCCACGCTCACGCGCCTTGCGCAGTTCGTAGACGGTCCGCCGGGTCACCACTTCGCGACGATGGCGGATGAAGGCTTCCAGCAGTTCCTTGAGATTCAGGGTGCGTGGCTGGCCGTCGAGCAGGGCCACCACGTTGATGCCGAACACCGTCTGCAGCTGGGTCTGGGCATAGAGGTTGTTGAGCACCACCTCGGGGGTTTCACCACGACGCAGCTCGATGACCACGCGCATGCCGTCTTTGTCGGACTCGTCGCGCAGCTCGGTGATGCCTTCGATCTTCTTGTCCTTCACCAGCTCAGCGATCTTCTCGATCAGCCGCGCCTTGTTGAGCTGGTAAGGCAGCTCGGTGATGACGATCTGCTGGCGATTGGCGCTCTTGTCGATGTCCTCGACTTCGGCGCGGGCCCGCACATAGATGCGGCCCCGACCGGTACGGTAGGCCTCGATGATGCCGGCACGACCATTGATGATGCCCGCGGTCGGGAAGTCCGGACCGGGGATGTACTGCATCAGGTCATCGACGGTCAGCTCGCTGTTCTCAATCAGCGCCAGGCAGCCATCGATCACCTCGCCCAGGTTGTGCGGCGGGATGTTGGTGGCCATGCCGACCGCGATACCGCTGGAACCGTTGACCAGCAGGTTGGGGATGCGCGTGGGCATCACCGCGGGGATCTGCTCGGTGCCGTCGTAGTTGGGCACCCAGTCGACGGTTTCCTTGTCCAGGTCGGCCAAGAGCTCGTGGGCCAGCTTGGACATCCGCACTTCGGTGTAGCGCATGGCCGCGGCGTTGTCGCCGTCCACCGAACCGAAGTTGCCCTGACCGTCCACCAGCATGTAGCGCAGCGAGAACGGCTGCGCCATCCGCACGATGGTGTCGTAGACGGCCGTGTCGCCGTGGGGGTGGTATTTACCGATGACGTCACCCACCACACGGGCGGATTTCTTGTACGGCTTGTTCCAGTCGTTGCCCAGCTCGCTCATGGCGTAGAGCACGCGCCGGTGCACCGGCTTGAGACCGTCGCGCACATCCGGCAGGGCCCGGCCGACGATGACGCTCATCGCGTAGTCGAGATACGACTGCCGCAGTTCGTCTTCGATATTGACCGGGAGGATTTCTTTGGCCAGTTCACCCATGAGAAGCCTGGTTCCTTCTGATCTGAAAAGCGCTAGGGCTCGTCCGCACGTCGGCCGAGCCTGATATAGGAGAGGCGAAAGCCCGTCTGGCGGCGTCTGTCACCGGCGGCGCAAAAGGCGCTCCAACCGGTTTTCAGCACTGCATCACCGCCTGCCGAGGGCTTTCGAACAAAGCCTGTGCAAAGAGCGAAATTCTAACACATTCAGGGATGTATCCGCCCCTCACGATCGCCTCAATGCAGGCGCCGCCGATTCATCAGCTCGGCCATCTTCTTGGCGTCCGGCCGCTCCACCACGCCCCGCTCGGTGACGATGGCATCGATGAGGTCGGCCGGGGTCACGTCGAACACCGGATTGAAGGCGTCGACGTCGGCGGCGATCCGTTGGCCACCGGCTTCCAGCAGCTCGTGACCGGCGCGCTCCTCGATAGGGATGTCGTCGCCCGAGGCCAGATTCATGTCGATGGTGGAGCTGGGCGCCACCACCATGAAGCGCACCCCGTGGTGCATGGCGATGACCGCCAGGTTGTAGGTGCCGATCTTGTTGGCCACGTCGCCGTTGGCGGTGATGCGATCGGCGCCGACGATCACCCAGGCGACGTTGCGCGTCTTCATCAGGTGCGCAGCGGCAGCATCGACGTTGAGGCTGACCGGGATCCCCTCCCCGGCCAACTCCCAGGCGGTCAGTCGCGAACCCTGCAGCCAGGGTCGGGTCTCGTCGGCATGCACGCACTCCACCAGGCCGTCCAGGTGCGCCGCGCGTAGCACGCCCAGGGCGGTGCCGAAGCCGCCGGTGGCCAGGGCCCCGGTATTGCAGTGGGTCAGGAAGGTCTGCTTGCTGGCGTCATGCTTGCGAATCAGCTCGACACCCAGCTGGGCCATGGTCAGGTTGGCTTCGCGATCGCTCAGGTGGATGGCCACCGCCTCGGCTTCCAGCGCCGCCAGGGCGCCCTCGCCGGCCGTACGGGTCAGGCGCTCGCGCATCCGGTTGAGCGCCCAGAACAGATTGACCGCGGTGGGCCGCGACGCCGCCAGCAGCTCGAAATCGGCCGTGAGGGTCTCTTGCCAGTCCTCACCCGCCGCGGCGCGTTGGCGGGCGCCCAGCACCACCCCGTAGGCGGCACTGATACCGATGGCCGGCGCGCCGCGCACCAGCATGTCACGGATGGCCTGGGCCACCTCGGCGGCGCTGTGACAGGCGACCCAGTGTTCGCGCAGCGGCAACAGGCGCTGGTCGAGCAGGTGCAGGGCACCGTCCCGCCATTCGATCGCCTTGATCTTTTCCGCCGCCAGCAGACGCTCTCGCATGATCTCTCCTCGACCTGAATCTGTAGCCCGCCAGTATACCGGCATCCGCGCGCGGATTTAGCGGTAGCCCCGCAAGGACCGCTATACTGCCGGCTCGCCCCTCTTGGAACCGCCGCAGATGCCGACCCCCGCGCCCCTGGACCTCTTGTTGCTCCCCAGCTGGATCGTGCCGGTGGAGCCGGCCGGGGTGGTCCTGCGCGATTACGCCCTGGGCGTGCGCAACGGCTGCATCGCCCTGCTCGCCCCGCGCGCCGAGGCTCTGCGCCAGCCGGCGAAGGAGACCCTGGAGCTGCCGGGCAAGGTACTGATCCCTGGCCTGATCAATGCCCACGGCCACGCCGCCATGACGCTGTTTCGCGGCATGGCCGACGACCTGCCGCTGCAGACCTGGCTGCAGGATCACATCTGGCCCGCCGAAGGCCGCTGGGTCGACGAGGACTTCGTCCGCGATGGCACCACCCTGGCCATTGCCGAGCAGATCCGGGGCGGCATTACCTGTTTCTCGGACATGTACTTCTATCCCCAGGTGGCCTGCGAGGCGATCCATCGCACCGGGGTACGCGCCCAGATCTGCCTGCCGATCCTCGATTTCCCGATTCCCGGCGCCCGTACCGCGGACGACATGATCCGCCGCGGCCTGGAGCTGTTCGACGACATGAAGCTGCACGAGCGCATCAGCGTGGCCTTCGGTCCCCATGCGCCCTATACCGTCGCCGACGCCAAGCTCGAAGAGATTCTGGTGCTGGCCGAGCAGTTGCAGGCACCGATCCAGATGCACGTGCACGAGACCGCCCTGGAGGTGGAGCAAGCCCTGGAGCAGACCGGCGAGCGGCCGCTCAGCCGGCTACGGCGCCTGGGCCTGCTCGGCCCGCGTTTCCAGGCCGTACACATGACCCAGGTGGACGACGAGGATCTGGAAAACCTCGTCGAAACCAATAGTCACGTCATCCACAGCCCCGAGTCCAACCTCAAGCTGGCCAGCGGCTTCTGCCCGGTAGAGCGCCTGTGGCAGGCCGGCGTCAACGTCGCCATCGGCACCGACGGCGCGGCCAGCAACAACGATCTCGACCTGCTTGGCGAGACCCGCACCGCGGCCCTGCTGGCCAAGGCTGTCGCCGGCTCGGCCACGGCCCTGGACGCCCATCGCGCCCTGCGCATGGCCACCCTGAACGGCGCCCGCGCCCTGGGTCTCGATCGCTGCCTGGGTTCGCTGGAAGTCGGCAAGGCCGCCGACCTGACCGCCGTCGACCTCAGCGGCCTTGCCCAGCAGCCGCTCTACGACCCCGTTTCCCAACTCATCTATGCCACCGGCCGGGACCGCGTCAGCGACGTCTGGGTCGGCGGCGTGCCGCTGCTGCGCCAGAGCGAACTCGTGCGCCTGGACGAGGCCGAACTCATAGCCAATGCGCAGCAGTGGGCCACCCGTATCCAGCAGGGCGCCTGATGCGCCCCGCCTCCCTTGCCTCTGGAGAACACCATGTCCAATGTCGATAACGCCGAGATCGCCAAGTTCGAGGCCCTCGCCTACCGCTGGTGGGATCGCGAAAGCGAATTCAAGCCGCTGCACGACATCAACCCGCTGCGCGTCAACTGGATCGATCAGCACGCCGGCCTGGCCGGTAAGAAGGTGCTGGACGTGGGTTGCGGTGGCGGCATCCTCAGCGAGGCCATGGCCCAGCGCGGCGCCCAGGTGACCGGCATCGACATGGCCGAGGCACCCCTGGCGGTGGCGCGCCTGCACCAGCTGGAGTCCGGCGTGCCGGTGGAATACATCCAGGAGACCACCGAGGACCACGCGCGCAAGCATGCGGGCACCTATGACATCGTGACCTGCCTGGAAATGCTCGAACACGTGCCGGATCCCTCCTCGGTGATCAAGGCCTGCCACGACCTGGTCAAGCCGGGTGGCCAGGTGTTCTTCTCCACCATCAACCGCAATCCCAAGGCCTATCTCTTCGCCATCGTCGGCGCCGAGTACGTGCTGCGCCTGCTGCCGCGCGGTACCCACGATTTCCGCAAGTTCATCCGCCCCTCGGAACTGGGTGCCTGGGCGCGCGCCGCCGGCCTCAACCTGCGCGACGTCATCGGCCTCACCTACAACCCGCTGACCAAGAGATACAAACTGGAAGGCGACGTGACGGTGAACTACATGGTGCGCACCCAGCGCGAGGACTAGGCCATGCGTCTGCAAGCGGTCCTCTTCGACATGGACGGTACCCTGCTGGACACGGCGCCGGACTTCATCGCCATCCTCCAGGCCATGCGCCAGGACAGAGGCCTTGCGCCCGCTGACGAGCCCCGCCTGCGTGGCGTCATCTCCGGTGGCGCCAAGGCCATGATCCTGGCCGGCTTCGAGGTCGACCCCCTTGGCGCCGAGCTCGAACCCCTGCGCCTGGAGTTTCTCGAACGCTACCAGGAGCATTGTGCGGACCACACCCGGCTGTTCGACGGCATGGACGAGATCCTGCGCGACTTGGACGCCGCCCGGCTGCGCTGGGGCGTGGTGACCAACAAGCCGGTGCGCTTCGCCGAACCCATCATGCGGCGCCTGGGCCTGGCCGACCGTTCGGCCTGCCTGATCTGCCCCGATCACGTCGCGCGTAGCAAGCCGGACCCGGAGATGGTCCTGCTGGCCTGCCGGCAACTGGATATCGATCCCCAGACCGCCCTGTTCATCGGTGACGATCTGCGCGATATCGAGTCCGGTCGTGCGGCCGGCAGCAAGACAGTGGCGGCCCGCTACGGCTACATCCACCCGGACGACCACCCCGAGCACTGGGGCGCCGACGCCATCATCGACCACCCGCTGGAACTGCGCGCCCTGCTCGACCGCGCGCTGTGCGGCTGCTAGAGGTTCAGATGTTCGACTACCAGGCTCCCGCCGAGCTATTGAAAGACCGCGTCATCCTGATCACCGGCGCCAATCGCGGCATAGGCGCCGCCCTGGCCCGCGGCTGTGCCGCCCTGGGCGCCCGGGTGATTCTCCAAGGCCGCGATACGGCAGCGCTGGATCAGGTACGTGACGAGATCCAGGCCAGTGGTGGCCAGGCGGCCGAGACGCTGGTGCTGGATCTCGAGCAAGCCGATGCAGCCGCCTATGCCGCGTTGGCAGCACGACTGCAGCAGCGCCATGGGCGCCTGGATGGCCTGGTCCACAACGCCGGACTGCTGGGCCCGCGAGTCTTGCTGGAAGAGACGCCTGCGCCAGCCCTGGCCCAGGTGCTGCAGGTCAACGTCCAGGCCGGCTTCGCCCTGACCCAGGCACTGCTACCGCTGCTCAAGGCTGCGGACCAGGCCTCGGTGATCTTCACGTCCAGCAGTGTCGGTCGCAAGGGGCGTGCCGGCTGGGGAGCCTATTCGGTGTCCAAGTTTGCCACCGAAGGCCTGATGCAGGTCTGGGCCGAGGAGCTCGCGGACGCGGGTATCCGGGTCAACAGCGTCAATCCCGGCGGTACCCGTACCGCCATGCGCGCGGCGGCCTATCCGGACGAGGACCCTGCCCGGGTGCCCGCGCCGGAAGCCATCCTGCCGGTCTACCTCTATCTGCTCGGCCCGGCCAGCCAGGGCACCACCGGCCAGGCGCTCAACGCCCAATAGCGGATTCGGTCAGACGTGGAAGCGCTGCACCAGCCGTGAGAGTTCGTCGCCCAGCTCGGCCAGCTCCCGGCTGGCCGAAGCCGTCGCCGCCATCGCCTGACTGGACCGATCGGCGCCGTCGCGAATGCGCGTCACATTGACCGCCACCTCTTCGGCCACCCCGCTCTGCTGCACCGCTGCCGCGGCGATCTGCTGATTCTTCTGCTGGATGCTGGCCACCGCCGTGGCGATACCGGCAAAGGCGCGCCGGGTCTCACCCGCACTGTCCAGCGTCCCGGCCAGCAAGGTCTCGCTCTGCTGCATCCGCTCGACGGCTTCGCCACTGCCCTTCTGCAACACCACGATAAGCTGCTCGATCTCGATGCTCGACTGCTGGGTACGGCGCGCCAGCGCCCGGACCTCGTCGGCCACCACGGCGAAACCGCGCCCCTGGTCGCCCGCCCGGGCCGCTTCGATGGCGGCGTTGAGCGCCAGGAGGTTGGTCTGCTCGGCCACTGCCTTGATCACGTCGAGCACACTGCTGATCGCCTGGCTGTCACGGGAGACGTTGTGCAGTCGTTCCGCCGCGGCCTGGACGTCCACCCCGAGGGTCTCGATGCCAGCCAGGCTGCGACCTATCACCGCCTGGCCATCGTTGACCTGGCGCTCGGCCTGGTCGCCAGCGCCGGCGGCGGCTTCGGCATCCGCGGCGACCCCCTGGGCCGTCGCCGCCAGTTCGGCCATGGCGGCCGCCACCTGGTCGGTTTCCTCCCGCTGGCGCGTCACCCCCTGCTGAGCGTCGCGAGCCTGCTCGGCCAGAGCCGCAGCGGACTGTCCCAGACGACCGATGCCGTTCT
Organism: Pseudomonas oryzihabitans; assembly: GCF_001518815.1. Taxonomy (NCBI): domain Bacteria; kingdom Pseudomonadati; phylum Pseudomonadota; class Gammaproteobacteria; order Pseudomonadales; family Pseudomonadaceae; genus Pseudomonas; species Pseudomonas oryzihabitans. Next base: position 3,350,082 of record NZ_CP013987.1, read on the forward strand.
GCAACTGCAGCACCATGCCGCGCAACGCCGCCACCATGCTCGCGCTGGAGCGTTGCAACTGGCCGATCTCGTCACCCCGATCCACGATCAATTCGACATCCAGCTGGCCCTGGGCAATGCGCTCGGCGGCGGCGATCACCTTGCGCAACGGCCGGACGATGGCCAGGGTGATGATCAACGCGGCCAGGGCGCCCACCACCAGCGCCAGCAGGGCGACGCCGCCAATGGTCAGCAGGCGCTTGGTCATCATCGCCTGCAGTTCGGCTTCCTGTTGCCCATAGAGCGCATCGACCCGCTGCACGGCGGTCTCGGCCAGGCTGGTCATCCGCGCGCCCGCGGTCTGCTCCTGGGCCAGGGCGGCGGCATAGTCACCCAGGCGACGGATGAATTCCTTGATATTGGTGGAGACGTCCTGGATGACCGAGGAATAGGCTGGATCGCTCAGCTGTGGCTCCACCTTGGCCAGCAGGTCAAGCGCGGCGCTGGCCGAGGGCAAGGGCTGATCGTCCACCGTGGTCTTGCTCGCCCGCGCCTGGGCTTCGTCGAGGCTCTTGAGCATCAGGCGATAGAGTTCGCCCACTTGCTGCGACAGGTTCAGGAGTTCCGCGCCCTGCTTGCCCTCGGATTCCTTCAGTGCGTAGGCGCCGTCATCCAGCAGGCCGGACTGGAGGATATCCAGGCTGTTGGCCGCGCCCTCCACCAGAAAGGCAGCGCCTTCCATGGCCAGACGGCGCGAGGTGTTGAGGCGCTCGAAGTCGGCGAAGGCAGTGCCATAGGCCTTGGTGGCCTCACGGGCAGCATCGAGGTCCGCCGCGTGGGCAGTGCCCAGCTCAGTAGCGAGCTGACCCAGCCTGTCGAGCACGGCCGGCAAGGCCTGCCGCAGGTGTTCGGCCTGGGCCGCCTCGCCAGTCAGGCGAAAGCCCTGCTCCAGGGCGCGAACCTGCATGACCTGCCGATTGATCGCGGCCATGTCGCGTAGCGAGCCGAAGCGATGCTCCACATCCTTGAGCGCGAGGCCGCCCTGGAGGGCCACTACCAAGGTCAGCAGCAGTACCAGGCCGAAACCCACGGCAAGCTTGGTGGCGGTTCGCCAATTGGCCAGGCGGTAGCGCGCAATCCCTTCCATACGGTACCCCAACAAGATGACAGCTACCGACGCTGTCGTCCGCAAAAGCCGATTCTTGAGGGGGTGAAAGGCAAAACGCCGCTATTCGTCGTGCCCGGCTACGTGCACGTCGCTTTGGATCAGGACGCACACCTGGCCGGGTGATCGATCAACGACCGGCGCGGGACTCGCGAATATAGAAGCGCGCCTTTTCGGCGTTCTTCACACAACCGGTGTAGGCCTCGACCTGCTGCTGGGTCTTGGCGGTGGACAGCAGGGCCAGCGCCTTGGAATAACTCACCGTGCCGGAAAAGCCTTCGGCCTTGGCCAGGTCGAGCTCCTGCCAGGCAGACCGGGTCTGGGCCGCGCAGCTGTCGCGATTGACTACCTTGCCCGAGCACCCTGCGAGCACCACGGCGGCCAGGGTGGCGGCCAGGACGGGAACCAGTTTCGCTTTCATCTCTCTTTCTCCTTGCGACCTGCAACCAGCCGAAACGGCCGGATAACCGCAGCGTAGACCGCCAGCGGCCGGCGCTGTTCAGCGCCGAGCGCGTAAAAACTCCACCACCGCGGCCTGGTCGCCGCTGAAGATCACCCGGGACGCCTTGCTCTCGCGCTGATAGGCGTACATGGGGTCGTAGTATTCCGCCAGCAGCCCCTCGATCCAGCCCCGGTGCGCGGCAACGTCGCCCGAACGCTCCTGTTCGGCCAGAGCGGCCTCGAGGATAGCCGACAGGCGCTGGAAGCGTTCGCCGCCCAGGCGCTTGGCGATGCCAGAGAGACTCTTGCGCAGCTGCTCGGCGAACAGTGCGAAGCCTTGCTCCGGCCCGTGCAGGCCAATGAATTCCGCCGCCAGATCGATGACGTAGTCGCGCAGGATACGTTCGATACGGTTGTCTCGGCTGTCTTCCAGCCAGACCAGCGGAAACTGCTGCATGCCCTGGTGCAACTCCAGCGGTAGCGAGCAGCGGCCGACCAGGCGCGACTCGTCTTCCAGCACGAAGTGCGCCTGCCCGGCATGGCGACGCCGCAGCAGGTCGATGGCCAGGCGATTCTCGAAATCGATCTGGCCCGGCTGCGGCGTGGCGCGTTTGCCAAAGCTCGACCCCCGGTGGTTGGCATGGCCTTCGAGATCGACGGCATTGTCGAGCTGAGCCACCACTTCCGTCTTGCCCGTGCCGGTCATGCCACCGACCACCACGAAGCTGCATTCGGCCAGGGCCTGCTGCAGCGTCTCGATGAGCAAGGTCCGCATGGCCTTGTAGCCACCCACCACGCGGGGATAGGCGATACCGCCTTCGCTGCGCAGCCATTCCTGACTGATCTGCGAGCGCAGGCCGCCGCGGAAGCAATAGAGGTAGCCTTCCGGATGCGCCTGGGCGAAATCGGCCCAGGCCTGGATGCGTTCCTCCTTCACCGCACCGGACACCAGCTGATGCCCCAGCTGCAGCGCCGCCTGCTGGCCCTGCTGCTTGTAGCGGGTACCGACGCGCTGGCGTTCCAGGTCATTCATCAGCGGCAGGTTGATCGCCTGGGGAAAGGCGCCCTTGGCAAATTCCACGGGGGCGCGGACATCGATCAGGGGGACATCGCTCAGGAACAGCGCCCGCAGATCGCGGGCATCCTCACGCTGGCTCATCAGGCCACCTCGACCGCATGGGCACGACGATCCACCAGCCGGCCTATGGGTTGCAGCACCAGGCCCAGCTCCGCGGCCACGGCGAGAAATTCCGCCTCCCCTTCGGGGCCACGGCCACCAGCAACCCGCCACTGGTCTGGGGATCGCACAGCAGCTGGCGACGCGCCTCGTCCAGCGGGGCGATGCGGCTGCCGTAGCTGTCGAAGTTGCGCTCCGTTCCACCGGGCACGCAGCCCTGCTGGAGGTAGAAGTCCACCCCGTCGAGACGGGGAATGGCGGCGAAGTCGAGTTCGGCGGTCAGGCCGCTGCCATCGGCCATCTCCACCAGGTGGCCAAGCAGGCCGAAACCGGTGACGTCGGTCATCGCCGTCACCCCAGCCAGGCGCCCGAAGCGGCTGCCGGGACGGTTGAGCTGGCACATGGTATCCCGCGCCAGATGGCGATCCTCGGGCCGCAGCAGGGCGCGCTTCTCGGCCGTGGTGAGGATGCCGATGCCCAGCGGCTTGGTCAGATAGAGGCGACTGCCCAGAGTCGCGGTGTCATTGCGCTTGAGGTGACGCTTTTCCACGATCCCGGTCACCGCCAGGCCGAAGATCGGCTCGGGCGCATCGATGGAATGGCCACCGGCTAGGGGAATGCCGGCATCGTCGCACACTCGCCGTCCCCCGGCGATGACCTCACGCGCCACTTCCGGCGGCAGCACATTGACCGGCCAGCCGAGGATGGCGATGGCCAGCAGCGGATCGCCACCCATGGCATAGATGTCGCTGATGGCGTTGGTGGCCGCGATCCGGCCGAAATCGAAGGGATCATCGACGATGGGCATGAAGAAGTCGGTGGTGGACACCACCCCGCGCTCTTCATCCAGACCATAGACCGCGGCGTCGTCGCGTGAGGCATTGCCCACCCACAGCCGCGGGTCCAAGTGCTGGGCACCACTACCGGCCAGGATGGTTTCCAGGGTCTTGGGGGCGATCTTGCAACCACAACCGGCGCCGTGGCTGTATTGGGTGAGGCGAATGGGGTCGGTCATCGTTACTCCGGTTCAGCGGTGGCGCTCGTTCGACAGGCAGCGCGAAGGGGCGTAATAGTAGCAAATGCCCGTCCGCTGGCGGGGATGGCCTCGCTTAACAGATCGCCCGCCAAAGCAAAAGGGCTGTTTTTCGAGGGTAATCCACAGTTGCTGTGGATAACCTCGTGGAAAACCTTCCGCTGACGCCGGACAAGTGAGCGGCGGTGCGGCAATGGACAAACTGGCGATTTTTTAGCCGGTCCACCCAACTATTTTTTCCCGGCAGAGGGTAGCCAACAGAAGCGCCATGCGTTATGGCCAGAGTGCGCTAGGATTGCCGGTTTCCCCAGTCATAGCAGCACTCATGTCTTCTCCAGCGATTTCACCCTCTACCGCCTGGCAGCGCGGCTTGTTGCTCGCCAGTCTCATGCTCATCGCCCTCAACTTGCGGCCAGCGCTGTCCAGCCTGTCGCCCCTGCTGCGGCAGATCGAAAGCAGCACGGGCCTGTCCAGCAGTGCCATCGGCCTGCTCACTACCCTGCCGGTACTCTGCCTGGGGCTGTTCGCGCCCCTGGCGCCACGCCTGGCCCGTCGCTGGGGCAGCGAGCGCACCCTGGGCGCCATTCTCGCCCTGCTCGCCGTGGGCATCGTCCTGCGCAGTCTCCTGCCGCCCGCCGGCCTGTTTCTCGGCAGCCTGATCGCCGGCGCCTGCATCGGTATCCTGGGCGTGCTCCTGCCGTCCCTGGTCAAGCGCGACTTCCCGGCCCAGGCCGGTCAGCTGATGGGGCTCTACACCATGATGCTGTGCATCGGCGCCGCCCTGGCCGCTGGCGCGACCGCGCCTCTGGCGGAGGCTTTCGACGGCCACTGGCAACCTGCCCTGGCCATTTGGGCACTGGTCGCCGTGGTGGCCCTGCTGGTCTGGCTGCCGCAGCTGCGTCAGCCGCCCCTGGCAGCCGCGCATCGAAGCCAGGGCAGCTCCCTGTGGCGCAATCGCCTGGCCTGGCAGATCACCCTCTATATGGGTCTGCAATCGTCGCTGGCCTACATCGTCTTCGGTTGGCTGCCCACCCTGCTGATGGACCGGGGCCTGGGCATGGTGCAGGCCGGCTTGATGCTGTCCGGCTCGGTGATGACCCAACTGGTCAGCGCCCTCACCGCGCCCTGGCTGGCAACGCGTGGCAACGACCAGCGCCTGGCCATCGTGGTGGCCATGACCCTGACCCTCGCGGGCCTGCTGGGCTGCCTCTATGCGCCCCTGGGCAGTCTCTGGCTGTGGGCGGTAGTGCTCGGCCTTGGCCAGGGGGCCACCTTCAGCCTGGCGCTCGCCCTGCTGGTACTGCGCTCCCGCGATGCGGAAACCGCTGGCCGACTGTCCGGCATGGCTCAGGGCGCAGGATACAGCCTGGCTTCCCTGGGCCCGTTGCTGGTGGGCATCATCCACGACGCTACCCACGGCTGGGCGCCCATGGGCGTGTTGTTTACCGTGATCGCCGTGCTGGCAACGCTGTTCGGCCTGGGCGCGGGTCGCACCCGCTACGTCAACGACGTCTAGCGGCGATAGAGACCCGCCGCCCGGCCATCATCGGTCTGCAGTCGCGGCGCGCGAATGCCCGCGTCGCGCAAGGCGTTCTGCCAGGTCACGGCCTGGTCGCCGCCGAGGGTCACGGCCACATCGCCATTGAGTGCCAGGGCCGCGGCGAATCGCGCGATCCAGGGCTGCGCCGGCTCCTTGCCCAGGGCAGGCAACAGCAACTGGCCGTCGCGCTGCAATTCCTTGAGCAGGGTGGCGGCGGTCGGCAACAGCTCCGGTAATGGCTGGCTCGCCTGCAGTCGCTCTGCGTGCAGATAGCCGCGGCGATTGCCGCGGGTGATGCCATAGAGGGTGAGCACCGTCTGAGGCTCCGCGAGTTGCAGTACCAGCAGGCCCTGCTGATCGTCAGGTCCATAGAGCATGGCTTCGCCCAGGAGGCTGTTGGCGATGACGCTGCTGGCGCCGCAATCACGCCCCTCGCACCAGTAGAGCAAGGTCGCGCCTTGCTGCTGCAGGCGCTGGCGTTCGCTGTCGAGTCGTGCCAGCGGCGGATGCCCACTGGCCAGCTCGAAGGTCTGGGTCTGGAGTTCGCCCTCTACCTGCAGCGAATCTTCCAGCCGCAGGCGGCCACCGATGCGGCTGGCCGGCCCCAGCGGATAGAGGCGTTCAGTGGTCGCCGGCCCCGTCTCCCGAACGAGCTGGGCGTGATCCATGGGAGCGATTTCAGGTAGCACCGCTGCCTGCGCGGCGCCAACGGACAGTAGCAGGCCAATCAGCAGGGATCGCTGGACGAAAGTGGCGCGAGGGTAAAACGGATGGCTAGGCATCCCGCATTATTCGCCGGGCCCGATGCTGGCGGCAAAGAAGGCATTGAAACAATCTGCGACGGCCTGGGCGCCCTGGGCGTCATCCAGATGCAGATGGTGCCCACCTGGCAGCTCGTGGAGCCGAAAGCACGGCTGCTCGCGTGCCAGCCTCATGGCCTCGGCATGAGGCGCCACGAGACCGCCCGCGGCCACCACCAGCGCCGCCGGGCAGCGCACGGCGCTCAGGCAGGCCACGGCCTGCTCCGGGGTGAAGCGGATCCGACTGGGCAGCCGCAGCCGGGGATCGGAGCGCCAGGTGTAGCCACCGGGCACGGCCATCAGCCCGCGCTCGGCGAGGAGTTCGGCGGCTTCGCGACTGACCGTCAGAGCCCCCTTTAAGCGCGCTGCCACGGCCTCTTCCACCGTGGCATAGACCGGCTTGCGGCGATTGGGCAGCTCAAGCTCGGCGAGCAATGCCTTGCCCAGCTTCTCCGGCACCTCCGCCGCTGGCGTGGTGTAGGGCAGCAGGCCATCGATCAGCGCCAACCGTTCGATGTGATCCGGCAGGGCCGCGGCGGCGATGACGCCCACAATGGCACCCATGGAGTGCCCGAGCAGGCCGAAGCGGGTCCAGCCCAGTTGCCGCGCTGCGGCGAGCACATCCAGCACATAGTCCTGTATCGCGTAACCGACCCCGGCCGGCCGATGCGCCGACAGGCCATGCCCCGGCAGGTCCAGGGCGACGATACGCAGGCCGTGCAGCCGAGGCGCGAGCTGGGCGAAGGTCATGGCGTTGTCCAGCCAGCCATGCAGCGCCAGCACCGGATAACCATCTTCCGGACCGAACACCCGCGCGCTCAGCTCCACATGGGCGAGTTCCAGGCGCAATTCCTGTACCTGGGCCGTCATGGCCGCACCTCCGCCGACCGCACGCCGTTCATGTCGAAGGGTGGTCCCGCTGCAGCGGGACCACGGCCACGGTCAGCCGCGACACGCATGTCAGACGGCCCTCTTCGTCGTTCAGGCGGATGTCCCAGACATGGCTACTGCGCCCCAGATGGAGGGGACGAGCGACTGCCGTCACCCGGCCGGCACGTACGCCGCGCAGGTGATTGGCGTTGATTTCCTGACCCACGCAGTAATAGCGCGAACGATCCACGCAGAGCATGCTGGCGATGGAGCCCACCGTCTCGGCCAGAGCCACCGAGGCGCCCCCGTGCAACAGCCCCATGGGCTGATGGGTACGCTTGTCCACCACCATGCTGGCCGTCAGGCTGCTGTCGTCCCAGGCCTCGATGCGCATGTCCAGGTGTTCGCCGAGGGTGTTCTCGAGCTGACGCCCGAGGTCCGCAGGATCCGGGAGGGTCTGCCAGATGCTCATGTTCTTTCCTTGAAAGGGCGTCAGCCGTCGAAGCGACTGACCAGATCGAAGCCGCCGGCCAACGGCAGCGGCGCTTCCAGACACAGCAGAGAGGCAGTGCCCATGGGCACCGGCGCCTGCCGGTGACCGTGCAGCAGCCAGCCGGCCAGCTCACCGACGAAGGGATTGTGCGTGACCAGCAGCAGCTCTTCCACGCCCAGTCGCTCCAGCTCCGCCAGGGCCCGCTCGGGTTCGCCGTCGGGCGTCGCCCACTGACAGACAGACACATCACCCGCCCAGGCCAGTTGCTGTTGCACCAGGGCGGCCGTCTGCCGCGCCCGCACATAGGGACTGGTAAGAAGGCGTTGCAGCCCACTGCCCTGCAACTGTTCCGCGCTACGCAGGACCGCCGCGCGGCCTGCAGCCGTCAGCTCGCGCTGTTCATCGCTGGACGCGCGTGCCTCGGCTTCGCCGTGCCGCAGCAGCCAGAGCTTCATGGTGCGGTGGCGGAGCGGTCGTCGGGCTGCTCCGCGGCCGGCCAATCGGCGAAGGGCCAGGGCTTGACCTCGCTGGCGAAGGTGCCGAAGCGCACGATCTGCGCCAGATAGGCGCCCAAGGCGGCCCCGAACGCGGTCAAGCCGGGATTGGCCTCGCCCTTGATCAGGCGCACCACCAGCTGTACCAGCACCACCACCGCCAGCACGTACTGCGCACCCAGCCAGACGAACAGGAACAGCAGCATCCAGATCAGGCGCAGGCCTAGCAGCTCGCGGGAATGCACGGGTTGGGACATGGAAATTCCTCTTTTCAGACAGTGTAGCGGCTCAGAGCCTGCTCGGGATCTCGGCGGCGTCCGCCACATCGACATCGGTCTTGGGCTCACCGCCCATCAGGGCCTCGATCACTTGCCCCAGGCTGCGGCCCTCGAACAGGATCGCATAGAGGCCATTGACCAGGGGCATGTAGACGCCCAGCTCGTCCGCTTTTTCCTTGAGCACACGCAGGGTGTTGACGCCCTCGGCGGTCTCGCCGATCTGCGCCACGGCTTCCTCCAGACTGAGCCCACGACCCAAGGCGTGCCCCACCCGGTAATTGCGGCTCTTCTCCGAGGAGCAGGTCACGATCAGATCCCCTACCCCGGCCAGGCCCAGGTAGGTGATGGGATTGGCGCCACGCTGTACGGCGAAGCGGGTCATCTCGGCCAGGGCACGGGTGATCAGCATGCTGCGGGTGTTCTCGCCCATCGCCAGAGCCGCGGCCATGCCGGCGATGATGGCATAGACGTTCTTCAGGGCGCCGGCCAACTCCACGCCAAGGCGGTCGGCGCTGGCGTAGACGCGGAAGGTGCGCCCGTGCAACGCCGCCTGGACCCGACGACAGACCTCTTCATCCTCGCTGGCCACCACGGTGGCGGTGAGCTGGTGCTCGGCGATCTCACGGGCCAGATTGGGGCCGGAGATGATGCCGATGCGCGCCCGCGGCACGATCTCCGCAAGGATTTCGCTCATCAGCATGAAGGAGTGTGCCTCGATACCCTTGGTGGTGCTGACCAGGAAACGCCCCTCCAGTTGCTGGGCGATGGGCGCCAGCGCCTGGCGCAGCGCGCTCGACGGCAGCGCTACCAGGATCAGCTCGCAGTCGGCGATGGCGCCCTGCAGGTCGCTGGTGGCCTCGACCGCAGCATGTACCTTGATACCCTTCAGATAGCGCGGATTCTCGCGTTCGCGGCGGATGGTCTCGGCCTGGTGCGGATCACGCATCCACAGGCGTACCGGCAGACCGTTCTCGGCGACCAGGTTGGCCAGGGCGGTACCGAAGCTGCCGCCGCCCAGAACGGCGATGGGGGATTGGACTGTCATCGAAACTCTCGTCTTCACCGCGGTCGTGCGGCCTCGTCGGCAGTATACGGTAGCCGCGCGAACGCCTTAGCGCCTGTTCACGATCTGCTTCGTTTCGGCCGAACGGTGTTGAAAACGGCTGAGAAATACCTATTTAGCACCGGTAAACCTCTCTTTCACAGCCCTGCTCGCTTCGCTGGCCCGAGACCCGCGACACCCTGAACGGCCTCCCAGGATGGAGAATTGACTGCGGAAAGTGCACAATGGCCCGTTAACGAGCGGGGTGCTGGCCTGTGACTTTACCGATGCCCCGACAGTCTATTGCTACACGAAGCCATACCCAGAGCGACCATTGGAGTCGCCAGAGCCTGGATCTAGGCCAGCTACAGGAGCTTGCATGACCAAACAACACGCCTTTACCTACGAAGACTTGCTGCGCTGCAGCCGTGGCGAGCTCTTCGGGCCGGGCAATGCCCAATTGCCCGCACCGAATATGCTGATGATCGATCGGATCACGCATATCAGTGAGGTAGGCGGGAAATACGGCAAGGGCGAACTGGTGGCGGAACTCGATATCCGTCCCGACCTCTGGTTCTTCGGTTGTCATTTCGAGGGCGATCCGGTGATGCCGGGCTGCCTGGGCCTGGATGCCATGTGGCAGCTGGTCGGTTTCTACCTTGGCTGGCAGGGTAATCCGGGTCGCGGTCGCGCCCTGGGCTCGGGTGAAGTGAAGTTCTTCGGCCAGGTACTGCCGACCGCCAAGAAGGTCACCTACAATATCCATATCAAACGCACCATCAACAGGTCGCTGATTCTGGCCATCGCCGATGGCACCGTCAGCGTGGACGGGCGCGAGATCTACTCCGCCGAAGGTCTGCGTGTCGGCCTGTTCACTTCCACCGATAGCTTCTAAGGGCTTTTCGCATGCGTCGCGTCGTCATTACCGGTCTGGGTATCGTTTCGTGCCTGGGCAATGATAAAGACACCGTTTCCGCCAACCTGCGCGCAGGCCGTGCCGGCATCCGTCACAATCCGGAATATGCCGAAATGGGTCTGCGCAGTCAGGTTTCCGGTTCCATCGACCTGAACCTCGAAGAACTGATCGACCGCAAGGTCAAGCGCTTCGTCGGCGATGCCGCCGCCTACGCCTACCTGGCCATGGATCAGGCGATCAAGGATTCCGGCCTGTCCGAAGACCAGGTTTCCAACCCCCGCACCGGCCTGATCGCCGGTTCCGGTGGCGCTTCCACCTTCAACCAGATGGAAGCCCTGGACATCCTGCGCGAGAAGGGCGTCAAGCGCGTCGGCCCCTACCGCGTGACCCGGACCATGAGCAGCACGGTCTCCGCCTGCCTGGCCACCCCCTTCAAGATCAAGGGCCTGAACTACTCCGTGGCCTCGGCTTGCGCCACCAGTGCCCACTGCATCGGCCTGGCGATGGAGCAGATCCAGCTCGGCAAGCAGGACGTGGTCTTCGCCGGTGGCGGCGAGGAAGAGCACTGGACCCAGAGCATGCTGTTCGATGCCATGGGCGCGCTCTCCAGCGACTACAACGAGACCCCGGAAAAGGCGTCCCGTGCCTACGACAGCAAGCGTGACGGTTTCGTCATCGCGGGCGGCGGCGGCATGGTAGTGGTCGAGGAACTCGAACACGCCCTGGCCCGTGGCGCCAAGATCTATGCCGAGATCGTCGGCTATGGCGCGACCTCCGACGGCTACGACATGGTCGCCCCGAGCGGCGAAGGCGCGATCCGCTGCATGCAGCAGGCGCTGTCCACCGTCGACGGCGAGATCGACTACCTGAACACCCACGGTACCTCCACTCCAGTGGGCGACGTGGCCGAGATCAAGGGTGTGCGCGCCGTGTTCGGCGACAAGGCACCGGCCATCAGCTCTACCAAGAGCCTGTCCGGTCACTCCCTGGGCGCCGCCGGTGTGCACGAGGCCATCTACTGCATGCTGATGATGGAAGGTAATTTCATCGCCGGCTCGGCCAACATCGACGAACTGGATCCGGAGGTCGCTGACCTGCCGATCCTGCGCGAGACCAAGGAAAACACCAAGCTGGACCTCATCATGAGCAACAGCTTCGGTTTCGGCGGCACCAACGCCACCCTGGTCCTCAAGCGCTGGCAGGGCTGATAGCCCTCGCTTGTGTGATCCAAACGGCGCCTCTGGCGCCGTTTTTCATTTCCGCTCCCTGCCCGGCTGAACCGGTCATGGGCCCTGCGGTCGAAGGCGCCGGCACTTCGCCTGCGAACCTCCAGGAAGAATGGATTCAGCAGCGCGAATAGCTTAATCTCGCGCCGCTTCGCTGTGTCTGCGCAGCCGCCATAGACAGCGCTGTCCGAACATCGCGGGCAGAGACAAGAAACTGTTGTACCCATGGAGCCCCAATGCACAATCAAAACCAGAGCTACCGCGGACCCTTGATCGTCCTCACTATGCTGTTCTTCATGTGGGGTCTGATCACCTCGCTGAACGACATCCTCATCCCCCACCTCAAGGCGGTCTTTACCCTCAGCTACCTGCAGGCCTCGCTGATCCAGTTCTGCTTCTTCACCGCCTACTTCATCGTCTCCTTCCCCGCCGGTCGCCTGGTGGAAAGCCTGGGCTACAAGAAGGGCATCATCGTCGGCCTGCTCACCGCTGGCGTTGGTTGCGTGCTGTTCTACCCGGCAGCCGGTGCCCAGTCCTACGGCTTCTTCCTCACCGCCCTCTTCGTCCTGGCAGCCGGCATCACCGTGCTGCAGGTAGCGGCCAACCCCTACGTCACCATCCTCGGCAAGCCGGAAACCGCGGCTTCGCGTCTCAACCTGACCCAGGCCTTCAATTCCCTGGGCACCACCGTCGGCCCGCTGGTGGGCGCCGTGACCATCCTGGCCCTGGTCGGTGAAGACTCCGCCGCTCATTCAGTGCAGCTGCCCTATCTGATCCTGGCCGGCATGCTGGTCGCCCTGGCGGTGATCATCGGCCTCTTCCGTCTGCCGCAGATCAAGGACACCGAGCAGGACAACGCTACCGACGAGAACGCCCTGACCGCTAGCAGCGTCTGGGCCTATCGTCACCTGCTGCTCGGCGTGGTCGGCATCTTCATGTACGTGGGCGCGGAAGTGTCCATCGGCAGCTACCTGGTGAGCCTGATGGAAAGCCCGGACGTGGCCGGCCTGAACGCCGCCACCGCCGCCAAGTACCTGTCCCTGTACTGGGGCGGCGCCATGGTCGGTCGCTTCATCGGCGGCGTCATCATGACCAAGGTACGGCCGAACCTGGTGCTGACCTTCAACGCCATCGCCATCGGTGTGCTGCTGGCCATAGCCGTGCTGCAAGGTGGCAAGGTCGCCATGTGGGCCCTGCTGGCCATCGGCTTCTTCAACTCCATCATGTTCCCGACCATCTTCTCCCTGGCGCTCAAGGGGCTGGGCAAGTTCACCTCCAAAGGCTCGGGCCTGCTGTGCATGGGTATCGTGGGTGGCGCGCTGGTGCCGGCCATCCAGGGCTTCTTCGCCGACACCATCGGCCTGCTGCCCTCCTTCGTGGTTCCGCTGGTCTGCTACGTCTACATCCTGTTCTACGGCGTCATGGGCTACCGCCCCACCCTGCGTCGCTGATCTACCCTCGAAGCGCTGGCGGCCTGCCAGCGCTTCAACCCCTCCCGCCGATACCCCCGCCTCTCCCTCGCGCTCTAACTTTCCCCTGCGACAGGTCTGCGACCACGCTGAATAGCGCGCTGCGCTCCACTGTCGCGCGTTATCGACCACCTCTTCCCGCACCACCCTATCCTTCACCGAGAAAGAGCCGGAAGGCTCGCTCCTGGCGCCCTGCGCTTGATTCCAGCCACTAGGCCCGGTAACGCTGTGCGACAGAGGTGCGAACCCGCACGCGCTTGCCCTGGCATAGCTTCCTGCCCTGCCCCGGCCGAATCGCACACAAAAGAAAACGCCCGCATCTCTCGATACGGGCGTTTCGGTAGTGCTGGAGGACCGCTCAAGAGCGGCCCTCACACCAGGATCAGGCGGTCTGACGAGCTTCCTCGACCTCAACGGCGTTCGGGCCGCGAGCGAGTTCGGTTTTCAGGGTTTGCTCGTCCAGCTGACCGCACCACTTGGCGACCACGATGGAGGCCACACCGTTGCCGACCAGGTTGGTCAGGGCGCGGGCTTCGGACATGAAACGGTCGATACCCAGGATCAGCGCCAGGCCAGCAACCGGTACGTGACCGACGGCGGACAGGGTGGCGGCCAGCACGATGAAGCCGCTACCGGTGACGCCTGCAGCGCCCTTGGAGGAGATCAGCAGCACCAGCAGCAGAGTGATCTGGTGAGTGATGTCCATCTGGGTATTGGTGGCCTGGGCGATGAACACGGCGGCCATGGTCAGGTAGATGGCAGTACCGTCGAGGTTGAAGGAGTAGCCGGTGGGGATCACCAGGCCAACCACCGACTTCTCGGCACCCAGCTTCTGCATCTTGGTCAGCATGCGCGGCAGGGCGGACTCGGAAGACGAGGTACCCAGCACGATCAGCAGTTCTTCGCGGATGTACTTGATGAACTTAAGGATGCTGAAGCCATGCATACGCGCCACGGTGCCCAGGACCAGCAGCACGAACAACACGCAGGTGATGTAGAAGCAGGCCATCAGGTAACCCAGCTGCACCAGGGTGCCGACGCCGTACTTGCCGATGGTGAACGCCATCGCACCGAAGGCACCGATGGGGGCCAGCTTCATGATGACGTTGATGATGTTGAAGAAGACGTGGGAGATACGGTCGATGAAGTTGAACACCAGTTGACCGGTCTCGCCCAGGCGATGCAGGGCGTAGCCGAACAGCACGGCGAAGAACAGCACCTGCAGGATCTCACCGGTGGCGAAGGCGTTGACGACCGTCGACGGGATGATGTTCAGCAGGAAGTCGATGGTGCTCTGCTTCTCGGCGGCAGCGGCGTAGGCAGCAATGCCCTTGGTGTCCAGGGTGCTGACGTCGACGTTCATGCCGGCGCCCGGCTGAACGACGTTGACCACGATCAGACCGATCAGCAACGCGATGGTGGAGAAGATCTCGAAATACAGCAGCGCCATACCACCGGTCTTGCCCACGGCCTTCATGTTCTGCATGCCGGCGATACCGGTCACCACGGTGCAGAAGATGATGGGTGCGATCACCATCTTGATCAGCTTGATGAAGCCGTCACCCAGCGGCTTCATGGCGGCGCCGGTCTGAGGATAGAAGTGGCCGAGCAGGATACCCAGGACGATTGCCAGAATCACCTGGAAATAGAGGCTCTTGTAGAGAGGCTGCTTGACGGGTCGCTTGGGCGCGGGAGCGGTAGTAGTTGTTGTGTCGACGGTTGCTGTCATGGCTCTTTCCCTTGTGACCACTACCTGACGTCCTGTCCGAGTGGGCACCTGACTGATGTTGGCTCTCTCATCCTGAGAGCTTTTTGTTGTGGATCTGGCGGCCGCACGACGGTGACACCAGCATCTTGCTAGACATAAGCAATCGCCGTTCCACTTTCCGGCGCGCAATCAAAGCGCCAGCTTTCATGCACCTTTCAGTCGAAAGTCTAGTTGTCGCGTAGCGGCGGAACCCCGCCATCCGATGAAAACGGGCGGAAATCCCCCCACATCCGGGGCGGTTTTCCGCCAGTGCGGCCGGTAGTCGGCTATCCTTTGTGCGCCTTTTTGTCGGAGCCTGCCGTGAATTTTTCGCTGCCTTCCCCCTCTGGCCCAGATAGCCCACTGTGATGAGCACCTTGCCGCTCGCGCACCTGCCAGGTTGCTGTACGACGCCCGAACCGCTTCCGCCGTTGAGCCCGGAGTTGGCCTCGCTGAAGCTGATCCATTGCCGTTTCGATCCCGCTCTGGTGAGCTTCGAGCGTGACGCCCTGCGCCTGGGCGCCCTGCCCCCGGACAATATCCGGCGCGCCGTGGCCAAGCGTCAGGCCGAATACCTGGCTGGTCGCCTCTGCGCCCGGGAGGCTCTGCGACGCCTGAGCGGCACCGACGCCGTTCCGGGGCATCGCGCCGAGGATCGTGGCCCCGTCTGGCCGGCTGGCCACGTGGGCGCCATCACCCATGGCCATGGCTGGGCCGCGGCCGCGGTGGGAAGTGCCCAGGAGTACCTAGGCGTTGGCCTGGACGTCGAAACCCTGCTCGAACCGACCAAGGCACTACGCCTGGCCGACCAGATCCTCACCCCGGCCGAACAGGAGCGCCTGCAGCCGCTGGATGAAGAACGGCAGGCCTTCGCCATCACCCTGGCGTTTTCCGCCAAGGAAAGTCTGTTCAAGGCACTCCATCCACAGGTGCGGCAGATGTTTTTCTTCCAGGATGCCGAGATCCTCGCCACGGACAGCCGTGGGACCTTCGTCATCCGGCTGTTGATCGAGCTGTCGTCGCGATGGACGGCGGGTACACAGCTGGAGGGCCGTTTCCGCCTGGACGAAGCGGGCCGCCTGTTGACCCTGCTGGCACCCCGCGCCTGAGTGCAGCCTTCTGTATATAAGGAAGCGATGCCGATCACCGGCGGGTTGTCCGCTCCTTCACCGGGGCAGAACGTCGCAGTGGCTATCGAACGTTTTCTTCTGGTGAAGAAAGTACTCATAGCGAACCGGTATATCCCTTGCCGCTTTTGGTAAGAGTCGACCGTGAGGTTGTACGTTATTTGACCACCCAGCTCTGATCCCAGCGTCTGCGCGCACTGGCCTGGCACCACCCCCAGGATACCCCCTATCCCTGAACAGCTTATCCACGCCTTATCCACAGCCGGAAACGTGACAAACGCGACATCTAGTGGCCTTCTCACCCCTACACCACCATATATAGCAGTTCGTCGGTCTGGCCTGGGACGGCGAAACACCCCTCTGTCAAGACTGTCTTCCCTAACGAGGAGGGCTTATCCTGTCGCCCGAATTATGAATTTCCAGGGTCCCTGGACCCCGCCCGCCGCTTCCTTCGGGAATCGGCGCCGGTACGGCTTTTCGTTGGAATCTTCATTGGTACAGGCGCGACCGGCAGTTGTCGCGCAGCCGTTAGGCCAACACTCTTCCGGATCGCCGGCTCGCCGACGATCCCCTCTTTCCGATCAAGGGAGTTCCGCATGCAAACCGACCTGACCCGCGAGCAAGCCCAGCAGGGCCGCCCGGCGCAAGATGACAGCCAGGACCTAGGCGCCACCGCCCCGGGTCAACTGCGCGTCATCAAGCGCAACGGTACCGTCGTCCCCTACACCGACGACAAGATCACCGTGGCCATCAGCAAGGCTTTCCTCGCCGTGGAAGGCGGTAACGCCGCGGCCTCCTCGCGCATCCACACCACCGTCAAGCAGCTCACCGACCAGGTCAGCAGCACCTTCAAGCGCCGCATGCCCTCCGGTGGCACCATCCACATCGAAGAGATCCAGGACCAGGTCGAACTGGCCCTGATGCGCGCCGGCGAGCAGAAGGTCGCCCGTAGCTATGTCATCTATCGTGAAGCCCGCAGCCAGGAACGCAAGCAAGGCGCCGCCAGCGATATCGCCGAGCCGCACCCGAGCATCCGCGTCACCAAGGTCGACGGCACCACCCAGCCGCTGGACATGGGCCGCCTGAACACCATCATCAGCGAAGCCTGCGAAGGCCTCGAAGAGGTGAACGGCGAGCTGATCCAGAAGGAAACCCTGAAGAACCTGTACGACGGCGTGGCCGAGAAGGACGTCAACACCGCCCTGGTGATGACCTCCCGTACCCTGGTCGAGCGTGAGCCCAACTACTCCTACGTCACCGCCCGCCTGCTGCTGGACAGCCTGCGCGCCGAAGGCCTGAGCTTCCTCGGCGTCGCCGAGTCCGCCACCCACCACGAGATGGCCGAGCTGTACGCCAAGGCCCTGCCCGCCTACGTCGCCAAGGGCGTGGAGCTGGAGCTGCTGGACCCGAAACTGGCCAGCTTCGACCTGGAGCGCCTGGGCGCCGCCATCGATCACGAGCGTGACCAGCAGTTCACCTACCTGGGTCTGCAGACCCTGTACGACCGCTACTTCCTGCACAGCCACGGCACCCGCTTCGAGCTGCCGCAGCTGTTCTTCATGCGCGTGGCCATGGGCCTGGCGCACATGGAGAAAGACAAGGAAGCCCGCGCCATCGAGTTCTACAACCTGCTGGCCAGCTTCGACTACATGGCGTCCACCCCGACGCTGTTCAACGCCGGCACCCTGCGTCCGCAGCTGTCCAGCTGCTACCTGACCACCGTGCCCGACGACCTGTCCGGCATCTATGGCGCCATCCACGATAACGCCATGCTGTCGAAGTTCGCCGGCGGCCTGGGCAACGACTGGACCCCGGTACGCGCCCTGGGCTCCTACATCAAGGGCACCAACGGCAAGAGCCAGGGCGTCGTGCCCTTCCTCAAGGTGGTCAACGACACCGCCGTGGCGGTCAACCAGGGCGGCAAGCGCAAGGGCGCGGTCTGCGCCTACCTGGAAACCTGGCACCTGGACATCGAGGAATTCCTCGAGCTGCGCAAGAACACCGGTGATGACCGTCGTCGTACCCACGACATGAACACCGCCAACTGGATCCCCGACCTGTTCATGAAGCGTGTCTTCGAGGACGGCAACTGGACCCTGTTCTCTCCCGCCGACGTGCCCGATCTGCACGACCTCTACGGCAAGGCCTTCGAGGAGCGCTACGAGTACTACGAAGCCCTGACCGAGTACGGCAAGCTCAAGCTGCACAAGACCATCAAGGCCAAGGACCTCTGGCGCAAGATGCTGTCCATGCTGTTCGAGACCGGCCACCCGTGGCTGACCTTCAAGGACCCGTGCAACCTGCGCAGCCCGCAGCAGCACGTGGGCGTGGTGCACAGCTCCAACCTTTGCACCGAGATCACCCTGAACACCAACAAGGACGAGATCGCCGTGTGCAACCTGGGTTCGGTGAACCTGGTGAACCACATCGTCGACGGCAAGCTGGACGTGGCCAAGGTCGCCCGTACCGTCAAGACTGCCGTGCGCATGCTCGACAACGTCATCGACATCAACTACTACTCGGTGCCCCAGGCGGAGAACTCCAACCTCAAGCACCGTCCGGTTGGCATGGGCATCATGGGCTTCCAGGATGCGCTGTACCTGCAGCACATCGCCTACGGCTCCGATGCCGCCGTGCAGTTCGCCGACACTTCCATGGAAGTGATCAGCTACTACGCCATCCAGGCCTCCTGTGACCTGGCCGAAGAGCGCGGCAGCTACTCCAGCTTCCAGGGTTCGCTTTGGTCCCAGGGCATCCTGCCGATCGATTCCGAGAAGCGCCTGATCGAAGAGCGCGGCGCCAAGTACATCGAGGTCGACCTGTCCGAGACCCTGGACTGGGCCCCGCTGCGCGAGCGTGCCAAGAAGGGCATCCGCAACTCCAACATCATGGCCATCGCGCCGACCGCGACCATCGCCAACATCACCGGCGTGTCCCAGTCGATCGAGCCGACCTACCAGAACCTCTATGTGAAGTCGAACCTCTCGGGCGAATTCACCGTCATCAACCCCTATCTGGTACGCGACCTCAAGGCCCGCGGCCTGTGGGACTCGGTGATGGTCAACGACCTCAAGTACTACGACGGCTCCGTACAGCAGATCGAGCGCATCCCGCAGGATCTGAAGGACCTGTACGCCACCGCCTTCGAAGTGGAGACCAAGTGGATCGTCGAGGCTGCCAGCCGTCGCCAGAAGTGGATCGACCAGGCCCAGTCGCTGAACCTGTACATCGCCGGCGCCTCGGGCAAGAAGCTCGACGTGACCTACCGCATGGCCTGGTTCCGCGGTCTGAAGACCACCTACTACCTCCGTGCCCTGGCTGCCACCAGCACCGAGAAGTCCACCATCAACACCGGCAAGCTGAACGCCGTGAGCGCCGATCCCATTACCGGCGTCCAGGCCAGCGCGGCCCCCGCCCCGGCCCAGAAAGCCGAAGCTGCTCCCGCCCCCGCACCGGCTCCGGTGCCCAAGGCCTGCAGCCTCGACGATCCCGAGTGCGAAGCCTGCCAGTAACACCCCAAGCCCTCTCCTAGCAGAGGGCTGCTCTTTATCCCCTCTCCCCTGGGAGAGGGCTAGGGTGAGGGCCAAATCCCGCACCCGCGCACCACTCTTATCCCCTCTCCCTCCGGGAGAGGGCTAGGGTGAGGGCCCGCCGCCCCGCCCCCACCGCACAGTCACCCAGGAGACACCCCATGCTGAACTGGGAAGAATTCGACAAAGACGACGACACCACCACCGCCAAGCCCGCGCAGGCCGCCGGCCAGCAAGCGCCTGCCCAGACCGAGCGCCTGGACTCCGAGGGCGACGCCCTGGTCCACGACGCCCGTGCCCCATCCGCTGACGACTCCGACGCCGTGGCCCGCGCCAAGGCCGCGTTGAACGAGCTGGACATCCAGGAAGGCCTGGACGACCTGGAAGGCTCTTCGGCTCGCGTGCACGTCGGCGACAAGCAGATGATCAACGCCCGCGCCGACCTCAACCAGCTCGTACCCTTCAAGTACGACTGGGCCTGGCAGAAGTATCTGGATGGTTGCGCCAACCACTGGATGCCCCAGGAAGTAAACATGAACGCCGACATCGCGACCTGGAAGAGCGCGGACGGCCTCACCGAGGACGAGCGCCGCATCGTCAAGCGCAACCTCGGCTTCTTCTCCACCGCCGACTCCCTGGTCGCCAACAACCTGGTCTTGGCCGTCTACCGCCTGATCACCAACCCCGAGTGCCGCCAGTACATCCTGCGCCAGGCCTTCGAAGAGGCGATCCACACCCACGCCTACCAGTACTGCATCGAGTCGCTGGGCATGGATGAAGGCGAGATCTTCAACATGTACCACGAGATCCCGAGCGTCGCGAAAAAGGCGAGCTGGGGCCTGAAGTACACTCGCTCCATCTCCGACCCCGAGTTCAAGACCGGCACCCCGGAGACTGATCGCCAGTTCCTCAAGAACCTGATCGCCTACTACTGCGTACTCGAAGGCATCTTCTTCTATTGCGGCTTCACCCAGATCCTCTCCATGGGTCGCCGCAACAAGATGACCGGCACCGCCGAGCAGTTCCAGTACATCCTGCGTGACGAGTCCATGCACCTGAACTTCGGCATCGACATGATCAACCAGATCAAGATCGAGAACCCGAGCCTCTGGGATGCCCAGATGAAGGACGAAGCCACCCAGATGATTCTCCAGGGCACCCAGCTGGAGATCGAATACGCCCGCGACACCATGCCCCGCGGTGTGCTGGGCATGAACGCGGCGATGATGGAGGACTACCTCAAATTCATCGCCAACCGCCGCCTGACCCAGATCGGCCTCAAGGAAGAATACCCGGGCGCCACCAACCCCTTCCCCTGGATGAGCGAGATCATGGACCTCAAGAAGGAGAAGAATTTCTTCGAGACGCGTGTGATCGAGTATCAGACAGGTGGGGCGTTGAGCTGGGATTGATTACCTAAGCTCTCCATCAAGTTGAGAGCCTGCTCAGAAAACAATTAAAAGCCCCGCCTTGGCGGGGCTTTTAATTGTTTAGGGCGGACAGTGCGAAGCTTTTCCATAGACTGTTTCGACAATAGCTTTAATTCGGCTATAAGCGTCAGCTTTTGCTCCTACGCGGAAAAGGCTGCGCCCTTTTTCACCCTACGTAGGCCTGATACCTCACGACACAGCGCTACTGTACTCAAGGACGGCACATGCCTCGCTGGACCGACCAACCCGCCACCGACACGGATGCCGTCTTCGATTTCATCCTCAAGTTCTCCGGTACCTTCCTGCGGCGTCATGCGTCGCTGCTGGCCAAGGGGCTGCCGCCGACCTTGGGCTTCGGGATGTTCCTGGCCTATTTCGCACGAAATCACTTCTATCCCAGCTTCGATCTCTTCCAGTTCTCGTCGCTGTTGCTGGCGGCTGCCTGCCTGGGCTTTCTGACCATAGGCGCCTTCGTTGCCGCGCTGTTCCTGCCTGGGGCCTGGGTTTATTACCGCTTCATCAATACGGCGGCAATCAAGGAAGACATCACCTACGCCCTGCCCTATCGCGGCGAGGGGCGCTTTCGCAAGATCATGCTGTTGATGGCGGTGGTGTTCTTCGTGCCCTATCTGCTGGCGGGGTTCAGTGATGCGGCCATTCTCTTCGTCGATCCTGAGCTGTTCCTCAGCGTTGCCTTGCTTGCGCCCATCCCCATCACGCTACTGGCGGGCATGGCCATACAGGGACTGTTCGACTTGCGCCGCTTCAGCTTCCTGAAGTTCGTCTGGGAGGCTTACCTGCCGACGATGGCCGTCGGCCTGTTCATCTTCTGGATGTTGGCCCAGGCCTATCCACTGGTGAGCGATTGGCAGCCGCTGTTCAAGTGGGGCGCCCTGGCCATCGCCCCCTTCATCATTGCCTTCGTCACGACCATGACTTCCATGCTGTTCATCGCCGGCTGGAAGGCGGCGATGATGTTTTCGCTGTTCTTCGCCCTCTTTCTGGCCGGCTATAGCGGGATGCTCACCACCCTGCCCGAGACCATGGTCAAGACGCTGGGCTTGGGGAATTACCAGGCCAAGGCCATCGTGCTCGATACCTCTTATTGCGCCAAGGAACAGGCCAGGGTGCTGCCTACCGATGACCAGTGCGTGCTCAAGGAAGTACAGGTGGTCTGGTCGTTGGGCGAGGCCTTCGTGCTGCACCTGGCGGATGGCAGCACGGCGCGGTTGCCGGCCACGGCGATTCGGGCACTGGTGAAACCCCAGTAACGAGTGGGCCACTTGGGCCAGTCAAAGGTCAGGTTTGAATTAGCTTTATCTGCCCGTCATCATGGCGCGCAATCCTCTGCCTCAAGCCCGCGCTTGCCGTGTCGATAAGACTGCGGTGCGGCTCCGCTTTGGCGGGCGCTCGCCCCAAGGCAGGGAGCGCCCTTTTCGTATCCAGACAGGTCCGATTCGCCCATGGCACTCGATGCCCCCACCATGTTGATCCTTACCATCGCCCTGGCGGCTGCCGCGGCGGGCTATCTGGCCATCGAGTGGCGGTCGGTGCGCGAGTCGGCGCTGCTGTACTGGAGCGCGGGTTTCGCCCTGATTTGCGTGGGTAGCACCCTGGCGCTGCTGCGTAGCCAGGGGCTGCTGCTGGTGGGCATCTGGTTCGCCAATGGGCTGCTGATCTTGGTGCATGGCCTCTTCCTGCTTGGCGTGGCGCGCTTCACCGGGCGGCGCCTGAGTCTGGGCTGGTGGGCCTTCGCTGCGATCTGGCTAGGAATGTTGCTGCTGCCCAATGAGCCCTGGTGGTCCAAGGTGCTGCTGGTGGTGCAGTCGCTCATGATCGGCATCCTGGCGATACGGGCGAGCCTGCTGCTGCGGCGGCGCAATGCCGGAGAACGGCAGCTGCGCGTGGTGCTGCTGATTCATGGCCTCTTCTATCTGGCCAAGATGATCCCACCGCTCACCCCCGGCACCCTGATCGATCTGGCGGTCTATCGCGGCGCCATTATCCAGATCTCGCTGGTGGAGGGGGTGATGGCGGTGATGCTGATCGCTCTGTCGATGACCGGCACGGTGCGCTATCGCCGCGAGCAGCATATCGAGCGCCTGGCCGGCAGCGATCCCCTGACCGGTCTGCATAACCGCCGCGCCCTGGAAGCCGAGGCGCCGCGACTGTTCGGCCAGGCGACCCCGGCCCGACCCAGCGCCCTGCTGCTGATCGACCTGGACAACTTCAAGCTGGTGAACGACCTCCATGGCCACGCGGCGGGTGACGGCCTGTTGATCGCCCTGAGCGACCTGCTGCGCAGCACCTTGCCACGCCAAGCCCTGGCAGCGCGGCTGGGGGGCGATGAATTCGTGGTGCTGCTGGGTGAGGCGGCCGATGCGGACGTCGTGCGGCTGGGGGAGACCCTGAGGCTGCGCTTCAACCAGCTGGCGGCGCAGCGCTTGCGGACGCCCGAGCCCGTCACCCTGAGCATCGGCGCCGTGCTGTTCGATCAGCCGCCGGAAAGCCTGGCGGATCTGTTGGAACGCGGAGATGGTGCGCTCTATGAGGCCAAGCGCGGCGGGCGGGATGGCTTGCGGATGAGCCTGGGATGAAGGCGCGTTAATGGCTCAGGCTTTGGCGATTGCCTGACCGGAGCCACCATGCCCTTCACCCTCGAATCCCCCGACCAACCCGAGGTGATCGCCCTGATCGCCGAACTGGATGCCTATCAGGACGACCTCTATCCGCCCGAGAGTCGTCATGCCCTGGATCTGACGTCGCTCATGCAGCCGAACGTGCTGTTCTTGGTGGTCCGGGATGACAGCGGCAGTGCCCTGGGCTGTGGGGCCATGGTGTTGCAGGACGACTATGGCGAGATCAAGCGAATGTATTTGAGCTCCAGGGCTCGCGGGCAAGGGCTGGGCGGTCGCCTGCTGGCGGAGCTCGAACGTGAAGCGGTAGGCCGCGGGTGTGAATTGGCACGACTGGAAACGGGGCCCTATCAGCCGGAAGCCTTGAGGCTTTATGAGTCCGCGGGTTACCGGCGGCGTGGTCCTTTTGGAGCGTATCGGGACGATCCGTTGAGTGTGTTCATAGAGAAGCTTCTGCCCATAGCGACTTATCGGATTAAATAGCCGCTAGTCTTGCACAAATGGAATCAGTCTAAAAAGGTCATTAATTTAGCCCTGCCAAATTTCATCCTCTTCTTGCTAGGACTACATATGACACGGAACGCACTGATTTTTCTGTTAGCCATTATAATTTCTCAAACTGCCTATTCTTCTCCTCAAGATTTCTCTGGAATACCTGACAAATTCTTTGACTTACTAAAGCAAGGACAGACAATTGAGGCTTTTTCTTTCATCGAAAAAGGGGCAGGAAAGACCGGAGAAATTCCAAGCGACCTGATACTAAAGGTAGTGGAAGGAAATGGCGGCTATAAATTTCACGAACTGATAAAGCAAGTAGACTATGGCAAAAACTATATCGCCCAAGCTTACATAGTTGGACTAAAGACCGGCCCTGCATTGCTTACATGGAAACTTTATTATAATGGAGAAAAATGGCGGGTAAAATATTTTAACTTTACGTCAAATCTAGATGATATTCAAACACAGAAAATAGCCGACAAGCTATAACCTCGACTAATTGATTTCAACATAAGCGATTGGTAAGTGCCAGCATAGCCTGGCTCAGAGCTTTTAAGGTCGTGCGTTGATGGCGCCAGTGGAAAAGGCTGGCGCCGTTTTCCACGCTACGGGGTGAACTCCGTTAACAGGAATTCCACGAAGCTCCTCACCGTCACCGAGCGCCATCTTGTCTGGGGATAGAGCGCCGTCAGGGGGCGGGTGAGTTCCTGGCCCTGGAAGAGGCGGACCAGATTTCCGGTGGCGACGTCGTCCTGCAGCAGAAAGGCCGGCTGGAGGATGATGCCGAGGCCCTGCAGGGCGGCCAAGCGCAGGGCGGGGCCGTTGCTCAGGTGCAGGCGGCCGGGTGGCAGCGGGCCGAAGGGGGTGCCGGTCTGGGCGCGCCACTGGCTCAGGGCGCGAGGGTCCATGCCGAGGCAGTCGTGGGCCTCCAGGTCGACCAGTCGCTCGGGGGTGCCGCGCTGGGCGAGATAGCCGGGCGCGGCGCAGCACCACATCACATAGGGCGCCAGGGGTCGCGCCACCAGGGAGGAATCGGCCAGTTCGCCGATGCGGATGGCGATGTCGATGCCCTCCTCCACCAGATCCTGTACCCGATCGCTCAGCACCAGATCCAGGGTGACATGAGGATGCCGCGCCAGATAGTCGCCCAGCCGTGGCGTGAGGCCGTAGGTGCCGAAGGACACCGGCGCCGACACGCGCAGGATGCCGGCGGGCGCCAGGCGCTGGGTTTCGGCCTGGCGGTCGGTGTCGGCGACCAAGGCGAGGATCTCGCGGCAGCGGGCGTAGTAGCCCTCGCCAAAGGCGGTCAGGCGCTGGCGCCGGGTGGTGCGTACCAGCAGTTGCAGGCCCAGGCGCCTTTCCAGGCGGCGCAGGTGATTGCCGGCCATGGTCGGCGAGATGCCTTGCGCCTGGGCCGCTGCGGCCAGGCTGCCGCGCTCCACCACGGCGACGAACACCTGCATGCTGTCGAGCAGATCCATTCCACACTCCTGCTAAGGAATCCTCGCACTGGGAGGGCGTTTATCTCATTTGGGTGTTGGGTGAGGCTAGTGGTGTGGATGAGGTGGTGGAGTGTTGGGCTTCGCTGCGCTCGGCCAAACGCGTGGAAAAGGCTGCGCCGTTTTCCACCCTACGACCCTGAAGTGGAGAATTGATCATGGATCTGCAACTGCACGACCGTACTGCCCTGGTGACCGGTGCCAGCATGGGCATAGGCACTGGCATCGCCCGCGTCCTGGCAGCCGAAGGCGTTCGGCTGGCGATCACCGCGCGGCGGCGGGATGCCCTGGAAGAACTGGCCGAAGAGATTGCCGCGGCGGGTCATGCCCGGCCGCTGGTGATCGTGGCGGATATCACCGACGCCGAAGACGTCCAGCGTCTGGCGCGGGAAGCGGAGGAAGGGCTGGGCCGGGTGGACATTCTGGTCAATAACGCCGGCGGCACACGACCGCTTTCAGTGACGGCGGACGATGCGGCCTGGGACGAGGCTTGGGCCCTGAACTTCACTGCAACGCGCCGCCTGACCCAGGCGCTGCTGGGTGGAATGCGCGAACGACGCTGGGGACGCATCGTCAATTTCAGCGGCAGCATGGAGCCACGGGACGTGAACGGCGCCGGGACGGCCAAGGCGGCGATCCAGTTCTGGTCCAAGGGGCTGGCGAGTCAGCTGGCGGCCGAAGGCATCACGGTCAACACCATCGCGCCGGGGCGGATCAATTCCGAGCAGATCCTGCAGCGGCTGCATCCGACGCCCGAGGCGCGCCAGGCCTTTATCGCTCGTCACATTCCCATCGGCTATTTCGGCGAGCCGGAAGACGTGGGCCAGGTGGTGGCCTTTCTCGCCTCACCGCTGGCGCGCTACCTCACTGGCGATGTGATCGCGGTGGATGGCGGGATGCACGCCCATGCCCACTAGCGTTTGACGCAGACAAACAGCGCGTTACCTGCCTCGCCGGCCCAGGGTTCGATGCGCTGGTAGTCGTGCTCCAGCATCTGGACGTCGAACTGCGGCTCCAGCAGGGCCAGCAGTTCGGGGAAATCCACCGCCACCATGGGGTGCTCGTCCTGCCAGGTCTGCTGCTCGCCGGCGTGGCGGCGTTCGATGCGCAGGCGGAGCTTCTGGTGCTCGCCCTCGCCTGGGTAGTGCCAGGCGGAGGCGAAGCTGAAGTGGCCATCGGCCCGCTCGACGCTGTGGCCGACGCTGGAGGCATTGTCGATGCGGCGCTTGTCCACGGCGTTGAAGCAGAACAGGCCGCCGGGGGTCAGGGCCGTCTGGACCTGCGCCAGGCAGGCCTGGAGCCGTGCGAGGCTGCCGCTGTAGTGCAAGGAGTAGAGAAAGCAGGTGATCAGATCGACCGGCTGCTCCAGCGTGAAGCTGCACATGTCCTGGCAGGAAAACTCCGCCTCCGGGCAACGCAGCGCGGCCTGGGCCAGCATCGGCGGATTGAGGTCCAGCCCGCTGCTCTGGAAGCCGGCATCGAGGAAATGCCGCACATGGGGGCCGGTGCCGCAGGCGAGATCCAGATGACGGCCGCCGCCGTTGCCGAACAGCCGCTGCAGGCGCAGCACCGCCTGGCTCTGGGCCCGATAGTCGATGTCGGCGCAAAGCAGGTCGTAGTAGGCCGACAGGTCGGTGTAGAGGGCGGTGGCTGACATCGCAGGGGCTCGGGGCTGGAGACGCGGGCGCGCATCTTAGTCGGTTTCTGCGACCTTCGACGCCTTATACTGGCGGTTTTCCTGAGAGTTCTCCTGACGTGAGCAACAAGAGATACGCCTGCATTGGCCTGAGCAACCCCAAGTCGCCGTCCAACGTCGGGTCCATCATGAGGGCGGCGGGTTGCTACGGGGTGGCCTCGGTGTTCTATACCGGCACCCGCTACGACCGCGCCAAGGACTTCGTCACCGACACCAAGAAGGTCCACCAGGACATCCCGCTGATCAACATCGACGACCTGCGCCGCATCCTGCCGCTGGGGTGCGTGCCGGTGGCGGTGGAGCTGGTCGACGGCGCCCGGCCGCTGCCCGAGTACACCCATCCCGATCGCGCCCTCTATCTGTTCGGCTCAGAGGACGGGTCCCTGAGCCAGGAACTGCGCGACTGGTGCGAAGACGTGGTGTACATCCCCACTCAGGGCTGCATGAATCTGGCGGCCACGGTCAATGTGGTGCTCTATGACCGTCTGGCGAAGGGTAATAACACCCGCTCCGGTCCGCTGTTCTAAGAGCCTATTCAAAGCCTGCTGCGCGTCGGCCAAACTGCGTTGAAAATGGCTTCGGAATGCTCATTTACCATTCGTAAACTCGCGCGCGAGCCCGGTCCGCTTCCTCAGCTATTTTCGTGGGGCCGCCTAGGCCTTGTTTTTCTCTAGCTCGCGAGACTTTGAACAGGCTCTAACCCCTTTCAGCCAAACCCCTGGGTCGGCCGGCGCAAGACCGGATCGAAGGGGTTGATGCGCGCGGCGATCACCCCGGCTTCGCGCCTGAGCAGTTCGATCACCGTGGGCAGGCGTTGGGGGTTGAGGCGTTCGCTCAGGGTGCCCACGCTCAGGGCCGCCACCGCCCGGCCATTGCGGTCGAGGATGGGCACGGCGAGGCCCGCCATGCCGGCCAGCACTCCGGTGTTGCGCGCGGCATAGCCCTGCTGGCGGACGTTGTCGATCTCGGCGCGCAGGAGCACCTCGTCGTAATGATGAGCGTCGCGCAGCCGCGGCAGGTTGTAGCGGATCACCTCTTCGCGCTCTTCCTCGGGCAGGAAGGCCAGGATCGCCAGGGCGCCCTGGCCGCCACCCAGGGGCACACGGCCACCGATGTCGCCGGTGAAGGTGCGGATCGGATAGGGCCCTTCGCTGCGGTCCAGGCACATGGCGTCGAAGCCGCTGCGCGCCAGCAGGAACAGCGAATCCCCCAGGGACGCCGACAGCCGCAGCAGACTCGGTCGCGCCAGGTCGCGCAGGTTGCCTACCTGCCCAGCGCTAGCCGCCAGGGCGAAGAAGTCCAGGCTCAACCGGTATCTCTTGCTGCGGGCGCACTGTTCCACCATGCCCTCCTCCACCAGGCCGCGCAGCAGCCGGTGGGTGGTGGGTTGCGACAGGCCCACGCGCTCGGCCAGGCGGGTGACCTTTTCGCCCTCGGGGTCTCCTTCGCCTAGGGCACGCACCACGGCGAATACCCGGCTGATGACACCGACACCCACTTCGGTAGAACCCATATTTCTTTCAGTGGAATCTGACATCTATCTATTACCTGAAAATTTCACTGAATGAATAAATCTGAAAAAAGAGTTCAATCAATGAAAAACCTGCTTGTCCGGCATCCTAGGTCGCCCTTACCTTCAGGTCCATAGGGCGATACTCACAATCACCGGACGCCGCCAATCGAGCGAGCGCCAACGTCCCATTTCCAGGCTGTCTTTCGCCCTGCCACAACCCTGCCCGCCATCCGTGTGGGCGTGACTGGAGGAGCATTGCGGCCATGGCTTTCCTGACTCTCGACAACCTCAGCAAGCGCTACGGCGACAGCTACGCAGTGGCCGGTTCGACCCTGGCCATCGAGCGCGGCGAATTCGTTTCCCTGCTCGGTCCCTCCGGCTGCGGCAAGACCACCACCCTGCAGATGATCGCCGGCTTCGTCGACGTCAGCAGCGGGCGCATCCTTCTTGATGGCCAGGACATCACCCAGGCCAAGCCGGCCAGTCGGGGTCTCGGGGTGGTATTCCAGAGCTATGCGCTGTTTCCGCATATGACCGTTCGCGACAACGTGGCCTTCGGCCTGCGCATGCGCAAGGTGGCGGGCACGGAGCTGGCGTGGCGGGTCGAAGAGGCCCTGGCGCTGGTGCATCTGGGACCGCATGCCGAGCGTTATCCGCGCGAACTCTCCGGCGGTCAGCGCCAACGGGTGGCCCTGGCGCGGGCGCTGGTGATAGCACCACCGGTGCTCTTGCTGGACGAGCCGCTGTCCAACCTGGACGCTCATCTGCGCGAGGAGATGCAGTTCGAGATCCGCCGCATCCAGCGCGAGGTGGGCATCACCACCCTGATGGTGACCCATGACCAGTCCGAGGCGCTGTCCATCAGCGACCGGGTGGTGGTGATGGAGGCCGGGCGTATCACCCAGGTGGATGTGCCCTATCGCCTCTACGAACACCCGCGCAACAGATTCATCTCCGACTTCGTCGGCAAGGCCAACCTGCTGCCCGGCACCCTGGACGCCCAGGGCCAACCGCAGATCGCCGCCGGTGGCGCCCTGGCGATCTCG
This sequence comes from Pseudomonas oryzihabitans, assembly GCF_001518815.1. NCBI lineage: Bacteria > Pseudomonadati > Pseudomonadota > Gammaproteobacteria > Pseudomonadales > Pseudomonadaceae > Pseudomonas > Pseudomonas oryzihabitans. The sequence goes on from NZ_CP013987.1 coordinate 3,379,727, forward strand.
CTGCGCCCGGAAAAGATCGAGCTGCGCCCCGCCGGTGAAGGTCGCCTGCAAGGTCGGGTGCTGACCCGTTTCTTTCTCGGCAGCCAGTGGCTGTATCGGCTGGAGACAACGCTGGGCGAGGTGTCGGTATTGCGCAGCAACGATGGGCAACCGCCGCTGGATGAAGGCCAGAACGTTGGCCTGCATTGGGACGACAGGCTGCTGCGCCGACTGGAAGCCGCGGAGGCGGCGGCATGAGCACCCTGCTGCGCGGCACCGGTCGCGCCTATCTGCTCAGTGCCCCGGCCCTGGTGCTGTTCGCCGGGCTGCTGCTGGCGCCCCTGGCGCTGACCCTGGTGCTCTCCTTCAACGTCTTCGACTACGAAACCGGGGTCAAGGAAGGCAGCTACACCCTCGCCCACTACCTCAATCTGCTGGGCGATCCCTATTTCTACGAGATCTTCCTGCGCACCTTCTGGATCAGCGCCCTGGTCACCCTGCTCTGCGTGCTGATCGGGGTACCGGAGGCCATCGTCCTCAGTCGCATGGGTGCGCCCTGGCGCTCGATCTTCCTGATCCTGGTGCTGACACCGCTCTTGATCTCGGTGGTGGTGCGCGCCTTCGGCTGGAGTCTGCTGCTGGGCGCCGACGGACTGGTCAACCAGGCCATCGTGGCCCTGGGCGGGCGGCCGCTGAAGCTGCTCTACACCCCCTTCGCAGTGATCGTCGGCCTGGTCCACGTGATGCTGCCCTTCATGATCATCCCGGTGTGGACCTCGCTGCAGAAACTCGATCCCGCCGCCGAACAGGCCGCGCTATCCCTGGGCGCCAGTCACCTGACGGTGCTGCGGCGCATCGTGCTGCCCCAGGTGATGCCCGGGGTGCTGTCGGGAACGCTGATCGTCTTCGGCCTGGCCGCCAGCTCCTTCGCCATCCCCGGTCTGCTGGGCGGACGCCGGCTGAAGATGGTCGCCACCCTGATCTACGACCAGTACCTGGCCGAGCTGAACTGGCCGATGGGCGCCACCCTGGCGGTGGCCCTGCTGCTGCTCAACCTGCTGGTGATGCTGGGCTGGAATCGCCTGGTGGAACGCCGCTACAAACGTGCCCTGGGAGTCTGACCTCATGACCCGCAACGGCCCGCTCGGGCTCGCCTTCCATACCCTGGTGATGGTCTTCATGCTGGCGCCCCTGGTGGTGGTCTGCCTGGTGGCCTTCACCCCGGAGAACACCCTCAGCCTGCCCACCTCGGGCTTCTCGCTGCGCTGGTTCGCCGCCGTGTTCGAGCGGGCGGATTTCCTTACCGCCTTCTACAACAGCCTGCAGCTGGCGGCGCTGTCGGCCACCCTGGCGACGCTGGTGGCGGTGCCGGCCGGGCTGGCCATCACCCGCTACCGCTTTCCCGGCCAGGGCTTTCTCAACGGCCTGTTCCTTTCGCCCATCATCATCCCGCACCTGGTGCTGGGCGTGGCCATGCTGCGGCTGTTCGCCCTGCTGGGGGTGAACGGCAGCTTCAGCTGGCTGGTGCTGGCCCACGTGGTGGTGATCACCCCTTATGTGCTGCGCCTGGTGATCGCCGCCGCCATCGGCATCGACCGCAGCGCCGAGCAGGCCGCCGAGAGCCTGGGCGCCAGTCGCACCACGCTGTTCTGCCGCATCACCCTGCCGATGATCCTGCCCGGGGTGGCCGGCGGCTGGCTGCTGGCCTTCATCAACAGTTTCGACGAGGTGACCCTGTCGATCTTCGTCACCTCGCCGGCGACCCAGACCCTGCCGGTGCGGATGTACGTCTACGCCACCGAATCCATCGACCCGATGATGGCGGCGGTGTCGGCCCTGGTGATCGCCCTGACCGCGGCCACCATGATCCTGCTCGACCGTATCTATGGCCTGGATCGCGTACTGGTGGGTAAACAATGAACAGCCGAGACCCCTCCATGGCACTGCTCACGCGGGTAACCGAAGGCGACCGCCCTACCCTGGCCTTCACCCTCGACGGCCAGCCGGCCGAGGGCCTGGAAGGCGACACCCTGCTGACCGCCATCCTCACCCAGAGCGACCACCTGCGCGGCAGTGACTTCGGCGGCGAACCTCGTGCCGGCTTCTGCCTGATGGGTGCCTGCCAGGATTGCTGGGTGCGCCTGGCCGACGGCCGCCGGGTGCGCGCCTGCGCCACCTTTCTCGAAGCGGGCCAGGCGGTCAGTCGCGACCCGGGGCGGCCGCTGTGAGCGCCGTCGTGGTGGTGGGCGCAGGACCAGCGGGCATACGTGCGGCCCAGACCCTGGTCGCCCATGGCCTGAGACCGGTGCTGATGGATGAGAGCGCCCGTGGCGGCGGCCAGATCTATCGCCAGCAACCGGTCAACTTCCGCCGCCCGTTCAAGGCGCTCTATGGCTTCGAAGCCGGCAAGGCCCAGGCGCTGCACAGTGCTTTGACCGAGGTGCAGACGGCGCTGGACTATCGCCCCGACACCCTGGTGTGGAATGCCGAGCAAAGCGCCCTGGATACCCTGAGCCAGGGCCGCTACGTCGATCGCCTGACCTTCGAGCAGGTCATCGTTGCCACCGGTGCCACCGACCGCATCCTGCCGGTGCCGGGCTGGACGCTGCCCGGCGTCTACAGCCTGGGCGCCGCCCAGGTGGCGCTCAAGTTCCAGGGCTGCGCCATCGGTAGCCGTCCAGTGCTGGCCGGGACGGGCCCGCTGCTCTACCTGGTGGCCTATCAATACGCCAAGGCCGGGGCCAAGCCGCTGGCCGTGCTGGACAGCGCGCCTTTCCGCGACCAGGCCGCAGCTACCCCGGCGCTGCTCGGCCAGCCGGCCACCTTCGCCAAGGGCCTCTATTACCGCAGCTGGCTGGCGCTGCACGGCGTGCCCGTGCACCAGGGCGCTGAACTCCTTGCCGTCGAAGGCGAACGCCGCGTGGAGGCCGTTCGCTGGCGCACTGCCGATGGCGAAGCGCATCGGCTGGAATGTGATGCTCTCGGCTTCGGCCAGACGCTGCGCAGTGAGACCCAACTGGCCGATCTGCTGGGCTGCGAGTTCGCCTGGAATCCGCTCAATCGCGCCTGGCTACCGGTGCGGGACAACGGCGGCCGCAGTAGCCAGGCCGGGGTCTACCTGGCCGGCGACGGCGCCGGTATCCAGGGCGCCGACGCCGCCGAACTGGCCGGCGAGCTGGCCGCCTTGAGCCTGCTGGCTGATCGCGGCCTGGCGGTGGACGCGACGCGGGTCGACGCCTTGCAGGCACGCCTGATCCGCTTCGAGGTCTTTCGCCAGGGCCTGGAGCGCGCCTTCCCCTTCCCCGCGGACTGGGCCGCCAAGGCGCCGGATGAGCTGATGGTGTGCCGCTGCGAGCAGGTCAGCGCCGGCGAGATCCGCGCTGCGGTGGATCAGGGGCACTGGGAGATCAACAGGGTCAAGGCCACCTGCCGGGTCGGCATGGGCCGCTGCCAGGGCCGCCTCTGCGGCGCGGCAGCGGCCGAGCTGATCGCCTGCGCCAGTGGTCGGCCGCTGGACCAGATCGGCCGGTTGCGCGCCCAGGCGCCAATCAAGCCGCTGCCCTTTGGCGTGGAGCTGGCGCCATGAGCCGGCTGGACGTGGATGTGCTGATCATCGGCGGCGGTATCGTCGGCAGCAGCGCGGCGCTGTTCCTGGCCCAGGGCGGCCAGCGCGTCGCCCTGCTGGAGCGCAACTTCTGCGGCGCCCAGGCCAGTGGCGTCAACTACGGCGGGGTGCGCCGCCAGGGCCGGCCGCTGGTGCAATTGCCGCTGTCCAGCCGTGCCCATCAGATCTGGGGCGGTCTGCAGGACCTGCTGGGTACCGATGGCGAATACCTCAGATCCGGCCACCTCAAGCTGGCCCGCAGCGAGACCGACTTCGCCTCCCTGCAGGCCTATGCCCAGGCCAGCCAGGGCTTCGACCTCGATCTGCAACTGCTCGACCGCGGCGAATTGCGTCGCCGCTTTCCCTGGGTCGGCGACATCGCCGTGGGCGCCTCCTTTTGCCCGGAGGATGGCCACGCCAATCCACGGCTGGTCTCGCCGGCCTTCGCCCAGGCGGCCGCCCGCGCGGGCGCCCGAATCCTCGAACGGACCGCCGTGACCGCGGTCGAGCACGACGGCCAGCGCTTCCAGCTCCGCACCGACAGCGGCCTGACCTTGAGCGCGCCCTGGCTGCTGAATTGCGCGGGCGCCTGGGCAGCGGAGCTGGCCGCCCGCTTCGGCGAGCCAGTGCCCCTCACCGCGGCCCATCCGGCCATGCTGGTGACCGAACCGCTGCCGCCCTTCATGACCGCCAGCACCGGCGTGGAAGGCGGCGGCATCTATGCCCGCCAAGTGGCCCGGGGCAATTGCGTACTAGGCGGTGGGCGTGGCTTCGCCCTCGACGCCGACCGCGCCCGCCCCGGCCAGTTGGCCATCCTCGACATCCTGAGAAACGCCGCCGAACTCTATCCGGCTCTCACTGGCGCCCAGGCCATCCGCACCTGGAGCGGCGTCGAGGGTTATCTGCCCGATCACCAGCCAGTGCTCGGCCCCAGTCTTACCACCCCCGGCCTGCTGCACGGCTTCGGCTTTGCCGGCGCGGGCTTCCAGATCGGGCCGGCGGCTGGCGAAGCCCTGGCCGAGTGCATCCTGCAGGGTGCGCCCCGGCACAGCCTGCAGGCCTTTTCCATCGCCCGTTTCCCTTCCCAGCCCAGGAGTTCCCAATCATGCGCCTGACCCCTGCCCTGCTCGTGGCCCTCGCCGGCCTGCCCCTGGCCGCCGTGGCCGAACCGACGCTCTACCTCGGCATGAACGGCGGCACCATGGAGCGCCTCTATGCCGACAGCGTGCTGCCCGCCTTCGAGAAGGCGCACAACGTCAAGGTGGTGATCGTGCCCGGTACCTCGGCGGACATCCTCGCCAAGGTCCAGGCCAGTCCACAGAAGCCGCCGATCCATGTGATGTTTCTCGACGACGGCATCATGTACCGCGCCATCGGCATGAATCTGTGCAGTCCGCTCAAGCCCAGCGCGAGCCTGGCGCAGATCCCCGACAAGGCCAAGATCAAGGACCAGGCGGCCGCCGTCAGCCTGGGCGTGACAGGGCTTGCCTACAACAGCCGGCTGTTCAAGGAAAAAGGCTGGGCGGCGCCGACCTCCTGGGCGGACCTCGCCGATCCCAAGTACAAGGGCAAGGTGGTGTTCCAGTCGCTGTCCTCGTCCACCTTCGGGCTGCATGGCTTCCTGATGTTCAACCGCCTCAAGGGCGGCACCGAGCAGGACGTCGACCCCGGCTTCAAGGCCTGGCCCACCACCGTAGGCCCCAATGTGCTGGAGTACATCCCCAGCTCGGCCAAGCTCTCGGAGATGGTGCAGACCGACGAGGCGGCGCTGTTCCCGCTGACGCCCACCCAGGTCACCGCGCTCAAGCTCAAGGGTATCCCGGTGGAATACGCGCCGCCCAAGGAAGGCGCCGTGGTACTCAACGTGGCCGAATGCGTGACCGCCAACAACGACCAGCCGGAGCTGGCCCAGCAGCTGGCTGAGTACCTGCTGACCCCCGAGGCCCAGGCGCCGGCGCTGGAACTGGGTGACCAGATCCCGTCCAACCCCAATACCCCCACCACCGACAAGACCCGCGGCCAGGTGGATGCCATGCAGAACTACCTGAAGACCGCCGTGACCATCGACTGGGACGAGGTCAACAAGGTACGGCCGCAGTGGAACGCCCGTTGGAACCGGCAGGTGGAGCGCTAGTCGGTCGGATAGCGCAAACGCACCGCTAGAGGTCGACCCTGGACAACTCCGGTCCGGGGCGACCCCTCACCCTTGGCGGCTTCCATCACCAGGAGAGCCGCCATGGCCAACCCGCCCATCACCGTTCTGCGCGATACCCAACCCATGCCCGTGGTCGATGCCTGCAAATGGGAGCGCATCGAAGGCGATCCCCATACCGTCAACCTCAATGCCTATACCTCCGATGACGGCAGCAAGATCATGGGCACCTGGATCTGCACCCCCGGCAAGTGGCGCGTCGACTACGTGAAGTGGGAGTACTGCCACTTCCAGGAGGGCTACTGCATCATCACCCCCGATGGCCAGGAACCCATCCACCTGAAAGCCGGCGACATCTTCGTCGTCGAGCCCGGCTTGAAGGGCACCTGGGAAGTGGTCGAGACGGTACGCAAGTACTTCGTCTTCGCCTGATCCTGCCAGGCCCCGGCACCGCTGCCGGGGCCCAGGACTCAGCGACCGTCGAAGCCACGGAAGAAGCGCTCGGCGTTGTCGCTCAGGGTTTCCAGGTCGTAACCACCCTCCTGCACGATCACCGTGGGCAGCCCCAGGGCCTTGATCCTTTCCCCCAGCCGGCCGAAGCCTGCCTGACTCACCGCCACCTTGGATTGCGGGTCCTTCTCGTAGATGTCGAAACCCAGGGACAGCACCAGCACGTCCGGCGCCCACAGACGCAGCGCCGCCTCGGCCTCATCCAGCCGGGCGAAGAAGTCGGCCTCGGAGGCGCCATGGGGCATCGGCAGGTTGAGGTTGCAGCCTTCGCCCTGCCCACTGCCATGCTCGTCGGCGAAGCCGGCCACCACCGGATAGAAGTTGGTCGGATCGCCGTGGATCGACAGGTAGAAGACGTCGTCGCGCTCGTAGAAGATTTCCTGGATGCCCTGACCGTGGTGCATGTCGGTATCCAGGATGGCGACCCGGGCAAAGCGCGTCCGTAGCTCCTGGGCGGCGATGGCCGCTCCGTTCAGGTAGCAGAAACCACCGGCCGCCTCGGCCCGGGCATGGTGGCCTGGCGGGCGACACAGCGCATAGGCGGCCGGCTCGCCGTCACGCACGCAGCGCGCCGCCGCCACCGCGCTCTGGGCGGAGCCATAGACGGCAGCCCAGGTCTGGGCGCCGATCGGACAACTGCCATCGGCCAGGTAGCGGGCGGTCTGGCCGAGGATGCCGCGCAACGGATTGCCTTCGCGAATGTAGATGTTCGACATCACCTCGTCACCCCAGTCCTCGGGCACCTGATGCCAGTCGTGGTAGGCGTTTTCCAGGTAGGTCACATAGGCTTCGCCGTGCACCGCATGCAGCGGCTCGCGGCCATGATCCACCGGCTGTTCGAGGGGATAGCCCAGGCGCTCCACCGCCGCGAGCAGGGCATCGAGGCGAGCCGGCACCTCCTGGGGCGTGCGCATCTGGCCGCGGGACAGGTAGCTGCGTGGGTGATGCAGACGCTGGTCGGGATGGAAGAAGGTCTTCACGTCATCTCTCCTGGTGGCCGGCGCGAGCCAGCACCGCATTGAACAGGACGTCGGCGCCACGGCGGACGTCCTCGAAGGTGGCCGATTCGGCCTCGTTGTGACTCAGACCGCCGGCGCAGGGGATGAAAATCATAGCGGTGGGGCAGTGCCTGGCCAGGTGGATGGCGTCGTGACCGGCGCCGCTGATGATGTCGCGGTAGGGATAGCCCAACGCCTGGACTGCATTGCGCACAGCGGCGACGCAATCGGCGGCGAAGGGGGTAGCAGGACTCAGCCAATGCCGCTGGACATTCAGCGACAAGCCGCGCTCGTCGGCCACGGTGGCCAGGCATTCGCGCGCGGCCGCTTCCATGGCGGCCAGCGGCTGGTCCTGGGGATGCCGCAGGTCCAGGGTGAAATGCACGTCGCCGGCGATGGTGTTGCGCGAGGAGCGCGCGACCTCCAGCTGCCCGCAGGTAACCAGCCCCTCGGCGAAACGAGGCGCCAGCGCCTCCAGGGCCGCCAGCATCCGGCCGACACCGAACAGGGCATCCCGGCGCCTGGCCATCGGCGTGGTGCCGGCGTGAGCGGCGGTCCCCTGAACACGGATGTCGAGCCAGCAGATCGCCTGGCCGCCGGTCACCACACCGATAGGGACACCCGCGTCTTCCAGCACCGGGCCCTGCTCGATGTGCGCCTCGAAGTAGGCGTCGAAGGGCCGACCCAGGGGCAGGTCACCGGCATAACCGGTACGCTCCAGGCTGGCGGCCACGGAGATGCCGTCGCGGTCGCAGGTCGCCAGGGCATCGGCCAGGGGCAGTTGCCCGGTGAAGACCGCGGATCCCAGCATGGCGGGGGTGAAGCGAGCGCCCTCCTCGTTGGTCCAGACGGCGAGTTCCAGCGGCCGGTCGGTCTGGATGTCCGCATCGTTCAAGCTGCGCATCACCTCCAGCCCGGCGAGCACGCCATAGACGCCATCGAAGCGGCCGCCCTTGGGCTGGGTGTCCAGATGGCTGCCCATGACCACCGGTGCGGCCTGGGCATCGCGACCCGGCCGGCGGGCGAACAGGTTGCCGATGCGATCCACCGCCAGGCTCAGGCCGGCAGCCTCGCACCATTGGCCGAACAGGGCCCGTCCCTGGCGATCCTCCTCGCTCAGCGCCAAGCGGCTGCTGCCACCGGCCTCACCGGGGCCTACCTCGGCCATGGCGGCCAGGCTTTGCCAGAGGCGTTCACCGTCGATTCGATACATGCTGTGTTCCTCGTGATCAGGCGGGAGTGACATGGGCGGTGGCCTCCCGGCGGCGGGCCAGGGCCGCCACACACAGGAACGAGAGGCCCGCCAGCAGGGAGTAGAAGACCGCCAGCGGCCACCACTCGCCCGTGAAGCGGTGCGCCAGCAGGGTGCCGACCATGGGGGTCAGGCCACCGGCGATGGCGCCACAGATCTGGTAGGCCAGGGAAATCGCCGTATAGCGCACCCGGGTGGCGAAGACGCCGCTGACGAAGCCGGCGATCACCGCATAGAAAGACGCCATGCAGGCCGCCGCCAGGGCGATCCCCAGCACGATCAGCGGCGCCGAGCCGGTCTTGACCAGCACGAACATCGGATAGGGCGAGGCCATGGCCAGGGCGGAGATCAGCAGCAGGAAACGCGCGCTGCCCAGGCGCTCGGCGAGCAGCGCGGCCAGCGGCTGGACCAGGAACTGGATGAGCGCGACGAACAGCAGGCAGTCGAGGATCAGCGAGCGCGACAGCTCCAGCACCTGGGTGGTGTAGCTGAGCATGAAGGTGTTGGTGAAATAGACCCCGGCGATGCCCAGGGTATTGGCGCCGATGCACAGCAGCAGCGGCCGCCAGGCGGTGCGCAACACCTCTGCCGCCGGTGCCTTGACCGTCTCCTGGCGCCCCTTCATCTCCGCGAACTCGGGGGACTCGTCCACGCCCAGGCGAATGGCCAGGCCGACCACCAGGAGCAGCGCGCTGGCCAGGAACGGCAGGCGCCAGCCCCAACTGAGCAGGTCCTCTTCCGGCAGGCTAGTGACACTGCGAAAGGCCAGGATCGACAGGATCAACCCAGCCGGGCTGCCCCACTGGGCGAAGGACGCGAAGAAGGTGCGCCGCCCCTTGGGTGCGTGTTCGCCCGCCATCAGGACGGCACCACCCCATTCGCCGCCCACGGCGATGCCCTGCACCACCCGCAGCAGGATCAGCAGGATCGGCGCCCAGACCCCGGCCTGGCTGTAGGTCGGCAGCACCCCGATGAGTATCGTCACCACACCCATCATCAGCAGGGTGACGATGAGGGATTTCTTGCGGCCGATGCGGTCGCCGATGTGGCCGAACACCAGGCCACCCAGAGGCCGGGCGAAGAAACCGACGGCAAAGGTACCGAAGGCGGCCAGGGTGCTCAGCAGGCGATCATCGGAAGGAAAGAACAGCTGGCCGAAGACCAGCGCGGCAGCGGTGGCGAAGATGTAGTAGTCGTACCACTCGATGGTGGTACCGACGAAGGCTGCCGCGGCGGCGCGCCGGGGTTGGCGACGAGGCGAAGTGGACGGCATGCAGGGGTGCTCCTATCGACTACCGAAAAGAGGGGCGCCGAGGGGCGCGGACGAAGCGGACTGGACGGTCGAACGCCCAGAGGGCGATGGGCCGGAGCGGTCAGGGAGACATGGACGCAGCACTCCTGGGATGTCGTTCTTGTTGGGCAGGAGGGGAAAAGGGATGCAGGAGCGTTCTAGGACGCCTTGACGTCGTTATCCCTTGGCGGGCTAAGATTAGTCAATTTTCTAATTCTTATACTTATCTATAAGCATGGCTAATAATCAAGACAGGCCGCTCTCCCCCGCGCCTACGCAGGAGGGTCGGCGCTTTCTCAACGATCGGCTGGACTGGAATCTCCTGCGCACCTATCTGGTAATCGTCCAGGAAGGCAGCGTGAGTCGTGCCGCCGCGCGCCTGCACCTGACCCAGCCGGCGGTGAGCCAGGCGCTCAAGCGGCTGGAGGAGCAACTCGACCGCGCGCTGATCATCCGTCGCGGACCGCGCTTCGCCCTCACCGAGGCCGGGGAAGAGGTAGCCCGGATCGCCAGCGATCTCTATGGCAACGTCTCCCGTCTTGGCGCCGCCCTGGAGCACTCCACGGAAACCGTGGTGGGCAAGGTGCGGATGCTCACCATCAGCCGCATCCAGTCACGCTGTTACGACGACTTCCTCGCCGACTTCCATCGGCGCTTTCCGCGGGTGGAGCTGGAGATCGACGTGATGCGCAGTTCGGACATCATCAGCTCGCTGTTGCAGAAGACCGCGACCCTGGGCCTCGCCCTGTGCCGGCTGCCCCAGCCCAAGCTGGAACAGCGGGTGCTGTTGCAGCAGCGCTATGCCTTCTTCTGCGGACGGCGCCATCCCTTGTTCGGCCGTAACGGGCTGTCGCTGGCCGATCTGCAGGGCGAGAACTTCGTCAGCTTTACCAGCGACCAGATCGGCGGCAGTCTCTCGCCGCTCACCATCTTTCGCGACCAGCAGGGCTTCACCGGCCGCATCGTGGCCTCCTCGCCCAGTCTCGAAGAGATCCGCCGCCTGGTCGGGGCCGGCTACGGCATCGGCTGCCTGCCCCAGCACGTGGTGGCCGACGACGTGGCCGCTGGCGAACTCTGGCGCCTGCCGCCCAGCGAGGGGGTGGCCGACGTGGACGTGCATCTGCTCTGGCACCGCGAGCAGCGCATGACCCAGGCGGAAACGGCGTTGCTGGAAGGCTTCCAGCATCTGCTGGCGACCACCGAGGTGGCGGCGCGGCTCTAACGCGCATTCCACCCGCCAGCGAGGGGCGCCTTGCTATCCTTGTGCACCGGACACCCTCGCCAAGGAGCTTCCATGGATCCCTACCCTCGCCCAGGTACCTGGCGCGAGCGCCTGTACATCATCATCTTCCATACCTATACCCCGGCTGGAAAACTCTTCGACACCCTGCTGCTGGCGGTCATCATGGCCAGCCTCGGCGTGGTGATGCTCGACAGTATCCAGTCCATCCATTTGCGCTACGGCAGCTGGCTCTATGGGCTGGAGTGGATCTTCACCGGCCTCTTCGCGATCGAGTACCTGCTGCGGGTGATCTGCGCGCCTCGGCCGCGGCAGTACGTCACCAGCTTCTATGGCCTCATCGACCTGCTGGCCGTGCTTCCCGCCTTCATCGCGCTGGTGACGCCCGACGCCCAGTACTTCCTGGTCATCCGGGTGCTGCGGATGATGCGGGTGTTCCGGGTGCTCAAACTCACGCCCTACCTGAGCCAGGCGGATTTCCTCATGGTGGCGCTGAGCAGCAGTCGCCAGAAGATCACCGTCTTCCTGCTGGCCATCTGCACCCTGGTGACCATGTTCGGTACCTTCATGTACGTCATCGAAGGACCGGCCAATGGCTTCACCAGTATCCCGCGCAGCATCTACTGGGCGGTGGTGACCCTCACCACCGTGGGCTTCGGCGACATGGTGCCCAAGACCGCCCTGGGCCAGACCCTGGCGAGCATGATCATGATCACCGGTTATTCGATCATCGCCGTGCCCACCGGGATCTTTACCGCGGAGCTGGCCAATGCCATGCGCAGCGCCACCCTGCAGCGCGACTGCCCGCACTGCCAGAAGCCCACCCACGAGCCCGACTCCTCCTTCTGCAACCGTTGCGGCAGCCCACTGTTTCCCCGCCCCGAGGCGGGTCAGCAGGATAGGTCGGCGTCCTAGGGCGGAGGTCGCCTAAGGCGTGGCGTCGCTGGCATGGCAGGCCCAGGCGGGCCGGGTGGCCAGGCGGTCGAGATAGGCCTCGATCGCCGGCGCCGCGATCCGCTCGATCGGAGTGCGCCGCCAGCGATGCAGCGACAGGCCCAGGACGATGTCGGCCAGGCTGAAGTGCTCGCCCGCCACATAGGGGCCGTGTTGCGCCAGGTGCGCCTCCAGGATGGCGACGCGTCCATTCCAGGCGGCGACGCCTTCCTGCAGACGCTGCGGATCTGGCACTGGCGGCTGATGCTTGACCAGTGCCAGATAGGGATAGCTCCAGGCCGGGTTGAGCTCGCTGGCCTGCCAGTCCAGCCACTGATCGACCCGTGCCCTGTCCCGTGGCGCCAACGGATAGAGCGCCTCGCCACCATGGGCATTGGCCAGATAGCACAGGATGCTGTTGGACTCCCAGAGCACGAAATCGCCATCCAGCAGTACCGGAATCTGGCCATTGGGATTCCACTGCAGGTACTCGGCGGACTGCGCCGAGCGAAAGCCGGCGCCCCAGTCCTCGCGCTCATAGCCCAGGCCCAGTTCATCCAGGCACCAGAGCACCTTGCGCACATTGATCGAAGAGATGCGACCTAGGATCTTCAACATGCTGAAGCGACCTCCAGAGGTTGGCGGCTGAGATAGGGCTCGATGTTGCCGAGCGCCCGCTCGACATAGTCCTCCTTCTCGCCCACCGGTGCGACATAGTGCAGCGCCTCGACCGCCGCCTCGCGGCCCAGCAGTCGGGCGATGGCCCAGCCGGCCAGGTAGCTGGACGCCAGGCAGCCGCCGGCCGTGGCCAGGTTGCCACGGGCGAAGAACGGTTGTTCCAGTACCTCGATGCCGGCGTCCTGCACCCAGGGCTTGGTGGTGAGATCGGTGCAGCCGGGCACGCCGTCCAGCAGGCCAAGTCGCGCCAGCAGCAGGGTGCCGGAACACTGGGCACCGATCAGCTGGCGAGCGGGATCGAGCACGGCCAGCTGCTCCAGCAGGGCCGCATCGCAGGCGAGTTCGCGGGTGCGGATGCCACTGCCCACCAGCACGGCGGCGCAGCCGGCCAGCTCCTCGAAGCCCGCCTGCCGCTCCAGGCGGACGCCATTCATGGAGGTCACCCAGGGCGAGGGCGCCATCAGCGAGACGCGCCAGTCCGGGCGCTTGATGCGATTGAGAATCCCCAGGGCGATCAGGGAGTCCAGCTCGTTGAAACCGTCGAAGGTGAGGATGGCGAGGTGCATGGGGCTACCGGACGAACGGGAGGAGTCCGGATTCTCGTCCCGTTTCGGGCCGACCGGCCAGATACAGTGCCGCGCCAAGCCAGGCATACAGCCATCCCGTGGCCCTTAACGGCTCTGGGTCGACGCATTGATCCGTCACCGCTCAGCGGATAGTGGCCCCTGGCCATTAAAGTAGTCAGCCTGTCGGCCGATAGGCTGACGCCACCCGGCCTCCCACTTGCAGCCCTTCTCAGCACCCCCTCCGAGAACCAGATGGACGATGAAAACCGTTACGAGCTGCACGTCAGGCGAGTGCTGCGCACGCCTCTGCTGGTGCTGCAGCCGTTGATGCTGGTGATGTGGCCGCTGAGCCTGTTGAGCAATCCTCTGATCGGCAGCCCTTACAAGCCACGCTATTTCGCGGTGATGTTGCTTCTACTGGGCGTCAGCGCCCTGCTCAGCGTGGTGCGCAGCGCTCGGTTGATGAGTCTGGCCTTCACCGGCAACATCTGGGCGCTCGCCTTCGCCTTTCGGATCCAGATCAACGATGCGGGTGACGCGGGTCTCTACTGGAATCTGCCCGTCGCCCTGGTCTTCGGCCTGGGTACCTGTGGCCTGACCTATCGCCTCTCCCACTACCTGCTCACCCTGCTGGGCACGCTATTCATCCTCTTCGTCGGCCAGGACCAGCTGGTGCCAGCCGCCATGCCCGGTCCTCTGGTTGGGTTGCTGCTGGCGGTGGCCCTGGCCATCGGCATCGCCTACAACCATGCCAGCAGCCAGGGAATGCGCCGGACCTTCAGCCTCAAGGAGCGCTATCGCCTACTGGCGGAAACGGACGAGCTGACCAGGATCGCCAATCGGCGCAAGCTCCTGCGCGAGGTAGAGGCCGCGCTGGCGGCGAGCCGGGACACACCCGGCCATTTCATCATGCTCGACATCGACAACTTCAAGGAGATCAACGACCAGTACGGCCACCAGGTGGGCGATGAGGTGTTGATCGCCACGGCCCGGGAGATCAACCAGCTCGATCCGGCATTGCAGGGTGGTCGGCTGGGTGGCGAGGAGTTTGGCCTGCTGATTCGCGGACAGGACGATGCCCGGGTACGCGCCTTGCTGGGTACCCTGCAGACGCGGCTGGCCGAGGCCGCCCCCCTGGGCATTACCTTCAGCGCCGGAGTGATGCGTCTGGAGCCAAACGGATCGCTGAGCGACCTGCTACGGCGAGCGGACGAAAGTCTCTATCGGGCCAAGCGACAGGGCAAGGATCAGGCAGTCTGGGCTGCCTGAGGCGCCCTACTCCAGTTTTTCCACCTTCACCGCCGTGGTGCCATCCTCGACCATGTCCACTCGCCGGGCAGCGGCACGCGAGAGGTCGATGATGCGTCCACGGATATAGGGTCCACGGTCGTTGATGCGTACGACGACGGCGCGATCGTTTTCCAGGTTGGTCACCTTGACCCGGGTGCCAAGCGGCAGGGTCTTGTGGGCGGCAACCAGTTCATTGTTGTTGAAGGTCTCGCCACTGGCGGTTTCCTTGCCATGGAATTTGCGCGCATAGAAGGAGGCCTTGCCGCGCTGTTCGAAGCTGGCTTCCTTCTTGATTGGTGCAGCGACGGTCTTGGCATCCTTTTCCTGGCAGGCCGTGCAGGCGAGCAACAGGAGCAATACAAGAAATCTGGGACGGCTGAACACGTTTCACCTTCCTCTTCTTCTTCGTTTTGGGGAAAGCAACGCACTGGGAATGGGTTCAGCTATCTCAGAACCAAACCGCCACCCAAGGGTTCGCCACCGATGGCCATAGGCCGCCATATCTGTGACGAGCCCCTCAAGACCAGGCTAGGGCGTCGGTAGCACGTACCTGAGGATGGCGACGAAGTGCAGCGCGCTGCCGGCCATGACGAAGCCATGCCAGATGCCGTGCCAGTGACGAAAACGATCGTCGAAGACGAAGAACAGGATGCCGACGGTATAGAGCACGCCGCCGGCTGCCAGCCAGGCGAAGCCTTCGCCGCCCAGGCGATCCAGCAGCGGCCCCACCGCCACCAGCACGATCCAGCCCATGACGGCGTAGATCACCAGCGACAGGATGCGCGCTTCCGAGCGGGGCTTGAGCTCCTGCGCCATCCCGAACAGGGCCAGGCCCCAGACGATGCCGAACAGCGTCCAGCCCCAGGGCCCGCGCAAGGTCACCAGGCAGAACGGCGTGTAGCTGCCGGCGATGAGCAGGTAGATCGACAGGTGATCGAGCTTTTGCAACAGGCGTTTAGCCCGCCCCTTCACGCTGTGGTAGAGGGTCGAAATGCTGTAGAGGATCACCAGCGCGACCCCGTAGATGGCCACGCTGACGATGCGCCAGGGATCACCCTGCAGGCTGGCCAGCACCACCAGGGTAATGGCCCCGGCCAGCGCCAGCAGCGCGCCGACCAGGTGGGTCCAGGCATTGAGACGTTCGCCGTGATACATGCGTCCTCCAGGTCAGGGTCGCACCGTGACTCAGGTTCAGCCTGAGCCCTCGCGACGGGCGGTGAGGCGCTCATAACGGTCGAGCAGTGGCTGGATGGAAACCCCATGTACCGCGATGCTCAGGGCTACCACCGACAGCGTAAGGTCGACGATGGTCCCGGCCCAGTCGGCCGTGACATGATGCGTGAGCGCGTAGCACAGATAATACAGGCTACCGATTCCACGAATGCCGAACCAGCCGATCAGCGCCCCCTGATGCCGCTCGATGCGGGTGAAGGGCAGCATGGTCGCTACCCCCAGCGGCCGGATCACGGCGAACAGCAAGGCACCCAGCAGCAGGGCGCGGCTGTCCCAGTGGGTGATGAGCACCACGCCGAGCAGGGTGACCAGCAGCACTTCGAAGGAGCGCTCCACCAGGCTGCCAAAGGCGAGCATGTCGCCCATCATCACGCCGGCCGCCATCTTGGGCTCTTCGAGATCGTCCGCCTTGGCCACCGTGGCGTGCTCCGGTGCGCCGGTGAGATGCCCGATCACCGGCTGCGCCAGTTGTTCGGAAGGGATTTCCGCATTGCCGGAGGTCTGCACCTCGGCCTGGCGCAGGCCCAGCCCGGCGGCGAACACCGCGAGAAAACCGTAGCCGCCGATCTCGTCGGCCAGCACATAGGACAGGGCGATCAGCGCCAGGGCGAGGAAGTCGTTGGGCGAAATGGTGCTGTCACCGTGCCGGGTACGCAGGTAGATCATCAACCGGCCCACGCCCTTGCCCATGGTGTAGCCCAGCAACAGGCCCGCCGGTACCGCCCAGAGCACGCTTTTCAGGAACCACTCCAGGGTCCAGCCCCACTGGGGCTCGCCATGTTGCAACAGCAGCAGACCGAGCAGCACGAAGGGAAAGGCCGTGCCGTCGTTGAGGCCGGCCTCACCGGAAAGGCCGAAGCGCACCCGGTCGAAATCCTGGGCGTGGTTGACCTGTACCAGGCCGGCCAGCACCGGATCGGTAGGCGCGAGGATGGCACCGATCAGCAGGGCCACGCCCCAGGGCAGGCCGAGCAGATAGTGAGCGACCAGGCAGACCCCGGCGATGCTGAGGACCATCACCGGCCCGGCCAGGAGGTAGGCACCGTGCCAGGAGGAGCGACGGAACGACAGCCGCAGCTTGAGGCCGCTGACGAACAGCGAGAAGAGCACCGCCACCTCGGTGAGGTGGCCGATCCAGTTCGCCGACTGCTGGAAGTCGACCTCGGCCAGGCCCAGGCCGATGGGACTGATGAGCATGCCAAAGGCCAGGCAGACCACCGAAGTGGTCACCGGCAGCCAACGGAGATAAGCGGAGGTCAGGGCCAGGATCATCAATAGCGATCCCAATACCCCAACCCAGACGAGAAAAGTCATGTGGGTAGCGTGATCCAGAACAGGAGAGGAAGAGCCAGTGGCGGGCGCCACCTTCCTGATGGAGACTGCGCCAAGGCCGTCACAGTGCCGCCTATCTGCCGAATGGCGTGCCCTGCAGTGACCCCAAGGCCCTGACCGGGGTCCCATGCCTTACAGTCCCTCCACGGAAAGCCTCTTCCCGCATGAGCGATCACCGCCTCCGCAAGCAACGCCGTCTCGACCGCCTGCAGCTATTCCTCGACTGGGCCAGCCGCACCCACGCGACCTTCACTGCCAAGCAGCAGCACCAGGAACTCTGGTTCAAGCCCTACGCGGGCTATCCCCTGCCGCACCTGGGACGCATCGCCAAGGCCTTCTGGCTGGGTCTGGACGAAGCTGCCGCGGTAGCGGCCGGCAGCACGCCCGATCCCGATACCTTGCTGGGCCAGGCCCTGCTCAGTGCCGGCAAGACCTTTGGCTATCCGGTGGATGTCTTCGGCAGCGAAAAACTCTTCACGGGCGGCGCGGCGAGCGAGTTGCTCGAACCTCACTGGGCGCTGCAGTTGGTGGAAAGCGATTCCGCGACCACCTTCGAGGCCGCGGTACGGCAACGCCTGGGTGCGAGCGTGCGCGAGCGGCTTGGCGTGATGGCAGCGCCCTTCGCCGAGATGGCCGAGGAAGATCGCCAGCGTGTGCTGGAGCGGGTGCCCCAGGCCCTGATCCGCCTGGACGACTTCCTGCCGCGCGCGGTGGAGGTGCTCAACGAGACGCGCCACGAACTGAGGTTCAACGTGGTGCTGACCCACGAGGACATCCGTCTGGAGATCCCCCGGCGCCTGGCGGCCAATCAGGGGCGCCTGCTCGGCGACGCCGATGTCGCCGCGCTCAAGGCGGAGGCCGAGCGGGAACTGCGCGAGCGCTTCGCCGTGCTGGTGAGCGAAGCCGATGCCCTGGACTTCGATCTGCACCAGCTCGGCACGCCGCGCCTGCAGGAACTGATGCGCCTGGAGGCCGACAAGTTGCGTCGGGCCCTGCGCCATGCCGTGGCGCAGCAGCGCGAGAAGATGGCCTTCGCCGTACTGCTGGAAAACAACCCGCGCTTCGGCCAGTACCACCAGAACTATCCGGCCCGGCGCCTGACCCGTACCTGGACCGCCCTGCTCGGCCCCACCAACAGCGGTAAGACCCACAGGTCCATCGAGGCCATGGCGGCGGTGACCCACGCCATCTACCTGTCACCCCTGCGGCTGATGGCCCTGGAGAACCAGGAGCGCCTGGAATCCCTCGGCGTGCCCTGCTCCCTGGTGACTGGTGAGGAAGAGATCATTCGTCCGGGCGCCACCCACTTCTGCTGCACCGTCGAGGAATTCGCCCGCTTCCGGCGCCAGCAATGGGAGGTGGTGGTGGTCGACGAGGTGCAGATGCTGGCCGATCCGCAACGCGGCTGGGCCTGGGTCGATGCCCTGGTCAGCGCCCATACCAAACGCCTGCTGATGACCGGCCCGGCGCTGATCGAACCCTCGCTGCGCACCCTCTGCGACCTGTGCGAGGACCGCCTGGAGATCAAGCCCACCAAGCGCCTGTCGCCGGTCACGGTGGCGCGCCATGCCACCGCCCTGGAGCGCCTGGAGCCCGGGTCGCTGCTGGTAGCTTTCAGCCGGCGAGTGGTGCTGGAGCTCAAGGGCCTGCTGGAGATGGCCGGCCGTCGGGTCTCGGTGGTCTATGGCGCCCTCTCCCCGGAGGTGCGTCGTGAACAGGCGCGGCGTTTCCGCGAAGGCGAGACCGAGATCATGGTGGCCACCGATGCGGTGGGCATGGGCCTCAACCTGCCCGCCCACACGCTGTGCTTCTATACCGACGAGAAATTCGACGGGGTGCAGAATCGCCCGCTGCGGGTGCAGGAGGTCAAGCAGATCGGCGGGCGCGCCGGGCGGTTCGGCCATCATGCCGAGGGCGAGATCACCGCGCTGGAACCCCATGTGCTGCGCAACATCAAGCGGCTGTTCCACAGCCCGGACGATCCGGTGGACCTGCACCAGTTCCAGGTGCGACCGAGCCTGGAACACCTGCGCGCCCTGTCCGACTTCATGGAGGAGCCCAGCCTGCTGCGCACCTGGCTGACCTTCAACCGCAACATCAACTACGGCGATGCCTTCGTCTCGGTGCTACCCGATGAACTGGCCGAGTGGATCAAGCTGATCGACCTGCCCGGCATCGATTTCCAGCTGCGCTGGATCTTCGCCTGCACGCCGATCCGCGGCGGTCTGGAGGGCCCGGCCAGTGGCCAGGCCCAGCGCTGGCTGCGCATGGTCGCCCGCGGCGAGCCGGTGGATTTGCCGCGCATTCCCATGGGTAACGATCTCGCCGGACTGGAAAGCGCCCTGCACGTGGTGGAGACCTATCTGCACCTGGCGCGCAGTCTGCCCGAGCTGTTTCCCGCCCTGGAACGCGGCCAGGATCATCGCGACCTGCTCAACGACGCCATCACCCGCGAGCTGTCGCGCCGCCGCCGGCCGCGTGGACAGGAGAAAGGCCAGGGCAAGGGTGGCAGGCGCCAGGGACGTGGCGAACGCCGAGGTGGACGCTTCGGGCGCTAGGCCGTCGGCGTCCGCGCCTTGAAGCTCCAGGTAAAGAAGAACTCGGCCACCTGCTCGCCGCTTTCATCGGTGCCGACGCTACGCAACTGGACGGCCTGCGGCTCGCCTGTCTCCCGTGCCCGGGTCAGGGCCGCGGCGATGACCGCGCCCTGGTCGCAGCGAAAAACGATGGTGCCCACCGCCTTCTTGGTGAAGCTGGCGCTCATCGCCACCACCAGCATGGCGAAGCCCTGGCCGGAGCGGCGGATATGCAGGTCGGCGAGCAAGCCGGTGGAAAATTCCGCCGCCATGCCTTCCACCGCCCAGAACATGCTCTTGAAGGGATTCTGGTTCAGCCAGCCATGGGTGACCTGCATCTGGCAGCCGGTGGCGTCCAGCTGACGCAGGCGCAAGCCGGCGATCTTGGCGATGGGTATCTTGGTCCAGGCGAAGAGATTGAACAGCAGTCGATTCATGGCAGGCGCATCCGGCAGCCTGGCTGAAGCGCCAGGTGCCCCGCAGCTTAGCGCGTCACCTCGGGTCGCTCCATGGCGGGCAGGCACGGCCCGGCAGACAGTTCGCGACTCGCTAGTCGCGCGGTCCGGGGCGCCTCGAAACAGCCGAGGCGCCCTGGTCCATCACAGCGGATTGGCGTTGAGCTGCTCGGCATAGCGACGGGTCATGAACACCGCGAACAGCAGGCCAGCCACCGCCAGGCTGCCGCCCACCAGGCCGATATAGGGCATGCCGACCTGGGAGCCCACCACGCTACCCAGCAGGGCGCCACCACCGATACCGACGTTGTAGATGCCGGAGAACAGCGCCATGGCCACATCGGTGGCGTCCTTGGCCAGGGCCAGTACCTTGGATTGCAGCGCCAGGCCGAAACTCATGATGGCGATACCCCAGATCACGCTCAGCCCCTCCAGCATGAAGTCCTTCCAGGCGAAGGGCAGCAGCAACAGCAGCGACAGGGCGATACCGCCAATGGCGATGATCAGGAAACCATTGGGGAATCTCAGGCTGTAGCGACTGAACAGCAGCGAGCCAATCACCCCGGAGCCACCAAACAGCAGCAGCAAGGCGGTGATCTGCATGCCGCCCATCCCCGCCACTTCCACGGCAAAGGGCTCGATGTAGCTATAGCCGGTGAAGTGGGCGGTCACCACCAGCACCGTGAGGAGGTAGATGCACAGCAGCGCCGGCCGCTTGAACAACACCGGCAGGCTGGCCAGGGAGCCGGAGTTCTCGCTGGGCAGCAACGGCAGGTTGCGCGCCAGCCAGAGCACCGTGCCCACCGCGAGGGCGGCGATGGCGACAAAGGTGTAGCGCCAGCCCAGCAGCTCACCCAATACCCGGCCCAGCGGGATGCCCAGCACCATGGCCAGACAGGTGCCGGTGGCCAGCAGGCCGAGGGCCTGGGTCTGCTTGCCGGCCGGCGCGATGCGCACGGCGAGCGAGGCGGTGATCGACCAGAACACCGCATGGGCGAAGGCAATGCCGATGCGACTGGCCACCAGCACCTCGAAGCTCCAGGCCACGCCGGAGAGGCCATGGCAGAGGATGAACACCGCGAAGACGAACATCAGCAGACGTCGGCGCTCGATGGCACGGGTGGCAAGCATCATCGGCAGCGACATCAGAGCGACCACCCAGGCATAGATGGTCAGCATCAGCCCGACCTGTGACGGGCGCATGTCAAAGCTGCGACCGATGTCGCTGAGCAGCGCCACCGGCACGAATTCCGTGGTGTTGAAGATGAAGGCGGCCAGGGCCAGGGCGATGACACCGGACCAGCTGGATTTCCGGGCTTCGGCGGTAGCATCCATGGAAGGTCTTCTACTCCAGAGCGAAAGGGTGGACCGTGACTCCCGGTTAGGGAGCCGACGACAGAAACCCACAAGCAAAGGCATTGCCCGCCTGCGACGCTGGGGTCGCGAGCGAGAAGTCTGCTGTAGGGAAGATTGGAATTGGATGTAGTAAAAATTCTACGCTGTCGTTTCGGACTACCACAACCGTCCGCAGTTGCGCGCAGGTCAGGCCGTAGCGCCAGGCAGCGGCTTCAACTCCCTGAGCGGCGGCGTTTTTGCTGCCGTGGCGCCGCACGCAACCGACCTGGCGGTGCGACAAAACATCGCGAAACCTTTTCCTGCGACGGGGCTCCCAGCGAGACAGGTCCGGCGATTGACCTTGCCCCAGGGGCAAGCTCTAGCCTCGGCGACGTCAGCCAGTTCAGGAGCCCTCCCCATGCGTATTGCCCTTCCCACCACCCTGCTCGCCCTCACCCTCCTGGCCAGTGGTTTCGCCAGTGCCGCCCAGGACGACCACCAGGCCCACCAGGACATGCAGAAGAGCATGGAAGCCATGCATCAGGGCATGGAAGAAGGCCTCAAGGCCAAGGATCCTGACCTGGCCTTCGCCAAGGGCATGCTGGCCCACCACGAGGGCGCCGTCGACATGGCCCGCTACCAGCTCCAGCACGGCAAGGACCCGGAGATGCGCACGCTGGCCGAAAACATCATTCAGGCCCAGCAAACGGAAATCGATCAGCTCAATCGCTGGATCAAGGCCCACGGCAAGTAATGGTGCACCGCGCGCGGGACTGGCACAGTGAAAGGCCAGTCCTGTCGCGGAGACTCCCATGCTGATCGATCACCTGGATCATCTGGTCCTGACCACGGTGGACCTCGCCGCCTGCGAGGATTTCTATACCCGGGTGCTGGGCATGCGCCTGGAGGTATTCGGTACGGGGCGCAAGGCCCTGCGCTATGGCAACCAGAAGATCAATCTGCACGAGCGGGGCCATGAATTCGAACCCAAGGCGCACCTGCCGGTGCCGGGCGCGCTCGACCTCTGCTTTATCGCCCGCCAGCCGCTGGACGCCGTGATCGCCCACCTCCAGCGCGAAGGCTGGCCGATCCTGGAAGGCCCGGTAGCGCGAACCGGCGCGACCGGACCGATCCGCTCGGTCTATGTGCGCGATCCCGATCTCAACCTCATCGAGATCGCCGAATACCAGACCTAGCGCGGCCGGCCGAACACCTGGGTCCAGTAGAGGCTATGGGTGCTGCGCGGATTCAGGGCGTAGGCCGCCCCCATCTCGGTGAACTCCGGATTCATCAGATTGGCGCAGTGCCCCGGGCTGGCCAACCAGCCCTGCATGGCCTGGGTGACCGAGCCGGCGCCGGCGGCGATGTTCTCGCCGATACGGGTCCAGCCATAGCCCTGCTTGGCCACCCGCTCGGCCACGGTGCCGCCGCCGGGCGCCGTGTGGGAGAAGTAGTCGCGGCCGGCCATGTCCTGGCTGTGGGCCAGGGCAGCGTTGGCCAAGGCCGGATTCCAGCGTAGCGGCGTGGTGGCGGCGAAGCGCCGGGTGCCGCAGGTGCGGGCCTGGGCACGGGCGCGATTGACTTCGGCCAGGACGGCCTTGCCGGCTGTCTGCCAGTCGCCCAATCCGGCGCTCACCACCGGACGCGCCAGCACCAGCTGCCAGCGTGGCCCCTGCTGACTCACACCGATCTGGGCATAGTCGCTGCTGGCGAGCGGCCGGCAATACTGCTGGCGCAGCCCGGCCATGGCCGCCTGGGCCGTGGGCGCGCCCGCCAGCATGATCACCTGCACCGCGGACGCCTGGTAACCCGCGGCGCGCAGATCGCTCTGCAGGCGCTCCCGTCCGGTCAGCCGTACGGCGGCCAGGCGATTGTCGGCGGCAAGGGGCGCGGCCGCGTGCATGCCGGCGCAGCCCTGGGGCGCAGCGCGATAGGCGTTGATCAGGCTGACCAGCCGTGCCTCCTCGGGCGTCGCCGCCAGCGCGGCATCGGTCAGCAGGCTCGTGGTCAGCAGCAGGGAAAAGGCAAGAAAGCGAGGCATGCGCGGGCCGATCCGAAAAGAGGGAAGCGCTATTTACCCGCCCTGAACCCGAGGCGCAACCCAAACGGCCCGTCAGCCGAGGAACGGATGGCAGTTTGCTTGCAGGGGTGATTGGAGTAGGCTCGCCCGCTCATTCAACAGGAGTCTCTCCCATGGCCAAAGCCTCTGCCCGCCACATCCTGGTTTCCAGCGAAGACAAGTGCAACGAACTCAAAGCCGCCATCGAAGGGGGCGCCGACTTCGCCCAGGTGGCCAAGGACAACTCCAGCTGCCCCTCCAGCCGTCAGGGCGGCGACCTGGGCACCTTCCGCCCGGGCCAGATGGTCAAGGAATTTGACACCGTGGTGTTCAGCGCGCCGCTGAACCAGGTCCAGGGTCCGGTAAAGACCCAGTTCGGCTATCACCTGGTGGAAGTCACCAGCCGCGAGGATTGATCTCGCCCGCGCTCTCGCCCGTAGCGAGAGCGCCATCCCTGCGTTTCCTGCCTGACCGACTATCCTGCAGAGCTACCGTCTCGCGAGGATAGCCCCATGCCCCTTCCGCTCTCCCGTCACGGCCAGTGCCTGTGTGGCGCGGTCCAGTTCGATTGCCATATCGCTACCCCCGAGGTCTCGGCCTGCCATTGCCGTACCTGTCGCCGTTGGGGCGGCGGTCCGCTGCTGGCGGTGGAATGCGCCGAGGCGCCCATGATCAGCGGTGGCGACGCCCTGGCCGTCCATGCCTCGTCCGACTGGGCAGAGCGCGGCTTTTGCCGCCACTGTGGCACCCACCTGTTCTACCGCCTCAAGGCGGAGCCACACTACGCCATTCCGGTGGGCCTGCTCGACGGCGAGGACTGGTTGCTGGACAGCGAGATCTTCATCGAGGAACAGCCGGCCTGGTACTGCTTCGCCCATTCGCGCCGCCGGCTGACCGGCGCCGAGGCTTTCGCCGAGCACGATCAGTAGCGCGAGCCTAGCGCTACCGCCACCGGTCGGCGTCAACTGCGACCACTGGTCGCCTCGACCGGGGCTCCTTGAAGGCGCCCGGCACGTTCCTTAGCGCGCCAAGGCTTATGCCAGAGCCTCGGCTTCGTCGCCACCTCCGCCCCAGCGCAGCCGCACGCCTGCGGCCTGGGCGCACACCCCTATCAAGCCACCGCCAAAGGCGCCGATGCCTCTGTGAGCTCCTTTCCCAGTCTGCCCACAAGAGGAACAATCATGGGGTTTCTACAACGCTTAGGCGCCCGCACGAGCAGCAGCGGCGTGTTCAGCCTGACCTGCGCCGCACGTGAACTGAGCGACCGCCTTAGCGGCGTCGCCCTCAAGCCCACCTTCATCACCGGCTTCGTCTCGCCGCACCTGGACCTGGACGCCATCGCCCGGCAGCTGGTGGCGCGCTTTCCCGAAGCTTCCATCAGCCTGTGTACCACCTCCGGCGAACTCTGCGGCAGCGAACAGCGGCTGTACTGCGCCGCCGATGGCGCCTGGGACCGGCTGGTGCTGCAATTCTTCGACGCCTCGGTCATCGCCTCGGCCGAGGTCGTGCACGTCCCGCTGGACAGCGAGGACATCCGCCGTGGCGGACCGCGGCGCAGCATGAAGGAGCGCCTGGCCCGTCTGACCGAATCGCTCAAGCGCCTGCAGGTACGCACGCCCATCGATCACCGCGATACCCTGGCCTTCGTGCTGTTCGACGGCCTGTCCGCCTCGGAATCCTTTTTCATGGAGGCGCTGTACGAGTCCGGCCGTTTCCCCTGCCTGTTCGTCGGCGGCTCCGCCGGCGGCAAGGGCGATTTTCGCCAGACGCTGTTGCACGACGGCCGCAAGGCCTATGAAAACCACGCCCAGCTGGTCTTTCTGAAAATGGCCAGGAACACCCGCTTCGGGGTGTTCAAGAGCCAGAATTTCAGCGCCACCCCGCTCAGCCTCAACGTTCTCACCGCGTCCCTGGAAGAGCGCTACATCAGCCAGGTGATCGACAGTCGCGGCCAGATCAAGAGCATGGTGGCCGCCCTCTGCGAGGCCCTAAGCTGCCGCGCGGACCAGCTGGAGCAGCGCCTGGCGGACTACTCCTTCGCCATCCGCGTCGGCGAGGAGCTGTTCGTCCGCTCCATCGCCCGCATCGACTACGAGCGCGAACGCATCCACCTGTTCTGCGACGTGGCGCCCGGCGAAGAGCTGGTGATGGTCAAGCGCACCTCCCTGGTGGACACCACCCGCCAGGACTTCGCGCGCTTCCTGCAGGGAAAGAGTGGCACCCCGTTGGTGGGGGTGCTCAATGATTGCATCCTGCGCCGCGCCAACAATGGCGCCGAGCTGCCGCGCATGGGCGAGGTGTTCGGCCAGACGCCGGTGGTGGGCTTTTCCACCTTTGGCGAGATCCTCGGCCTGAATCTCAACCAGACCCTCACCGCAGTGTTCTTTTTCCGTACCCCCGAAGGTGCGCCCTTCCGCGACGAATACGTCGACAACTTCGCCGCCCACTACGGCGAATTCAAGGCCTTCTTCCTCCGACGACAGATCAAGAAGCTGGCGGGCCTGAGCCAGGTGGTCGTCAACCAGATCGACGAATTCAAGCGGCAGAACTTCACCGGTATCGTGGATGCCCAGGGCCTCGACGACTCCATCCAGGCCGTATTCGGCGGCCTCGCCGATCTGGGCCAGGTCCTGCGCCAGGCGCACCAGAGCCGCCAGGAGATCGGCGAACAGTTGCGGCACTACTCCGGTGAGCTGCACAGCAGCATGGACGATCTGACAGGCAACATTCTGCAGCAGGGCGAAGTCACCCGACAGGCCGACAGCACCGTGCAGAACCTTACCGACCAGGCCGAGGACGTGGTCCGCAGTGCCAACGAGCTGAGCCAGTCGAGCCTGCGCATCCAGTCCATCGTCCAGGTGATCCAGCAGATCGCCGGCCAGACCAACCTGCTGGCGCTCAACGCCGCCATCGAGGCGGCGCGCGCCGGCGAGAGCGGCCGGGGCTTCGCGGTGGTGGCCGACGAGGTGCGCAACCTCGCGGCCATCACCCACAAGAACGCGGCCGAAATCGGAGCCGACATCGACCAGCTGTCCCGCGCCATCAGCGAGGTCGGCGCCCATATCGCCGGCCAGGCCAAGGACGTGGGGTCGCTGCAGGATCTGCTCGCCGCCCTGCGCGAATCCGGCCGCCTCACTGCCCAGACCTCCCACCGCACCAAGGACATCGCCGACACCCTGACCGGCCTCACCGCCGCCACGGCACCTTGAGCCCGCGGGACTTACCGTTCGTCGGTACTGACCGGTAAGTCCCGCCGCCTTTGCCTGACTCTGCCTCTCACCAGAGGTAGATACCGGACCCCCTCGGATCACCTTCCGAGTGACCGCAAGGTCACGGCCAGTGCCGTGGCTTGCGGCCCTGTTTTGCTCAATCCGGCGACCAATGGGTCAGCAATAGACGCCCCAAACCCGCTCCTGGCCGCCTCTACGACTTTTGTAGTGCTTATACGAAAGCACTACAAAACACGGTTGACGACGTGCCTATCTCCTGCAAATCTCTAGCTGCACCGGACGCGAACCCCCTATCCATGCGGGTCGCGCCTGGGCTCCGGGTGACCCTCGGGCCGTCTTGCGTAGTGATGCTCAAGAGGCACTACAAGAGAAGACGACTGAAATGCCGCGCTGCTCGAGGCAGCGTCGCCAGAGGTGACGTCCGGATCCATGCAGGTACGTACGGCGACATGACTCGACAGCTGGGCTGACCTTTCGCCTTCGCGACTGGCATCCGGGTGGCAACCGCCACCCCGCTGCCAGACGTTGGGAAAAGACTGGTACCCAAGCCAACCTCATCGAGAAGGATCGACTCATGTCCGCTTACGAGAACGACGTTCAGGCCATCGCCGCCCTCAAGACCACTGCCGGCAAACACTGGAGCGCCATCAATCCGGAATATGCCGCGCGGATGCGTCTGCAGAATCGCTTCAAGACCGGTCTCGACATCGCCCGCCACTGCGCGGCCATCATGCGCCGGGACATGGCCGCCTACGACGCCGACAGCAGCGCCTACACCCAGTCGCTGGGGTGCTGGCACGGCTTCATCGGGCAGCAGAAGCTGATCGCTATCAAGAAGCACCTGGGCAGCACCCAGGGTCGTTACCTCTATCTGTCCGGCTGGATGATCGCCGCGCTGCGCTCGGAATTCGGCCCGCTGCCCGATCAGTCCATGCACGAGAAGACCAGCGTGCCGGCGCTGATCGAAGAGCTCTACACCTTCCTGCGCCAGGCCGACGCCCGCGAGCTGGCCATGCTGTTCCGCGAGCTGGATGCCGCCCGCGGTGCCGACGAGAACGCCAAGGCCGCCGCCATCCAGGCCAAGATCGATAACTACGAGACCCACGTGGTACCGATCATCGCCGACATCGACGCCGGCTTTGGCAACGCCGAGGCCACCTACCTGCTGGCCAAGAAGATGATCGAAGCCGGGGCCTGCTGCATCCAGCTGGAAAACCAGGTCTCCGACGAGAAGCAGTGCGGCCACCAGGACGGCAAGGTGACGGTGCCCCACGAGGACTTCCTGGCCAAGATCAACGCGGTGCGCTACGCCTTCCTCGAACTGGGCGTGGACGAGGGCATCATCGTCGCCCGCACCGACTCCCTGGGCGCTGGCCTGACCAAGCAGATCGCCGTGAGCAAGCAGCCGGGCGACCTGGGTGACCAGTACAACAGCTTTCTCGACTGCGACGAGGTGGACGCCAGCCAGTTGGGCAACGGCGAGGTGCTGATCAGCCGCGACGGCAAACTGCTGCGGCCCAAGCGCCTGGCCAGTGGCCTGTTCCAGTTCCGCACCGGCAGCGGCGTGGACCGGGTGGTGCTGGACTGCATCACCTCACTGCAGAACGGTGCCGACCTGCTGTGGATCGAGACCGAGAAGCCCCACGTCGGCCAGATCAAGGCCATGGTCGACCGCATCCGTGAGGTCGTGCCCAACGCCAAGCTGGTCTACAACAACAGCCCGTCGTTCAACTGGACGCTGAGCTTCCGTCAGCAGGTGTTCGACGCCTTGCAGGCCGAGGGCAAGGACGTTTCCGCCTACGACCGCGCCAAGCTGATGAGCGTGGACTACGACGACACCGAGCTGGGTCGCCTGGCCGATGCACGTATCCAGAGCTTCCAGCGCGACGCCGCGCGTGAAGCGGGCATCTTCCACCACCTGATCACCCTGCCCACCTACCACACCGCGGCCCTGTCCACCGACAACCTGGCCAAGGGCTACTTCGCCGAGGAGGGCATGCTGGCCTACGTCAAGGGCGTGCAGCGCCAGGAGATCCGCCAGGGCATCGCCTGCGTCAAGCACCAGAACATGGCCGGCTCGGACATGGGCGACGACCACAAGGAATACTTTGCCGGCGAGGCCGCCCTCAAGGCGGCGGGCAAGGACAACACCATGAACCAGTTCCATTGATCACGGCCACTGTGGAGGACACGCTCATGAACCTGAACGACAACCCCAGCCTGGACGATCTCAAGCAACTCTTCGCCGGGCTCAAGGACAAGAACCACAACCACATCCTCTGGGTCTGCGAGAGCGGCGCGGTGCATGTCGACCGCCTGCCCGGCGGCGAGACGCCCGAGCAGTTCGAGGAGCGTCATCCCAGCCTGCGCATCCGCTTCAAGACCTACAACCGGGGCGGCGGCTACGTCGGCAAGTCGGCGGCGGCCGACGACGACTTCATCAGGAGCGTCCATGCCGCCCTGCAGGAGCACTGGCGGCTGGCCGGTCGGCAGCAACGCCCGGCCTATGTGGACCGTTACTACTAAAAGAAAAGGGCGCGACGGGTAGTTGACCACCCGCCACGCCCTGCCCCACCTATGAGGCGACTCGCCTGACCCTGCATGGCCCTGCAGGCTCGGTCGAGTCGCCTCCTTTATTTAAAGAACGAACAGATCCACGAAGCGGTGCACGGGGGTGGCTTCCAGCCCTGCCTGGTCCTTGCACAGGTCGAAGATCTGGACACAGCGACTGGCCGGAAAGCGCGTCGCCAGGTTGTTCTGGAATTTGCGCTCCAGCAGCGGAATGCCCTCCTCACGGCGACGGCGATGACCTACCGGGTACTCGATGGCGATCTTCTCGGTGCTGCTGCCATCGGTGAAGAACACCTGCAGGGCGTTGGCGATGGAACGCTTGTCGGCTTCCAGGTATTCGCGGCTGTAGCGCTCGTCCTCGACGATCTCCATCTTCTCGCGCAACTGGTCGATGCGCGGATGGGCCTGGTGGAAGGCGTCCTCGTAGTGTTCGGCGACCAGATCGCCGAACAGCAGCGGCACGGCGATCATGTACTGCAGGCAGTGGTCGCGGTCGGCGGCGTTGGCCATGGGGCCCTGCTTGGAGATGATGCGGATGGCCGATTCGTGGGTGGTCACCACGATCTTCTCGATCTGGTCCACCCGGTCGCAGACCTGGGGATGCAGGATCACCGCGGCCTCGGCGGCGGTCTGGGCGTGGAACTCCGCCGGGAAGCTGATCTTGAACAGCACGTGCTCCATCACGTAGCTGCCGAAGCCCTGGGGGAAGCGGAACTGGCGCTGGTCGACGGGCTTGGTGGCCAGGTCCTTGTTGGTGTGGCTGAACAGCACGTCGTAGAAGCCCCACTGGGGTGCGCTGAGTACGCCAGGGATGCCCATCTCGCCACGCAGGGCGATGTCGGCCAGGCGCACACCGCGACTGGAGGCGTCGCCGGCGGCCCAGGACTTGCGGCTGCCGGCATTGGGCGCATGGCGATAGGTGCGCAGCGCCTGGCCATCGACGAACGCATGGGACAGGGCTGACAGCAGTTGCTCGCGATTGGCGCCCATCAGCTTGGCGCTGACCGCGGTGGACGCCAGCTTGACCAGGAAGACGTGGTCCAGGCCGACGCGGTTGAAGGAGTTCTCCAGGGCGAACACCCCCTGGATCTCGTGGGCCATGATCATGGCCTCCAGCACCTGGCGCATGGTCAGGGGTGCTTCGCCCTGGGCGACGCGGCGCTGGGAGAGGTGGTCGGCCACCGCCAGGATGGCGCCGAGGTTATCGGAAGGATGGCCCCATTCGGCCGCCAGCCAGGTGTCGTTGTAGTCCAGCCAGCGAATGATGCAGCCGATGTCCCAGGCCGCCTTGACCGGATCCAGGCGATAGCTGGTGCCGGGCACCCGCGCGCCCTGGGGTACCACGGTGCCTTCCACCTGGGGGCCGAGCAGCTTGGTGCACTCGGGGAAGCGCAGGGACAGCAGGCCGCAGCCGAGGGTGTCCATCAGGCAGTTGCGGGCGGTGTCCAGGGCCTCGCGGGAGGTGACCTGGTAGGTCAGCACGTAATCGGCCAGGTCCTGGATGACCTGGTCGTAGTCGGGCCGGTTGTTGAGATCGACGTTGGCGCTCATGGGTTTTGGTTCCTTATCGCGGCCTTGGGCCGCTCCTACAAGTTTGGTCATGTATCGCTCCCGTAGGAGCGGCCCATGGCCGCGATCAGAGATATTCAGCGATTGGCGATGGGCGTGAAGGGTCGCTGTTCGACTCCGATGTAGTCCGCGCTGGGGCGGATGATGCGGTTGTCGGCGCGCTGCTCGAAGACGTGGGCACACCAGCCAGCCGTGCGCGAGCAGACGAAGATCGGAGTGAACAGCGGCGTCGGGATGCCGAGGAAGTGGTAGGCCGAGGCGTGATAGAAGTCGGCGTTGGGAAACAGCCCCTTCTCTTCCTTCATGGTGCGGTCGACGGCCTCCGACACCGGGAACAGCACCCTGTCGCCCACCTCTGCCGCCAGCTGCCGGGCATAGTCCTTGATCACCTCGTTGCGCGGATCGCTGTCACGGTAGATGGCGTGGCCGAAGCCCATCACCTTCTCCTTGCGTTCGAGCATCTGCTTGAGGCCGGTGACCGCTTCCTCGGGCGAGGCGAAGCGCTCGATCAGCGCCATGGCTGCCTCGTTGGCCCCACCGTGCAGCGGCCCGCGCAGGGAGCCGATGGCACCGGTGACGCAGGAATAGAGGTCGGACAGCGTCGAGGCGCAGACCCGGGCGGTAAAGGTGGAAGCGTTGAATTCGTGCTCGGCATAGAGGATCAGCGAGACGTTCATGACCCGCGCGTGCAACTCGCTGGGCGCCTTGCCATGCAGCAGGGTGAGGAAGTGGCTGGCGATGTCCGGGGCGTCACTGCTGCAGTCGATACGGGTGCCGCTCTGGCTGAAGTGATGCCAGTAGAGCAGGATCGCCGGGAAGGCGCCGAGCAAGCGATCGGCGACCTGCTGCTGGTCGGCGAAGCTGTGCTCCGGCTCCAGGGTACCCAGCAATGATGCGCCGGTGCGCATCACGTCCATGGGGTGGGCACTGGCGGGAATGCGCTCCAAGCCTTCCTTGAGTGGCTGCGGCAGGTCGCGCAGAGCAGCCAGGCGCTGGCGATAGGCGTCCAGTTGCGCCTGGGTGGGCAGCTCGCCATAGAGCAACAGGTGGGCCACCTCCTCGAAGTCGGCCCCGGCGGCCAGTTCGCGGATGTCGTAGCCCCGGTAGGTGAGCCCGGCGCCGGTCTTGCCGACGGTGCATAGCGCGGTGCGGCCGGCGACCTGGCCACGCAGGCCGGCGCCGCCGAGGGTTTTGCTGTCTGCCATCGTCTCGCTCCTCTTGGAGTTGTTGTGCGAAAAAGCGGGCGTTCAGGGTGGAGCGTCAGGATTTGCCTTGCTGGAACAGGCGATCCAGCTGGTCCTCATAACGGTGGTAATCGATGCGGTCGTAGAGTTCGGCGCGGGTCTGCATGGTGTCGACCACCGCCTGCTGGCTACCGTCGCGACGGATCGCGGTGTAGACGTTTTCGGCGGCGCGATTGGCGGCACGAAAGGCCGACAGCGGATAGAGCACCAGGCCGACGTCGGCGCCGGCCAGCTCCTCGGTGGTGAACAGCGGCGTGGCGCCGAACTCGGTGATGTTGGCCAGGATCGGCACCCCTACCGCCTGGGCGAACTGGCGGTACATGGGCAGTTCGGTCATGGCCTCGGGAAAGATCATGTCTGCGCCGGCCTCGACACAGGCGCAGGCGCGGTCGATGGCGGCCTGCAGGCCTTCCACGGCCAGGGCATCGGTGCGCGCCATGATGACGAAGTCCGCGTCGGTGCGGGCATCCACCGCCGCCTTGATGCGATCGACCATCTCCTGCTGGCTGACGATCTCCTTGCCCGGTCGATGGCCGCAGCGCTTGGCGCCGACCTGATCCTCGATGTGCATGGCCGCCGCGCCGGCCTTGATCAGGGCACGGGTGGTGCGGGCCACGTTGAAGGCCGAGGCGCCGAAGCCGGTGTCGACATCCACCAGCAACGGCAGATCGCAGACATCGGTGATGCGACGGACGTCGATGAGCACATCTTCCAGACCGCTGATGCCCAGGTCCGGCAACCCCAGGGAGCCGGCTGCGACACCGCCGCCGGACAGGTAGATGGCCTGGAAGCCGGCGCGCTTGGCTAGCAGCGCATGATTGGCATTGAGGGTGCCGACCACCTGCAGCGGGCGTTCGGCGGCGACGGCGGCGCGGAATTTCTGGCCGGGACTGACGGCAGGCATGGCGTTACCTCGACTGATCTTGGACTAGGGGATGGTGCTGCAGATTGCGCTTGGAGGCGGCGATGTGGCGACGCATCAGCAGTTCGGCCAGCTCGCCATCGCCCTCGGCCAGGGCATCGAGGATGCGATGGTGCTCGGCGAAGGCCTGGCGCGGACGATTCGGGGTGGCGGAGACCTTGAGCCGGTACATGCGCACCAGGTGATAGAGCTCGCCGCACAGCAACCGCACCAGCATGCCGTTGCCGCTGGCCTGAATGATGCGGTAATGGAAGTCGTGGTCGCCTTCCTGCAGGTAGTAGCCGGTGCCGGCCTGGAATGCCGGGTCCCGCTCGTGGGTATCCAGCAGTTGGCGCAGTTCGTCGATGCCCTGCGGCGTGAGGCGTGTGGCCGCCAGGCGACAGGCCATGCCTTCGAGGGATTCGCGGATCTCGTAGAGTTCGACCAGCTCGGCCAGGCTCAGGGCGACGACCCGGGCACCGGCATGGGGTACCCGCACCACCAGGCGCTGGCCCTCCAAACGGTGGATGGCCTCCCGCAGCGGGCCCCGACTGATGCCATAGGTGCGAGCCAGCTCCGGCTCGGAAATCTTGCTGCCCGGCGCCACATCGCCACGAACAATGGCCTCGCGGATCCGGCGGAACACCTGCTCGGAGAGGGTCCCGCTGTCGGTCTCGGGCACTTCGACCTGGAAGGGGCTATCGATCATTGTCGACACCTTTTGTGTTTATGGGCTGAATAACTACGCCTGAACGCCTTATCAGTCAACATTTGTCGACAATCCCGCTGCGACAGCCTGTATCTCGCTCAGCCCTGCAACGGTTCGCTACACTAGCGCGCCGCCCACCCCAGCCGACCGCGCCATGCCTCTCTGCCAGTTGCATCCCCTGCCCTACCACGCCGATCCCACGGTGCGTTTCGCCCTGCTGCACGGCGAGCCAGGTGCGGTATTGCTCGACTCGGGGCGGCCGGTGGCCGAGCGGGGTCGCTACGACCTGATGGCGGCCTGGCCACTGCAGGTGCTGCAACCCGACTCCGGCGAGACGGGGCGTGCCTTTTTCACCCGGACGCGCGCCGCCCTGGCCAGCCTGGGCCACGCGGACCTGCCGGAGGGTGCCGAATTACCCTTCGTCGGCGGTCTGCTGGGTTTTCTCGGCTATGACTTCGGTCGACGCCTGGAGCGCCTACCGGACGGCGCCCGCGCTGACCTGCAGCTGCCCGATGCCCGCCTGGGCCTCTATGCCTGGGCGCTGATCAGCGATCATCAGGCGCGGACCAGCCAACTGGTCTTTCATCCCAGGCTGGACGAGACGGAAAGGCAACGCCTGATCGCGCTGTTCGCTGCCGATGCACGCCCCGAGGCCGACGCCTTCCGCCTGACCGCGCCCTTCGCCGCCGACATCGACCGCGCCACCTATCGCCAGCGCATCGAGGCCATCCAGGCCTATATCGCCGCCGGCGACTGCTACCAGGTCAACTTCGCCCAGCGCTTTCGCGCGCCCTTCCAGGGTTCGCCCTGGATCGCCTACCAGGCCCTGCGCGCGGCTTGCCCGACGCCCTTCTCCGGCTATCTGGCACTGGACCGCGGCGCCCTGCTCAGCCATTCGCCGGAGCGTTTCCTGCGGGTGAGCCGCGGCCAGGTGGAAACCCGCCCGATCAAGGGCACCCGGCCGCGCCGGCCCGATGCCCAGGCTGACGCGGCTGAAGCCCGCGCCCTGCTGGCCAGCCCCAAGGACCGCGCCGAGAATCTGATGATCGTCGACCTGCTGCGCAACGACCTCGGCCGCAGCTGCCGGACCGGCTCGGTACGGGTACCCGAGCTGTTCGCCCTGGAGAGTTATCCCAACGTCCACCACCTGGTCAGCGCCGTCACCGGTGAACTGGCCGAGGGGCTGGACGCCCTGGACCTGCTGGCCGGCAGTTTCCCTGGTGGCTCCATCACCGGGGCGCCCAAGATCCGCGCCATGCAGATCATCGACGAGCTGGAAGAGACCCGCCGCGGCCCCTACTGCGGCTCGCTGCTCTATCTGGACGTACGCGGCGAGAGCGACAGCTCCATCCTGATCCGCAGCCTGCTGGCCGAAGACGGGGTACTCAGCTGCTGGGGCGGCGGCGGCATCGTCATGGACTCCCACTGGGAAGACGAATACGCCGAATCCCTGGCCAAGGTGCGGGTGCTGCTGGAGACGCTGGAGACGCTGGAAGCCCACAGCTGATCCGGCTTTGCTACCATGGGGTCATCCTCTCGCCGGCTGGAGCCCGCCATGTCTCTCGATCTCGCCCGCATCAACGCCGACCTTGGCCGTGATCCCGAAAAGCTCGTCGCCTGGGCCCTGGGGCTGGGTAAAAGCGCCATCGTCACCACCAACTTCCGCCCCTTCGAGGCGGTGATCCTGCACCTGGTCAGTCAGGTCAAGCCGGACATCCCGGTGGTCTGGATGGACAGCGGCTACAACACCCCCGCGACCTACCGTTGCGCCGACGAGATCGTGCGCAAGCTCGATCTCAACCTGGTGACCTACCTGCCCAAGCGCTCGCGTGCCCACCGCGAGGCCATCGACGGCTCGGTGCCGGGGCTGGACGATCCGCGCCACGCCGCCTTCACCGAAGAGGTCAAGCTGGAACCCTTCGCCCGCGCCCTGCGCGAGACGGCGCCCGAGGTCTGGTTCACCGCCCTGCGTGCCACCGATACCGCGGTGCGTGCCCAGATGGATCCGGTCAGCGTGAATCCGGACGGCCTGATCAAGGTCGCGCCCCTGCTGCACTGGACCTCCAAGGACCTCTACCAGTACCTGACCGCCCACGACCTGCCGAACGAATTCGACTATTTCGACCCCACCAAGGGTGACGAAAACCGCGAGTGCGGCCTGCACCTCGCCCACTGAGTCGACACCTCCCGCGCGCTCGGTTCCGGGCGCGCGCCCTGCTCCTGCTGAAACATCGCCCATGACCGCTTCCCGCCCTATCCACTCCCGCAAGGGCGTCTTTGCCGTGGTGCTTGGCAACGCCGTGGAGTTTTTCGACTTCGGCGTCTACGCCACCTTCGCCGTGCTCATCGGCCAGGTGTTCTTTCCCTCGCAGAACGCCTTCGCCAGCCTGATGGCCAGCGTCATCACCTTTGGTGTCGGCTTTATCGTCCGGCCCTTGGGCGCCATCCTCATCGGCGCCTGGGCCGACCGCGTCGGGCGCAAGCCGGCGATGCTGCTGACCATGGTGCTCATGGCCCTGGGCACCGGTGGCATCGCCGTGCTGCCCGGCTACGAGCAGATCGGCATCGCCGCGCCCATCCTGCTGGTGCTGACGCGCCTGTTGCAGGGCCTGGCCTGGGGCGGCGAAGCCGGGCCCGCCACCACCTACATCCTGGAAGCGGCGCCATTGCACAGGCGCGGCACCTACGCCTGCTGGCAGGTGGTGGCCCAGGGGCTGGCAGCGGTGGCGGCCGGACTGATGGGCTATGGCCTGACCCTCTGGCTGACGCCGGAACAACTGCTGGCCTGGGGCTGGCGTCTGCCCTTCCTGCTGGGTCTGGCGATCCTGCCCATCGGCCT
Source organism: Pseudomonas oryzihabitans (assembly GCF_001518815.1). Taxonomy (NCBI): domain Bacteria; kingdom Pseudomonadati; phylum Pseudomonadota; class Gammaproteobacteria; order Pseudomonadales; family Pseudomonadaceae; genus Pseudomonas; species Pseudomonas oryzihabitans. Next base: position 3,416,273 of record NZ_CP013987.1, read on the forward strand.
CTATATCCGGCGCGGCCTGGTGGATACCCATGTGGGGGAGACACGAGGTACCGGGGCGGTCCTGGGCGAGGTGCTGGCCACCCAACGGCGGCCGCTGCTGCTGGGGCTGCTTATCCTTTCCGGCAGCACCATCACCCAGTATTTCCTCAACTACATGACCACCTTCGCCCTGGTGGAGCTCAAGCTGCCCACCGGCATCGCCATGCTCGCCACCCTGGTGATGGGCGCGGCCATGGCGGTCTGCTCGATCCTGGGCGGCGTCCTCAGTGATCGCTACGGCCGGCGTATCGTGCTGATCCTGCCGCGCCTGCTGTTGCTGGTGCTGCTCTACCCGGCACTGCAACTCATCACCCAGGCGCCCGGTGCAAGTACCTTCCTCGTCACCCTGGCGGTCCTTTCCGGTCTGCACGGGATGAGCGGTGCGGCCCTGATCGTGCTGCTGGTGGAGAGCTTTCCGCAGCGCGTCAGGGCCACCGGTTTTTCACTGGTCTATGCGGTGGGGGTGGCGGCCTTTGGCGGCACCGCCCAGATCGTGGTGACCTGGTTGATCGGTGCCACGGGCGATCGCATGGCGCCGGCCGTCTACCTGCTGGCGGCCAATCTGGTCTGTCTCGGCGCCGCCTGGTTCGCCGCCGAGACCTGTCCAGGGCGTCAGCCGGCGGAGCGCTCCCCGGCATAATCCGCTTCGCGACGGTTCTTGCGCTCCAGGCGGCTGTAGACCACCCCGGTCAGCAGCAGGCCGAACAGCAGTACCGCGGCCAGTAGATAGAGCCCCGAAGCCAGGGTGCCGGTCGCCGCCTTGAGCGCGCCGATGCCATAGGGACCCAGATAGCCGCCGAGGTTACCCACCGAGTTGATCAGGGCAATACCGGCTGCAGCGCTGGCCCCGGCGAAGAAGCGTCCGGGCAGGGTCCAGAACAGCGCGGTGAGGGAAAACAGACAGAAGGCCACCACCGACAGCGCCGCCAGTTGCAGCACGGCAGTACCGAACCAGGCGCTGCCGGCCATGGCCAGGGCGCCCACGGCATAGAGCACCGCCAGGTGACCGTAGCGATCCCCGAGGCGATCCGAACTGCGCGGCACGATGAGCAGGCCGAGGATGCCGAAGGCATAGGGAATGGCGGAGATGAAGCCGGTGGTGAGATCGCTGCCACCGAACTGGTGGATCAAGGTCGGCAGCCACAACCCGAGACCATAGATGCTCAGGGTCACCGGCAGGTAGTAGAGGGCCAGCAGCAGTACCCGACGATCCTTGAGCGCATGCAGCGGATTGCCATGGCGGGTCTGATCGAAGAGGTGCAGGTCCTTTTCCAGCTCCGTGGCCAACCAGCGCTTTTCGTCGGCATCCAGCCAGGCGACCTGGGCGGGCCCATCCGGCAGCCGGGTCAGGGTTGGCCAGGCCAGCAACACCGCCGGCGCACCTATGCACAGGAACAGCCACTGCCAGCCGTGCAGGCCGAGGGCGCCATCCAGTTGCAGCAGCATGCCTGACAGAGGCCCCGTCACCAGCATCGCGATGGGCTGGGAGAGGATGAACAAGCCCATGATCTTGCCGCGGTGACGCACCGGGAACCACTGGGTGAGGTAGTAGAGCACCCCGGGGAAGAAACCGGCCTCGGCCACCCCGAGCAGGAAGCGCATGGCATAGAAGCTGTTCGGCCCCTGGACGAAGGCCATGCCCATGGTGATGGCACCCCAGGTCACCAGGATCCGGGCGAACCAGCGGCGCGCCCCGAAGCGCTCCAGCAACAGGTTGCTGGGCACTTCGAAGAGGAAGTAACCGATGAAGAACAGCCCCGCACCGAGGCCATAGGCGGCATCGCCGATGCCTACGTCGGCCCCCATGTGCAGCTTGGCAAAGCCCACGGCAGAGCGGTCGATGTAGGCGACGAGGTAGAGCAATACGAGAAAGGGGACCAGCTTGCGCGTGATCCGGCGGATGAGGGCGGATTCAGAGTGCATGGCGTTCTCCGACTTGTTGTTGTTGTGCGGTTCGAGCGCAGATCAGCTGAAAGTCTAACGTAATATCATTGAAGGGTTAAATAGCCAAAAACGGCCTTTAGTCGCCCTTCAAAGACATTTTGGTACTATTAAAATAAAGTTACGAAGTAGGAAATCTTACCACTTGCTTTCCGCTGATCCCTGTTCCAGAGCCGTCGAGCCCGTGGCTGAGTCGGTTATCGCGCTGACAGTGTTATAGTGATGGCACGACGACTCGGATGCCTTTCGATGAATTACAAGACACCGCTGCCGCGCAAAAGCAGACATGCACGCATCGTCCACGAACTCGGAACCCAGATCGTGTCTGGCCACTTTTTGCCAGAACAACGCCTGCCGCCCGAGTCGCAACTGTGCGAAGACTATGAGGTGAGCCGACCCGTCCTGCGGGAGGCCACGCGAGTGCTGGTAGCCAAGGGCCTGGTGCGGTCCAAACCCAAGGTCGGGACCGTAGTGAAGCCGCGCAACGAGTGGCACCTGCTGGATCCCGATGTCCTGCATTGGCTGCTGGAAAGCGATTCGCGACACAACTTCTATGAGACGCTGGTCAAGGTACGCAACATCATCGAGCCGGAAGTAGCGGCTCTGGCTGCTGCCAATGCCCAGCCCGAAGACGTGACGGCCATTGCCGACGCCTATGAGCGGATGGAGAAGGCAGACGATATCGGTGGCATGGCAGAGCCGGACATGGCCTTCCACCTGGCCATCGCCAATGCGACTCACAACGAACTGCTGATCCACCTTTACAGCATCATGCTGATACCGGTGCGTGACTATCTGGAGCGCTCCTCGGCGCTCTTCGCCGGCGAGGGCCTGGCCCTGCTGGTCTCCCGCCACAAGGCGATCCTGACCGCGATCCAGCACCGCGACCCGCTCAGTGCCCGGCACGCCTCCATCGCCCAGCTGGCTGGTGTCGATGACCTGGTGGCCGAAGCCTTCCGGACGGAACCCTTGTCTGCCAAGGAAGTTTCGTATGATCATTAAGGGCAATAACCCACTCGCGGTATGCCCTCATGTCCAGCAGCTACCACGCTTCCACCGTCGAACAGCTCGGCCAGCGTCTGGCGGCCGGGCAATTCCCACCCGGTAGCTCGCTCAAGGTAGAGGCGGACCTCTGCCAGGAACTCGGCGTCAGCCGTACCATCCTGCGCGAGGCGATCAAGACCCTGGCGGCCAAGGGCATGCTGGAAGTCGGCCCCAAGGTCGGTACCCGGGTCCTGCCGCTCAGCCGCTGGAATCTGTTCGACACCCAGGTGGTGGGCTGGCTGGCAACGGGCGGCCTGCCCGCGCATTTCGTCAAGGACCTGCTGGACCTGCGCCACGCCATCGAGCCGGCCGCGGTACGCTGGGCGTGCGAAAGGGCCACCCCGGATCAGGTCCAGGCGATCCAGGTCGCCTACCAACATCTGGAAGCCTCCCTCGACGGCGGTGACTACAACACCGCCGACCAGCGTTTCCACGAATGCGTGCTGGCGGCCAGCCACAATCAGTTCATCGAGCAGATGGTGCCCGCCCTGGGCGCTCTGCTGGCAGCCTCCTTCACCCTGTCGTCGGCCGACCCTGACGAGCTGCGACGCACCCTCCCCCTGCACAAGACCCTCGCCGACGGCATCGCCTCGCGCGATGCCGCGCGCGCCGTCTGGGCCTGCATGATGCTGATCGACAGCGCCGCAGTGACCCTGGCGCGCTATACCGATTGACGGCGCGCCAGCGCAACCTGCGCGTCTCCACGGGTTCCTATGCCTGGATTTCCCGTCCTGCCACAACAAGAGAGGTGAACGATGGATTGGCAGCCGCTGCTTCCCCAGCGCTTCAAGCTGGCCGAGGGCCCCTTCTGGGACCAGCAGACCCAGGCGCTCTACTGGGTAGACATCGCCGGCTTCAAGGCCTGCCGCCTGCACGGCGAGCGCTACCAGGAATGGCAACTGGATCGTCCCTGCTCCGCCTTCGTGCCCACGGCTCGCGGCGATGCCCTGGTCACGCTGCCGGACGGCGTCTTCCGCCTGGACCTGGATTCCCCGGAAAGCCATCCCGCCCTGGAACTCTTCTGCGTGGCCGATCCCGACCCCGGTAACCGTGGCAACGAAGCACGCTGCGACGCCCAGGGCCGTCTCTGGCTCGGCACCATGCAGAACAATCTCGATGCCGAGGGCGGTGACGTGCCCATCGACAGGCATTCGGGCGGCCTGTTCCGCATCGACCCCGACGGTAGCGTGAGCCGCCATGCCAGCGACCTCGGCATCGCCAATACCCTGGTCTGGAGCGCAGCGGACAATCACGTCATCAGCGCCGACACCCTGAAGGACACCCTCTATCGCTATCCGCTGGATGCCAGCGGCAACCTGGGCGAACCCACCGTCTGGGCCGGTCCTCACGAGCGCGGCTCACCGGATGGCTCGGCCATCGACAGCGAAGGCTGTGTGTGGAACGCGCGCTGGGACGGCAACTGCCTGCTGCGCTTCTCGCCCGAGGGCGAGTTGCTGGAGATCGTCGAGCTGCCGGTCCAGCGCCCCACCAGTTGCGTCTTTGGCGGACCGGATCTGCGCACCCTGTACGTCACCAGCGCCGCGGCCGATGGTGCTCTCGACGGCGCCCTGCTGCGAGCGACAGCTCCGGTGGCTGGCATGCCCTGTCACAGGTTCGCCGGCTGATTCATCCTACCGGCCCTGAGGCCCGCCAGAGGCACCTCTTGCCCTCTGGCCCTTTGTAACAGCCTGGTGACAGAGGTGACGAAAAATCTCGTCACCTTTTTCTTGCACCGGCATCCATCCAATCATAATATCAATACAGAGCGGCGTCGTCTGACCTCCAAGACGACAGGCCGCCGCCTCGCATTGCCTGGCCACACCAATAAAAACAAGGAGTTCCAGCTATGTTCCGTGTTCCGGGAGTTCGTTCTCTGCTGCGTGCCGCCCTCGCCGCTGGCGCTGTCAGTCTGTCCCTTTCCGCCTTCGCCGCCGATCCGGTCAAGATCGGCTTCCTGGTCAAGCAGCCCGAAGAACCCTGGTTCCAGACCGAATGGGCCTTCGCCGAAAAAGCCGCCAAGGACAAGGGCTTCACCCTGCTCAAGATCGCCGTGCCGGATGGCGAGAAGACCCTCGCCGCCATCGACAGCCTGGCTGCCAATGGCGCCAAGGGCTTCGTGATCTGCCCGCCCGACGTGGCCCTCGGCCCGGCTATCGTGGCCAAGGCCAAGCTCAACGACCTCAAGGTGATGGCCGTGGACGACCGTTTCGTCGACGCCAAGGGCAAGTTCATGGAAGACGTGCCCTACCTGGGCATGGCCGCCTTCGAGGTCGGTCAGCAGCAGGGCGCGGCCATGGCGGCCGAAGCCGAGAAGCGTGGCTGGAAGTGGGATGACACCTATGCGGTGATCAACACCTACAACGAGCTGGATACCGGCAAGAAGCGCACCGATGGTTCGGTGGAAGCCCTGAAGAAGGCCGGCCTGCCCACCGACCACATCATCTTCGCCCCGCAGAAGACCCTGGACGTGCCCGGCAGCATGGACTCCACCACTTCGGCCCTGGTCAAGCTGCCCTCGAATGCCAAGCACCTGATCATCGGTGGCATGAACGACAACACCGTGCTGGGCGGCGTCCGCGCCACCGAAAGCGCCGGCTTCAAGGCCGAGCAGGTGATCGGCATCGGCATCAACGGCACCGACGCCATCGGCGAACTGAAGAAAGCCAACAGTGGCTTCTTCGGCTCCATGCTGCCCAGCCCCCACGAAGAGGGCTACCAGACCGCCAGCATGATGTACGAGTGGGTGACTACCGGTAAGGAGCCGCCCAAGTACACCGCGATGGACAAGGTCACCCTCATCACCCGCGCCAATTTCCAGGAAGAGCTGGAAAAGATTGGCCTCTGGAAGTGATGACCCCGGCGGCGCCGGTCCTGGCGCCGCCCTCCTCTTTCGTCTGACAGGAGTGCTCCATGGCAGCCCTGGAACACACTACCGCCCAGAGCGCCGACAGCCTCGGTTTCGTCGGCATCGGCAAGACCTTTCCTGGCGTAAAGGCGCTCGCCGACATCTCCTTCAACGTACGTCCCGGTTCGGTGCATGCCCTCATGGGCGAGAACGGCGCGGGCAAGTCGACCCTGCTGAAGATCCTCAGCGGCTACCACGCTCCCACCACCGGTCACCTCAACGTCGACGGCCAGGAACTGGTGTTCAAGAGCACCGCCGAAGCCATCCGCGCCGGCGTCGCGGTGATCCAGCAGGAACTGCAGCTGGTGCCGGAGATGACCGTCGCCGAAAACCTCTTTCTCGGGCACCTGCCGGCACGCTACGGCATCGTCAATCGCGGCCACCTGCGCCATCAGGCGCTGGACCTGCTCAAGGGCCTGGCCGAAGAGATCGATCCCAACACCAAGGTCGGGCGCCTGTCGCTCGGTCAGCGCCAGCTGGTAGAGATCGCCAAGGCACTCTCCCGTGGCGCTCGCGTCATCGCCTTCGACGAGCCCACCAGCTCCCTGTCCGCCCGCGAAACCGATCGCCTGATGACCATCATCGCCCGCCTGCGCGACGAAGGCCGGGTGGTGCTCTATGTCTCCCATCGCATGGAAGAGGTCTTCCGCATCTGCGACGCGGTAACGGTGTTCAAGGACGGCCGCCACGTGCGCACCGTCGAACGCCTGGCCGACATCACCCCTGATCAGCTCATCACCCTGATGGTCGGCCGTGATCTCGCCGACATCTACGACTACCGGCCGCGCGAGATCGGTGGCGGCTGCCTCAAGGTCGAGGGCCTGCTCGGCCAGGGCCTGCAGCAGCCGGTGGGCTTCGAGGTCTGCCAGGGCGAGATTCTTGGCCTGTTCGGCCTGGTCGGCGCTGGGCGCACCGAGCTTCTGCGCCTGCTGGCCGGTCTGGAAAAGCACAAGGCCGGCAGCCTGAGCCTCAAGGGTGCGCCGGTCAATCTGAGATCCCCGCGCGACGCCATCGCCGCTGGCATCCTGCTCTGCCCGGAAGATCGCAAGAAGGAAGGCATCGTGCCCCTGGCCAGCGTGGCCGAGAACATCAACATCAGCGCCCGCGCTCATCACGCCAGCCTCGGCTGCCTGATCCAGGGTCGCTGGGAAAAGGCCAACGCGGAAAAGCAGATTCGCGCCCTCAACGTGAAGACCCCGCACGCCGGGCAGAGGATCAAGAATCTCTCCGGTGGCAATCAGCAGAAGGCCATCCTCGGACGCTGGCTGTCGATGCCCATGCAGGTGCTGCTGCTCGATGAGCCCACCCGTGGCATCGACGTGGGTGCCAAGTCGGAGATCTACGCCATCATCCACGACCTCGCCGCGCGCGGCATCGCCGTGGTGGTGGTCTCCAGCGACCTGATGGAGGTCATGGGCGTGGCCGACCGCATCCTGGTGATGAGCGAAGGTGCCATCACTGGCGAGGTGGCGCGCGCCGATTTCAACGACGAGCGGCTGCTGCAGCTCGCCCTGCCCCGTACCCGCGCCTGAGGGCGCGCCTTGCTGGTCGAGATAACAATAAAGAGGTCCTATCCATGTCCGCCCAACCCCACAGCCTGACCCCGCCGCGCCGCGGCTTCGACATGCGTCGCTTCCTCGACGACTGGGCCATGATGCTGGCCGCGCTGGTCATCTTCGCCCTCTGCGCGCTGTTCGTGCAGAACTTCCTCTCGCCGCTGAACATGCGCGGCCTGGGTCTGGCGATCTCCACCGTGGGCATCGCCGCCTGCACCATGCTGTTCTGCCTGGCCTCCGGCCACTTCGACCTCTCGGTGGGTTCGGTAATCGCCTGCGCCGGCGTGGTAGCGGCCGTGGTGATGCGCGACTTCGACAGCGTCTTCCTCGGCGTCGCCGCCGCCCTGGCCATGGGCCTGGTGGTGGGGCTGATCAACGGGCTGGTGATCGCCAAGCTCAAGATCAACGCCCTGATCACGACCTTGGCGACCATGCAGATCGTGCGCGGCCTGGGCTACATCTTTTCCGATGGCAAGGCCGTCGGCGTCTCCCAGGAGCAGTTCTTCGTGTTCGGTAACGGCCAGCTGTTCGGGCTGCCGGTCCCCATCGTCATCACCCTGCTGTGCATCCTGTTCTTTGGCTGGCTGCTCAACTACACCACCTTCGGCCGCAACACCATGGCCATCGGCGGCAACGAGGAAGCCGCGCTGTTGGCCGGTGTTCACGTCGACCGCACCAAGATCATCATCTTCGCCATGCACGGGGTGATCGGTGCCCTGGCCGGCGTGGTCCTGGCCTCGCGCATGACCTCCGGCCAGCCGATGATCGGCCAGGGCTTCGAACTTACGGTGATCTCCGCCTGCGTGCTGGGCGGGGTCTCCCTGGCCGGCGGCATCGGCATGATCCGCCACGTGATCGCCGGGGTGCTGATCCTGGCGATCATCGAGAACGCCATGAACCTGAAGAACATCGACACCTTCTATCAGTACGTCATCCGCGGAACCATCCTGCTGCTGGCGGTGGTCATCGACCGCTTCAAGCAGCGCTAAACCCAGACTCTGCCCTCCCCCGCGGCGCCACGGGCGCCGTGCCGGGGACCGCTTTGCCCGTGAAATGCCCGAGGACACCATCATGACCACGCCCAAACGCCCGCTCCGCTCCGCCCAGTGGTTTGGCAGCAACGACAAGAACGGCTTCATGTACCGGAGCTGGATGAAGAACCAGGGCATCCCGGACCACGAATTCCAGGGCAAGCCCGTCATCGGCATCTGCAACACCTGGTCCGAGCTGACCCCCTGCAACGCCCACTTCCGCAAGATCGCCGAGCACGTCAAGCGCGGCATCTATGAAGCCGGTGGTTTCCCGGTGGAATTCCCGGTGTTCTCCAATGGCGAGTCCAACCTCAGACCGACCGCCATGCTGACCCGCAACCTGGCCAGCATGGATGTGGAAGAAGCCATCCGCGGTAATCCGGTGGACGCCGTGGTGCTGCTCACCGGCTGCGACAAGACCACGCCAGCGCTGCTGATGGGCGCCGCCAGCTGCGACGTGCCAGCCATCGTCGTCACCGGCGGCCCCATGCTCAACGGCAAGCACCAGGGCCGCGACATTGGCGCCGGCACCATCGTCTGGCAATTGCACGAAGCCTATAAGGCCGGGACGATCGACCTCAACGAATTCCTCTCCGCCGAAGCCGGGATGTCCCGCTCGGCCGGCACCTGCAACACCATGGGCACCGCCTCCACCATGGCCTGCATGGCCGAAGCCCTGGGTACCTCGCTGCCGCACAATGCCGCGATCCCGGCCGTGGATTCGCGTCGCTATGTGCTGGCGCACCTCTCCGGCATGCGCATCGTCGACATGGTGGCGGAGGATCTGCGGCTGTCGAAGATCCTCACCAAGGAAGCCTTCGAGAACGCCATCCGCGTCAATGCCGCCATCGGCGGTTCCACCAACGCGGTGATCCACCTCAAGGCCATCGCCGGCCGCATCGGCGTGGACCTGGAGCTGGACGACTGGACCCGGGTCGGCCGCGGCACCCCCACCATCGTCGACCTGCAGCCCTCCGGCCGCTTCCTGATGGAGGAGTTCTACTATTCCGGCGGCCTGCCGGCAGTGATCCGCCGCATGGGCGAAGCCAACCTGCTGCCCCACCCCGAGGCCCTGACCGCCAACGGCAAGAGCATCTGGGCCAACTGCGCCGAGGCGCCCATCTACGGTGACGACGAGGTCATTCGCGCCCTGGACAACCCCCTGCGCGCCGACGGCGGCATCTGCGTGCTGCGTGGCAACCTGGCGCCCAAGGGCGCGGTACTCAAGCCGTCGGCCGCCACCCCGGCGCTGATGCAGCACCGCGGTCGCGCCGTGGTGTTCGAGAACCTGGAAGACTACAAGGCGCGCATCGTCGATCCGGACCTGGATATCGACGAGACCTGCGTGATGGTGCTGAAGAACTGCGGACCCAAGGGATACCCGGGCATGGCCGAGGTGGGCAACATGGGCCTGCCGCCCAAGTTGCTGGCCAAGGGCATCACCGACATGGTGCGCATCTCCGATGCCCGCATGAGCGGCACCGCCTACGGCACCGTGGTCCTGCACGTGGCGCCCGAGGCCTCGGCCGGCGGTCCGCTGGCGGTGGTCCGCGAAGGCGACATGATCGAGCTGGACTGCGCCTCCGGCCGCCTGCACCTGGACATCCCGGACGCGGAACTGGCCGCGCGCCTGGCCGACTGGCAACCGCCGGCGGACCAGCTGCTGGCCGGCGGCTACCGGCGCCTCTACGTCAACCACGTGCTGCAGGCCGACGAAGGCTGCGACTTCGACTTCCTGGTCGGCTGCCGCGGTTCCGAAGTGCCCCGCCACTCCCATTGACCGGCTCTACCCCCTCTCCCACCGGGAGAGGGTCGGGGTGAGGGGCTGGCGCAGCCTCTCTTTCCGGAACTCGGGGCCCTCTGCCCCACTCTTGCACAACAACAAACCGAAAAGGTGGTCGAGATGAAACGCACGTTAGCCCTTACCGGACTTGGACTGTCACTCATGATCAGTACCCTCACCGCCCAGGCGGCCGGCCTCACCAGCCAGCAGTCGAGCTTTGGCAAGCTGCCCGACGGCACGCCCATCGAGAAGTTCGTCCTCAGCAACAGCCACGGCATGCAGGCCACCGTTATCACCTACGGTGGCGTGTTGCAGGCGCTCAAGGTGCCCGACCGCAAGGGCCATAGCGAAGACGTGGTGCTGGGCTTCGATGACGTCCAGGGCTATCTCGACAACCCCACAGTGTTCTTTGGCGCCACCATCGGCCGCTTCGGTAACCGCATCGCCGAAGGCCGTTTCAGTCTCGACGGCAAGAGCTACCAGATCCCCCAGAACGACAAGACCAACGCCCTGCACGGCGGCCCTCAGGGTTTCAATACCAAGGTGTGGAAGGCCGAGCCGGCCAAGGGTGACGGCTGGGTCGGCGTGACCCTGAGCTATGTCTCCCCCGATGGCGAGATGGGCTTTCCCGGCACCCTCACCACCCAGGTGACCTATCAGCTGGACGAGCACAACCAGCTGACCCTTAAGTACCGCGCGACCACCGACAAGCCGACGGTGCTCAACCTGACCAACCACAGCTACTTCAACTTGGCCGGCGCCGGCAGTGGCACCGTGCTCAAGCAGGTGGCGATGCTCAACGCCGATACCTACACCCCGGTGACCGCCAAGCTGATCCCCACCGGCGAACTGCCACCGGTGGCCGGCACGCCGATGGACTTCCGCAAGCCGACCGCCATCGGCAAGCATATCGCCGACGAAAACCAACAACTGAAGTACGCCGAGCCCAAGCAGGGTGGCTATGACTTCAACTGGGTGCTCAACACCGGTGGCGATCTGCAGAAGGCCGCCGCCGTGGTGACCGATCCAGGCTCCGGCCGCACCCTGACTCTCTACACCACCGAACCGGGCGTGCAGTTCTACACCGGCAACTTCCTGGAAGGGAACATCAAGGGCAAGGCCGGCAAGACCTATGGCCATTGGGGCGCCTTCACCCTGGAAACCCAGCACTATCCAGATGCGCCCAACCAGCCCGACTTCCCCACCACCCGCCTGGACCCCGGCCAGACCTACACCCAGACGACGATCTTCAAGTTCGCCGCCAAGTAAGGCTGCCTCGGGTGCAAGAAAGGCCGCTCTCACGAGCGGCCTTTTGCGTTTCGGTGCCGTGTCGCGCCCTCACCCCAGCCCTCTCCCAGAGGGAGAGGGGGCCGCCCCGGCGCTACCCGTAGCCTCGTGCTCCGTCGCGTGGAAAACGGCAAAGCCTTTCCACTTGTACCGCCCTCCATCACCCCACACCCAACCACCCCGTAGCGTGGAAAACGGCGCAGCCTTTTCCACTTGCGCCGCCCTCCACCACTCCAAACCCAGCCACCCCGTAGCATGGAAAACGGCGCAGCCTTTTCCACTTGCACCGCCCTCCACCGCCCCACACCCAGCCACCCCGTAGCGTGGAAAACGGCGCAGCCTTTTCCACTTGCATCGCCCTCCACCACCCCACACCCAACCACCCCGTAGCGTGGAAAACGGCGCAGCCTTTTCCACTGTTTTGTCACCTCCCCTTTCCGCCGCCCAATAAAAAACCCGGCGTCTCTCGACGCCGGGTTCTCTACCTACTCAAGGCCTTGCGATCAGATCGCGTCCTTGGTGTTCTCGCCGTTCACCAGGCGCTGGATGCCCAGTGGGTTGGCGTTCTGCAGGGCTTCCGGCAGGAAGGCGTCCGGGTAGTTCTGGTAGCACACCGGGCGCAGGAAGCGATCGATGGCCAGGGTACCCACAGAGGTGCCGCGGGCGTCGGAGGTCGCCGGGTAGGGACCGCCGTGGACCATGGCGTCGCAGACTTCCACGCCAGTGGGATAGCCGTTGAGCAGCAGGCGACCGGCTTTCTGCTCCAGCAGGCCGATGATGGCCTCGAAGCGCTGCAGATCGGCCGGCTCGGCCAGCAGGGTCGCGGTCAGCTGACCGTGCAGACCTTGCAGCGCCTGCTGCAGCTGAGCGTCATCAGCCACCTCGACCACCACGGTGGTGGGGCCGAAGACTTCTTCCTGCAGTAGCTCATCGCTTTCCAGCAGCAGGCTGACGTCAGCCTTGAACAGCTGCGGACGGGCCTGGTTGCCTTCCTGGCTGGCACCAGCCAGATGCTCTACGCCGGAATGGGCCAACAGCGCCGCGACGCCTTTCTCGTAGCTCTTCAGGGTGCCCGGGTTGAGCATGGTCTGGGGCGCCTGCTCGTTCATCGCACCGGCCAGACGCTCCAGGAAGGCGCTGAATTCCGGCGAACGCACACCGATGACCAGGCCCGGATTGGTGCAGAACTGACCGCAACCCAGCACCACCGAGGCACTGAGTTCGGTGGCGATGGCATCACCGCGGGCCTTGAGCGCCTCGGGCAGCACGACCACCGGGTTGATGCTGGACATCTCGGCAAAGACCGGGATGGGCTGCGGACGAGCCGCGGCCATGTCGCACAGGGCACGACCACCACGCAGGGAACCGGTGAAGCCCACGGCCTGGATGGCCGGATGCTTGACCAGCTGCTCGCCCACGCCACCGCCGTAGATCATGTTGAACACGCCCTTGGGCATGCCGGTCTTCTCGGCGGCGCGGATCACCGCGTCAGCGACGTGCTCGGCGGTCACCATGTGGCCACTGTGGGCCTTGAACACTACCGGGCAACCGGCGGCCAGGGCCGCAGCGGTGTCGCCACCGGCAGTGGAGAAAGCCAACGGGAAGTTGCTGGCGCCGAAGACGGCCACCGGACCCAGACCGATGCGGTACTGACGCAGATCGGGACGCGGCAGCGGCTTGCGGTCGGGCAAGGCGGTGTCGATACGGGCACCGTGGAAGTCACCACGACGCAGCACCTTGGCGAACAGGCGCATCTGGCCGCTGGTACGGCCACGCTCGCCCTGGATACGGCCAGCCGGCAGTGCGGTTTCCTGGCAGACCAGCTGGACGAAGTCATCGCCCAGGGCATCCAGTTCGTCGGCGATGGCGTCGAGGAAGGCCGCGCGCTTCTCGGCGCTCAGCTTGCGGTACAGGGGTGCCGCCTGCTCGGCGGCACGGGCGGCGGCATCGACCTCGGCCGTGGACGCCTGGAAGAATTCGTAGGGCAGTTTTTCGCCGGTGCTGGCGTCGATGCTGTAGACCCGCACCTCGCCCTCGCCGCTGCGAGCGCCACCGATGTAGTTTTTGCCTTGGATCTGCATTGTTCTCGACTCCTTATACCTAGGGGTTCAGGGAAGACCGCCCGCCTGGGGATCTTCGAAAGGGTGGCACGCTCAGCATCTGAGCGTCCGGACCAGCCTGTGCGATACCCACTCTAGCATTCGCATAGTCAGCAGTCATCATACAACTATCAGAGTTGCCGGACCTGCCCGGGCTGGAAGGCAGCCGCATGCGCCTTGACGCCATTGCTCAGCAACTCGCCGAATTCGGGCACGGCGATCTCGAATCTATCGCCCGGTTCGACGCGGACGCCATCGGCGAAGGACAGGGTCGCCGTGCCGAAGAAATGGACATGGACATCGCCCGGACGCAGGAACTGCGCGTACTTGAAATGGTGATATTCCAGGTTCTCCAGGCTATGGCACATGTTGTCCTCGCCGGAGAGAAACTCCTTCTCCCACAGCACCTGGTCGCCACGACGGATACGGCTCGTTCCGGCCAGATGACGCGGCAGCTCACCCGTGCGCAGGGCGGGCCCAAAGCTGCAGTAGCGTAGTTTGGAATGGGCCAGGTAGAGATAGTTCTTGCGTTCCATCACGTGATCGGAGAATTCGTTACCCACCGCATAACCCAGCCGATAGGGCTTGCCGTCATCGCCAATCACATAGAGGCCGGTCAACTCGGGCTCTTCGCCGGCATCCTCGGCGAACTCCGGCAGCGGAATGTCGGCACCGGGACGGACCAGGATGCCGCCGTCGCCCTTGTAGAACCACTCCGGCTGGGCACCGGCGGTCCCAGCGGCGGGCCGACCGCCCTCCACACCCCATTTGAACATGCGCATGGAGTCGGTCAGCTTGGCCTCCTCCTGGCTGTTCTGCTGGTGCATCTTGTCGCGGGTCGCGGCGCTGCCCAGGTGGGTCAGGCCGGTCCCGGTAACCAGGCAGTGTGCCGGATCCTCATGGTCCAGCGGCGGCAACAGGCGGCCGGCGTCGAGCAGATCGGCATAGGCCGGTCCGGGCTCCAGGCCCAGGGCCTGCACCTGAGACTCCAGCGAAACGCCGGCGCGGATGGCTTCCAGCGCCAGGGTCCGGGTGCTGGTGGCACCGCGGACCTGCTGGACTTCGCCGCGCTCGACCACGCCGACGCGGCGCTGGCCCTGTTGGTCTTCGAACTGAATCAGGTGCATGGCATTCTCCTTGTTGGTTATCGCCTGAAAGAGACTTTACTAGGCGCTACAGGGCCTGCCTAATGAGAGCTCCCTATCCCGTGATAACCAACGGTTATTCCCATGCTGCCATCCCTGGGCTCCATCGCTTCCCGCCTGCGCCTGCGCCAGCTGCGCCTGCTGATCGCCCTCGACGAGGAAGGCTCGCTGCACAAGGCCGCCGAACGCATCGCCATTTCCCAACCCGGCGCCACCAAGGCGCTGCACGAGATTGAAAGTACCCTGGGCGCCACCCTCTTCCTGCGCACCCACCAGGGCCTGCAACCGAATGACTTGGGCCGCTGTGTAATCCGCTATGCGCGGCTGATCGAGAGCGACCTGGCTCATCTGCGCGAGGAGATGCTCGGCATCCTGCAGGGTGAAGGCGGCCGCCTGGCGGTGGGCGTGATCATGGGCGCGGTGCCCCGGCTGATCGCAGCGGTATCCCGTCTGGGCGCAGCGCAGCCACAGCTCGGGATAGAGATCATCGAGGACACCAGTGTGCGTCTGCTCGATCTGCTCGACGCCGGGCGCATCGAGGTGGCGATCTGCCGCAGCAGCGTCAGCCGCCGCCCGGATGCCTACGACTGCCTGGAGGTGCGCGAGGAGCGGCTGGAGATCGTCTGCCATCCCCGCCATCCGCTGGCCGAGGCAACAGAGCTAGGCCTGGCCGAGCTGGTCGACAGCCGCTGGATCGTCTACCCGGCCAACCTGCCGATGCGGCTGACCCTGGAACGGGAGTTTCGCGCAGCGGAGCTGGAGTTTCCCCGTTATCCGGTGGAAACCGCCTCGACCTTCACCCTGCTCGGCCTGCTTCAGGAAGACCCCAACCAGGTGGCCATGCTGCCCAGCGACATCGCTCAGTTCGGCGAACGCCATGGCCTGCTGCGTCGCCTGCCGGTCGTCCAGCGCACCCGCAACGAACCCTACTCGATCCTGGTGCGCCAGGGCGCGGGGCTGTCAGCGGCGGCGCAGCTGCTGTTGGAGCAGTGGCGGCTTGAAGGGTAGATCGTAGGTTGGGCTGAGACGGCTCCACCGTCGAAGCCCAACATTGCCGCGTTCCCAGGCAGAGCCTGTTGGGCTTCGCTGCGCTCAACCCAACCTACGACGGTCCGCAGCCAACCTCAATACGTCGGCAACGTCACCCCATGGAACAGCGTCTCCAGCTCCTGGCGGGTCGGCGTCTGCATGGCCTCGGTGAGGACATCCCGGGTCAGGTGCGGCGCGAAGCGACCGATGAAGTCGCACATGAAGCCGCGCAGGAAGGTGCCACGGCGCAGGCCGATCTTGGTCACGCTGGCTTCGAAGAGGTGGCTGGCGTCCAGGCAGACCAGGTCGGCATCGGCTTTGTGATCCACCGCCATGTCGGCCACGATGCCCACGCCCAGGCCAAGGCGGACATAGGTCTTGATGACGTCGGCGTCCGCCGCGGTCAGCACCACGTTGGGCTCCAGGCCCTGGCGGGCAAAGGCCTCGTCGAGCTTGGAGCGCCCGGTGAAGCCGAAGACGTAGGTCACCAGTGGCTGGTCCGCCAGCTGCTCCAGGGTCAGATTCTCGACCTTGGCCAGCGGATGATTCTGCGGAACGATGACGCACCGGTTCCAGCGATAGCAGGGCATCATCACCAGGTCGTTGAAGCGCTCCAGACCCTCGGTGGCAATGGCGAAGTCGACGGTGCCGTCGGCGGCCATCTCGGCGATCTGGGTCGGCGAGCCCTGGTGCATGTGCAGCGCCACATCGGGGTATTGCTTGATGAATTCGCTGATCACATCCGGCAGCGCATAGCGCGCCTGGGTGTGGGTGGTGGCGATGGACAGGGTGCCCTTGCGCTCGTTGGAGAACTCCTGGGCGATCTGCTTGATGCTTTCGCACTTGCGCAGGATCTCGCCAGCGGTCTGGATGATCCGCTCGCCGGCGGGGGTCACGCGGGTCAGATGCTTGCCACTACGGGCAAAGACCTCGACCCCCAGTTCGTCTTCGAGCAGGCGGATCTGCTTGCTGATGCCAGGCTGCGACGTATAGAGGCTCTGGGCAGTGGCGGATACGTTCAGGTCGTGATGGGCGACTTCCCAGATATATCTCAACTGTTGCAGCTTCATGCCGGCTCCTCGCTGACCCCATGCGCAAGCATATAACTTTAAAGCAGCCCTTAAGCTTTTTCTAGACCGAAATCGAATTAAGTCGCAGAAGGGCACGCGCTGACGCTTACGGATCAGCCCTGGCGCAAGGGCACCAGATAGACGGGGATATGGGCCGTCTGCAGGAGGCGACTGGCGGTACGGCCCAGCGGCGCTACCTGGGCATCGCCCTGGCTGCGGCTGCCGATCACCAGCAGATCCGCAGCGAAGTCCTGGGCCTGCTTGAGGATCACCGCTGGCGGATCGCCCTGCACCACCCGGACGGCCCGTACCAGCCCCACGGTAGCCGGGGTTTCCAGCAGGTCCTCACGCAAGGACTCGAACACCTGCTGCTCGATGGTCTCCATGACCAGATCCAGTCCGCCGTTACGCAGCCGATCCATGGATTCGCCGTCCAGATGCTGCTGCAGGAGGGTGGAGGCCAGCAATCCCAGCGGCTCCACCACATGGACGACATACAACCGCGCCTGATGGATGCGGGCGAGCGTCAAGGCGTGCTGGAACACATAGGACGAACACAGGCCCAGGTCCGTGGCGTAAAGCAGGGAGCGGATCACGATTCCTCCTGGCCAGATCAACCGATCGGGCCGGTACGACGCGGGATAGCCTCACCAGCGTAGCAGGGGATCGCCGATTGCGCTGCAACCCGCGCCTTAGAGCCTGCTCAGGACGCTCAGGGCAGTTCCTCGGACTCGCGCCCGTCCGCCGCCTGGATCGCTGCCACCAGGGCTGGCTCGCGTAGCGGCGCCTGTACCGGACCGAGAAACTCGCCGTCACGGACCAGGAACAGCGCCGGCAGATGAAAGACGCCATAGCGCTGCACCAGGCCGCCGCTGCGCTCGGCGTCTACCCAGTACAGCCGGTCGACCGGCAGCACCGCTGCAGGCAGTACCTGGCGGGCCAGCCGGCAGGTCGCACAGCCGACGCTGGTAAAGATCAGCAGGGAGCGCCCGGGCGCCTCCAGCAGGACGGCATCCGCCGTGCCATCGTCCAATTCCATCGATTCCTCGCCGCGATCATCGTCAGGGCGCGCCCTCAGGCTCGCCAATAGCGTCGTAACCATTGTGACCGGGCGGGACACGCGTTAAGGTGCCCCACCCTCCCCACCGTATTTTGCCTGCACGGGCCCCGTCCTGTCGCAGCGCCGTGACCGACGAGTAGCACCATGGCCGCACAGCCCCGCCTTAACGACCTCAACATCGAAGCCAACGAGCCGCTCATCACGCCCGAGCAGCTCAAGCAGGAGATCCCGCTGAGCGATCTCGCCGCCGACACCGTCGCCCAGGGCCGCCAGGTCATCCGCGACATCCTCGACGGCAAGGACCATCGCCTGTTCGTGGTGATCGGCCCCTGCTCGATCCATGACATCAAGGCCGCCCACGAATACGCCGAGCGGCTCAAGGCACTGGCCGCTCAGGTCAGCGACAGCCTCTACCTGGTCATGCGCGTCTACTTCGAGAAGCCCCGGACTACCGTGGGCTGGAAGGGCCTGATCAACGATCCCTACCTGGACGACTCCTTCAAGATCCAGGACGGCCTGCACATCGGTCGTCAGCTGCTGCTGGACCTGGCGGAAAAGGGCCTGCCCACCGCCACCGAGGCGCTCGACCCCATTTCCCCGCAGTACCTGCAGGACCTGATCAGCTGGTCGGCCATCGGCGCGCGCACCACCGAGTCCCAGACCCACCGCGAAATGGCCTCGGGCCTCTCCTCCGCGGTCGGTTTCAAGAACGGCACCGATGGCAGCCTGACCGTGGCCATCAACGCCCTGCAGTCGGTTTCCAGCCCGCACCGCTTCCTGGGTATCGACCAGCGCGGCCAGGTCTCGGTGGTAATGACCAAGGGCAATCCCTACGGCCACGTGGTACTGCGCGGCGGCAACGGCAAGCCCAACTACGATTCGGTCAGCGTCACCCTGTGCGAGCAGGCGCTGGTCAAGGCCAAGGTCAAGCCCAACATCATGGTCGATTGCAGCCATGCCAACTCCAACAAGGACGCCGCCCTGCAGCCGCTGGTGATGGACAACGTCGCCAACCAGATCGTCGAGGGCAACAACTCCATCGTCGGCCTGATGGTGGAAAGCCACCTGGGCTTCGGCAATCAGCCGATCCCGGCGGACCTGGCGCAGCTGGAATACGGCGTCTCGGTGACCGATGCCTGCATCGACTGGGCCATGACCGAGAAGAGCATTCTCGACATGCACCGCAAGCTCAAGGATGTGCTGCCGCGTCGCGCCCGCGACTGACGGATCAGCGCACACGAAAACGCCGGGCTCAGCCCGGCGTTTTTCATGCAGCGGCCATTCAGGCCAGCGGCGTCACCTGGCCACGCCGCTCCAGGTAGTGCTCCACATAGGAGCAGGAGGGAATGACGCTGTAGCCGCGACTCTCGGCGTAGTTCAGCGCGTGCTCGGTCAGCCGCGCCGCCAGGCCGCGCCCACGCAGGGCATCGGGTACGAAGGTGCGATAGAAATCCATCGTCTGCTTGCCCAGATCCATATAGGCGAGATAGGCGCGCTGGCCGTCGACGGAAAGCTGGAACTGATGATTGGCTTCATCGTGTTCCACGTGCAGGGACTCGTTCATGACTACTCCTTGGCGGTTTGGCTCCGCCTTATCCATTGTTATCGGTGATACCCGAAGACGAGAACGCACTCTTCCTGTGCGGGACTGAGCCACAGCGCGTCAGACCCCTACGGAAGAAACAGGTTCTGACCAGCCGTCGCACCGTAATGTCGCACTATATCAGGGCCTTCGACGCGGGAGCAGCCACGGCGTCCTTCTTGACAACTTCCGCTCATCCTCTAACGTTTTGAAACGTTCGTGGCTTTCAGCCATCCAAGCAGTTGCTGATACCGGCTGCACGCATTCTGGGACGAACTCGGGGAGCGAAGGAGGATTTCCGCAAAAAATCTTTCTTCAACGGGTTTAGCTCAGTTTACTTACGACCGGTAATGAGTAGTATGTAGCCGCAATTTTCCACCTGGAAAATTGATCTTAAAACAGGATGTCTACCTCAAGGGGTTTACGATGAACAATGCTCTGAAATTCGCCGCCCTGGCTCTGGCCGCTGCTATGGCCACTGGTTGCAGCACCGCTAACAAGGAAAGCGAAGCTCGCCTGACCGCTACCGAAGACGCCGCTGCCCGCGCCCAGGCTCGTGCTGACGAAGCCTACCGTCACGCTGACGAGGCTCTGGCCGCCGCTCAGAAAGCTCAGCAGACCGCTGACGAAGCCAACGAGCGCGCCCTGCGTATGCTGGAAAAAGCCAGCCGCAAGTAAGGCGCCCCGGCTGGAAAGGCGAATGGCAACAGTCGCCTTTCTCGGAGCAAACAAAAAGCCCGCCATCTCAGATGGCGGGCTTTTTGTTTGTCGGACCGGCCGAGCGTGCTCAGCCGGTTGGACTCACAGCGACTTGGCGGGCGCCTTGGCCACCGCACCGGGAACCACACCGGCGGGCAGATCGGCGATTTCCACTGGCAGGCCGTCCTGGCCCTGCACCACGTCACGCACCGTGGCCCAGTTCACCGCGCTGTTGGCCTGCAGCAGGTCGTCGCGCTTGATCAGCGCATTGACCACCGCGGCCTGACGGTCGATGTCGGTCGGATCGCCCTTGAGGTTGACCGGCTGATGGGCTTCCAGGTAGAGCTTGCCCTGGCTGACCCCGAACTTGTAGGGCTCGTCGATGATCCGCACCGGGGTACCGACTGGCAGCATGCTCACCAGTTCGGTGACGTTGAAGTTGTACATGCGGAAGCAGCCGTGGCTGACCTGCATGCCGATGCCGAACTTCTTGTCCGAGCCGTGGATGAGATAGCCCGGCAGGGTCAGGCGGATCTTGTAGGGGCCCAGGGGATTGTCCGGGCCGGGCGGCACCACCTTGGGCAGCGGATCGCCTTCGGCGGCATGCTCGGCACGAATGGACTCCGGCGGATACCAGGCTGGATCCTTGATCTTGTCCACCACCTTGGCCACCCCGACCGGCGAGCCCCAGCCATCACGGCCAATACCCAGCGGGTAGGTGAACACCGAATGACCACCCTTGGGGTAGTAGTACATGCGGTATTCGGCGATGTTGATGACGATGCCTTCGCGCGGTCCGGGCGGCAGGATGAAGCGCGTCGGCAGGACGATCTCGGTACCGGCGCCGGGCAGCCAGGCGTCGACGCCTGGATTGGCCGCCACCATCTCGGTGTAGCCCAGGTCGTACTTCTGGCCGAGGTCGGCGAAGGTGTCTTCGTAGGCGGCCTTGATGACCTGAACCTCGCCGACCACGTCTTCACCGGGTGGCGGCAGCGGCAACTCCAATGCCTGCGCCGTACCCGCGCTCAACAGACCAAACAGCGAGAGGGAACCGACCAGGGTCGAAACGCGCGCGGGCATGGGATGAATCCTTGCAAGGAGCAATAAGGTGACGGCGCGAATTGTACACGGCTCGCCCCGCGTCCGGCAGAGCCTCAAAAAGCCTGTAACGGATTGGGCAGCCCCCGTTTGGCGCCTTGCAACCGCTGCAGGCAGGCCGGGCACAGGGTCTTGAGCGCCAGCCCACGGCGATCCAGCGGGTGCAGTCGCGGCCGCGCCGGCAGCAGGGTGCCGCACAGGGTCCGGTCGGTGGGCGAGCCCAGCTCCAGCTGCCGGGCGACGATATGGACCCGGCCCTCGCGGCAGGCGAACAGGTCGAGCTGGGCATCGGGCTGGATCAGCTGATAGCCGTGCATGGACCGGGAAAGGCGGGACATCGGGATACTCCAGGGGCGGTTCCGCCGGGCGGTCGATTGGCCGGACCGGCGGGGCGCGCAACCTTAGCGGAAAGCCCCTTCGGGGAAAAGTCCGACGTTCAGTCGCGCAGCAGCGGCTGCAGGTGCGGCCAGGCGTTTTCCAGCAGCCGTTGCTGGGCATTGGCCTGGGGATGAATGCCGTCCGGCTGCATGAAGGCCGGATCGCCCCCTACCCCTTCGAGCAGGAAGGGCACCAGGGCCACTTGCTGGGCCTTGGCCACGTCCGTGTAGACCTGGGCGAAGCCGTCGGTATAGCGCGGCCCATAGTTGGGTGGCAGGCGCATGCCCAGGAGCAGGACACGGGCGCCCTTGGCCTTGGCCTGCCCCACCAGGGCGGTGAGGTTGCGCTCGATCTGGGCCAGCGGCTGGCCGCGCAGCCCGTCGTTGCCGCCCAGCTCGATGGCCACGACCTCAGGCCGATGGTCGGCCAGCAGGGGTGGCAGCCGTGCCAGGCCTCCAGCCGTGGTATCACCGCTGATGGAGGCGTTCACTACCTGGTAATCGATCTTCTGCTCCTGCAGGCGCTGCTCCAGCAGCCGTACCCATCCCTGGCCATCGGCCAGGCCGTAGCCGGCACTGATGCTGTCACCCACCACCAGCAGGGTGCGCGCCATGGCCAGCGGCGTCAGGGTCAGGCACAGCAGGGCCAGTAGCCAGGCAATGCCTTGGCGCAAAGGCGCTCTGGACTTCGCGCGGCTTTTTGACTCTAACTCGCCACAGCCGCCCGTTTGCGGGCCCCTCGAATACGGCATCGGATACCTCATGAGCGAAGTCATTTTGCTGGCACGAGACCTTAGCAAGGTCGTCACGGGCGCGGAAGGTGCGCTACCGATCCTCCAGGCGCTGGATCTGGAACTGGAAGCCGGCGACAGTTTGGCCATCGTCGGCAGCTCGGGTTCCGGCAAGTCCACCCTGCTCGGGCTGCTGGCCGGTCTCGACCTGCCCAGCAGCGGGGAGGTCCATCTCGCCGGCCAGCGCCTGGACACCCTCGACGAAGACGCCCGAGCCCGCCTGCGCGCGGAACGGGTGGGCTTCGTCTTCCAGTCCTTCCAGTTGCTGGACAGCCTCACCGCCCTGGAAAACGTCATGCTGCCCCTGGAACTGGAGGGCGCGCGCCAGGCCCGTGAGCAGGCAATGGCCCTGCTGGAGCGGGTCGGCCTGGGTGAGCGCCTGCGTCACTATCCTCGCCAGCTCTCCGGCGGCGAGCAGCAGCGGGTCGCCCTGGCACGGGCCTTCGCCCCGCGGCCGAGCATTCTCTTCGCCGACGAACCCACCGGCAATCTCGACAGCCGCACCGGCGGCCACATCAGTGACCTGCTGTTCGAGCTCAACCGGGAACAGGGTACGACGCTGGTGCTGGTGACCCATGACGAGCGCCTGGCCGCCCGTTGCGCCCGCCAGTTGCGCCTGGAAGGCGGTCGGCGGGTCGCGGCATGAACAGGACCGGTCTGCCGCTGGCGCGGCTGTTCCTCCTGGCCTGGCGCCAAAGTCTGCGCGAGATTCGTGCCGGCGAGATCCGCATGCTCTGCCTGGCCCTGGTGGTGGCCGTCGCGTCCAGTGTCGCCATCGGCTACTTCACCGCCCGCCTGGGCGCCGGCATGGAGAATCGTGCCAGCGAATTCCTCGCCGCCGACCTGGTGCTGCTGGGCAGCGAACCGGCGCGGCCGGAGCAGGTGGACGCTGGCCTGCAACTGGGCCTCGAACACAGTCGCACGCTCAATTTCAGCACCATGGCCGCGGGTGCCGAAGCCTTGCAACTGGCCAGCGTCAAGGCGGTCCAGGCGAATTTCCCGCTGCGCGGGGAGATGCGCAGCGCTACGGTACCGGACGCTCCCGACCAGCCGGGTGGCGCTCCCGCTCCTGGGGAAGCCTGGGTCGAACCACGCCTGCTGCTGGCCCTGGACGCCAAGGTCGGCGCCCGTCTCGACATCGGGCGCAAGCCCCTCACCATCTCCCGGGTACTCACCTATGAACCGGACCGCGCCGGTGACTTCTACAGCCTGACACCACGGGTGCTGATCAATCTCGACGACGTCGCCGCTACCGGCGTCATCCAGCCCGGCAGCCGGGTGCGCTACCGCGAACTCTGGCGGGGCGAGCCTCAGGCCCTGGCCGCCTACCGCCAGGCCCTCACGCCGGACCTTGCCGCCAACCAGCGTTTCGAGGGACCCGGCGATGGCAATCGCCAGCTGGGCAACGCCCTGGAGCGTGCCCAGCGTTATCTCGGCCTGGCCAGCCTGGTGGCAGTGGTGCTGGCCGGTGTGGCCGTGGCGCTGTCGGCCAATCGCTTCGCCACCCGGCGCTTCGACGCCAGCGCCCTGCTGCGCTGCCTGGGCCTGACCCGGCGCGACGCCTTGGTGCTCTATGGCCTGCAACTGGGACTGCTGGGGCTGGCCGCGAGCCTGCTCGGCGCCCTGCTGGGCTGGCTGGCGCAGCTGGTGCTGTTCCAGCTCCTCCACGGTCTCCTGCCAGCACGGCTGCCGCCGGCCGGCATTGGTCCGGCACTCGCGGGCATGGGTACCGGACTGGTCGCCCTGGCTGGCTTCGCCCTGCCACCCCTGGCGGCCCTCGGCCGGGTACCGCCCTTGCGGGTACTGCGCAGCGATCTGCAACCGGTGCCCCTGCGGACCTGGCTGGTCTATGGCTGCGCCCTGCTCGCCCTGGGGCTGATCATGTGGCGGCTGTCGCTGGACCTGCGCCTGACCCTGGCGCTGCTGGTGGGCGGCCTGGTAGCCGGCCTGCTGTTCGGCAGCCTGCTCTACCTGGCGTTGCGCCTGCTGCGGCGAGGATTGCAGGGTGCGCCCCTGGCCTGGCGCCTGGGCCTGGGTCAACTGCTGCGCCATCCGCTGGCGGCAGTGGGCCAGACCCTGGCCTTCGGCCTGATCCTGCTGGCCATGAGCCTGGTGGTGCTGCTGCGGGGCGAGTTGCTGGAGCGCTGGCAGGCGCAATTGCCGGCCGAGGCGCCCAATCACTTCGCCCTCAATGTGCTGCCGGACGAGCGCCAGGCCTTCGCCACGGCGGTGAGCAAGCTCTCGCCCCATGCCAGTCCGCTCTACCCCATCGTCCAGGGCCGCCTGGTCAGCGTGAAGGGGCATCCGGCCCAGGAAGGCCTGGAGGACGACTCCCGCGGTGGGCGCGCCACCCGACGCGATCTCAACCTGACCTGGTCGGCGCAGTTGCCGGACGGCAACCGCCTGGAAGCCGGCCAGTGGTGGGATACCCTGCCCGCCGGCGACCTGCCCGGCGTCTCGCTGGAAAGCGAGCTGGCGCGCAGCCTTGGCGTCGGCCTGGGTGACACCCTGGGCTTCGTCATCGGTGATCGCCAGATCGAGGCACGCGTCACTAGCCTGCGGCAGGTGGGTTGGGACAACTTCCAGCCCAACTTCTTCGTCATCTTCGCCCCGGGTGCCCTGGAAGGCGTGCCTTTCACCTACCTGGGCAGCTTCTACCTGCCGCCGGGCCATGACCGCGAGTTGCTGGCCCTGGCCCGACAGTTCCCGGCGGTGACCCTGCTGCCCATCGACGCCCTGCTGGACCAGCTGCGCAGTATCCTGCGCCAGGTCAGCGTGGCGGTGGAGTTCGTGCTGCTCTTCGTGCTGGCTGCCGGCATTGCCGTGCTGCTGGCCGGCTTGCAGGCGACCCTGGACGAGCGCATCCGCCAGGGCGCCCTCCTGCGTGCGCTGGGTGCGCGACGAGAGCTGCTGCAACGGGCGCGGCGAACCGAATTCATCCTGCTCGGTGGCACCAGCGGCTTGCTCGCGGCGCTTGGTTGCGAGATCGTCAGCGCCCTGCTCTACCGGCTGGCCTTCGACCTGGACTGGCAACCCCACCCCTGGCTGCTGCTCCTGCCGGTGCTGGGCGCCTTGCTGGTCGGCGCGGCCGGACTGCTGGGCACGCGGCGGGCCATCACCGCCAGTCCGTTACTGATCCTGAGAGAAAGCTGATCCATGAGTCGTTACCGTCCGCCGCGCACCGCCGGCACGCCCCTGATCACCGCCGCTGGCGAGGCGCGCCTGCGCGCCGAACTCCACGAGTTGTGGAACGTGCGCCGGCCCCAGGTCACCCAGGCGGTGAGCGAGGCGGCCGCGCTGGGCGACCGTTCGGAAAACGCCGAGTACATCTACGGCAAGAAGATGCTGCGCGAGATCGACAGCCGGGTGCGCTTTTTGCGCAAGCGCCTGGAGAATCTCAAGGTGATTCGCGACCGCCCTGCCGACCCGACCAAGGTCTATTTCGGCGCCTGGGTCACCCTGGAAGACGATGAGGGCGCCGAGAAGCGCTACCGCATCGTCGGCCCGGACGAACTGGACCTCAGGCAGAACCTCATCAGCATCGACTCGCCCTTGGCGCGGGCGCTGGTGGGCAAGGCGCTGGACGCGGAAGTCCGGCTGGAGACGCCAGCCGGTGACCAGCGCTGGTATATCGTCGAGATCACCTACCCCGACGACTGACGACTCAACGGCGTCGGGTAATCACGCCCTGCCGCGCTACCCGGGTCAGTTCCCGCACCAGGGGTTCGAGACCGGCCTGGCCCGGTGACTGCACCACGGCGAAGTCGAAGCTGTCATCGCCGAAGAGACGCAACTGCTCGGCCTGGTTGGCGAAGCGAATCTGCAGGGTGCGGCTGTGGGGCCAGCGCTTGGGCCAGCCTTCGAGATAGCGCAGCAGCGTAGGCTGGTCGGGACCGCCGAGCAGAATGGTGGGATGACAGGCGAGCCTGCCCTGGGTGAGCGGGGTAAGGCGTAGCGGGAGAGGAAGCATGGACGAAATTCCGCCTCGTAGATCCAGCTGGGCGGTAGTACGAGGCCTGTTCCGTCCAGCGCTTTAGCGGTATTTGGGAGCGCCCCGCAAGTTGCTGTTTAAATCGGCGCAGGATCATCCTAGGGAGGCCTCGGCTGCCCTGTCAAGCGGGTCTCAACCGTCCTTATGCCCAGTCTCTTCAGGGCTTGCCGCCGCCACGGCCGGCGCCTCGAGACGCGCCCGTTCACGACTGAAAGCCACCCGGTACTTGTTGACGCTGGCAACATAGTTGACCACCCCGATGCCCACTTCCTCGGCGGCGATGCGTTCGACCTGGAAGAACCAGCGATCACCATCCAGCCCCTGCTTACGCGCCTTGGCCCGCAGTGCCTGGACGCGCTCCGGCCCCAGGTTGTAGGCCGCCAGGGTAAAGGCACGGCGCTCGCGCTCGGTCAGCCTGGGACTGGAGAAGAATTCCCGGCGCAGGCGTGCCAGATAGCGGGTGGCGGCCTTGACGTTGTCCTCGGCGGAATGAAGGCTGCGCACCCCGACACTGCGCGCCGCCCGTGGCGTGATCTGCAGCAGTCCGGCGGCGCGTCCGGCGCCGCGGGCGTGGGGATCGAGACCGGATTCCTTGTAGGCCATGGCGGCCAGGGTCAGCCAGTCGAAGTCGTAGGCCTTGGCATAGCGCTGCAGCAATGGCCGGACCCTGGCCAGCCGCTTGCGGTCATGGGCCTGCAGCGGATCGCGTACCTGGTAGCGGCGTGCATAGGCCTGGCGAAAGGCCTTGTCGTCGTCCCGCGCCACGGGTTGCCGAGCGAAGGCCCGGACCCGCTCGGCGAGCTGGTGCGCCGGGGCGCGTAGATACCAGAGCTGGGCCTGGTCATGCGCCACCACCAGGCGGTCGGCCACCCGCAGTCGGGACAGCACCCGCGCCCAACGATGAGCCAGGCCGGATTCGACGACGGTGAGCGGGTAGATACCAGCCTGGGTCAGCTCCAGGACATCTTCCACCGCCAGGGTCGGATCGGCCCACTCGACCTGTACCGGCCGCAGCCTACGCTTCTCCAGCTGGGCGTTGAGCCGCGCCAGGGCCGGCCCGGCGGCACTGCCCTGGGGCAGCACGATTCGACGGCCCGCCAGCTGTTCCAAATGGCGTGGCAGACGCTGACCACGCCCACTCACCACCACCAGGCTGGTGGGTGCTGCCACCGACGCGGCGATCAGCGCCGAATGCGGTGGTGGCAGCAGGGTTTCGCCCGGCGCCACCAGATCGCCCTCGCCTCTTTGCAGCGCTGGCAGCAGATCGTCCTTGGCCTTGGGGACGAAGACCAGCCGTAGCGGCCGGCCACCAGGCTGGTGCTGCAAATAACGAGCGAAGGCCTCCAGCCGCCGATACTCGACGCCCAGCGCCTGGCCGTTCCATTCGCCGGAGCTGTGCCGGCTCTGGTTGACCAGGACGCGCAATTCCCCGGCGCGCTCGATGGTGGCCAGGTCGCGCGCCGCGACATGGCGCGGCGCTTCCGGTGGCAAGGCGCCCAACCGGGCCTGGACGGAGCAGGCGAGCAGGCAGCCGAGGATGGCAAGGGTGAATCGAAACGGCATCCAGGACTCCTGACCTGGCCGGGACAGCGCCGATAGCACCCGGACTACGGATAGAATGAAGAAACAAAGTCTGTAGAAGGCCCGCACCATGCAATTGATCGACATCGGCGTCAACCTCACCCATCCCAGTCTGCTCAAGGAGGTGGACGCGGTGATCGAGCGAGCCCAGGCCGCCGGGGTGATGCAGCTGGTGCTCACCGGTACCACGCTGGAGGACAGCGAGAACGCCCTCAACCTCTGCCTGCGCCTGGACGCGGGCGAAGCCCTGTTCAGCACTGCGGGCGTCCATCCCCACGAAGCCTCGACCTGGAACGCAGCCGCCGCCAAGACCCTGCGCGACCTGGCCAGCCAGCCCAAGGTGCGTGCCCTGGGCGAATGTGGGTTGGACTTCAATCGCGATTTCACCCCGCGACCGCAGCAGGAGCGCTGCTTCGAGGAACAGCTGGCGCTAGCCGCCGAATTGCGCCGGCCCGTGTTTCTCCACGAGCGCGACGCCAGCGAGCGAATGCTGGCCATCCTGCGCGACTATCGCGACCACCTGCCGGCGGCGGTGGTCCACTGCTTCACCGGCGAACGCAAGGCGCTCTACGGCTACCTGGATCTCGACCTGCACCTGGGTATCACCGGCTGGATCTGCGACGAACGCCGCGGCCTGCACCTGCACGAGCTGGTCGGACAGATCCCGGTCGGCCGACTGATGCTGGAAACCGATGCGCCCTACCTGTTGCCACGCACCCTCAGACCCAAGCCGCGCCATGGCCACAACGAACCGGCTTTCCTGCCGGAAATCCTGCGCACCGTGGCCCGTCTGCGCCAGGAAACACCTGAACAGACTGCCCTGCACACCACCGCTACCGCCCGGGCCTTCTTCGAGCTGCCGGAGATCATCGTGCCAGAGCGGGATGAGGAATTCAGATAGGTACGGGGTGCCGCTGCGCTAAAGTCGGGGCCGCGCGGGCCGTTAAACTCAGGGCTTGTTCCACGGCGTCGCCTTCCTCTGGCAGGACGTTGACGCCAGTCAAGATCCGGGTTGTGCCAGCCTGCCAGGCTGTGCGGCCCCGCCGACTGGATGCCCCCTATGTTTGCCTGGCTGCGTGATATCTCCCTCAAATACAAGTTCTGGGCGGTCAATGCCGTCGCCTTCGTCACCAGCCTGCTGCTGGTGCTGTTCGCCATGCAGCTGGAAGTCTCCGGTCGCGCTGAACAGCTCAAGGCGGTCAAGACCGCCGTGGGTGACGCGGCCGCCCATCTGAGCGCCCCGACCTTCGGTGAAGTCTTCCTCGCCCGCGCCCCGGAATACGCCTTGGCCGTAGGCGTGCTGATGCTGGTGCTGCTGGTGGCCTCGCAGCTCTTGATCCGCTTCATCCTCGGCAATCTGCAGCGCCTCAAGGACACCATGCTGCGGGTGGAGCGCGAGGGCGACCTCACCGCGCGGGTCGAGGTCCGCGGGCGCGACGAGGTCGGGCAGATGACCCAGGCCTTCAACGCCATGCAGGACAGCTACACCCGCGTCGTCGGTACCGTGGCTGCCAGCGCCTCGCGCCTGGACGAGGGCGCCGGGCGCCTGGCCAGCGGCATGCAGGGCGTCCGCGGCGGCATGCAGGATCAACAGCACGAGACCGATCAGGCCGCCACTGCCATCAACGAGATGAGCGCCACCGTGCAGCAGATCGCCGAACACGCCGCCGGTACTCGCGACCAGTCCCAGGAAGCCGATCGCCTGGCCGGGGCGGGTCAGCAGGCGGTGGATCGCGTCAGCCATTCCATCGCCGGCCTCTCCCAGGGCGTGCAGCAGACCGCGGTGATGATCCAGGAGCTGGCCGAGAACAGCGAACGCATCACCAGCGTGGTCAATGTCATTCACGGTATCGCCGAGCAGACCAACCTGCTGGCGCTCAACGCCGCCATCGAAGCCGCTCGCGCCGGCGAGGCCGGCCGTGGCTTCGCCGTGGTGGCCGACGAGGTGCGCAACCTGGCCAAGCGCGTCCAGGGTTCCACCGACGAGATCACCCGCATGGTCGACGGTCTTCAGGCCGGTACCCGCGATGCCGTGGAATTCATGCGCGAGAGTTCGCTCAAGGCCGACGACTGCGTGGTGCAGGCCGGCGCCGCTGGGCAGGCCCTGGCCGACATTACCGCTGCCGTGACCCTGATGCGCGACAGCAACACCCAGATCGCCGTTGCCGCGGAACAGCAAGCCCAGGTGGCGGAAGAGATGAGCAGGTCGGTTGTAGGCATCCGCGATGTCACGGAAAGGACCATGCTGCTGACGCAGGAGTCGGCCAGCACCAGCACGGAACTGGCCGCCCTCGCAGGAACCCTGAATCAGGCGATCCGCCAGTTGCGCCTATAGCCTCCATAGCGAGAGCGCATTCGCACGGTTGCCCGACAGGCGGCAAGATGCCCGCACGTTTTCGGAGAACCGTCATGCGCTCGGTCACTACCCTCACTTCTGCCGTTCTGCTCTTGCTTGGCCTGGGCTGCATCGCCCAGGCCCTGGGCAACCCCCATCCGCAACCGCTGATCCTGGCGGCCGTCGTCTGCCTAGTGGCCTTCGCGCTGCAAGAGCCTGACGCCCTCCCCGCACCTCAGTCACTGCGCGCCTGACGGCCACGCAGCTGACGCTTCAGCTGCTTCAAGGCGTTCGCCAGTGCGACCGGATCGCTCGGCCGGTTAGCATAGCGTTGCGCCTGGAATTCCTGGGAAAAAGCCGCAATCCCCTCTCGGGCCGCCGGCAGCTCCGTCATCGCCCGGCCGGCGAAGGAGCCGGCCGGTTCACCACTGCGCCGTCTCACCCCCTGGCGCGCCAGTAGGCGCTCGAACTGGCCGAAGCGCGCCAGCAGCGGATCCCGCGTCCGCTGCCAGGGCTTGAGCACCAGGAGCGCCATCACCCCGAGTACGCCCAGCACCAGCAGTGCCAACAGCAGCCCCAGGCGTTGCAGCGAACCCTCACCGAGCAGGCGCTTGAACAACTCGCCCTGGGTATCTTCCTGGTAGTTGAGCACCCAGCGCTGCCAGCCGTAGTTGATGCGATCCCAGCCGAGCCGCAGGCCGTTGAGCCAGGCCAGGTCGCGGTAGCGATTGGCGGCGAAGGGATCGTCGGCGAGAAATTCGTTGGCCGCGCCCTGGGCCGCCAGGGCTTCCTGCAGGCCGCGTTCGATCCGCTCGGGCGCCACCTGGGCGGTGGGATCAACACTGATCCAGCCGCGCGCCGGTAGCCAGTATTCCACCCAGGCGTGGGCATCGAATTGCTGCACCAGCAGATAGCCGCCCGCGGTGTTGAATTCACCACCCTGATAGCCGGCCACCACTCGCGCTGGAATGCCGGCAACCCGCAAGGCGAAGGTCATGGCGCCGGCATAGTGGGCGCAGAAGCCGCGACGATTGTCGAAGAGGAAGGCATCGATGGCATCAACGCTCGCCGTGGGTGGTTGCAGGGTATAGACGAAGGGCTGCTGGCGAAAATAGGCCAGGATCGCCTGGGCCAGGGCGTCGGGCGTCGGCTCGCGCGCCTTGAGCTGGGCCACCCAGGCTCGGGTGCGCGGCTCGCCCCCGCTGGGCACCTGCAGGGCCCGGCGTTGGCTGGAGGCTGAGAGCCGGTCCGGCTCACGGCGGGCCTGGGGCCAACTGCTCGCGCGATAGAGCAGCGCCTGGTCCACCGGACGGCGGCGCTGCAGATGGAAGTCGCTGGCCAGGCGTACGTCGCGCTGATCGCTGCGCGCCACGTCCAGGCCATAGAGCCAGGGCCGACCGCTCGGCTCCATCACCACCTGATAGTCCAGCCGGGGTCCGACGGGCGTCCAGGCCGGTTCCGGACTCCAGGCCGTGTCCGGGTCGACCGACCAGCGCGTGCCATCGAAGCGTTCATAGGTGGTGGCGCGCCAGTAGAGGTCACGCTGGGCCGGCCGCTCGCCGTCGAAGCTCACCCTGAACACTCGCTCGGCGGACTGCGACAGCTGAGCGATCTCGCCGGGCGCCATGCTATCGCCCAGCCCGGTGCGCGCCTGCTCGCCCGGTTGCGGCAGTGACCACAGCGGGCCGATACGGGGAAACACCAGGAACAGCAGCAGCATCAGGGGTACCGCCTGGAGCAACAGCGTGCCGGCGACCTTGAGGGTCGCCAGCGGACGGCTGGCCAGGGCACTCTGCTGCAGGCCGATCAGCGCCGCCACCAGAGCGGTCACCGGCAGCAGGCTGTAGAGCGCGGCGAGCAGGCCGTCTTCGAACAGGTAGGCGATCACCACGGCGAAAAAGCCCAGGTAGATGACCACCAGGGCATCGCGACGGCTGTGCATCTCGATCAGCTTGAGGGCGAAGGTCACCAGCAGCAGGACGGCACCTGCGTCCAGACCGATGAAGGACCCGCGCGACAGCCAGATACCGCCCATGGCCAGCAGCAGCAGACCGCCCTTTTCCAGACGGGTGGGCGCGCGGACCTTCATGCGGAACAGCAGCACCCGCCAGCCGGCGCAAAAGGCCCAGAGCAGCCCGACCCAGGGCGGCAGATGGGTGAGATGCGGCAGGATCACCAGGGCCTGGGCCACCAGCAGCCAGACCAGGGCGATGCGCGGAATGGGTTGCGGCACGGCGGTGCTCATGCCGGCCGCCCGAACAGGGCCAGGGCCTGCAGGGCCGCATCGCGGTGAGGCTCACCGGTGGCCGGACTCAGCTCCACGCCGGGCAGGCGCAGGCCGAAGCGCAGCTGACGGCTACTGCAGTCCAGCACCGCCTGGCACAGCCAGGACAGCCGCGTCTCGGTATCGCCATCGAGTACGGTGAAATCCAGCCAGAGTTCGCTGCCGGCCAGGGCGGTGAAGTCTTTCACCAGCAGCCCCTGCCCGCGAGAAAAGGCCTTCCAGTCCAGCCGCCGCCGTGAATCGCCGGGCTGATAGGGCCGCAGCCCCTGGAAGTCGTCGGCGCCCTGCCCCGTCTGGCGCTGGCCGTCCTCGCTACCGGCATCCTGGCCACTGCGCAGCGGCGCCGCGGTTGCCAGCGGCTGCGGATAGACCAGGGCGCGCACGTCCAGGTCGAGCCAGCTCCAGGCGACGAACAGGCCGAGGGGGAACCGGCTCTCCACCCGCAGCCGCGCGGGCCTGAGCCAGCCGCGTGTCGGCGCCGGATGGAACACCTGCAGGGCGACGCTCTCCCCGGCGGGCACATCGCTGAGGATCAGGGGCTCGCCATGCCAGCCCAGGCCGATGCCCTGGTGTGCCCGACGGTCGCTTTCCAGGCGCAGGCGAAACCCGGCCGCCTCCCCGGCGAACACCGGGCCGGCCCCGCCACCGGCCAGTTGCAGGCCGGCCAGGTTGCGATAGGTATGCAACATGGCCACCAGCGCCAGGGAAAACAGCAGGAAGGTCAGGCCATAGGCCAGGCTGTTCTGGTAATTGATGCCAGCCAGCAGCATCAGCAGCAGGGCAATGGCGAAGGCGCCACCCTGGCGGGTAGGCAGAATGAAGATGCGTCGCTGATCGAGGGTGATGCGATTGGCCGGCGGAATCCGTCGGGCCAGCCAACCGTCTCGATAGCGCTGCCAGGCGCCGCCGGTCACAGCGCCGGGACTTCGCGCAGCAGCCACTGCACCAGGGCGCCGCCGCCATGCCCGGCAGGATCGGCGATGTCGCGCAGGCGATGCCCGGCCACCGCCGGCAGCACCGTCTGGACATCCTCGGGCAGCACGTGGTCACGGCCCGCCAGCAAGGCCCAGGCTCGGGCCGCGGCCAGCAGGGCCAGGCTGCCGCGGGGTGACAGGCCGAGCGCGAAGGAGGTCTGGGTGCGGGTGGCCTCCACCAGGCGCAGCACATAGTCCACCACCGCCTCGCTGGCATGGATGCGCGGCACCTCGGTCTGGATCAGCCGCAGCTGGGCATGATCCAGCAGTGGCTCCAGGCGCGGCAGCTGCTCGCGCCCGGAACCGCCGAGCAGCAGGGCGCGTTCCGCGGCGCGGCCGGGATAACCGAGCGACAGCCGCATCAGGAAGCGGTCGAGTTGGGATTCCGGCAGGGCGAAGGTGCCGCCCTGGGAAACCGGGTTCTGGGTAGCGATGACGAAGAAGGGCTCGGGCAACGGCCGGGTGGCGCCCTCGATGGTCACCTGCCCCTCCTCCATGGCTTCGAGCAGTGCGCTCTGGCTCTTGGGCGTGGCCCGGTTGATCTCGTCGGCCAGCAGCAGCTCGGCAAACACCGGACCGGGATGGAAGACGAACTGACCGCTGTCGCGATCGAACACCGAGGTGCCGAGGATATCGCCGGGCAAGAGGTCCGAGGTGAACTGGATACGCTGGAAGGACAGCCCCAGCACCTTGGCCAGGGCATGGCTGAGGGTGGTCTTGCCCATGCCGGGCAGGTCCTCGATCAGCAAATGCCCCCGCGCCAGCAGGCAGGCCAATGCCAGCCTGACCTGGGTTTCCTTGCCCAACAAAACGCCGTCTACCGCCTTGAGACAGGCGTTCAACCTATCGTGCATGCCCTGAGGTCTCTCGCCTTGCGCCGACGCGGGAAGGCGTCGGCCTGCAGAACGAGAATAGCAGCACCTTTTGCCGGTAGCCGCGCCCGGGAGATTTAACGCTTATTTCAGGGTGGCGAGGATCTCTTCCACGGCGCGTGCCGGATCGGCAGCCCGGGCGATGGGACGGCCGATCACCAGGTAATCGGAGCCGGCATCCAGCGCCTCGCGTGGGGTAAGGATGCGGCGCTGATCATCCAGGGCGCTGCCGGCCGGGCGAATACCAGGGGTGACCAGTTGCAGCGCCGGTTGCGCGGCCTTGAGCGCCGAGGCCTCCTGGGCCGAACAGACCAGGCCGTCCATTCCCGCGCGGGCGGCGAGGCCGGCCAGGCGCAGGACCTGTTCCTGGGGATCCACGTCCAGACCGATGTCGGCCAGGTCCTCACGCTCCATGCTGGTCAGCACGGTGACACCGATCAGCAGCGGCTTGGGTCCGCTGAAGGCCTCCAGGGTCTCGCGACAGGCGGTCATCATGCGCAGGCCACCCGAGCAGTGGACGTTGACCATCCAGACGCCCATCTCCGCGGCAGCCTTGACCGCCATGGCGGTGGTGTTGGGAATGTCGTGGAATTTCAGGTCGAGAAACACCTCGAAACCGCGCGTGCGCAAGGCCTCCACCACACCGGCGGCGCTGGCGGTGAACAGCTCCTTGCCGACCTTGACCCGGCAGGTGGCGGGGTCGAGCCGGTCGGCCAGCGCCAGGGCGGCGGACGACGAGGGGAAATCCAGGGCGACGATGATGGGAGACTGGCAGGCGGACATGGGGGCTCTCGGCAAAACGGCAAAGGCCGGCATTTTCGCAGAAAAGCGCCGCGCGGGCACTTGGCAGCTGCCCGACGTGGGCCTTGGTCAGTCAACTGGGCCTGAGCAACCGCTCGCGCAGCCAGTTGCCCGCCGGCCCCAGTGCTCGTCGCCGTGACCAGACCACATCCACCGCCACCCGCTGCGGCCAGCCTGGCACGGCCAGTTCCACCAGGCGGTCCTGGCCAAAGGTCTTCACCAACCAGAGCGGCAGCTCGGCCCAGCCGAAGCCTTGCACCGCCATGTCCAGCAGCAGCAGGTAGTCCGGCGCCGACCAGCAGCGCCCCCGGGTGTCCGGCAGACGGCAGACCTGCTGGGAGGATTCGGTCACGGTGCTCAGGCGCAACAGGCGATAGGGCGCGAGGTCGGCCGTGGTGACCCGCGGCAGCGCCGCCAGCGGGTGATCGGCAGCCACGTACAGGCCAAAGGTCACCAGGCCATCCAGGGTCGCCGCCTCGATATCCGCCGGGTACGGCGGCTGACCCGCCAGCAGGCCCAGGTCCGCCCGCCCCTGCACCAGGTTGAGCACATCGGCGTCCTCGGCGATCAGGCATTCGAATTCGAGATCCGGATAACGCTGGTCAAGCTCGGTCAGGAGCGCCTCATAGCGGGTGGGCTGGTAGGTATCGGAAATCACCAGCGTCAGGCGTGGCTCCACGCCGGCCGCGAGCTGGGTGGCGCGATTGGCCAGGCGGTCATGGGCGGAAAGCACGGCACGCGCCTGATCGAGGAGCTGCTCGCCCGCCGCCGTAAGCAGAGGATAACGGCCCTGCCGGTCGAACAGCACCACCCCCAATTCATCTTCCAGCCGGGCAATGCTCTCGCTGATGCTGGACTGGCGCTTGCCCAGGACGCGTCCGGCCGCGCTGAAAGAGCCCGAGGCAGCAGCTTCGACGAAGGCCTCCAGGGCCTCGGCATTGGGATACATATCGGCTCCGCCTATGGACACCACTTTGATCCCCCTAGCTTAGCCGATGAGACTGAAGGCCTGTCCATTGCGGAGTAGCCTCATGTCCATCCAGCTCACCCAGCGTCCCGCCAGTGCCCGCGTGCTGCACGCCTTGCTCTTCGAAGGGATCGCCGTGCTGGTCGCCACCCCGACCCTGGCCTGGCTGCTGGATCGCTCCCTCGGGCACATGGGCCTGCTTACCGCTGCCTTTTCCGCCATCGCCATGATCTGGAACCTGGTCTTCAACCTGGGCTTCGATCGACTGCAGCAACGCCTGGGCTTCACCCGGGGCCTGGGTGTGCGCCTGCTGCATGCCCTGGGCTTCGAGGGTGGACTGATCGTGGTGCTGGTGCCGCTGGCCGCCTGGTGGCTGTCCATCAGCCTGTGGCAGGCCCTGCTGCTGGACCTGGGGCTGATCCTGTTCTTCCTGCCCTATACCCTGGCGTTCAACTGGCTCTACGACCTGGGTTATGCCGCCTGGCTCAGACGCACGGGCGCGGCTTGCCGGGCGCACTGATAAGCTCTCCTGTGGTCGAAGCTTTACAGCCACTCAAGGAGAAGACAGATGCCCTGGTATGCCTGGTTGATCCTGCTGGTCGCCGTCGGCTCGGTGGTCGGCAGCCTGCTCATGCTCAAGGACACGGCGCGCAAGGTGCCCCTAACCGACGAACAGAAAGACAAGATTCGGCAGCGCAATGCCGAGATGGATGCCAAGGAGGCCCAGGAACGCTGAAGGCAACCCTGGCTCCCGGACAAGGCCCTGCCGCATCAGCGTGCCGCAGGGCCTTGCTTCGTCAGGACTCCAGTGGCGCCTTGGTGTTGACGTACTCCGGCACCTGCGCCAGCGGCAGGCTGCGCACCTGCTCGGCGGTAGGTCCCTGGCGCTTGGGTAGCGGCTCCAGGCGCTGCGGCTGACCGCTTTCCAGGGCGCGTTCGATGGCCGCCAGCACGCGGACGTCGCGCCAGCCCTCCTCCCCATCCATTTCTGGCTGGCGATCCTGCAGGATGCAATCGGAGAAGTAGGCCGTCTCGCCGCCGAAGTGATCCACCACCGGTGCCTTGTGCTCCTGGGTTTCGCCGTCCACGGTCAGGCGATAGCCCATCGCGACGCCTTCACCGAAACCAAAGCACGGCGAGGCTTCGATCTCACCCTTGCGGCCCACCAGCTGGAAACGCTCGGTATTGGGCCCACTGAAGCTGACGGTAAAGCTCGCCAACCGCTCCTCGGGGAAGCGCAAGGTCACGGCCACGGCATCCCAGGTCGTGACGTCGCGTCCTGGTGTTTGCGCACCCACCGCACTGACTTCGATAGGCTCATCACCAAAGAGCGCCCGCACGGCATTGAGCGGATAGGGCCCCATGTCGGTAACCGGGCCAGCCCAGAAGCCACTCTGCGCCCGATGATTGGCCGTATCGACCGGTTGGGTGAAGGTCGCGGTGAACAGGCGCGGATCACCGATCTCGCCCTTGCGTACCCGCTCGATCATCTCCACCGTACCCGGCTCGCAGTGCAGCCGATAGGCGATCATCAGCTTGGCCCCGGAGCGCTTCGCTGCCGCGTTGATCGCCTGGCACTCTTCCTCGCTGATCGCCATGGGCTTTTCCAGCAGGACGTGGATACCGGCATCCAGCGCCGGCACCGCGAACTCCAGATGGCGAAAATTGGGCGTGGCCAGGTAGATCGCATCGATCTCACCCGACGCCAGCAGGGCCGGAAATTCTTCGTAGGCATAGCTCTTGAGGCCGTACTTGGCGGCCAGATCCCGCGCCTTGATGGGATCGCCGGTGACCAGGGCGGTCATCTCGGAATTATCTGTCTGACCAATCCCGGGCATGAAGGCGCCCTGGGAAATCCAACCACCGCCTACTACCGCATAACGAATCTTGCCTGTCGCACTGGGCATGGAGCGCTCCCTAATCCAGGCAGACGACGTGTCCGCCACCTGAACTGTCGGCAAGCATCCAGGCGACTAAGTTCCGGACGGGTGTTCAACAATGGCAAGCCAGCTGCAGCGAGTTAGCGTCGAAAGCGCAACTCGACCTCGGCCCCTTCGAAATCGTCGCTGCGATCCCGGCTGATGACCCGCCCGCCCAGCTCGAAACGGCCAGGGTCATCCTTGCCGCGAAACAGCTGTGGCAGCAAGTTGGCTTCGGCAACGGTGTTCTCGGCCTTCTTGGGCGCGACGCGGCGTGACGTCAGCGCCTGGGGCGCCTCGACTTCACCCGGCATGCTGAGGTCGAGAGGATGGGCTGCGGCCGGTGGCGCCTTGGGCGCGGCAGGCCTCTTGAGTTGACCGTTCTTGGCTAGGTCCCGCTTTTTCAGTGGCGGCGCGGGTAGCACGAAGGCCTTGGCTGGCAAGGGGTCCAGACGCAAGGCACGCAGGTCCGCCGCACTGCCTTGCGCCGCACTTGCCACGGGTGGCGCGGCAGGTGCGGGTGCAGGTGCGGCAGCCGGCATAGGAGGAGCCTTCACGGTCTTTGGCGGCGCGTCGTTGTCGCAACCGACCAGCGAAAGAGCCACCGCCGTCACCATCATCGCCAGGTATGCACGCATAGGTCCACCATCAGCAAGGCAAGGCGCCTCGACCGGAGCGGCAGGCGCGACAGGAGTCAGCTACTACAACCGACCCGCCGGCCGCGAACCAGGTTCCAGAAGCGCCGCTAGGCGGCCAGGGTTTCCTGGCAGAGCTGACGGGCGAGCAGGCCGAGGGTCATCAGCGCCCGCTGGGCATCGCGCCCCCAGGGCAGACCGCAATTGAGGCGGATGCAGTGGTTGAACTGATCGGTGTTGCTGAAGATCATGCCCGGGGCAATGCTCACACCCTGATCCAGGGCCCGCTGGTGCAGTAGGCGGGTATCCACCCGCACCGGCAGGCTGACCCAGAGGATGAAGCCACCCTTGGGCCGACTCATCTGGGTGCCCTCGGGGAAATGCTCCTGGATCGCCAGCTGGAAAGCGGTCATGTTGCGCCGGTACTCATGGCGGATGGCGCGCAGGTGGCGGTCGTAGCCACCGTTCTCCAGATAGGCGGAAACGCCCATCTGGGTCACGCTGCAGGCCGAATGGGTGGTGAAGGTCTGCAGTCGGCAGATGTCCTCCTGATAGGGCCCGGCCACCACCCAGCCGATACGGACGCCGGGCGACAAGGTCTTGGAAAAGCTCGAGCAGTAGATGACGCGTCCCTGCTTGTCGAGGGCCTTGAGCGCCTTGGAGCCGCTTTCGTAGGTCAGCTCTCCGTAGATGTCGTCTTCGACGATGGCGATGTTGCGCTCCGCCGCCAGCCTGAGCAGCTGCTTCTGCCGCGCTTCGGGCATGCTGCCACCCAGGGGATTGCTCAGTCGCGGGGTCACCACCAGGGCCTTGACCGGCCACTGGCTCGCCGCCAGCTGTAGCGCTTCGACGCTGAGACCGGTTTCGGGATCGCAGGGAATCTCGATCACCTTGAGGCCTAGCACCTCGGCCAGCTGCAGGAGGCCATAGTAGGACGGCGACTCGGTGGCGATCAGATCGCCTGGCTTGGTCAGCACCCGCAGCGACATCTGCAGGGCATCCACGCAGCCGTGGGTGATCACCACCTCCTCCGGACCCACCACCACCCCGGCATCGCGCAGGCGGATCGCCACCTGACGGCGCAGGGGCTCAAAGCCCGGACTGTGCAGGTAGGAGAAAGCCGCGCGGGCCTGGAAGCGGGTGACCTTGGACAGTTGCTGGTGCAGCGCCCGCAGCGGCAGGTAATCGGTCTGGGGTACGGCCATGCCCAGGGGCACCACGCCTTCGCGACGCGATTCGGCCAGGACCTGGCTGATGATGCCGGCGCGGGTCACCAGACTGGGTCGCTCCACCGTGGCGATGTCCGGCGTCGGCGCGGTCAGCGCCGGAGTCTGGTGCACATAGAATCCCGACTGCGGTCGGGCACGGATCAGCCCCTGGTCTTCCAGGGTGGCATAGGCCTGCAGGACACTGGCATGGCTCACGCCCAGCTGCTGACTCAACTTGCGCACCGACGGCACCCGCTCGCCGGGCTTGTAGACCCCCGTGCGGATATCGTTCGCCAATTGCTGGGCGATGCGCTGATAGAGCAACAGGTTGGTCATGGCGTCTTCCTGGACGAGAGCGGAACAGTAGCAGGCTATTCTGGAGGTATACCGGTACAGCTAGCCTCGACCTTACCGCTTCCCTTCCCGGGGCGGCAATGTCCAAAAACGACAAGGAACCGGCGCACCTCTCTTTGACGCCAAGGGCTCTGCCGAGAGGCTTGCCGCGCCCATGAAAAAGCCCGCCAAAGGGCGGGCTCTTGGCTGGCGAAAAACCTCAGATGGCCTTTTCCAGCTCCGGGATCAGCTCGAACAGATCACCCACCAGGCCATAGTCGGCCACCTGGAAGATCGGCGCCTCCTCGTCCTTGTTGATGGCGACGATCACCTTGGAATCCTTCATGCCCGCCAGGTGCTGGATGGCACCGGAGATGCCGACGGCGATGTACAGCTGGGGCGCGACGATCTTGCCGGTCTGGCCGACCTGCATGTCGTTGGGCACGAAGCCGGCGTCCACCGCGGCGCGCGAGGCACCTACCGCAGCGCCCAACTTGTCGGCCAGGGCGTAGAGGATCTTGAAGTTGTCGCCGTTCTGCAGCCCACGACCACCGGAGACCACCACCTTGGCGGCGCCCAGCTCGGGACGATCGGACTTGGCCAGCTCTTCGCCGACGAAGCTGGAAACCCCAGCGTCCTTGACCAGGCTCACGGCTTCGATGGCGGCGGAACCACCCTCGGCGGCGACCGGATCGAAACCGGTGGCGCGCACGGTGATCACCTTGACCGGCGCCGTGGAGCGCACGGTGGCGATGGCGTTGCCGGCATAGATCGGCCGCTTGAAGGTGTCGGCGGATTCGACGGCGATGATCTCGGAGATCTGGTCGACGTCCAGCAGCGCGGCCACGCGCGGCAGGAAGTTCTTGCCATTGGTGCTGGCGGCGGCCAGGACATGGCCATAGTTGGCGGCCAGCTCGACCACCAGCGGCGCGACGTTCTCCGGCAACTGGTGGGCATAGGCGGCGTTGTCGGCCAGGAGCACCTTGCTGACGCCAGCGATCTTGGCGGCGGCCTCGGCGACCGGCTGGGCATTCTGGCCGGCGACCAGCACATGGATGTCGCCGCCGATGGCCTGGGCCGCGGCCACGGTATTCAGGGTGGCGCCAAAGAGGTTGGCGTTGTCGTGGTCGGCAATGACGAGAATGGCCATCAGATCACCTTCGCTTCGTTCTTGAGTTTTTCGACCAGTTCGGCCACGGACTTGACCTTGATGCCCGCCTGACGGCCTGCCGGGGCTTCCACCTTGACCACCTCGTAGGAGGCGTTCACCGCCACGCCCAGGGCGTCCGGGGTCAGGGTTTCCAGCGGCTTCTTCTTGGCCTTCATGATGTTGGGCAGCGAGGCATAGCGGGGTTCGTTGAGACGCAGGTCGGTGGTCACCACCGCCGGCAACTTGAGCGATACCGTCTGCAGACCGCCATCGATCTCGCGAGTCACGTTGAGGCCGTCACCCGCCTGCTCCACCTTGGAGGCGAAGGTGCCCTGGGCGAAGCCGGTCAGGGCGGCCAGCATCTGGCCGGTCTGGTTGTTGTCGCTGTCGATGGCCTGCTTGCCAAGGATCACCAGCTGCGGCTGTTCCTTGTCCACCACCGCCTTGAGCAGCTTGGCGGTGGTCAGCGACGACAGTTCGGCAGTGCCGGTGTCGATCAGCACGGCGCGATCGGCGCCCAGTGCCAGGGCGGTACGCAGTTGCTCCTGCGCCTGGGCCGGACCCGCGGTCACGACCACGATCTCGCTGGCGATACCCTTTTCCTTCAGGCGCACCGCTTCTTCCACGGCGATCTCGCAGAAGGGGTTCATGGACATCTTGACGTTGGCCAGGTCGACACCGCTCTGGTCGGCCTTGACGCGGACCTTGACGTTGTAGTCCACCACGCGTTTGACAGCTACGAGAACCTTCATGAATCCCTCGATTTATTCTGGTGAATAAACAGGACGCCAAGGCGGCCTTGCGTTGGACACGACCCCTGCCGATCCAACCTTGTTGCAAATCTTTCCTATGTTGACCTCCACGGCAGCAGGGGTCAACGCGACAGTCCGTCAGGGGCCAGTAACTCCCGAGTCTAACAGGCTTGCAGAAAATTTAAACAAACGTTTGAATGGGTGTCAGGGAGCACGCCGGATATAATGAAGTCTTTTGTTGCACCCCTACATAAATAACCAGATCGTGAGTTTTGCCTGAGGAGAGTGAGCCGTGGAACGCGAATACATGGAATTCGACGTGGTGATCGTCGGGGCCGGCCCCGCGGGCCTGTCCGCGGCCTGTCGCCTCAAGCAGCAGGCCGCCGAAAACGGCCAGGAAATCAGTGTGTGCGTGGTCGAGAAAGGCTCCGAGGTCGGTGCCCACATTCTCTCCGGCGCCGTCTTCGAACCCCGCGCCCTGGACGAGCTCTTTCCCAACTGGAAGGAACTGGGTGCGCCGCTTAACACTCCGGTCAAGCGCGACGACATCTACCTGCTCAAGGACGATCGCCAGGCCACCAAGGTTCCCAACTTCTTCGTGCCCAAGCCCATGCACAACGAGGGCAACTACATCATCTCCCTGGGCAATTTCTGCCGCTGGCTGGGTCAGCAGGCCGAGGCCCTGGGCGTGGAGATCTATCCGGGCTTCGCCGCCCAGGAACCGCTGATCGATGATCAGGGCGTGGTACGCGGCATCATTACCGGCGATCTGGGCGTGGATCGCGAAGGCCAGCCCAAGGACGGCGTCTACACCCCCGGCATGGAGCTGCGCGGCAAGTACACCCTGTTCGCCGAAGGCTGCCGTGGCCATCTGGGCAAGCAGCTGGGCCAGAGATTCAAGCTTGGCGAAGGCGCCGATCCGCAGCACTACGGCATCGGCATCAAGGAGCTGTGGGAGATCGATCCGGCCAAGCACGAGCAGGGCCTGGTGATCCATACCTCCGGCTGGCCGCTGGACAAGGAAAATCCGGGTGGCTCCTTCCTCTATCACCTGGAAGACAACCAGGTAGTGGTCGGTCTGATCGTCGACCTGGCCTACAGCAACCCGCACCTCTCACCCTACGACGAATTCCAGCGCTACAAACACCACCCGGTGGTGGCCCAGTACCTGGAAGGCGGCAAGCGCGTCTCCTATGGCGCCCGCGCTTTGGTCAAGGGCGGCCTGAATTCCCTGCCGAAGATGGTCTTCCCAGGCGGCGCCCTGATCGGCTGCGACCTTGGCACCCTGAACCCGGCCAAGATCAAGGGCAGCCATACCGCCATGAAGTCCGGCATGCTCGCCGCCGACGCCATCGTCGCCGCCCTGGCTGCCGGTCGCGAGGGTGACGAACTCCAGGGTTACGTGGATGGCTTCAAGGGCAGCTGGGTACAGGAAGAACTCCATGCCAGCCGCAACTTCGGTCCGGCCATGCACAAGTTCGGCCCGCTGCTGGGCCCGGCCTTCGCCTTCGTCGAACACAACCTGCTGGGTGGCGCCCTGCCCTTCACCCTGCACGATCGGCGCATGGACCATACCTGCCTGAAGAAGGCCGACGAGGCGCCGCGCATCAGCTATCCCAAGCCGGACGGCAAGCTGAGCTTCGACAAGCTGTCCTCGGTATTCCTCTCCAACACCAACCACGAAGAAGACCAGCCGGTCCATCTGAAGCTGAAGGACCCGTCGATCCCCATCGCGCAGAACCTGCCGCTGTATGACGAGCCGGCGCAGCGCTACTGCCCCGCCGGGGTCTACGAGGTGGTCCGGGATGGCGGCGAGCCGCGCTTCCAGATCAATGCCCAGAACTGCGTCCACTGCAAGACGTGCGACATCAAGGATCCCGCGCAGAACATCACCTGGGTGGCGCCGGAAGGCAGCGGCGGCCCCAACTACCCCAACATGTGAACCATGCAAAAGGGCCCCGAGGGGCCCTTTTGCTATCCGGCAGCCGCAACGGGAAAGAACATCCCGCGGCTCCAGAGCCCAAGCCAGGCCTTACCCTCGTGGGTGCCCTCCTCGACCCTGTCCATCAGTCGGTAGAAGACCGCCCGATTGAGCCGTGCCTCCAGCCCGCCGCGCACCCGTACATAGGGTGCCGGCTGGTCATCCTGCTCGGTGAAACGCAGCGGATGCTCGGCGCCAGCGGCGACCCGATCCCCGACGTTGGTGAGGAAATCCAGGACCTGGTCCCGGCCGCTGCCGCTCCACTCGACATCCACGGCCAGAAAGGGCACATCCTCGACCTGGATGCCCACGCACTCCACCGGCGTGACCAGCACATAGCGTTCGGGATCGCGCCTCAGGATGGTGGAGAACAGGCGAACCATCGCTGGTCGGGTG
This sequence comes from Pseudomonas oryzihabitans, assembly GCF_001518815.1. NCBI lineage: Bacteria > Pseudomonadati > Pseudomonadota > Gammaproteobacteria > Pseudomonadales > Pseudomonadaceae > Pseudomonas > Pseudomonas oryzihabitans. The sequence continues at coordinate 3,460,988 of NZ_CP013987.1, forward strand.
ATGGGCGTACCCTGGTGATACCAGGTCCCATCGCGGGCGATGCGCATGTCGATATCGCCACAGAAGGGCGGATGCCAGAGGTCCACGGGCGGCAGCTTGCCGTCCTCGGCGACTGGCAGCTGCGCCAGCAGATTCCGCGTCACGTCAATCTGGGTCACGCCCTTCTCCTCTACCGGGTGCCCAAGCCGAGTAGACGTTGGGCATATTCATTGAGCGCCGGACCGAGCAGGTCTTCCGGACGCTCATCATAGAACGTCAAGAAGCCGCCACGACTGCGGATCCGCGCCGTGTCCACCAGGCGGAAGGTAGCGGTCTCCACCAGCATCATCTGGACGACGCTGCGGTCGCGGCCTACTCGTCCGATGTCATCCTGATCTTCCCATTCCTCCCAGGTACCGATGCGGTCATCCGCCCCGGCGAAGCGGGTGTAGAGCACATAGTGCGCGCCCAGTTGCCGGGCCTTGGCCATGGCTTCGTCGAAGCCCTCGGGCTTATCCGCGCGCCTTACCCGCGGGAAGTATTCCACAAAGCCTTTGAAGGCCTCTTCCGCTACCACGTTCGGGCGGGCGTAGGGATGGCCCACGGGCACGAAGGCGCCCTGGGCTATGTAGATATAGGAGTCGGCCTGCAGGCGAAAGTTGTTCAGCCGCTGGGTCTTGCTGTAATCGAGCAGCCCTGCATCACGCAGGTGATATTCAACGCCGGACGCCATGTCACTGACGTTCATGCAGCCGCCCAGGCAGCTCAGCAAAACCGAAATGACCAGAAAACGCAGATTAATCATGGAACAGAGCCCCTGTCCGGCGCCAAGATGCCGTCGATACAGGGGCCTTAGCAGCTTTCGCGCCAGTTGCTAGCCGCCGATGATCTTCATCACCGTCACGCCACCGGAGAAGGCTACGTCCTGCTTGTCCCCCAGCGCCTTGACCAGCAGCCGCTGCAGGGCCGGCAGGGCCAGATGCCTGGGCTTGTCCAGCAGATCGCCGACATAGTGGCGGTTGCTGGACGACAGGCAGCCGTGCAGCCAGCCGGTGGACGACAGCCGTAGCCGCGAGCAGGTCCGGCAGAAGGGGACGCTTTCGTTGGCGATGATGCCGAAGTGACCACCCGACTCGACGCGATAGCGCAAAGCGGTGGAGTCCACCGGGGCATCGGCCTGTACATAGGCATGGCGCGAACCGATGATCTCCAGCAATTCCGCCAGCGGCACCAGCTGGTTGTTGAAGTGCACGGAATCCTTGGCCAGGTGGCCCATGCGCATCAGCTCGATGAATCTGAGTTCGAAACCGCGCTCCAGGCAGTACTCCAGCAGCGGCAGCACCTGATCGAGATTCTGGCCCCGCAGCGGCACCATGTTGAGCTTGATCTTGAGGCCCGCGGCACGCGCCGCTTCAAGCCCGGCCAATACCGTGGCCAGGTCGCCACCGCGCGCCAGGCGCGGAAAGGCCTCGGCATCGAGGGTATCGAGCGAAACGTTCAGGCGACGGATGCCATGGTCGATGAGGAAATCGAGCTTGCGCGGCAGCAGCTGGCCATTGGTGGTCAGGCTGATGTCCTTGAGGCCGAGCTGGGCGACGCGGGCAAGAAAGGGCTCCAGCCGCGGCGTGACCAGGGGTTCGCCCCCCGTGATGCGCAGACGCTCGATCCCCGCGGCATCGATGAGGTATTCCACCCCGCGAGCCATGGTGTCGGCACTGAGCTCGTCCTGCGCAGCCACGAGTCGCTTGCCGTTGGGCACGCAATACGTACAGGCATAGTTGCAGGCCGCCGTGAGGCTGATCCGCAAGTTGCGAAACGCCCTACCCTGGCGGTCAACGATCATCTTGGGAACTCCAATAAGACAAGAGAAAAGGGATGGCACGGCATCCCTTGCCTCTATCGGACCCTAGGATCGGACAGGCGTTTCGACATCTCGCTTGCGGCGGTTGCCCATGCGAACGCCGATCTCCATGAGGAACTGGAAGAAACCCTCCTGATCCTCCAGCACGTCGCGCCAGAAGGGCGAATGGTAAAGGGCCACGGCCCCGTGCACCAGCGCCCAGGCGGCGCAGTAGTGGAAATAGGGAGGCACGTCCTCGAGCTTGCCTTCGTCGATCCGGCCCTCGATCAGGCTGGTCAGCCGCTGGAAGTTGGAGGTGCGGATGCTGTGCAGCTGCTCGACCAGTTCGGGTACCTGCCGCGTCTTGACCACCTTTTCCTCGAGCCGATCGAACAGCCGATAGCGCTGTGGATCGCTCATGCGGAATTCGAAATAGGCGCGGGAGAGCGCTTCGCGGTCCCGGGCGACATTGTCCGACTGGAACAGCTCGGCCAGGTCCCGTTCGTAATCCAGCATCAACCGCAGATAGATCTCGGCCTTGGAATTGAAATGCTTGTAGATGGTGCCTTTGCCGATACCGACCGCTTCGGCGATCATCTCGACGGTGACGCTGTCTTCTCCTTCGGAGAGAAAGAGTTGCAGTGCGGTGTCGAGGATTTCCTGTTCGCGGCGACGGAACTCGCGGACTTTGCGGGATTCTTTCTGCATGGCAGCCCACTTGTTGTTTTGAAAAGGGATAGGGCCTTCGAATCGTCGGTTGCCCCTCGGCATACCGGCACTTCGTCACACCTTGGGCGAGCTCCACCGAGAGTATCGGTGAACCGCGCGGGCGCGCCCCTTATTATGCCCCATCACACCCAGATTGTACGGATCGAGTCAATGTCTTCCTGGAAGCACGAATTCCCTCAGGCCTACGCCATGCGGTACCTCAACCACGCGGCCGTGGCCCCCTGGCCCAAGCGCGCCGCGCAGGCCGTCACCGAATTCGCCGCCGAGAACTGCCAATACGGCGCGCGCAACTATCCGACCTGGCTCGTCCTGGAACAGCGCCTGCGTGACCGCCTGACCCGTCTGCTCAATGCGCCGGCCAGCAGCGACATCGCCCTGGTGAAGAACACCTCCGAGGCACTCTCCTTTGTCGCCTTCGGCCTGGACTGGCAGAGCGGTGACCAGGTGGTGATCAGCGACGAGGAGTTCCCCTCCAATCGGGTCGTCTGGGAAGCCCTGGCGCGCTTTGGCGTCGAGGTGGTGGAAGTCAGTCTGGGCGAGACGCCAGAAGCCAATCTGCTGGCTGCCTGCGGCCCCCGGACCCGACTGATGGCCATCAGCGCCGTGCAATACGCCAGCGGTCTGCGCCTGGACCTGCCCGCGCTGGGCCAGGGCTGCGAGGCCAAGGGCGTACTGCTCTGCGTCGATGCCATCCAGCAGCTGGGCGCCCTGCCCTTCGATGTCCAGGCCTGCAACTGCGCCTTCGCCATGGCCGACGGCCACAAGTGGATGCTGGGTCCGGAAGGCCTGGGGGTCTTCTACTGCCGCGCCGATTTGCGCGAGCAGCTGAAGCTGCACGAATACGGCTGGCACATGCTGGACAACGCCGGCGACTACAGCCAGCGCGAATGGCAACCGGCGAAGACGGCGATGCGTTTCGAGTGCGGCAGCCCCAACATGCTCGGGGCGGTGGCGCTGGAGGCCAGCCTATCGCTGCTGGAAGATGCCGGCATGCAGCAGGTGGGTCAGGATCTGCTGGCGCGGATCGAACTGCTGGACAGCCACATTCGCCGCCTGCCCGGCGCCATCCTGCATTCGCCGGCCGACCCACACCGGCGTTCCGGAATCCTCACCTTCTCCCTCGAAGGCTGGGACAATCGCCAGCTGTTCGAGCGCCTCAAGACCGCCGATGTGGTCTGCGCCCAACGTGGTCCGGGCATCAGGCTGTCGCCGCACTTCTACACCAGCGAGCACGTGCTGGAGCAGACGCTGGACCTGGTCGGTGCGCTGGCACGCTTCTGAAGCGCCCTGAAAGGTCTGAGACCCGCAGTACCAGGGCAGTGCTATTCCAAAACTGTTTAAAAAATGTCCAGCCCAGGCTGGACCTTTCCCCGCGCTGACCAATACTCAAGTGACTGGCCGTGTCGACCCCCGCGACGCGGGCCAGGCAGGCGGTCCTCCGTCTAGGCGAACCGCTGGTCCGGCCCGGGTATCCCAGGATACCCGGGCCATTTTTTGCCTAGAGGGTGGCGCGGGGAAACAGCCGGCGGAAGTTGGCCGTGGTCTGCTCGGCCAGGGTCTCCAGGCTGACGCCACGCACGTCGGCCAGGCACTGGGCGACCTCGACCACGAATTGCGGCAGGTTCGCCTTGCCTCTGTGGGGTACCGGGGCCAGATAGGGCGAGTCGGTTTCCACCAGCAGTCGATCGACCGGCACCTGACGGGCCACTTCGCGCAGCTCGGCCGCATTGCGAAAGGTCAGGATGCCGGAAAAGGAGATGTAGAAACCCAGATCCAGGGCGGCCTTGGCCGTCGCCCAGTCCTCGGTGAAGCAGTGCAGCACCCCGGCGCCTGGCAGATCGGCGGCGCCAAGCATCGCCAGGGTGTCGGCGCGCGCTTCCCGGGTATGGATCACCAGGGGCAGTGCCGTACGGCGGGCCGCCTCCAGGTGCAGGGCGAAGGACCGCTGCTGGATCTCGGCGGTATCCGGCTGATAGTGGTAGTCCAGCCCGGTCTCGCCGATAGCGGCAACGCGGGGATGGGCCAGCCGTTCCAGCAACCAGTCGAGATCGATGGCGCTGCCCTGGGCGGCATCCAGTGGGTGAATGCCCACCGCGCAGTGGACGTCGGCATAGCGCTCGGCCAGGGCCTGCACCGTGGGTGCATTGCCGGCATCGACGCCAATGCAGAGGAACTGGCTGACGCCACGGGCGCGCGCGGCATCCAGCGCTGCATCCAGGGAGCCGTCATGAAGGGAAAGATCGAGTCGATCCAGGTGACAGTGGGAGTCGACGAAGTGCACGAGAAATAGCCTTGAATCGGAAGACGCCCCGCCCCGAGCGGGACGGCGACGGCCTCACATGGTATGGGTGGGACGGTCCGACTTCAGGGAGCCGGCCAGATAGGTTTCGATCTTGTTGCGCGCGGTATTGTCGCCTTCGTTGAACTGCACGCCGACCCCGGCGGCACGATTGCCCTGGGCCCCCTTGGGGGTGATCCAGACCACCTTGCCGGCGACCGGGATCTTGTCCGGTTCGTCCATCAGGTTCAGCAACATGAAAACCTCGTCACCCAGCTTGTAGGTCTTGCCCGTCGGAATGAACAGGCCACCATTGCGGATGAAGGGCATGTAGGCGGCATAAAGCACCGACTTGTCCTTGATGGTGAGGGACAGGATGCCATTACGGGGGCCCAGGTTCTGCGGCAAACTCATGAGATTCTCTCGAGACAGGCAATACGGACGCGCGGATCGCTAGCGTCCGGGCACCAGGCCGGCCCAGCGGATCAACAGCGATTCCAGCAACAATACGCGGTTGAGGTTGGCTTTGCCCAGCACCTTCTGCCGCTCGGCATGCAGCCATTCCTGCAGCGCCAGGACCGCGGGCGGCGCGCTCTTCTCGGCCAGATAACCCAGCACCTTGGCCATGTCCGGCGCGGCCTCGTCGTCGACGCCACCCCACTGCTGGCGCAGCACGCCATGGGTCCATTCGCAGAACCAGTCGAGCAGCAGCGGCAGGGGCACGGCGTTCCAGCTCTCGGCCAGTTGGCTGGGTGCTGCCTGGCGCTTGAGCAGGCGCTTCACCCCCTCCACCACCAGCGCTCGCCGGGCGAGCACGTCTTCGCCATGCAGGCGCAGGGCGGCCAGCGGCGAGCCACCGGCCAGCACCAGCAACTGGGTGCGGATCTCCGGTTCGAGATCTGGCAGGCGCTCACCCAACCAGGCGAGACTTTCGGCGCGCGAAGGCACCGGGCAGGCCTGCTGCACGCAACGGCTACGCACGGTAGGCAGCAGGCGACTCGGCTGGTGACTCACCAGCAGCAGCACCGTCGCGCCCGAGGGCTCTTCCAGACTCTTGAGCAAGGCATTGGCGGCATTGAGGTTCATCGCCTCGACCGGCTCCAGGAGAATCAGCTTGCGTCCACCCAACTGCGCGGTCTGGGTGACGAAATCCACCAGGGCGCGAATCTGATCGACGCGGATGGGCTTTTCGGCCTCTTCCGGCTGGATCACGCAATAATCGGGATGAGTCCCTGCCTTCAGGAGCGAGCACGCCTTGCACTGGCCGCAGGCGGCATCACCCTGGGGCGCCTGGCACAGCAGCAGCGCGGCCAGGCGCTCGGCCAGGTCACGCTTGCCGATACCACGCGGACCATGCAGCAGATAGGCGTGGGGATGCTGCCGCCGGGGCCAGATCCGCGCCCATAGCGCCTGCTGCCAGGGATAGACGTCAGCCACCTAGCGTCGGCTCCAGGGTGGCGACCAGGGCGCGCAGATCCGCCTGTACCTCGGCCAGGCTGCGCGAGGCGTCGATGAGGCGATAGCGTGCAGGCACGGCCTGGGCGCGGTCCAGATAGGTCTGGCGCACCGCTTCGAAGAAGGCGCGTTGCTCCTGCTCGAATCTGTCCAGGGCACCGCGGCGGGCCGCCCTGGCCAGGCCAATCTCCACCGGCAGATCGAACACCAGGGTCAGGTCGGGTTGCAGGTCGCCCAGCACGAAGGCCTCTAGGGTAGCGATGCGCTCCACGGGGACACCGCGGCCACCGCCCTGGTAGGCATAGGTCGCATCGACGAAACGATCACACAGCACCAGGGCACCCCGTGCCAGGGCAGGCCGGATGACCTGGGCCAGATGCTGGGCGCGCGCGGCAAACATCAGCAGCAACTCGGTATCCACGGCCATGGGTTCGGCCGCTGGCGCCAGCAGGATCTCGCGGATGCGCTCGGCCAGCGGCGTGCCGCCCGGCTCGCGAGTCAGCACCACTTCACGGCCGGTGGCGCCAAGGAGTTCGGCGAGATAATCGCGGTTGGTGCTCTTGCCCGCGCCCTCCGGGCCTTCAAGGGTAATGAACAGGCCGTTTGCGGTCATGGGGTTTCCTTGCTGTCAGGCGTCTGCGGGGCGGGGCTCGAGCGATAGTCGGAGCGACGCTTGAGCTGGAATTCCCGGACCGCCTGGTTGTGCGCATCCAGATCCTTGGAGAAGACGTGGCTCCCATCACCACGGGCGACAAAGTACAGGCTGTCGCCGTCCTTGGGATGCAGGGCCGCATGGATGGCCTCGCGTCCCGGCATGGCGATCGGCGTCGGCGGCAATCCCGCATTGAGATAGGTGTTGTAGGGCGAAGGCTCGCGCAGATCCGCGCGAGTGATGCGCCCGTTGTAGCGCTCGCCCATGCCGTAGATCACCGTGGGATCGGTTTGCAGCAGCATGCCGGCCGCCAGGCGCCGGACGAAGACCCCGGCGATCTCGTCGCGCTCTTCGGGCACGCCGGTTTCTTTCTCCACCAGCGACGCCATGATCAGTGCCTGGTAGGCGTCCTTGTAGGGCACCGCGGGATCGCGCTCCTGCCATTCCTGGTCGAGCACGGCCTGCAGGCGCTGATTGGCCTGGCGCAATAGATCCGACTCGCGCTGGCCTTTCACATAGCGATAGGTATCGGGAAAGAAGCGGCCCTCGGGATGCTCACCGTCCAGACCCAGCCGCTTCATCAGGGCGGCATCGTCCAGTTCGGCGGTGTCGTGCTCGAGCTTGGGCTGGCGGGCCAGAGCGGCGCGAACCTGGTGGAAATTCCAGCCTTCCACCAGGGTGAGGCCATACTGCACTACCTCGCCCTTGCGCCAAAGGCCGAACAGCTGCTCCACCGTCATGCCAGGGGTCAGGCGGTATTCGCCGCTGTGTAGCGTCTGCCCGGCTAGATTGAAGCGCCAGTACAGGCGCAGCCAGAAGGCGCCATCGAGCACACCCTCGTCTTCCAGGCGCAACAGGGTACCGCCGGGCGTCGCGCCCTTGGCGATCTCCACCAGTTGCTCACCATTGACCTTCAGCGGCTGAGTCAGCGCCTGGTGCTGGCGCCAACCGGCCATGACCAGCAGCAGGCCGCTAGCGGCCAAGACCGCCGTAAGCAGAGCTCTCGCCTTGCGCATCGGCTATTCCAGAATCTCGTTTATCGAACCTTGCAGTTTACGGGTCACCGGCCCCACGGACCAGTTCGCCGCTGCGTACCGGCGCACGGGCCAGATACCGTACTGGCTGTTGCAAAGAAAAACTTCGTCGGCCTGGAACAGCGCATCCAGGGACAGTGGCATGACCGCGGTCTGCATGCCCTCCTGGGCGGCGAGGTCCATCAGCAGACCGCGCATCACGCCGGCCACGCCACAATGATCGAGCGCGGGGGTCAGCAGCCGGCCTTCGCGAACCAGGAACAGATTGCTGAACACGCCTTCGATCGGTCTGCCGTCCTGATCCAGCATCAGGCCTTCGGCATATTCGGTGGTGGTCCACTCCCCACGAGCCAAGACCTGTTCGAGACGATTCAGATGCTTGAGCCCGGCCAGCAGCGGCTGGCTGGCCAGACGTGTGGTGCAGGGAAAGAGGGCGATCCCCTCGGCAGCATGGGCCGCCGGATAGGCCGGTGCGGGTGAAGCCAGCAACAGTCGCCGGACCTCGGGCTCGGCTGGCGGCGCATAACCGCGCAGGCCATCGCCCCGGGTGAGCAGCAGCTTGGCGACACCCTCCCCCAGCAGCGCCGCATAGGCCTGGATCTCGGCACCCACCTGAGCGAGGTCGCAGGGAATGCGCAATCGCTGGCAGCCCGTGGCAAGTCGCTGCAGATGACGCTCCAGCAAGCGGGGCTGGCCCCGGCGTACGGCAATGGTCTCGAACAACCCATCGCCGTAGGCCAGGCCCCGGTCGCGCTGCAGACCAGGGGTTAGCGGTTGGCCGTTGAGCCAGTCCTGGATCAAGCGTCGAAGCGCCGGAACACCAGGCTGCCGTTGGTGCCACCAAAGCCGAACGAATTGGACAGCGCCACTTCGATGGGCCGCTGACGCGCCTCGTGGGGCACGAAGTCCAGATCGCAGCCGTCGCTGGGATTGTCCAGGTTGATGGTGGGCGGGGCCACCTGATCGCGCAGGGCAAGCACCGTGAAGATTGCTTCCACCGCCCCAGCGGCGCCCAGCAGGTGACCGGTCATGGACTTGGTGGAACTCACGCTCAGGCGCTTGGCCTGCTCGCCGAACACCTGCTTGAGGGCCGCCACTTCGGCTAGGTCACCGGCCGGCGTGGAGGTGCCGTGGGCATTGACGTAGTCGACCGCTTCCGGCGCGATGCCGGCGTCCTTGAGCGTCGCCCGCATGCAGCGGGCAGCGCCCGCGCCGTCTTCCGGCGGGGCCGTCATGTGGAAGGCATCCGCGCTCATGCCGAAGCCGATCAGCTCGGCATAGATACGAGCGCCTCGCGCCTTGGCGTGCTCGTAGTCTTCCAGCACCAGAGCGCCAGCACCGTCGGACAGCACGAAGCCGTCACGATCGCGGTCCCAGGGACGGCTGGCGCGGGTCGGATCGTCGTTACGGGTCGACAGGGCACGAGCCGCGCCGAAACCACCAAGACCCAGACCCGAAGTCGCCATCTCCGAACCGCCGGCGACCATGACATCGGCCTCACCGTAGGCGATGTTGCGCGCCGCCATGCCGATGCAGTGCGTCGCCGTAGTACAGGCGGTGGCGATGGCATAGTTGGGACCCTGCAGACCCAGGTGGATCGACAGGAAACCGGACACCATGTTGATGATGGAGCCCGGTACGAAAAAGGGAGAAATACGGCGCGGACCCTGTTCGAGCAGCGACTGGCAATTCGCCTCGATATTGGTCAGCCCGCCGATGCCGGAACCCATGGCGACACCCATGCGCTCGCGATTGCCATCGTTGACTTCGATACCGCTGTCACGCATGGCCTGGAAGCTGGCAGCGAGACCGTATTGGATGAATAGATCCAGCTTGCGGGCTTCTTTCGCGGACAGATATTGCTCCACGTCGAATCCCTTGACCGATCCACCGATCCGCGTGCTGAAGGCAGAGACGTCCATATGCTCGATCGGCGCAATACCGCTGCGACCGGCCAGGATGCCCTCCCAGCTGCTCGCGACGTCGGCGCCAAGCGGCGATACCATGCCCATACCCGTGATCACGACACGTCTACGCGACACACCCAACTCCTCTTGTCCTTCCGGGGCGGCCACCCCACTTTAAAAAAGCCGATTCCATCGATCTTGATCATCGACCTAAAGAAAAGCCGCACGCCCTACAGGACGTGCGGCTTCTTGTGTCCGAAACTAGCGGCTACTTATTGCTGGTGAGCAACGATGTAGTCGATAGCTTCCTGGACGGTGGTGATCTTCTCAGCCTGCTCGTCCGGGATTTCGGTCTCGAATTCCTCTTCCAGAGCCATCACCAGTTCGACGGTGTCAAGGGAGTCGGCGCCCAGATCCTCGACGAAGGAAGCGCTGTTGGTAACTTCCTCTTCCTTCACGCCGAGCTGCTCAGCGACGATCTTCTTAACGCGTTCTTCGATGGTGCTCATACCGTGTTCTCACTCCTAAAGGAAAAATCCGCACAACGGATTGCGCGTAAGTGTATAGAAAGGGATTTCCGAATTTCAAGCTGACGCGACATCAAGACGTATGCGCGGCCATTGCTGGTCCGACAGTTTACCAGCTTAGCGCAATAGCCGCGCGGGGGTAACGCCGGTCAGCTCATGTACATTCCGCCGTTCACGGGGATCGTGGCCCCGGTCACATAGGCAGCGCCCTCACCGGCCAGGAAGCCGACCACCTTGGCGATTTCGTCGGCCTGGCCGAGGCGACCGGCAGGAATCTGGGTCAGCAGCGCGGTGCGCTGGGCTTCCGGCAGCTCACGAGTCATGTCGGTGTCGATGAAACCCGGCGCCACGGCATTGACGGTGATGTTGCGCGAACCTACCTCACGAGCCAGCGCCCGGGTGAAGCCCTCGAGGCCGGCCTTGGCGGCAGCATAGTTCGCCTGACCGGCGTTGCCCATGGCCCCGACCACCGAACCGATGCTGACGATACGACCCCAGCGACCCTTGGTCATACCCTTGAGCACGGCCTTGGAGAGGCGGAACAGGCTGTTGAGGTTGGTATCGATCACGTCGTACCACTCATCGTCCTTCATCCGCAGCATCAGGTTGTCGCGGGTGATGCCGGCGTTGTTGACCAGGATCGACGGGGCACCGAATTGCGCCTGGACCTGCTCGAGGGCGGTCGCGACGGAGGCGTTGTCGGACACATTGAGCACCAGGCCGGTGCCCTCGATGCCATTGGCCTTGAGCGACTCGGCGATGCGCTGGGCGCCCGCCTCGCTGGTCGCGGTGCCGATCACGGTGGCGCCGAGCCGACCCAGTTCCAGGGCGATGGCTTGACCGATGCCACGCGTGGCGCCCGTGACCAGGGCGACCTTACCTTGCAGACTCATCTCGTTTTCCTCGATTCAAAAAGCCGCACGAGCGGCGGCGAAGGCATCAGGGGTGTCCAGGGCCAGCGTTTCCACGCCCTTGACGCATCTCTTGTTCAGACCGGCCAGCACCTTGCCGGGGCCACACTCCACCAGATGGGTGACGCCCTGGGCAGCCAGGTACTGCACGGATTCGACCCAGCGTACCGGGCTGTACAGCTGAGCCAGCAGATCCTGCTGGAGGCTGGCCAGATCGGTATTGACGCCGGCATTGACGTTTTGCACCACCGGAATCTCCGGCTGGCTCCAGCTGCAGCCGCGCACGTCCTCGGCGAAACGCTCCGCCGCCGGACGCATCAGCTCGCAGTGAGAGGGCACGCTGACCGGCAGGGCCACGGCGCGCTTGGCACCCAGCCCCTTGCACGCCTCGATGGCGCGCTCCACCGCAGCGGCGGAACCGGCGATCACCACCTGGCCCGGGGCATTGAAATTGACCGCACTCACGACGTCGCCCTGGGCGGCTTCGGCGCAAGCTGCCAGCACCTGAGCGTCTTCCAGGCCCAGGATGGCGGCCATACCGCCCTGCCCGGCCGGGACGGCCTGCTGCATCAGCTCACCACGACGCGCCACCAGGCGCACCGCCTCGGCGAACGGCAGGCTGCCGGCGGCGACCAGTGCCGAATACTCACCCAGGCTGTGACCGGCAACGTAGGCGGGCTTGGCGCCTCCTTCAGCCAACCACAGCCGCCAGAGCGCGATGGAGGCGGTCAGGATGGCGGGCTGGGTACGGTCGGTCTGGTTGAGCGACTCCTGGGGGCCCTGCTGGGTCAGCGCCCAGAGGTCATAGCCGAGGACGGCGGATGCTTCCGCGAAGGTTTCACCGATCAGCGCGTGGTGCGTGGCCAGCTCACCCAGCATGCTTAGGGCCTGGGAACCCTGACCGGGAAAGACGAAAGCGAGAGAGGCAGACATAGGCAGGTCTCTTGTAGGTCCATTGCCGGCGAAACCGCGGTTCCGCCACTGACAGACTGAGATGTCGGTGTCGACCGGTCGGTCACACCGCTTTCAGAGCCGCCAAGTTTAACCGGATACGCTCGGGGAGATCAGTCTCCACATCGCGCAGCGCGCGCTCGATGGCCTGAACGAGACCGACTTCGCCTGCCGCGCCATGACTCTTCACCACTACCGCATTCAAGCCGAGAAAGCTCGCGCCGTTGCGCAGCTCCGGATCCCAGTGACGAAAACGCCGGGCCAGCCAGGGCTGCAGCAGCCGACGTTCGAGCCAGGAGGCCGTGCCGCTGCGCTCGACCAGCAGGCGCAGCAAGGCCTCGCCGGACTTGAGCACGGCGTTGCCGGTGAAGCCGTCACAGACCACCACATCCGCGACGGCGGCATAGAGATCGCTACCCTCGACGAAGCCGATGAAATCGAACGCCGGACTCTGGGCGAGGCGGCGCGCCGCCTCTTGAATCACCGGCGTGCCCTTGCCCGGCTCCCGCCCGACATTGAGCAGCGCCACCCTGGGCCGGGCCAGGCCGCGCGCCTGGGCCGCACCCGCGCCCAGACAGGCGAACTGCACCAGCTGCTCGGCTGTGGTGTCCAGGTTCGCACCGAGATCGAGCAGCAGCGTCTGATGCTCTCCCCGCCCCGGCAGCGCCGACATCATGGCGGGCCGGTCGATCTCCGGCAGCGTCCCGAGCAGCAGCCGCGCGAGCGCCATCCAGGCCCCGGTATTGCCGGCACTCAGACAGCCATGGGCACGCCCGTGCTGAACCGCTTCGAGGGCGGCATGCATGGAGGTACGGGCGCGACTGCGCACCACCGTGGCGGGTCTTTCGTCAGGCCCGACGAGGGAGTCGACGTATTCGAAGTCCAGGCGAGCGGCAAGGGAAGCAGGCGGTGACCAGGCCGACAGGGCGTCGCGCTGACCACAGAGGAGAAGACGTAAGGCGGGGAAACGCTCGAGAGCGCTGAGTGAAGCAGGAACAATGCAGCGGGGACCGAAGTCCCCGCCCATTGCATCGATCGCGATGACGATTTCGATCGAGGATTACTCGTCGGAACCCTTGTCGATCACTTTGCGACCGCGGTAGAAACCGTCGGGCGACACGTGGTGGCGCAGGTGAACTTCACCAGTGCTCTTTTCCACGGACAGAGCGTTCGGTTCGAGAGCGTCGTGCGAACGACGCATGTCACGAGCGGAACGGGATTTTTTGTTCTGCTGAACAGCCATGATTTAACTCCTAAACGTTTGGGTCACGCTTCAACTGCGCAAGTACACTGAACGGGTTGGGTCGCTTTTCCTCGTCCGCCGGCTCTTCGGGCGCCTCGAAACCTTCAGGATGCTGGCAAGCCCCTTCTGGATGCGCAGGGATGATCGGCAGAGCGAGCAGCAGCTCCTCTTCGACCAAGCCATGCAGATCCAGTGGATCTTCACCAACCTCCAGGGCATCGTATCCCTGTGGCAAGGCATCGGCCGACTGCCCCTCCCAGAGCACGGCGAAATCGAATTCGCTGTGGATGGGAAGCACTGCCGGCTCCAGACAACGCTGGCAGATCATCTCGACCTCGGTATCGAGGACACCGTGGATGACGTACTGCCGCTGTTGATCACGCCCGAAGTCGAGGACGACGGCTACCGCGCCTTCGGACTTCACGAGCTGCTCGCCGACACGCCGCATGTTCGCGAGAGGCAGCTCACCCTTGAGGGTTACGCCGCGATCCGCCAATTTGCGAGGATCGACCTGAGGTGGAATTGGCCCATTCAACATAAGCGCGCCATTATAGGGACGGCCTTACGGCTGTCAAAGGAAATTAACCCCGAAGCGACTCCGACCGACCTTTGGTCGACCTCGCCCGAGAACAAACTGATGCCCCGTATTCTACTCGCTTCCAGCTCGCCTTACCGCCGCCAATTGCTGGAAAGGCTCTGCTTGCCCTTCGCTCACCAGTCGCCCGATATCGATGAAACGCCTCTACCAGGCGAGCACCCTCGCGATCTGGTGGAGCGGCTGGCCAGACTCAAGGCCGCCGCCCTGGGCAACCAGTCAGACCATACGCTCGTCATCGGCTCGGATCAGGCGACCGCCATCGAGGGCGAGATTCTTGGCAAGCCCCTGAGCCACGACCGTGCCCACCAGCAACTGGCCCGAGCCAGTGGCCGGACGCTGGTGTTCCATACCGGCCTCGCGGTGCTGGACAGCCGGACTGGTGAATGCCGGAGCGAGGTGGTGGATTTCCAGGTCCGCTTTCGGCCGCTGGATGCTGCGACAATCGACCGCTACCTGCTGGCGGAGCAACCCTACGATTGCGCCGGCAGTTTCAAGGCCGAAGGCCTCGGTATTGCCCTTTTCGAAGCCATGCAGGGGGACGATCCGACCAGCCTGATCGGCCTCCCCCTCATTCGCCTGACCGCATTGCTGCGCGAAGCGGGTCTGCAGGTGCCTTAGGCCACCCACAGACCATGCCGGCTAACGCAGCATCGGACCCTGCCAGCCCATATAGAGAGCAAGACGCTCGGCGACGCTGGCGCCCAGGCGCTTGGCAAAGCGATCGAAGGGAGAGTCTTCCTGGGTGAAGTCCACCAGGCGCTCCTCCTTGACCACGTCCCGCGCCACATAGCTGGTGCTGCCGAGGCCATCGATCAGCCCGAGGGACAACGCCTGCTCGCCGGACCAGACCAGACCGGAGAACAGCTCCGGATGACCCTCGACCTTGAGGCGATCACCGCGACCTTTCTTGACGCTGTCGATGAACTGCTGGTGGGTGGTATCCAGCACCTGCTGCCAGAAGCGGGTTTCTTCGGACTTCTGCGGCTGGAAGGGATCCAGGAAGGCCTTGTGCTCGCCGGAGGTATAGACCCGCCGCTCCACGCCCAGCTTTTCCATGGTGCCGACGAAGCCAAAGGAAGCCGCCGTCACGCCGATGGAGCCGACCAGGCTGGCCTTGTCGGCATAGATGGCATCGGCCGCACTGGCCACATAGTAGGCGCCCGAGGCCCCCAGATCGGTGATCACCGCGTACAGCTTGATGTCCGGATGCAGGCCACGCAGCCGCTTGATCTCGTCATAGATGTAGCCGGATTGCACTGGACTGCCGCCCGGGCTGTTGATACGCAGCACCACACCGCGGGTGTTGCTGTCGTCAAAGGCCTTGCGCAGCGCCGTCACGACATTGTCGGCACTGGCCTTCTCGTCATCAGCGATCACGCCCTTGAGTTCGATGAGCGCGGTATGGGCGCCAGACTCGGTCACCCCGCCCTTCTTGCCCAGGGACAGCAGGGGCGTGAACAGCACCAGCATGACGATCAGATAGGCGAAGGTCAGCAGCTTGAAAAAGATGCCCCAACGCCGTGCCCGCCGCTGCTCGCGCACACTGGCGAGCATGGTCTTCTCGATCAGGGCCCAAGTCTTGTCGTCCGTCGGGCGCGAACGCCCGCTGTCTTCTTTCCACTCGTCAGCCATGCCCACTCTCACTCCTGACCACAACATTGTCACCCAGCCATAGCGCCAGGTCCGCGAAAGCTTCGATCACCAGGCGCGGCCCGAAATCCCTCAGGACCTCGACCGGCTGGGCACCATAGGCGACCCCGACCGCATCGACCCCGGCGCGCCGGGCCATCTCCAGGTCGAACACCGCATCCCCCACCAGCAGGGCACGTTCCGGCGCCACACCGCAATGGGCGAGGATCTCCTGCACCATCTGCGGATCGGGTTTGCCGGCCGCCTCGTCGGCGCAGCGGGTAATGTCGAAGAAGTCACTTAGGCCATGCTGCTGCAGCGAGCGAGCCAGGCCACGACGGCTCTTTCCGGTCGCCACGGCCAGTTGATAACCCTGGGCGCGAAAGCGCTGCAGACCACTCATCACCTCAGGAAACAGCGGCGACGCCTCCTGCTCGCGACGGACGAATTCGGCACTGTAGGCATCGCGAAAGCCCTCGATCTGCGCCTGGGTCACCAGGTGTGGATAGAGGGTCTGGATCGCCGCTACCAGCTCCAGGCCGATGATGCCCTTGATGGCCACATCGCTGCGAGGCGGCAGCCCAAGCGTCTCGGCCGCCACGTGCATCACTTCGACGATCCGGCCGATGGAGTCAGCCAGGGTGCCGTCCCAGTCGAAGATCAGCAGCTGATAATCAGGCATCCAGACGCTCCAGCGTCTGACTCCAGGTGCTATCGACCGGCGCTTCCAGTCGCAGCTGGCCACCTTCCGGTAACGGAATCACCAGGCTCGCCGAATGCAGGAACAGCCGCTTGCCACCCAGGTCGCGGATCTCCTGGGAAAAGGCCTCGTCGCCGTACTTGGGATCGCCGGCGATGGCATGTCCGGCATGACGGGCATGGACACGGATCTGGTGGGTACGGCCGGTCACCGGCCGCGCCTCGACCAGGGTGGCGAATTCGCCATAGCGGCGCAGGACGCGAAATTCAGTGAGCGCCTCCTTGCCCTCGTCGTTGACTTCGACCATGCGCTCGCCGGATCTGAGGGTGTTCTTCAGCAGCGGCGCATTGATCTTCTTCTTGGCCGCCGGCCAGTGGCCGCGCACCAGGGCGTGATAGCGCTTGTCCACGCCGTCGCCGCGCAGTTGCTCGTGCAGGAAGCGCAGCATGCTGCGCTTCTTGGCGATCATCAGCAGTCCCGAGGTATCCCGGTCGAGGCGATGGACCAGCTCGATGTCGCGGGCATCGGGACGCAGCTGGCGAAAGACTTCGATGACGCCGCCAGACAGGCCACTGCCACCGTGCACGGCGATGCCGGCCGGCTTGTTGATGACGATGAGGGCCTTGTCCTCGTGAACGATGGAGTCCTCCAGGCGCTCGAGCAGTCCTCTGGCCAGGGGTGCCGGCTCATCGGGCTCGGACAGCCGCAGGGGCGGCACCCGGATCTGGTCACCGGCCTGCAGGCGGTAGTCAGGCTTGATGCGGCCCTTGTTCACCCGCACTTCACCCTTGCGCAGGATGCGATAGATGAGGGTCTTGGGCGCGCCCTTGAGCTGGGTACGCAGGAAGTTGTCGATACGCTGGCCGGCATAGTCGGCGGGCACATCGAGCAGTTGAACGCCGGTGCTGGGAGAGGGAGGCTTAGTCATGGGGGAATGATAGCAATTTTCCCTTATTTGAAGCACTTAAAGCTTGCTGCTATAGTCCGGAGGCGGTTATCAGTCCTGTCTGGATGACGCCGCTCGCGAGGCCGTCGATTCCGCCCGCGAATATAGGCTGCAAATGCAATAGTCACTGGACGTCTGGCCGTCCAGCAGATCGCCGACTCTGCCCAAGGGGGTGAGTGGCGATCTGCGATCCGCCTGGTAACCAAGGCAGCGGCACCCAGGGTGCCAGCTGTAAAACGATAACCGCTCCGGACCTTGCGGGCGGCACCTGATTCCTGAAGATTGTGTGCAGGATGGAGATGCACAACCAGCGTATCGCGTAGCCTGACAGTACGCCTGCAGCCCGCTTCGCGCCCAGCTTCGGCCAAGGTGACGATCGCAGGTGGAAGCCTCAAGGCCAACGGCCGATGCTCCAACCGAGCGACACCTGACACGAATCCCGCGACGACCCGGCTGCCTGAGCCTTTCGGCTGTCACGCCCGCACCATGCCTGGTTGATTCCTCCTCCTGTGGAGCTGCAACGGCAGTCGCTCAAGCGCCTGCAGGAGACGTAGTCGCGGCACGCCCCCGGGCCTGCTGCTGGACACGAAGACCGGATCTACACCGGTTTCGATACGACCCCGTGCACCCTTCTTTCGAATCCTGTTGCCACCCTGCGGGCCGAGAGCCTGGAACGTAGTGGTATTACATGAAGAGAATGCTCATCAACGCGACCCAGCCCGAGGAATTACGGGTTGCCCTGGTCGACGGTCAACGGCTGTTTGATCTGGACATCGAGTCCGGAGCCCGCGAACAGAAAAAGGCCAATATCTACAAAGGCCGTATCACCCGCATCGAACCCAGCCTGGAAGCCGCCTTTGTCGACTTCGGCGCTGATCGCCATGGCTTCCTTCCGCTGAAAGAGATCTCCCGGGAGTACTTCAAGAAGAACCCGGAAGGCCGCGTCAACATCAAGGAAGTGCTCTCCGAAGGCCAGGAAGTAGTCGTCCAGGTCGAAAAGGAAGAGCGTGGCAACAAGGGTGCCGCCCTGACCACCTTCATCAGCCTCGCCGGTCGCTACCTGGTGCTGATGCCCAACAATCCCCGCGCCGGCGGCATCTCCCGTCGCATCGAGGGTGAAGAGCGCAACGAACTGCGCGAAGCCCTGAACGGCCTCAACGCCCCGGGCGACATGGGCCTGATCGTGCGCACCGCCGGCCTGGGCCGCAGCACCGAAGAACTGCAGTGGGACCTCGATTACCTGCTGCAACTCTGGTCCGCCATCACCGAAGCCTCGGGTGATCGCAAGGGCCCCTTCCTGATCTACCAGGAAAGCAACGTCATCATTCGCGCCATCCGCGACTACCTGCGCCAGGACATCGGTGAAGTCCTGGTCGACAGCGTCGAAGCCCAGGAAGAAGCCCTGAGCTTCATCCGCCAGGTGATGCCGCAGTACGCCAGCAAGATCAAGCTGTATCAGGACAGCGTCCCGCTGTTCAATCGTTTCCAGATCGAAAGCCAGATCGAGACCGCCTTCCAGCGCGAAGTGAAGCTGCCGTCGGGCGGCTCCATCGTCATCGACCCGACCGAGGCCCTGGTGTCCATCGACATCAACTCGGCGCGCGCCACCAAGGGTGGCGACATCGAGGAAACCGCGCTGCAGACCAACCTGGAAGCGGCTGAAGAAATCGCCCGCCAGCTGCGTCTGCGCGACATCGGCGGCCTGATCGTCATCGACTTCATCGACATGACCCCGGTCAAGAACCAGCGCGCCGTGGAAGATCGCGTCCGCGAAGCCCTGGAAGCCGACCGCGCCCGCGTACAGATCGGTCGCATCTCCCGTTTCGGCTTGCTGGAAATGTCCCGCCAGCGCCTGCGCCCCTCGCTGCGCGAAACCAGCGGCATCGTCTGCCCGCGCTGCAACGGCCAAGGCATCATCCGCGACGTGGAATCGCTGTCGCTGGCTATCCTGCGCCTGATCGAAGAAGAGGCGCTCAAGGATCGCACCGCCGAGGTACGCGCCCATGTACCCATCCAGGTGGCGTCCTTCCTACTCAATGAAAAGCGCAACAGCATCACCAAGATCGAGCTGCGTACCCGCGTGCGCATCATCATCCTGCCCGACGATCACATCGAGACCCCGCACTTCGAGGTGCAGCGTCTGCGTGACGACAATCCCGAGCTGCTGAACAGCCAGTCCAGCTACGAGATGGCCAACACCGAAGCCGAAGAGGTGCTGCCGGTCAGCTCCACTCGCACCCTGGTACGCCAGGAAGCGGCCGTGAAGGTCGCACCCGAGCGCGCCCCGGCACCCACCCCGGTCGCCGCCGAGACCGTGGCGCCCGCCGCCCCTGCCGCCAAGGCCACCGCCGAACCCAATCTGTTCAAGGGCCTGGTCAAATCCCTGGTCAGCCTGTTCGCCGGCAAGACCGAAGAGCAACCGATGGTCGACAAGACCGCCGCCGCTCCGGAAGTAGCCAAGAGCAGCGACGAGCAGCGCCGTCAGGACGAGCGCCGCAACGGTCGCCAGCAGAATCGCCGTCGCGAAGGCCGTCGTGATGACGAGCGCAAACCACGCGAAGAGCGCCAGCCGCGCGCCGACCGTGGCGAACGCAGCGATCGTCCGGCCCGCGAAGAACGCAAGCCGCGTGAAGAGCGTCAGCCTCGCGAAGAGCGTCAGGCCCGCGAAGACCGCCCGGCTCGCGAGGAGCGTCAGCCGCGCGAAGAGCGCGCCAACCGCGAAGAACGTCAACCCCGTGAAGAGCGTCAGCCTCGCGAGGAGCGCCAACCGCGCGAAGAGCGTCAGCCCCGTGAGGAGCGCGCCAACCGCGAAGAGCGTCAGCCCCGTGAAGAGCGCCAACCCCGCGAGGAGCGCCAGCCACGCGAGGAGCGCCTGAGCACCGAAGAGCGTCCCGCTCGCGAGGAGCGTCAGCCCCGTGAGGAGCGTGCCAGTCGCGAAGAGCGTCAGCCTCGTGAAGAGCGCAAACCGCGTGAAGAGCGTCAGCCGCGCGAAGAGCGCAAGGCGCGCGAAGAACGCCAGGAAGCGGCCAGCGCCGAAGAGCTGAACGAAGAAGAAGTACTGGAAGGCAACGAGGAGCTGGAAGAAGGCGAAGAGCGTCCGCGTCGCCGTTCCCGCGGCCAGCGCCGTCGCAGCAACCGCCGTGAGCGTCAGCGTGATGCCAATGGCAACTTCATCGAAGACGAAGAGCAGAGCGCAGCAGCCACGGACACCAACGTCGCACCGGCTGCCGCTGCCCTGGGTACCGCCGTCGTGGTCAGCGAGAGCGTGACCGCCATCGCCACCCAGGAACAGGTACGCGAAGCGCGTCAGCAAGAGCCTGCAGCTCCTGCCGACACCTCCGCTGCCGCCGAAGCGACGCAGGAAACCGCAGCGCAACAGCCTGCCGCCGACGCCCCTGCCCAGCCGGAGATCCTCACCCCCAACGTGAGCCAACTGCAGGACGAACGCGCGCCGCATCAGGAAGTGGAAATCGCCGCACCAGTTGCCGAGCAGACCGCTCCGGTGACCGCCACCGCACCCACTCCTGCGGCACCTGCCGAAAACGAAGCTGCCGAATCGGCCGCAGGTCGCGCCTCCAACGATCCGCGTGAGCGCCGTCGTCGTGAGCGCCTGGCTCGCGAAGCTGAAGCCGCACGTGCCAAGCAGGCCGAGCAGGACGCTCAGGCCCCTGCACTGGGCGCCATTGCCGAAACCGAAGAAACCTTCGCTACGGCAGCGGTAGGCACCGTAGAGCCGCAACAGGCTCCCGAGGTTCAGCCTGCGCAAGTCGTCGAAGAGCTGCCTGCAGCTAAAGCCGAGTCTGCCCCGATCGTGATGGAAGAACCCGTCGAGGTCGTGCCTAGCCCTGCCCAGGAAGAAGCGGCTACCGTCGCCCTGACCGGCGAGGACGACACCCCTGCAGAGGCCCCCAAGGCCGATGCGGTGAAAGAGGACGAAGCCACTCAGGCCGAACTCGACCGCAAGCTCAAGGAGTCTCGGGAAAATCATCCCGACTGATCTCCGCCAGCCATGAAAAGGGGCGCCTAGGCGCCCCTTTTTTATGCCCCAGATTCGAGCGGGCACGAAGTACCGAGGGTGAGAAGTCGGCCCCATGCAGATGAGCCGGCGGATCGACGCAGGCCGATCCCTTATGCATCAGGGCCCTACCCCAGGGAGGGGCTGCCTGTTGGACTACGGTAATGGAGTTGCCTCAACCCAACCTACGATGCTTGGGAATCGACGTAGGTTGGCGCTCAGCATAGCGAAGCCCAACTTCAGCGAGGATGCACTGCTTGTTGGGCTTCGGCGATGGAGCTGCCTCAACCCAACCTACGGCATTCACCAAGCTGACGTAGGTTGGTGCTGAGCACAGCGAAGCCCAACGCTTGGGACGCGGCCTGAATGTTGGGCTTCGGCGATGGAGCTGCCTCAACCCAACCTACGGCACTCACCAGACCGACGTAGGTTGGTGCTGAGCGCAGCGAAGCCCAACGCCTGGAGACGCGGCCCGAACGTTGGGCTTCGGCGATAGAGCTGCCTCAACCCAACCTACGGTGCCCGAGGAATCAATGTAGGTTGGCGCTGAGCGCAGCGAAGCCCAACGCCTGAGGACGCAGCCTGAACGTTGGGCTTCGGCGATAGAGCTACCTCAACCCAACCTACGGCGCCTAAGCACAAAATCTCGGGTATAAAAAAACCCAGCCGCTTGGCTGGGTTTTTTCGAGCGAATCCCGAAAGATTAACGCTTGGAGTACTGCGGACGCTTACGCGCTTTGCGCAGACCGACTTTCTTACGCTCGACTTCACGGGCGTCACGAGTGACGTAACCGGCTTTGCGCAGGGAGCTGCGGTAGCCTTCGTCGTACTCGATCAAGGCGCGGGTGATGCCGTGACGGATGGCACCGGCCTGGCCGCTTACACCACCGCCAGCGACGGTAACGTAGACGTCGAACTTCTCCAGGGTCTCGGTCAGCTCGAGAGGCTGACGAACGACCATGCGCGCGGTTTCGCGGCCGAAGAAGGTGTCCAGAGCGCGATCGTTGATGGAGATCTTGCCAGTGCCCGGACGGAGGAAGACACGAGCGGTGGCAGTCTTACGACGGCCGGTACCGTAATTTTGAGTTGCCGACATGTTGTACTATCCCGATTAAAACTTGAGTTCTTGGGGCTGCTGAGCGGTGTGCGGATGGTTCGCACCCTTGTACACCTTGAGCTTGCGATACATGTCGCGGCCCAGCGGGTTCTTCGGCAGCATACCCTTGACGGCGGTCTCGATGACGCGCTCGGGAGCACGGGCGATCAGCTTTTCGAAGTTGATCGACTTGATGCCACCCGGGAAACCGGAGTGATGGTAGTACATCTTGTCGGTAGTCTTGGCACCGGTCACACGAACCTGCTCGGCGTTGATGACGACGATGTAGTCGCCGGTGTCAACGTGAGGGGTGTATTCGGGCTTGTGCTTGCCACGCAGGCGAGTGGCGATTTCAGTAGCCAGACGACCCAGAGTCTGGCCAGCAGCGTCGACGACGTACCAGTCGCGCTTAACGGTTTCCGGTTTTGCGGTGAAAGTTTTCATTCTCTATGGCCTCAGAGGCCGCCCTGGTAAAAAGACGGCAAATTCTACACAACAGTGCAACCCCGGACAAGTCAGGGGCAGCCGGAAACAGACGCTCTTCGGGGGCTCGGGTCGGCGTCCGCTACGGCGATCTCGGCAGGCTTAGGCATCCCCCGCCAAGAAAGCTGCGGCATGATACCCGCTCACGATAAAAAAGCAAGCAGAAATCAGAAGGAAAACAGCGCCTGGGTAGCCGCCGAGCCCTGACGCCGTGAGGCCAGGTGGTCCGCCAGTCGTGTGGGTTCCGGTAGGCGATGGCGCCTGACGCAGGCCATGACCAGTGCCGGCGCGGTGGCCAGGCTGACCCGATGCCCAGGGGAGACGATCAGTGGCTTGACCCTGTCCTTGCTGCGCAATACCGAGCCTATCGTCGAACCATCTCGATCCAGCAGCTCGACCTGGCTGCCGCGGGTCTCGGCGAGTTCGGCGTGATGACCGGTAAGGATCTTCTTGGCCACACCGATCGTCGGCAGACCGGTGACCACGCCCAGATGAGCGGCGATGCCCAGCCGGCGCGGGTGGGCGATGCCGTGGCCGTCGCAGAACACCAACTCGGGGGTCTCGGGCAATTCCGCCAGCGCCTGGAGCAGTGCGGGGAGCTCCCGAAAGGACAGCAGGCCCGGCACATAGGGCATCACGGTGGGGATGCGGGCGACGGCATGGGCCAGGGGCTGCAGGGTCTCGGCATCCAGCAGGACAGCCACCGCGCGGGTGATCTCGCCGCCCTCCTCGAAGCCCACGTCGACGCCGGCATAACGCCGCGGCGAGCCGAAGTCGTCATGCAACAGGACCTGCTTGGCCAGTTGCTTTTGCAGGATGCGCGCCTGGGTAGGCGAGCCATCCCAGTCGGCGAAGGGATCAGAATTCACACGTACCTCCCGAAAGCTGGGTCAAAGGATTGATCCTTCAACCCAGCCAGGGTTCAGGGTTTGTGCGGTCGAGCGAGGTACTCGTGGGACTGCATTTCCAGCAGACGGCTGAGGGTGCGCTGGAATTCGAACTCCAGGCGACCACCGGAATAGAGGTCCTTGAGTTCGACTTCGGCGGACAGGATCAACTTGACCTGGCGGTCGTAGAATTCGTCGACCAGGTTGATGAAGCGCCGTGCCATGTCGTCCTTGAGCGCATCCATCTGTTCGACGTTGCTGACCAGCACCGTCTGGAAGATCTTGCCCAGCTCGATGTAGTCGTTCTGGCTGCGCGGACCGTCGCAGAGGGCGCGGAAGTCGAACCAGGCGACGTCTTCGCAGGTGCGGCGGGCGCGGATCTCGCGATTCTCGATCATCAGCGGCACGTCTTCGCAGAGGTCGTTGCACTCGACGGTGAGCGAACGGAAGCTCTTGGCCATCGCGGCCTCGACCTCGTCGCTCAACGGATAGTGAAAGAGCTGCGCCTGCTCCAGGGCGCGCAGGCGATAGTCCACGCCGCTGTCGACGTTGACGATCTCGGTGTGCTCCTTGAGCAACGCGATGGCTGGCAGGAAGCGCGCGCGCTGCAGGCCGTCCTTGTAGAGACCGTCAGGCACAATGTTCGAGGTGGCGACCAGACTCACGCCGTTCTTGAACAGCTCTTCGAGCAGGGTGGCCAGGATCATGGCGTCGGTGATGTCGGAGACGAAGAATTCGTCGAAGCAGATCACCCGTGCCTCGTCGGCGAAGCGCCGAGCGATGATGGTCAGGGGATTCTTCTCGCCCTTGAGGGTACGCAGCTCTTCATGCACGCGCTTCATGAAGCGGTGGAAGTGGGTACGCATCTTCTGCTTGAACGGCAGGGCGTCGTAGAAGGTATCGACCAGATAGGTCTTGCCACGCCCTACCCCACCCCAGAAATACAGCCCCTTGACCGGCGTGATCGTCTTGCGCCCGAGCAGCTTGCCGAACAGGCCGCCCTTGGACGCGGGCTCGGCGAGCAATTCGTCATAGAGGCGCTGCAGATGGCGAACGGCCTCTTCCTGGGCAGCATCGTAGAAAAACTCCGGGCGCTTGAGGTCGGCCTGGTAACGCTCGAGGGGGGTCATGGCGGCTTCTGGTCGGGTGGGAAAAAAGGGTGGTCACTGTAATGGCGGTCCCTGGCGTTGACAACGCCGGGGACCGCGGGTGCCCTTTAGGCTTCGGCCAATTGCGCCAGGGCGGCGCGGGTGCGCTCGACAAGGGCGTCACGGGCGGCGGGGGAATCGCTGGCGACGCCTTCGGCCACTACCTGATCGTCCAGCAGCAGCTGGAAGCCATTGCCGTCTCCCACCACGACACTGGCCGGCATACTGACCAGCTGCTTGCTGGTGATGCCGGCAGTCTTGGCCTCGGCGAAGGGGATCGATAGCGCCAGTTCGGTACCGTCGGCGTCGAGCAGGCGGAAGCGGAAGCTCTCCCCTTCACGGAAGCTGACGAAGCGAGCGGTCTTGCTGGCCTTCTTCTTGGTGCCACTTGTGGCGACCTGGGTCTTGAGCGAGCGCAAGCCCACGGCTTCACGCAGCTCGCCAAGGAAAGGCGTGGCATAGCGGCGGGCCTTGGCGGCACCGGCCAGCAGGATGTCTTCCAGGTCGTCGGGACGGGCGATCAGCGCTGCATAGCGCTCGCGGGCTTCGCCCAGCTCGGCATCCAGCACCTCGAACAGCCGGCCCTTGGCTTCGCCCCAGGCCAGGCCGCCTTGCAGGGCCTCGCGGAAGGCCGCGCTCTGCTCGGCAGTGGCGAAGGCCTGGTAAAGCGTGAAGAGGTGGGCGCTGTCGGGATCCTTGGGCTCACCGGGCAGGCGCGAGTCGGTGACGATGCGGGCGATGGCGTCCTTGAGCTGCTTGGCGCTGCCGAACAGCGGGATGGTGTTGTCGTAGCTCTTGGACATCTTGCGACCGTCGAGGCCGGGCAAGGTGGACACGCTTTCCTCGATGACCGCCTCGGGCAGGGCGAAGTAGTCGCGGCCATTGCCGAACAGGTGATTGAAGCGCTGACCGATGTCGCGGGCCATTTCCACGTGCTGGATCTGGTCACGACCGACCGGCACGCGCCGTGCGTTGAACATCAGGATGTCCGCCGCCATCAGCACCGGGTAGCTGTAGAGCCCCATGGTCACCCCGGCATCGGGATCCTCGCCCTGCTCCAAATTGCGGTCGACCGCGGCCTTGTAGGCATGGGCGCGGTTGAGCAGGCCCTTGCCGGCGACGCAGGTGAGCAGCCAGGTCAGCTCGGGAATCTCGGGAATGTCGGACTGGCGATAGAAAGTCACCCGCTCCGGATCCAGGCCGCTGGCCAGCCAGGTGGCAGCGATCTCCAGACGCGAACGCTGGATGCGCGCCGGGTCATCGCACTTGATCAGGGCGTGGTAGTCGGCGAGGAAATAGAAGGAATCGGCATCGGCGGCCAGGCTGGCGCGGATGGCAGGGCGGATGGCACCGGCGTAGTTGCCCAGGTGCGGGGTACCGGTGGTGGTGATGCCAGTGAGGATGCGAGTGGTCATGGAGGGGCTGGGAATCCGAGAGACTAGGGCTTATCTGAAGAGGTCAGGCCTGCAAACGCGGCAGGACCAGGTCCTTGAGATCGACGAGCTTGCCATGGAAGAAATGACTGCACTCGGCGACGCGGAGCAATTCGTGGGGCTGTTCGAGCGCGGCGGACCAGGCATAGACGCGCGCCGGAGTCACCACCTCGTCGGCTTCGGGCTGGATGACGGTGAGGCGCGCCCGGGTGGGCAGGCGGCCATCGACCGAAAAGCGCTCCACGGGCGGCGCCAGCATGAACAGCTTGGCCACCGCCACACCCTCGCCTTCCAGGCGACCACCCAGGCAGGCGGCGACACAGGAACCGAAGGAGAAGCCGCAAAGGGTCAGCGGCAGGTCGGGATGACGTTCGCGCAACCAGGCCACGGCGGCCGCGGCATCGTCGATCTCGCCTTCGCCGCCGGCATGCACGCCGGTACTGGCGCCAACGCCGCGAAAGTTGAATCTCAGGGTTGCCTGGCCAGCGTCCCGAGCGATGCGCTGCAGGGTGGCGACCACCTTGTTCTGCATGGCGCCGCCGTGGAGCGGATGGGGATGACAGAGCAGGACCGCACCGGTGGGGGTATCCGGGGCCTGGTACAGCGCTTCCAGAGTGCCCGCGGGGCCCTCCAGGAGCAGGGATTGTTCACGGGCTGACACGCTTGACTCCGTGCCCTCGGACGAACAGTGCTCATCCAAGGAGTTGATTTTGATAGGGTCGATCCTGCGCGATGCCTGAGTGCGGGGTATGATGACGCCCAGCGAATGGCAGATGACGCAACCCAGTGTACAGGCTCGCCGGTCTGCCGTTACCGTAAAGCAAAGCCGCTCATAGAGGAAGTTTCGTGGAACAGTCGCTCACTACCTGGTTGTTGCCCCTGGTCGCGCTGCTGATCGGGGTCGGGATAGGTTTTCTGCTGGCACGCCTGGTGCCGGGTGCCGCGCCGAGCCGGGTGCAGCGCCAGCTGGATGACCTGCAGAAGAAGTTCGACGACTACCAGCACGAGGTCACCAGCCACTTCAGCACCACCGCCGGCCTGGTCCGCAAGCTGACCCAGACCTACCAGGACATGCAGTCGCACCTGTCCGAGGGCGCCGAGCGCCTGGCCCAGGACGAGCTGACCCGTCAGCACCTGCTGGCGTCGCTGCACAGCGCCGAGCAACGCTATCCCTCCAGCCGCGAGCGCATCGACGGTCCGACCGAAGCGCCTCGGGACTATGCCCCCAAGGGTGACGGCACCCCCGGCACCCTCGATGAAACCTACGGCGTAAAAAGCCGCGGTTGATCGCCAAGGCCGGGGACTCCCCCGGCCTTTTGCTTTTCCGGCTCCCGCCCTCTTCGCCCGGGGCGTGACACCCGGCCCTTTTCCGGCCCGTCATGGCATAATCTGCGGTTGCAGTCTTTCGCAGGAGAACGCCATGCCCGTAGCGGCCGATGGCCTGAGCCTCTACGGCATCAAGGCCTGTGACACCATGAAGAAGGCTCGCCTATGGCTCGAAGAGCACGGCCAGGCCTATCACTTCCATGACTACAAGCAGAGCGGCATCGACCGCGAGCGGCTGGCGGCCTGGTGCGCGGAGCATGGCTGGGACAAGGTGCTCAATCGCGCCGGTACCACCTTCCGCAAGCTCGACGACGCCCAGAAGGCCGACCTCGATACCGCCAAGGCCATCGACCTGATGCTGGCGCAACCCTCGATGATCAAGCGACCCGTGCTCGATCTCGGCGACCGTACCCTGCTGGGCTTCAAGCCTGAGCTCTATGCCGCGGCCCTGACCTGAGCCCTGCGGCAACCGCCCCCACTACCGCACATCTCGCACCGACCGGATCGGTGCCTTTGCAAAGGAACAGTCACATGTCGAATGCCCTCTTCAGTATCGCCTTCGGTGTCGGCACCCAGAATCGCCAGGACGCCTGGTTGGAAGTCTTCTATGCCCAGCCCCTGCTGAATCCGCCAGCGGCGCTGGTGGAGGCGGTCGCGCCCCTGCTCGGCTACGAGGGTGGCAACCAGGCCATCGCCTTCGCCCCGGCCCAGGCTCGCGGCCTGGCCGAGGCCCTCAAGGGCATCGATGCGGTGCAGTCGGCCCTGCTGACCCGCCTGGCCGAAAGCACCAAGCCGCTGGTGGCCACCCTGCTGGCCGAAGACGCCGCACCTGCTTCCACGCCAGAGGCCTACCTGAAGCTGCATTTGCTGTCGCATCGCCTGGTGAAGCCCCATGGCCTCAACCTGACCGGCATCTTCGCCCTGCTGCCCAACGTGGCCTGGACCAACCAGGGCGCCGTGGATCTGGTCGAGCTGCCGGCCGAGCAGTTGGAAGCCCGCCTGCGCGGCAAGCTGCTGGAAGTCTTCTCGGTGGACAAATTCCCCAAGATGACCGACTACGTGGTACCGGCCGGGGTACGCATCGCCGATACCGCGCGCGTACGCCTGGGCGCCTACGTGGGTGAAGGCACTACGGTGATGCACGAAGGCTTCGTCAACTTCAACGCCGGTACCGCCGGCCCGGGCATGATCGAAGGCCGTGTCTCCGCGGGTGTCTTCGTCGGCAAGGGGTCGGATCTGGGCGGTGGCTGCTCCACCATGGGCACCCTGTCAGGCGGCGGCAACATCATCATCAGCGTTGGCGAAGGCTGCCTGATCGGCGCCAATGCTGGCATCGGTATTCCGCTGGGCGATCGCTGCACCGTGGAATCGGGTCTCTATGTGACCGCGGGCACCAAGGTGGCGGTACTGGACGACCAGAACCAGCTGGTGCGGGTGGTCAAGGCACGCGAGCTGGCCGGTCAGAGCGACCTGCTGCTACGCCGCAACTCGGAAACCGGCGCGGTCGAATGCAAGACCAACAAGACCGCCATCGAACTCAACGAAGCGCTGCACGCGCACAACTGAGTCCATAACCGGGCAGCCCGCCGCGCGCGGGCTACCCCGGAGCTGTCGCCATGTCGCTACCCTCCCCCTGGAGAGCCGAATTTCCGGCTTTCACCGCTTTCGCCGCCGACGGCATCACCTACCTCGACAGCGCCGCCACGGCCCAGAAGCCCCAGGTGGTGCTGGACGCCCTGCTGGCCAGCTACAGCCTGGGCGCGGCCAATGTGCACCGGGCCCAGCACTGGACGGCCGAGCGCGCCACCGCGGCCTACGAAGGCGCCCGGGGGCGGATCGCCGCCTGGCTGGGCGCTGCCTCGCCGCAGGAGGTGGTGCTGACCCGAGGGGCGACCGAGGCGCTCAATCTATTGGCCTACGGCCTGGAAGACAGCTTCGCCGCGGGTGATGAGATCCTCGTCAGCGCCCTGGAGCACCACGCCAACCTGCTGCCCTGGCAGCAGCTGGCCCGGCGCAAGGGGCTGCAGCTCAGGGTGATCCCCCTGACGCCGAGCGGTCATCTGGATCTGGAGGCCGCCAAGGCGCTGCTGGGACCCAGAACCCGGCTGGTCGCGGTCAGCCAGTTGTCCAATGTGCTGGGAACCTGGCAGCCGCTGGTGGAGCTCGCCGCCCTCGCACGAGAACTTTCACCGGCCTGGCTGGTGGTGGACGGCGCCCAGGGCGCAGTCCATGGCCGCCACCGTCCGGGTGACTTCGATGCCGACTTCTATGTCTTTTCCGGCCACAAGCTCTATGCCCCCGAGGCCATCGGCGTGCTCTGGGGCAAGGCCGACCGCCTTGCGCAGCTCAAGCCCTGGCAATTCGGTGGCGAGATGGTGCAGCACACCAGCTTCACTGAGGCCCGGTTTCACACCGCCCCCATGGGCTTCGAGGCGGGTACGCCGCCCATAGGCGCGGCCATCGCCTTGGGCGCGGCGGTCGACTGGCTGCAGGGACAGGATGAAAGTCTCATCCGCGGCCACGAGCAGGCGCTGAGTCTGAAGCTGTTGGCCGGCCTTGCCGCCCGTGACGGCATCCGCATCCTGGGCGAGCCCCAGATCGCCCTGGCCTGCTTCCAGGTCGAAGGCGTGGATGTTGGCGACCTTTCCCACCTGCTGGGGGAGCAAGGCATCGCGGTGCGCGCCGGTCAGCACTGCGCCATGCCGCTGTTCCAGACCCTGAATACACCCGGCGCACTGCGGGTATCCCTGGGCCTGTACAACGATGCCGACGACCTGCAGCGTTTCTTTACCGCGCTGGACAACGCCCTGGAGCTCTTGCGATGAATCTGCTTCCCGATGCGGCGGAAGCCCGCCGTGCCTTCGTCATCGCCAAGGGCTGGGAAGCGCGCTCGCGCCTCCTGCTGCAATGGGCCGAGCGCCTGCCGGCGGTACTGGAAGACCGCGACGAGGATCTGGTGCAGGGCTGCGAAAGCCGGGTGCGCCTGACCCATGAAGCCCAGGGCGAGCGGCACTTCTTTCGCGCCAGCAGCGAATCCCGGGTACTCAAGGGCTTGCTCGCCGTGGTGCTGGTGCGCGCCAACGGTCTCACCCGCGAGGAGCTGGGCCGCCTCGACATCCATGGCTGGCTGGGTGAACTCGGCCTGGAGCGACAACTGTCGCAGTCGCGCAGCAATGGTTTGAACGCGGTGCTGACGCGGATGCGCGAACTGGCCGCCTAACCCTCGCCAGGCACCGAATTGCGCCGCGCCCGGAAGAACTCGGTCAGCACCTGGCCACAGGCCTCGGCCAGCACCCCACCCTCCACCAGCACCCGGTGGTTGAGAAAATCCTGCTCGAAGAAGCGACCGCGGCTCTGCGCCATGCCGGCCCTGGGTTCGCTGGCGCCAAAGACCAGGCGCTGGATACGACTGTGGACGATCAGGCCGGCGCACATGCCGCAGGGTTCCAGGGTGACATAGAGGGTGGCTCCCGGCAGACGGTAGTTGGCCTGACGAGCAGCGGCGTCACGGATGGCCTGCATCTCCGCATGAGCGCTGGGGTCGTGAGCGCCTATGGGGCGATTGAAGCCACGACCTATGATCTCGCCGTCGAGGACTACCACTGCCCCCACCGGGACCTCGCCTTGCGCCGCTCCCTGCTGCGCCAGCGCGAGGGCTTCCCGCATGAAGAGGTCATCCTGACTGCGGTCGATGATGGGCAAGGGGCGAAAGCGGGCCATGATGGGACTCTGGTAAAAGGCGCCATGATACCGCTGCCAGCGGAACCGGTCAGGCTGTCGATGATGCAGGCGCGATCACCCATTATAAAGTGATCGCACCAATGGTTATCGAACAATACAGATGAAATAATGAGGTGAAATGACGTCTGGCAAGATGTGATCTATATCACATAGACGGCTATTAACCGACCTGACGCTAACAGGTGCGTCGGCACAAGGTCCTATTCAAGAGTTCATTTGAGACAGTCGCATGATTGCTGCACCTTCCGGTCAGTCGCTGCAAAGCTGCGAAAGCGAGCCGATCCGCATTCCAGGCGCTATCCAGGCGCACGGTTATCTCCTCGCGTTCGACGAAAGAGAGCAGCTGATCAAGCACATCAGTCGCAACCTGACCGACCTGCTGGGCAAAGCGGAAAGCGAATTGTTGAATCAGCCTCTGGCGCAGACCCTGCCGTCCGAGCTGTTCGAACAGGTGCAGCACGCCCTGACCCTGGAGCATCTGGAAGAGGTCAACCCGCTGGCCTGGACGCGCCCGACCCGCGACATGGATGTGATCCTGCATCGCAGCCATGGTCTGGTCTTCATGGAGTTCGAGCCGGACGATCATGGTGGCGTCGAACCGGCCGGCCTGGCCCGCGCCCTGGCGCGCCTGCAGCAGGCGCGTACCTTGCCGGAACTGTGCGAAGGCGCCGTGCGTGAAGTGCGGGCCTTGACCGGCTTCGACCGGGTGGTGGTCTATCGCTTCGACGACGGTGGCGATGGTCAGGTGGTGGCCGAGAGCCGCGTCGAGGACATCGACAGCTATCTGGGCATGCACTTCCCCGCTGCCGACATTCCCGCTCAGGCACGTGCCCTCTATCACGAGAACTGGATTCGCAACATTCCAGACGCCAATTACGAGGCGGTGCCGCTGATACCGGCCTTCCTGCATGGCACCACCAAGGATCCCATCGACCTGACCCATGCCGTGCTGCGCAGCGTATCGCCCATCCATTGCCAGTACGTGCGCAATCAGGGCCTGCGCGCCTCCATGAGCGTATCACTGATCAGCGATGACAAGCTCTGGGGCCTGATCAGCTGTGGCCACCGCGATCCCCTGTACCTTCCCTATCGCACGCGCATGGCCTGCCGGTCGGTGGGGGTGCTGGTCTCGCTGATGATCCGCGCGCTGGAGAATCGTCAGGTCCAGCGCGAGATCGACGCCCGTGAAGCGCAATTGGCCGCGCTGATCCAGGGCATGTGCGACAGCAAGGGCGAGGTGCTCAGCGGTCTCTGCGAACGGGCGACGGATCTGCTGGAACTGGTGGATGCCACCGGTGCCGCGGTCCTGGTGGAGGAAGAACTCTGCACCCTGGGTGAATGCCCGAGTGCGGAAGACATCCGTATGCTCGCGGCCTGGGTCACCGCGGAAATGGATGCCTCGGGCATCTATGCGACCCGCTGCCTGACCGACGAACTGCCGGACGCGCGGCGCTACAGTGACCGGGCCAGCGGTGTGCTGGCGCTGTCACTGCCCAAGCCGGTGCGTAATCTGGTGCTCTGGTTCCGCCCCGAGATCGTGACCACCGTGGTCTGGAGCGGCAATCCTGCCAAGCTGGAACCCACGACGTCCGCCTCGGGCTCAGGCCTCAACTATCCCCATCCACGGCGCTCCTTCGATGCCTGGAAGGAACTGGTACGGCTGCGCTCCGAGCGCTGGCGGCCTTCCGATCTGTTCGCCGCCAAGGATTTGCGCCGCTCGGCGGTCGAGCTGGATCTGGCGCGTCAGGTGGAGCGTGAACGCCAGGCGGTGCGGCTGCGCGACGAGATCGTCGCGGCCGTCTCCCATGACCTGCGCAGCCCCATTACCATTATCCTGATGAAGGTGGGGATGATCCACCGCATGCTGGAAAAGCTGGCGCTGGGCGATGATCGTCTGCCCAGTTCGCTGGAGGTGATCGAGACGGCCGCCAATCGCATGAATGCCCTGATCAACGATCTGCTGGACCTGTCGAAGATCGAATCGGATCGACTCGCCCTGGACCTGAAACCCGCGCGTCTGGCAGACGTCTGCGCTCAGCCCATCCTGCTGTCGCGTCCGCTGGCGGAGATCAAGAACATCAGCCTGGAGTATGCGGTCGACCCGGATCTCCAGGTACTGGTGGAGGCCGAGCGCATCTTCCAGGTACTGATGAACCTGCTGGGCAATGCCATCAAGTTCACCGCACCGGGTGGCCTGGTGCAGCTCAGCATGCAGCGCATCGGCACCCTGGCCGAGATCAGCGTGACCGACAATGGCCGCGGCATGAATCAGGCTCAGCAGGCGCGGGTCTTCGAGCGGTTCTGGCACGTTCAGGAAGACAATCCCACCGGCCACGGCCTGGGCCTGTACATCGCCAAGGGCATCGTCGAGGCCCATGGGGGCGAACTGAGCGTCGTCAGTGCTCTGGGCGAGGGCAGCACCTTCAAGTTCACCCTGCCCGTCGCGCCCTAGCGAGGCAGGACACAGAAAGGGAAAGCCCCGGTGGCCGACAGCGACGTTGAAACCACCGGGGGAGCCAAGGCTCGCTGTAATGGACGTCAGCGAAACGCCGTGAATTCCCACCTTTCGTCGGCATCGAAGGTCATTTTCTTCAATACGGCAAGTGGTCACGCTCGCTAGCGTCAGGTGTCCTCAATCGACGAGACCTCAAGATGACCCTGATCCTCTCCATGGCCGCCTTTGCCCTGGTCGCCTCTCTCTCGCCCGGCCCGGTCAACCTGGTCGGCTTCAATACCGGCCTTACCCATGGTTGGCGTCCAGCCTTGTGGCACGTTGCGGGTGCCACCCTGGGCTTCGTGCTGTTGCTGGTGGCGGTCGGCCTTGGCCTGCATGAGGTGCTGGAAACCTGGCCGATGCTGCTCTGGGTCTTGCGCGTGGCCGGCGCGCTCTTCCTGCTGTACCTGGCCTGGAAGCTGGCGCGGGCCTCCGGCGACCTGGGCGTTGGACAGACGCGGCAGTGCCCGGGCTTTCGCGACGGCGTCCTGCTGCAGTGGCTCAATCCCAAGGCCTGGCTGGCTGCGGCCGCCGGCGTGGCACTGTTCGTTGGCGAGGATCGCGGACGCCTGGCGCTGTTCGCCGGCCTCTATCTGGTGATCTGCTTCGCTTCGCTCGCCTGCTGGGCGGTGGCGGGCGAATGGCTGCGAGGGCGATCCCTGACGGCCGCGCGGCTGCGGCTGCTGAATCACGTCCTTGCGGCGCTGCTGGTGCTATGCGCCGCCTCCCTGCTGTGGGAGGGTTGAAGCGGCGCGGTACTGACCAGGGGTGGCCGCCACCAGGCGCTTGAAGGTGCGCTGCAGGTGGGCCTGGTCGGCGAAACCAGTGGCCAGGGCGACCTCGGCCAGCTCCTCGCCCTGGCGTAGCCGTTGTCGCGCCAGGCGGATGCGGCGATCGATCAGATAGGCATGGGGGGTCAGGCCAAAGCGCCGGCGGAAGCTGCGAATCAGCTGGGTGGGCGAGAGATCCGCGACCTGGCTCAGCTGGTCCAGGCTGACGCCCTCACCGCAGTGGGCATCGAGAAACTCGGCGGCGCGGCGCAAGCGGCGATCCTCACGCTCCCGCGCGGCGGCGATGGGCGTGCGCCCCAGTCGGGCCAGCACGGATTCGAAATACAGCAGTGCCTGGCTCTGGCGCTGCAGGGCAAGGCTATCGGGATCGACCAGGCAGGCATGCAGTGCTTCCAATCCGGCGTACAGCCGGTCGTCCTGGGACAGCTGCACGGCCAGCGGCTGGAAGTCCTCGGCGCCCGGGCGCTGTAGCTCGGCCAGCCAGCCAGCGTCCACATGCAGCATGCGATAGCGCCAGGCGTCCTCGCCCTGGGGATTGCAGGCATGGACGTCGCCGGGATTCATCAGCACCAGGGTACCCGCCCCTACCAGTTCGCGGGTCGGTCCATTGTGATAGCGGCTGCGCCCACCCAGCACGGTGCCGATGGAAAAGGTCTCGTGGGAATGGGGGGCATAGCAGAGTGCGCGACCGTCCTGGATGGAACGGGCTTCGAGAAAGGGCAGCGCAGGATCACGCCAGAAGTGGGGTACGGCGGTGCCGGTAGCGGTCATGCGGCGGGAATTCCGGGACGACGGACCGGATCAGTCTAGACGTCGTCCCGGAAGGGGGAAAGCCAGGCGTCAGCGCGTGGCGGCGTCCTCGGCCTCTTCCAGCAGGACATCGGCCGTGATGACGTAGTCGGCGTCGGGATGCAGCTCGGCACCCAGCGCCAGTTGCTGCGCCGCGGCGGCCAGCGTCGGCGCGCCCTGGAAGGTGGCATTGAGTTCGGCCAGCAGGAGGCCCATGTCCTTGTGCATCAGGGCGGCGGGGAATTGCGGCGCGAAGTCGCCCTCGCGCAGGGCCGCCAGCTTGCGCTGGTGGTGGGGCGAGAGCACTGCCAGATCACCGAACACCTCGAACAGCACCTCGGCATCGAGACCGGCGCGGGTGGCATAGGCCAGGGCTTCGGCCAGGGCGGCGAGACCCGCGCCCATCAGGCCGTTGATGGCCAGCTTGATGGCCGCGCCCTGCCCGGTCGGACCGACGTGATGCACGGTCTTGCCCAGGGTTTCGAGGATCGGCCGAGCACGCTCCACGGCCTCGGGTTCGCCGCCGGCCAGGACCACCAGTTGCGCCTGTTCCGCCTCGGGCGTGCTGCCGGACACCGGCGCCTCGACCACGGCGATGCCACGGGCACGACCAGCGGCTTCCAGGCGCAGCGACAGCGCAGGCGAATTGGTGCTGGTGTTGATCAGCAGGCGACCGCTTTCCAGACGGGCGAGGACGCCGTCGGCGCCGAGCAGGACCTGTTCGAGAATGGCGTCGTTGGGCAGAGAGACGATCACCACTTCCGCCTGGGGCAGCAGCGTCGCCAGCGGCTCCATGGGCGTGCCGTGGCGCTCGCCGTCCTGCTGGTGCTCGGCGTAGGCGCGGACCGGATAGCCGGCCTCGCGCAGGTTGGCGCCCATGCGCTGAGCCATGGCGCCAAAGCCGATGAAACCGATCGAGGGATGCGCGGACATGAGGGGGAGCTCCCGGTAGAGGATGGTGGTATCTCGACTCTACCTCCGGGCCGGGGTTCCGCTCCTGGAGACCAGTCTGCACCGTCGCTGGACGAGGGACTCTTCAGACCAGGCTAGATCCCGCTGAACCAGTTGTAGCCCTGGTCCTCCCAGTACCCGCCAGGATAGTCGTTGGTCACGAACAGCGCCTGGATGTGCTTGGGATTCTTGAAGCCGAGCTTGGTGGGCACTCGCAGGCGCAGCGGATAGCCGTAGTCCGGCGGCAGCGCTACCTGGCCGAAGTCCAGCGCCAGCAGGGTCTGGGGGTGCAGCGCCGAAGCCATGTCGATGCTGGAGTAGTAGCGGTCGGCACACTTGAAGCCGACGTACTTGGCCGTGGTGTCGGCGCCGATGCGTTCGAGGAAGGTACGCAGGGGCACCCCACCCCACTGGCCGATGGCGCTCCAGCCCTCGATGCAGATGAAGCGGGTGATGTCGGCGCGCTGCGGCAGGCGGCGCAGGTCTTCGAGGGTCCAGGCCTGCTTGTTGGCGACCAGGCCGGAGACCTCCAGGCGGTAATCGCTCAGGTCGACTTCCGGGACATTGTATTCGGGGTAGAAGGCGTTGAAGGGAAAGGGATCGGTGATCTGGCTGGCGGCATAGGTCGGCGCCAGGCGCTCGCGACCGAACAGCCAGGCCTGCACCCGGTCGTTGAAGCGCGACATGGACCAGAGCACCTTGTCGACGCTGTCGCCGTCCTGCAGGTTGCAGCCGCTGAGCATGGCCAGGGCACCCACCGTCAGGCCCTGCTTGAGCAGCAGGCGTCGTTGCAGATTCTCCACCTGCCGCTGTTGCGCCGGTTCCAGGCGCAGGCGTTCACGCCGACTCATCGTTAACCTCCTCGTGCGCCCGACCGGTGATCATCGGCGGCAGGGTGCGGGGGACCAGGATGACCAGGGCCAGGTGTACGACGACGAAGGCGCCGATGCCGGCCATGGCGAAGAAATGCACGTAGCGGGCGGTGTCGAAGCCGCCGAGCAGGGCCGCCAGCCCCTGCAATTGCACCGGTTTCCAGATCGCCAGGCCGGAGAGCACCACCAGCACCCCGAGGGCCAGCACGCCCCAGTAGAGGAGACGCTGCACGGCGTTGTAGGTGCCGAGGTGATGCCCCAGACGCAGGCGCACGGCCGCTGCGAAATCACGGCCGATGGCGCGCGGTGACAGCGGCAGGAAATCCCGCCGGAAGTGGCCGCTGAACAGGCCATAGAGCAGATAGATCAGGCCGTTCGCCAGCAGTAGCCAGAAGACCGCCAGGTGCCAGGCGATGGCGCCGCCCAGCCAACCGCCGAGGGTCGCCCAGGCGGGAAAGGTGAAGGGGAACAGCGGCGAGGCGTTGTAGATCGCCCAGCCGCTCATGAACATGCAGGGCATCGCCAGGGCGTTGAGCCAATGGGTGAGGCGCACCGGCCAGCGGTGCACCAGACGCCGTCGCGAGGTGGTCATGGCATTTCCCTCTTCACCGCGAGATGGAGGCGGTCGCCATCCTAATCAGGCGACCGCGGGGGGGTCTTACATGGGCGGGGTGAAACCGTCCTTACCGACAGCCACGCCCTTGGCGTGCTTGCCATCTTCGGCGGGGAACAGCACCACCTTGGCGCCAGGCTTGAGCAGGCTGCGGTCGCCCTTCTCGACATAGGCGATGGGCACGTCTTCCGGTACCACCAGCTGCTTTTCACCGCCCTTGTACTGCACGGTCAGGGTACGGCCGTTGGCCTTCTTGAGTTCGCCCACGGTGCCGTTGGTCATGGTGCCGGTGCTGCCGTCGGCGTTTTCCCAGCCGTAGTGGCCTTCACCGGAGCCGCGCAGGCTGGCCTCGAACACGGTCACCTCCAGCGCCTTGAGGGTGCCATCGGGCTGGGGGGTGGCGGCGGAGCCGATGAAGCTGTTGGCTTCGATGCGATCCAGGTTGGCCT
Source organism: Pseudomonas oryzihabitans (assembly GCF_001518815.1). Classification (NCBI taxonomy): domain Bacteria; kingdom Pseudomonadati; phylum Pseudomonadota; class Gammaproteobacteria; order Pseudomonadales; family Pseudomonadaceae; genus Pseudomonas; species Pseudomonas oryzihabitans. The sequence goes on from NZ_CP013987.1 coordinate 3,499,455, forward strand.
TGGACACGGCGCGGTAGCTGGTCTTGTCGTCCAGCATCAGGGTCTGGTGGGCGCCATTGCGGGTGGTGAAGGCCAGGGTGTCGCCTTGGACGCTGTCCACGGTGCCACGCATGGGCTTGACGGTGGGCATGGGCGCGGCCTGGGCCAGCAGGGCACTGCTGGCGAGCAGCAGGGCAAGGGAACCACGGAGCAGGGTCTGGGTACGCATGAAACCTCCTGGGATAGGGAATCGCCCCGCCACAGTGCGACGCGTGGGGGGTCAGCAAGATGACCGGCGAATGACAAAAATGTCACCCAGCGAAGCGACCGGAGGCCCTACCATTACGCCATGCACATTCTCCTCATCGAAGACGACCAGAAGACCGGCGAGTACCTGAAGAAGGGCCTTGGTGAATCCGGCTACGCGGTCGACTGGACCCAGCACGGCGCCGATGGCCTGCACCTGGCGCTGGACGGCCGCTACGACCTGGTCATCCTCGACGTCATGCTGCCCGGCATTGACGGTTGGCAGATCATGGAAGTCCTGCGCAAGAAGCACGACGTGCCGGTGCTTTTCCTTACCGCCCGCGACGGCCTGCAGGATCGCATCCGCGGCCTGGAGCTGGGCGCCGACGACTACCTGGTCAAGCCTTTCTCCTTCGTCGAGCTACTGCTGCGCATCCGCACCCTGCTGCGCCGCGGCGTGGTGCGCGAGCCCGAGCACTTCCACCTGGCCGATCTGCAGCTGGATCTGCTGCGGCGGCGGGTGACCCGTGGCGACGATCTCATCGTCCTGACCAACAAGGAGTTCGCCCTGCTGCATTTGCTGCTGCGGCGCGAGGGCGAGGTGTTGTCGCGCACCCTGATCGCCGCCGAGGTCTGGGACATGAACTTCGACAGCGACACCAACGTGGTGGACGTAGCCATCAAGCGGTTGCGCGCCAAGGTCGACAACCCCTACCCGGTCAAGCTGATCCATACCGTGCGCGGCATCGGCTACGTCTGCGAGGTACGGCCTTGAGCGCGCGGTCACCCTCGCTGATCCTGCGCGCCACCCTGGGCTTCGCCCTGGTGGCGTTGCTCGCCGTGGGCGGCGCGGGCGCCTTTCTCTACCACAGCCTGGAACGTACCGTGCTGGAGCGCGCCGACTACGCCCTGCTCGGTCGCCTGGCGCACTTTCGCAGCCTGCTCAGTGCCGACCTGTCCCTGGAGACCCTGGGCCGCAGTCCGCAGCTGTTCGCCAATATGCTGGGCAACGAGCAGGACGTCTTTCTCATCGGCACGCCGGGCGCCAAGCCGGTGATCGCCTCCAACCCGCTGCAGATCGCCCTTCCCGACCTGATCGTCATCCCCCAGACCCGGCGGCCGACCCGGGCCGACCTGCGCGAAGGGCGGCTGGCCGACGGTACTCGCTGGCGTGCGGCCCGGGTCGCGGTGAATACCCCCGAGGGACCGGTGGAACTGACCGCCGCCCATGTGCTGCGCAACGAGGACACCACCCTGGCCGATTTCCGTCTGGGGCTGCTCGGCGCCGTGACCCTGGCCTTCCTGGCTACCGCCGGGCTCGGCTATCTGCTGCTGCGCCGGGGCCTGGCCCCCTTGCGGCGCATCGCCCGCCATGCCGGTGGCATCACTCCAACCCGGTTGGCCGCCCCCCTGGAACTGGCCGATGCTCCACGCGAGCTGCAACCGCTGGTGGAAAACTACAACGCCATGCTGGCGCGGCTGGCCGACGGCTATGGTCGGCTGGTGCAGTTTTCCGCTGACCTCGCCCACGAGATCCGCACCCCGATCAATGCCCTCATGGGCCATACCGAGGTCGCCCTGCGCCAGGTGCGTGGCACCGAGGAATACCAGACGCTGCTGGCCTCCAACCTGGAGGAGCTGGAGCGCATCTCGCGGCTGGTGGAAAGCATCCTCTTCCTCGCCCGCGCCGATGACGCCCAGGCGGTACTGACGCCGCAACCGCTGCAGCTGGCCGAGGAGCTGACGCGCATCGCCGATTATTTCGAAGGCCCGGCCGACGAGCGCAGCCTGCGCCTCGTCGTGGCAGGCGGCGGTGAGGTGATCGCCGATCCGCTCATGCTCCGCCGCGCCCTGAGCAACCTGGTGGCCAATGCCATCCGCTACGCCGAGCCAGATGGCGAGATCCAGCTGCAGGCGGACGGCGGGCGCATCCGCGTCAGCAATGCGGGGCCTGCCCTGGCGCCGGAACACCTGCAACGGTTGTTCGATCGCTTCTACCGCGCCGACCCGTCCCGCCATCAGCCCCATGATTCCAATGGCCTGGGCCTGGCCATCGTCGCCGCGATCATGCGTCTGCATGGTGGGCGCGCCGAGGTCGAGCAGGATGCGCGGGGTATTCATTTCAGGCTGGTCTTCCCGACCCCGGTCGCCTGAACCGCGACCTGCCGCTCAAACCACGCAACCGCCCGTCACCAAAGGACTTTTTCCGCTTGCCCAGCACGGCTATGGGCTGCATCGACCCGCCCACTACTGTACATTCATCTACCTTAGGCAATAAGCAAGGGTGGTAGGCGATGAGCGTGGATGTCGAACTGGTGCTGGCCGGCAAGATCGGCTTCGCGGCGCACCAGAACGCGGTGCCCGTGCTGCGTGAATTGCGCCTCACCCACAGCGGCCCCGAACCCCTGGCCGACCTCAGCCTCACGGTGACTGCCGAGCCGGCTTTCGTGGTGCCGCGTACCTGGCACCTGGAGCGCCTCGATCCCCAGGGCACCCTCTATCTCGATGATCGTGACCTCGAATTCGACGCCGCCCTGCTCGGCAGCCTCCAGGAAAGCCTGGTCGCCCAGCTGACCTTCACGGTGCGCCAAGGTGACGAGATCCTGCAGACGCGGCGCTATCCGGTCGAGCTGCTGGCCCGTAACCAGTGGGGCGGCGTGGACAGCATGCCGGAACTGGCGGCGGCCTTCGTCATGCCCAACGATCCGGCGGTGGATCGCCTGCTGGGCGCTGCCGCCGAGGTCCTGCGTCGCGCCGGCAAGTCCACGGCGCTGGATGGTTACGAGGGGGAGTCGCGCCGCCGGGTCTGGGAGCTCAGTTCGGCGCTCTGGTCGGCCCTGTGCGGCTTGCAGCTGACCTACGCAGTGCCGCCGGCCAGCTTCGAGCGCCAGGGCCAGAAGATCCGCACGCCCGGCGCCATCCTCGACGGTGGCCTGGCCACCTGCCTGGATCTCGCGCTGCTCGCCTGCGCGGCCCTGGAACAGGCCGGTCTCAACCCGCTGCTGGTGATCACCCACGGCCATGCCTTCGCCGGGGTCTGGCTGCAACCCCAGGAATTCGCCCAGCTGCTCACCGACGATGCCGAGCCGGTACGCAAGCGGGTAGCGCTCAAGGACCTACTGGTATTCGAGACCACCCAGGCCACCGCCTCCCCGCCGCCGTCCTTCAGCCAGGCAGTGCAACTGGCCGAGCGCCAGCTGGACGACGACAGTTTCGTGCTGGCCCTGGACATCCGCCGCGCCCGCCTGCAACGCATCCGCCCACTGGCGGTGCCCGGACAGCTCGCCACTCCCCTGGACGGCTTGCTGCTGCCGGGTGAAGCCCTGGAAGAGGCCCCACCGCTGCCAGCCTTCGACGTGGACGTCGAGGCCGCGCCCACCACCCCGGTCGGTCGCCTGGCGCTCTGGCAGCGCAAGCTGCTCGACCTCACCACCCGCAACCGCCTGCTGCACGTGCCGGAAAACGCCCGCAGCGTGCCCCTGCTCTGCCCCGAACCGGCGGCGCTGGAAGATCGCCTGGCCGAGGGCCGGGCGCTGCGCCTGGTGCCGTTGCCGGACCTGGCGGTAAGCGGTCGCGACGCGGTGCTGCACGAGGCGCGTGAACACGAGAATCTGCAAGACGAGTACGCCCGTGGTGCCCTGGCCCGCGGCGAGGTGGTCGCCCCCCTGGATGCGACCAAGCTGGACGCGGCCCTGGTAGAGCTCTATCGGCGCGCCCGCAGTGACCTCGACGAGGGCGGTGCCAATACCCTCTACCTGGCGCTGGGTTTCCTGCGCTGGAAAAAGGCCGCCGACGATCCCAAGCATTACCGTGCCCCGCTGATCCTGCTGCCGGTGCGCCTGGAACGGCAGAGCGCCGCCAGCGGCATCACCTTGCACCTGTTCGAGGACGAGCCGCGCTTCAACCTCACCCTGCTGGAACTGCTGCGCCACGATTTCGACCTGGATATTCCCGGACTCGATGGCCCTCTGCCCGGGGATGGCAACGGTATCGACGTGGACGGGATCTGGACCAAGGTCCGCCGCGCGGTGCGCGACCTGCCCGGCTTCGAGGTGAGCAGCGAGCTGCTGCTCGGTCAGTTCTCCTTCGCCAAGTACCTGATGTGGAAGGACCTCACCGAGCGCAGCGACCAGCTGATGGAAAGCCCGCTGGTGCGGCACCTTTTGGAGCGCACCAGCGAATCCGGCGCCTACCTCAGCGGCGGCAGCTTTCCTCGCGAGCGCGAGCTGGATCGCCAAGTGACCCCGGCCGAACTTTTCACCCCGTTGCCGGCGGATTCTTCGCAACTGGCGGCGGTACTGGCCTCGGCCAGCGGCCAGGATTTCGTCCTCGACGGCCCGCCCGGTACCGGCAAGTCCCAGACCATCGCCAACATGATCGCCCACAACCTGGCGCTCGGCCGGCGGGTCTTGTTCGTCGCCGAGAAGCGCGCGGCCCTCGACGTGGTGTATCGCCGCCTGGAGGCCCAGGGGCTCGGCGAATTCTGTCTGGAGCTGCATTCGAGCAAGGCCTCCAAGGCCGAGGTGCTCAAGCAGCTGGAGCGCGCCTGGGACACCCGCGACGGCCTCGATGAAGAGGAATGGCTGGTCGAGGCCGCCGAGGTGGAGCGCCTGCGGGATCGTCTCAACGCCGTGGTGGAGCGCCTGCACCGCCGCTGGCCCAATGGCCTGACCCTGCAGCAGAGCATTGGCCGCGTCCTGCGCGACGCCGCCCCCGATACCCCACGCCTGGCGTGGTCCCAGGCCGATGCCCACGACGCCGAGGCCCTGGCCGAACTACGCACCGCGGTACGCCGCCTGACCCTGCATGCTGAGACCGGGCGCAGCCTGGCGGCGGATTTCGCCCTCTTGCCGGCGCATCCCTGGTCCAACGCCTGGCAGGACGCCCTGGTCACCGCTGCCGAACGCCTGCGCGACACCCAACACGACCTCCAGCAGGCGCGGCAACGCCTGCGTGACGTCCTCGGCCTGCCGCTGGCCGACCAAGTGGCGCCCCGCCGCCTGCTGGACTTCGCTGAACTGCTGCAAAGCGCCGCCGGCCAGGACCTGGCCTTCGCCTTCGGCCCTGGCGCCGCCGAGCGCCAGCGTCACCTGGGACGCGCCCTGGAATTGCTGGCGGACTACCAGGCACTGGAGCGCGAGCTGTCGGTACCCTATGCCGCCGAAGCCTGTCGCCGCGTCGCCCTGACCCAGCTGGAAACCGCCTGGGATGCCGCCGGCCGCCGCTTCTGGATCTTCGCCAGCCGCGCCCAGCGGCAGGTCACCCAGGACCTCGCCCGCCAGGGCGAAACCCAGGGTCAACCCGATGTAGCTGCCGACCTGCCGCGCCTGCGCCGCCAGCGTACCCTGCTCACTGAGCTGGACGACCTGGCGCCTACCCTTGGCAGCATCAGCGGCTGGCAGGGCGTCACCAGCGACCTCGACGCCCTGCTCGCCCGTCGCGCCCTGGCCGAGCGGCTCGGCACCGCGCTGCCAACCCTGGCGGAAACGCCCGAGCAGTTGCTGGCCCTGCGCCAGGCGGCAGCGCGCCGGTTGCAGCATCCCGAGGATCAGCCGGAGGACACCACCCTGGCCCCAGCCAGCAGTGCCTTCGCCGAGGCCCTGGATGCGGCCGAAGCCGCTCGCCAGGCATTCGCCGCGCAGGCGGGACTGGCCGGTGATACCGCCGCCGCCGAGCTGGTGCGCACCGCCGCCGCGCTGCTGCGTCAGCCGGGTCGGCTCAAGGCCTGGTGCGATTGGCAACGCGTTCGCGAGGAAGCCGAGGCGCTGGGCCTGACGGCGCTGATCGCCCGTGCCACGACCGCCGCGGCCGACGACCTCCCGGCCCTGTTCGAGACCGCTTATGCCCGCTGGTTCGCCGCCACCGCCCTGGACGCCGAGCCGCTGCTGCGCGATTTCGTCCCGGCCGAACACGAGAGCGACATCCTGGCCTATCGCCGGTTGGACGACCGGCTGCAGAATCTGGCCGTGCGCCATATCCGCGCCCTGCTCTGCCATGGGCTGCCGCCGAAGAACGACGCGGCGCGCCAGGGCGGCGGCTTCGCCGTGCTCAAGCACGAACTGCAGAAGCAGCGCCGGCACAAGCCGCTGCGCCAGCTGGCCCTGGAAATGGGCGACGCCCTGGCGCGGCTGGCGCCCTGCATGCTCATGAGCCCGCTGTCCATCGCCCAGTACCTGCCTCCGGATGGCGGCCTGTTCGACCTGGTGATCTTCGACGAAGCCTCGCAGATCGCTCCCTGGGACGCCGTGGGCGCCATCGCCCGGGGCGTGCAGGTGGTGATCGCCGGCGACCCCCGGCAGATGCCACCAACGCGCTTCTTCGACCGCGCCGCCGGCGAGGACGACACCGCCGAGGACCTGGAAAGCATCCTCGACGAATGCCTGGGCGCCGGCATCTATAGCCACAGTCTCAACTGGCACTACCGCAGTCGCCACGAGAGCCTGATCGCCTTTTCCAACCATCACTACTACGACGGCAAGCTCATCACCTTTCCCGCGCCGGAGATCCGTCCGAGCGCGGTGGAATGGCGACGGGTCGACGGCGTCTACGCCAAGGGCAAGGGCCGCCACAATGCCATCGAGGCCCAGGCCATGGTCGCCGAAGCGGTCAAGCGCCTGCTCGATCCGGCCTTCGCCGGCCTCAGCCTGGGCATCATCACCCTCAACAGCGAACAGCAGCGGCTGGTCACCGACCTGCTCGACCGCGCGCGCCAGCAGCACCCGGAGATCGAGGCGCACTTCGCCGAAGACCTGGCCGAGCCGGTGGTGGTCAAGAACCTGGAAACGGTCCAGGGCGACGAGCGCGATCTGATCATGCTCGGCATCGGTTTCGGTCCCACCGAGCCGGGCGCCAATACGATGTCGATGAACTTCGGTCCGCTGAACAAGGACGGCGGCTGGCGTCGCCTCAACGTGGCCGTGACCCGGGCGCGACGGGAGATGCTGGTGTTCTCCTCCTTCGATCCGGGGCTGATCGACCTCAACCGCACCAACGCCCGCGCGGTACGGGATCTCAAGCTGTTCCTGGAATTCGCGCAGCGGGGGCCCCAGGCCCTGGCGGCTGCGGTCAAGGGTTCCCTGGGCGGGCACGACTCGCCCTTCGAAGAAGCCGTGGCCCAGGCGCTGGAAGCCAAGGGCTGGCAGGTGGTGCCACAGATCGGCGTCTCGCGCTTCCGTATCGACCTGGGCATCGTCCATCCCGACCGGCCGGGCGACTATCTCGTCGGCATCGAATGCGACGGCGCCACCTATCACAGTGCCGCCACCGCCCGCGACCGCGACAAGACCCGCAGCGCCATCCTCGAAGGCCTGGGCTGGACGCTGTTGCGCGTCTGGTCCACCGAATGGTGGATCGACCGCGCCGGTGCCACCGAGCGCCTGCATGGCGAGATCGAGCGGCTGCTGGAGGAGTCGCGGGCGAAGGCTTGAGGGGCTGTTGGGCTTCGCTGCGCTCAGCGCCAACCTACGGCGGTTTACCTCATGCCGTAGGTTGGGCTGAGGCAGCTCCATCGCCGAAGCCCAACAATCCGGGCATGACCTTGGCACCGTTGGGCTTCGCTGCGCTCAGCGCCAACCTACGAGACACCTGCTCACACCGAGTCACCCCCTCTCCCTCTGGGAGAGGGCCAGGGTGAGGGCTGCCGATGGCCAAAGGTGGCAATTGGTTGAGGTTGTGGGAGTGTTGAGCTTAGCTGGGTTGAGATGGCTCCATGGCCGAAGTCCAATGTTCCGCGCTATACCCTGGCGCCGTTGATGGGGGCGACCCTCACCCCACCCCTCTCCCCGAGGGAGAGGGGGCGGATGGCGGCTTGTCCCCTGGTATCGCGCTGCCAGGGCGTCCGTAGCGTGGAAAACCGCACCGCGTTTTCCACTGTTCCCCCCTGCACCTGGACGCGAACAAGGCGCCGCCGTTATCCACCCCAGGCGGCATCCCTGCTGCGTAGGTTGGCCTGAGGCAGCTCCATCGCCGAAGTCCAACAAACCGAGCTCGACCTCGGCACCGTTGGGCTTCGCTGCGCTCAGCGCCAACCTACGGCGGTTTGCCTGGTGCCGTAGGTTGGGCTGAGGCAGCTCCATCGCCGAAGCCCAACAAGCCGAGCGTGACCTCGGCACCGTTGGGCTTCGCTGCGCTCAACGCCAACCTACGGCGGTTTGCCCACCACTCAGCGGTATCAGAGAATATTCAGCGGATACTCGGTGATCAGCCGCGTCTCGGCCACGGTGCCGCCGGTGCTCTGACTGCCGGAATGCCAGGCCTGGCGCAGGCGGAAGCTCAGGTCCTTGGCCGGGCCGTCCTGCAGGACGTACTTGGCCTCCAGATCCGTCTCGTGCTCCTTGTCGCCATCGCCATAGAGCCCGGCATAGGCCGAGTCCGCCGCCATCCGGGTGCCGTCGATGCCACTGCCGCGGGTATGCCGCACCATCAGGTTCAGCCCCGGTACGCCGTAGCTCTCCATGTCCAGGTCGTAGCGTACCTGCCAGCTGCGCTCGCCCGGACCATTGAAGTCGGAGAACTGCATCGAGTTGCCGAGCAGGATGGAATCACCGAAGGAACCCGGCAGCGGCGCCCCGAAGACTGCGTAGTCGAAGGGTTGGTCACCGTGGATGCGCTGGTGGATCAGGGTGAAGGTATGGGCGCCGGTCTGGAAGGCGGCAGCCAGCGAGCCGGCGGTGTTGGCGATGCTGCCGGCCTTGGCGCTGCCAGCGTCCAGGGTGCGATAGAGGTTGGCGTCGAGGGTCAGACTCCGCCCGGCGGCCAGCGGCAGTACATAGTTGAGGTTGCCGTAGTACTGGTCCCAGACGTCCTCGAAGTGCCCGGCGTAGAGCGAGGCGCTGAAATGATCGCTGAACTTGTAGACGCCCCCGGCATAGCTGGCCGAGGCTGCCTCGACCCCCGCGTAACCGGCGAAGATGCCGCCGTCCGAGCCGGTGGTGCGCGGCGCCGTGGCGGCGGTGAAGTGGCCGCCTTCCAGCACCAGGTGATCGACCTCCTGGCTCACCAGGCTCCAACCGCGTGCGGTCTGGGGAAACAGCCAGTTGCCACCCGCCGCCAGTACCGGCGCCGTGGGTTGCTGGTCGCCGTACTTGAGCACGGTGTTGGAAACGCGCAGCTTGACCGCCGCGCCGCCCTTGCTGAATTCGCTGCGCTGGCTGCCGTCGCCGTCCACCGGCATGTTCGGGGTGTTGGCATGGCCGTCGCCGCCATCCAGCTTGAGGCCCAGGTAGCCATAGGCGTCCACCCCGACCCCCACGGTGCCCTGGGTGAAGCCCGAGGTGTAGTTGAGCAGGAACGCCTGGGTCCAGCTGCGCGGGTCGCGGCTGTTGCGGGCCTCGGCGCCATGGCCGTCACCCTCGTTCTGGCGCAGGTAGTAGTAGTTGCGCAAGAGCAGGGTCAGGTCACCGTCTTCGACGAAGCCCTTGGCATCGGACTGCTGACTGGCCAGGGCGGCACCGGTGAGGAGCAGACCGGGCACGCCGAGCAGCCAGACGCTCTGACGGGCAAAGGGGGAAAACAGCGATAGCGTCATGGGCGGTTCACTCACAAGATCTTAAAGGGGAATCGTTAGGTCGCGAACGAGTTTGCCAGCTAGCGCCTGTGCATACCACTTCGCTGACCGCCGTCATCGTCCGGTAACCTGACCGTGCTGCGCTGGTGGTTCGCCCCTCGCCGCCCGTGGTTTCCCATGTCCAGCCAGTCCCCTGCCGTCGATCTCGCCTATCGTCCTCGTCTCGCCGATCTGCGTCCCTTGCTGCCGGAGCCCCTGCCCGGCCTGCGTGCCGAACCCCGCATCACGCCCGCCGTCAGCCTGACGGATCGCATGGGCTACCAGGCCGATTTTCTCGGCGGCTTCCTGGTCCCCTGGCCGCACCCGGGCGCGGCCCTGGCCAGCGATGTCTATCCCCTGCCCGCCTCCGCTGACCGTCTGGACTACACCCACTTTTCCGTGACCCTCTCGCGCAGCCGGCGAATGGCGCTCTGGGTCGGCGTCAATATCGATGGCGGTCAGCAGGTGGAGGTCAAGCGCGGCCGCGATGCCTGGGCCTATGACGGTCGGGTGCCGCTGGAGGCCCAGCTCGGCGAGGCGCTCTATGCCGACAACCTGCTCGACCGGGGTCATCTGGTGCGCCGCCAGGATCCCAACTGGGGCCCTGCGGCCATCCAGGCCAACCAAGACACCTTCCACTTCACCAACTGCGCCCCGCAGATGGCCGCCTTCAACCAACAGACCTGGCTGGAGCTGGAAGACTATCTGCTCGACAACACCCAGCGCTGGCAGGCACGCATCACCATCTTCAGCGGCCCGGTGCTGCGCCCGGACGACCGGGTTTATCGCGACGCCCGGATTCCCGAGGCCTTCTGGAAGGTGGTGGCCTATCTCGGTGACGACGGCAAGCCCTCCGCCAGTGCCTACCTCATCGACCAGCGCCGGGAGCTGGACGCGCTATCCATCGCCTTTGGCCGCCTGCGCACCTACCAGTGCAGCGTCTTGCGCATCGAGCAGCTGACCGGCATCGACTTCGGTCCCCTGGCCGACCATGACGGCTTTTCCAACGAAGAGCGCGCCACCGGCAGGCCCGTCGAACGGGCCATCCAGGGCCCGGCCGACATCCGGCTCTAGCCTGGCTGGACGCAGGCGCGCGACAGGCTGTTGCGCACCCCCAGCAACGCCAGCAGGATCAGCCCCGCCAGGTAGAGCTGAGCGGACCCGCTGAGGCCCAGCCAGGGCACCAGGGTGCTGACCGCCAGGGCCGGCAGGCAGAAGGCCAGGTAGCTCAAGACATAGAAGGCCGCCAGCAGGCCGGCTCGCTGGGCCGGCTCGGCCAGGGGCAGCAGACTGCGGGTGGCGCCGAGAAAGCCGCTGCCGAAGCCCGCTCCAGTTACCAGGGTACCCAGGGCGAAGAGCCCCAGCTGACCGCTGGCCACCGCCAGCCAGAGCAGCGCCGGACCGGCCACCAGGGTGCCCGCGCCCAGGCGCAGCAGCCGCGCGGCGGGCCAGTGGCGCAGGCCATGCAGGCTGGCGGCGCCGGTCAGGGTCAGGCCGGCCACCACTACCCCGCCCACCAGGATCGAGGAGGTGCCGGTGGCCGTCTTGATCAGCCCCGGCATCAGCGAGAGATAGAAACCGCCCACCGCCCAGACCGCCAACTCCAGCGGCAAGATCCGCCACAGCATGGCACGCGCCTGGGGCGGTATCGCCAGCTGAGGCCGGAGCGCGGCGAGCAGCCCGGGCCGGCGCGCCAGGGGATCGGGCAGGCGCAACAGCAACAGGCCCTGCACCAGGAAGAGCGCCAGGAACAGCCGATAGACCAGCTGCAGCGGAGCGGGCGCGAACTCCACCAGCAGGCCGCACCCCAGGGCGCCGCCGGCCATGCCCAGCAGGGGCGCCAGGCTGTTCAGCCAGGGGCCGCGTCCGGCATCCATGTCGAGCAATGCCGCGCCCAGGGCGCTGGTGGCGATACTGGTCGCCAGCCCCTGCAGGGCGCGGGCGAGCACCAGATCCGCCAGGCCCTGTACCTGATGGAACAGCAGCATGGCGCCCATCTCCAGTACCAGCGCCGCTAGGATCACCGGGCGTCGACCCAGGTGATCGGACAGCCGCCCACCCACCAGCAAGGCGGCGAGCAGGGTGAAGGCATAGACGGCGAATACCCAGGTCAGCCAGAAGGTGGAGAAGCCCCAGGCCTGCTGGTAGCTGGCATAGAGCGGCGTTGGCGCACTGGAAGCCGCCAGGAAGGTAAAGAGCACCCCGCCCAGCAGGATCAGGCGGGCGGTGGAAGAGCCATTCGCGGAGACCATGCCTATCCCTTAACGCTAATTAATTGCTTTAAAGCCTGAGCCCTTTGCGTACCAAAAGCAATGCGTTTGCGTTAAGGGACGGGTATCCTGTCGCCATGACCACCAAGCAAGCTCGTCCCGGCGGCCGCAGTGCCCGCGTCCAGCAAGCCATTCACGAGGCCGTCCTGGCGCTGTTGCGAGAGCAGCCACGAGACGCCCTGACGGTGCCCCTGATCGCCGCCCGCGCCGGCGTTACCCCTTCCACGCTCTATCGACGCTGGGGCAACCTGCCTAGCCTCTTGGCCGATGTCGACCTGCAGCGCCTGCGCCCCGACCAGCCGCCGGAGGACACCGGCAGCCTGAGAGGCGACCTCGAACGCTGGCTGGAACACTATGTGGACGACCTCGCCTCGACGCCTGGCCAGGCCATGCTCAGGGATGCCCTGGCCGCCACCGATCCGGGCTGCGCGGTGCGCTGCACCGAACCGACCCGGGAACGCCTGGAGCTGATACTCGAACGCGCCCGGTTACGCGGCGAGCCGGCGCCAGGTCTGGACGCCCTGCTCGACGGCCTGGTCGCCCCGCTGATCTATCGCACCCTGTTTGGTGCCGAGCGTCCGGCCATGCCGTTGTGCCTCGACCTGCTCGCCCGGGTGTTGCGGCCGGACCGGTAGCGAAAACCGCCCACCCGGAAACGACGATGCCCGAACCTTTTCAGGTCCGGGCATCTCGTCCAACGGCAGGACCCGAAGGGGTCCGCTAGCGGTCGCGTTTAGCCAGCGACTACCTTGTTGACGGGCTGGGTACGACGACCCAGGGCACCACCGATGGCCGCGACGATACCGCCCACCACCAGGCTGATCAGCAGCACCCAGCTGGCCTGGGAAACCTTGCGTGCGGCCACGTCAGCGGCTTCGCGAGCCTTCTGCTCGGCCTCGGCCTTGAGCTCCTGATACTTGGCATAGGCCTGCTGATAGGTCTGCTGAGCCTTGTCGACGATGGCATTGGCCTCGGCGTCGCTCTTGCCGGTACGGGCCTTGATCAGGTTGACCAGGGCCTGGCGATCGGCGGCGTTCCAGGCCTGGTCGCCACGCTGCTGCAGACGATCCAGCAAGGCATTGAGCTGGTCATCGGTCTGCTGCGGGTTGTTGGCGCTGTTCTGGGCAGTGTTCTTGGCATCCTGCTTGGCACCCTGGGCCTGCTGCTGGAGATTCTGCGGCTGCAGGGCGGGCTTGCCGGTCTGACGCAGCGCGGTTTCCAGCTCGTTCTGCAGATCACCCAGGTCGAGTTGGATACCCTGCTGACGCAGTTGATCCTGAACCTGGTTGGTCAGGGCCGGGGCCGCCTGGGACAGGCCGCTGCCAATCATCGACAGGCCACTGCCCGCCACGTTGACGCCGGTGCGCACCACGGCACTCACGGCGCTGGACACCAGATAGACGCTGACCAGGGTCACGGTGGCCCAGACCAGGATGCCGTGCAGCGCGCCTTCGCGTTGCGCCAGGCGACCGGCGATCCAGGCGCCGATGAAGACCGAGACCACGGCGCTGACACCGACCCAGATGCCGGTGCCCTTGCCCAGGCCATCCAGCGGATTGGCTTCCTGTTGCGGATCGATGGAGGCGGTGCCGATGGCCGTGCCCAACAGGCTGAGCAGCAAGGAGACGGTCAGGGCGATGACCACGCCCGCGATGATCGAGCTCCAGGAAATGCGCTTGAGCAGGGGGGCGGTGGCCCGGGTGGCCGGGTAGGCAGGTGTCTGGTGGGCGTCGTAGGACATGGCAGGTGCTCCGGAAGGATCATGGGAAGAAGTTATTGTGGTAACGGATGGATACCCTCGCGCTTTCACAAGTTCCCAAACCAGCATTCCAGAGCCACCAAAGGTCGTCTGACCTCAGATGTCTGCTAGCCCATCAGGATATCGGCCAGCAGCTTCACGTTGAGCACCACGATCAGCCCCGCCACCGCCCAGGC